>CAWFYQ010000005.1:0-198944 GCA_963820005.1 uncultured Alphaproteobacteria bacterium | reverse complement strand
TCTACGAGAAGAGCGTGGAGAAGCCAGACAAGTTCTGGGGCGTGCATGGGCGGCGGATCGATTGGATCAAGCCCTACAGGAATGTGAAGGATGCCTCCTTCGACAAGGAAGACTTCCATATCAGCTGGTTCGGGACGGCACGCTCAACGTCGCCTACAATTGCATCGACCGCCACCTGCCCCAGCGCGCGAACCAGACCGCGATCTTGTGGGAAGGCGACGACCCGAACGATTCGAAAGCGATCACCTACGCGAACTGAAGCGCGAAGTGTGCCGGATGGCCAATGTGCTCAAGGCGCGCGGCGTGAAGAAGGGCGATCGCGTCACGATCTATCTGCCGATGATCCCCGAGGCCGCCTACGCCATGCTCGCCTGCGCGCGCATCGGCGCGATCCACTCGGTCGTGTTCGGCGGCTTCTCTCCTGACAGCCTGGCCGGGCGCATCAAGGATTGCGGCTCAACCTGCGTCATCACCTCGGATGAAGGCCTGCGCGGCGGCAAGCCAGATTCCGCTCAAGGCGAATACCGACGCCGCGGTCGAGACCGCGGGCGGCGTCGATACGATTGTGATGATCACGCGCACCGGCGCGGACGTGCCGATGCGCTCGGGGCGCGACGTGCTTCACGAGGAAGCCGTCAAGGACGTATCCGACGAGTGCCCGCCTGAGGAGATGAGCGCGGAAGACCCGCTGTTCATTCTCTACACGTCCGGCTCGACCGGAACGCCAAGGGCGTGCTGCATACGTCCGGCGGCTATCTCGTCTATGCGGCGATGACGCATTATTACGTGTTCGATTACCAAGAGGGTGAAGTGTTCTGGTGCACCGCCGATGTCGGCTGGGTAACGGGCCACACCTATATCGTCTATGGCCCGCTAGCCAACGGCGCGACGACCTTGATGTTCGAGGGCATGCCGAATTATCCGAGCGTGTCGCGCTTCTGGGAAGTGATCGACAAGCACAAGGTCAATATCTTCTACACCGCGCCGACCGCGATCCGCGCGCTGATGGGCGACGGCGAAGACCCGGTGAAGAAGACGCAGCCGCAAGCGTCCGGCTGCTCGGCACCGTCGGCGAGCCGATCAATCCCGGAAGCGTGGCTGTGGTATTACCGCGTGGTCGGCGAGGAGCGCTGCCCGATCGTCGATACCTGGTGGCAGACCGAGACCGGCGGCATCCTGATCACGCCGCTGCCCGGCGCGATCGCGCTGAAGCCGGGCTCGGCGACGCTGCCGTTCTTCGGCGTCCAGCCGGCGCTCGTCGACGCCGACGGCAAAATCCTCGAAGGCGCAGCGACGGGCAATCTCGTGCATCCTCGATTCCTGGCCCGGCCGATGCGCACCGTCTATGGCGATCACGAGCGCTTCGTCGAGACCTATTTCACCACCTATCAGGGCAAGTATTTCACCGGCGACGGCTGCCGGCGCGACGAGGACGGCTATTACTGGATCACCGGCCGCGTCGACGACGTGCTCAATGTCTCCGGCCACCGCATGGGCACGGCGGAAGTCGAATCCGCGCTGGTCGCGCATCCGAAAGTGGCCGAGGCCGCCGTCGTCGGCTATCCGCACGACATCAAGGGCCAGGGCATCTACTGCTATGTGACGCTGATGGCCGGCGAGCCAAGTCGGACGAGTTGAAGAAGGAGCTGCGCGACTGGGTCCGCAAGGAGATCGGCCCGATCGCCACGCCCGACATCATCCAGTTCGCGCCCGGCCTGCCCAAGACGCGCTCGGGCAAGATCATGCGCCGCATCCTGCGCAAGATCGCCGAGGACGATTTCGCCAATCTCGGCGATACCTCGACGCTCGCCGATCCTGGCGTCGTGGACGACCTCGTGGAGAACCGCCAGAACCGGAGATAGCAACCATGTGGCTGAAGCGCATTCTGATCGGTGCGGGCATCGTGCTGGCGCTGTTGGTCGGCCTGGTCCTGTTCGCGGGATATTGGACGCCGAGCGGATCATCGCAACGACCATGGCGATGACGGTCGGCCACCGCACCGTCACCGTCGGCGGCAAATATAAGAGCGTCACCCAGGAATTGATGGCCGACGGCATGGGCATCAAGGTCGACGGCCACGAGATCACGCTGACCGGCGATCAGCTCACCATCGACGGCAAGACCCAGGTGCTCGAGCCCGACCAGAACATCGAGATCTGGGTGGACGAGACCGGCAAGGTCTCGGTCAAGGTGGTGCACGCCGAGGCGGACGCGCAATAAGCGTTTGAATTCAATCGGAGTGGATTTCGCTCTAGGCCGTCAGCGTACGGGTGATCTTGTCGAGCAGCGCCGTCCACGCAGCCCTGGTGTCGCGCGTGTAGTCCTTGGCCAGCGACTGCTCGAGCGTCCAGGTCAGGGCCTTGGCCATCATCCGGTAGTGGCGCGTCCTGATGCCGAGCTGGCGGTGGCGCGCGCCGAGCAGCTTCAGCGTCGGGGTTAGCTCCTCGTCGCGGCTGAGCGTGATCATGGTGAGCTTCATGGCGGCGGCGAATTTGCGCGCCTGGATCTCGATCGGCCCGGAAAATTTGGCGCGCAGGCTCGAATTGAGCGCGAACAGCTTGCGGAAGAACACCTGGGCGACCAGCTCGATGGCCGGCTCGATCTTGGCGAAACTTGAGCGGATGAGCTGCTTTTGCTCGTCGGTGAGCGGGGCTTCGGCGGGTGTCGGCGTCCGCTTCAGCTGCATGCGGGTGGTTGATCTTGAGGACGACAAATGGAGGGCGACTGACATGAGCAAGCTTCTCCCCAACACCGCGACAATTTGGGGAAAGGATGCAGCGGAGCGATTGACGAACCGTTAAGGTAAGCGCCCCGGAAACTATTTCGACCGGCTTGGTCTGGACCGTTAGCGGGCCTGCTCGCCCTCGATCTTGTCTTGGCCGTTGATTGCCGCCCAGCGTGGCGAAGGCCTCCACATCATGCGATCGGAGTTCGCTGCCGCAGGCGCAGAATTCGGCGGCGGGTCCCCGGTCCCACCGCTTGCGACCGGACCGGAATCGTAGCCCACCGGGGGTGCGAGTGGCGTGCGGTCGATCGGCGCTTGGCGTTCATAGGCGACCGAGCGGGCAGGCGCATTGGCTTGCGGGGTGTCACAAGCAGTCAGCGCCGCTCCGGCGGCGACCAGTAATAGCAATCCCGGCAATTTGCCCATTGCGGCAATCCCTCACTCAAACGGAAAGGCTAGCCGCCAGTGGTTAGGAGAGTGTTGCAAAGCCTCCTTGTGGCGCGAGCCATCACCGCCATATTAATGCGCGAAGCCGAAGAGCCCCTGGGCTCCGCATCGCGGCTTCGAGGAGGCTCAAAATGAGCTATTTACGCACCGCCATCCTGCTCGCGGCGATGACCGCCCTGTTCATGGGGATCGGCTTCCTGATCGCCGGCCAGACCGGCATGGTCGTGGCGCTGGTCGTGGCCACGGCGATGAACCTGTTCGCCTATTGGAACTCCGACAAGATGGTGCTGTCGATGTACGGCGCGCGGGCGGTCGACGAGGCGAGCGCGCCCGAGCTGTACGCTTTGGTGCGCCGGCTGGCGGCCTCAGCCGGGCTGCCGATGCCGCGCGTCTACATCATGGAGAACCCCCAGCCGAACGCGTTCGCCACGGGGCGCAATCCGCAAAATGCCGCCGTCGCCGTCACCACCGGCCTGCTCAACACCGTGAACCAGGAGGAGCTTGCCGGCGTGCTCGCGCACGAGCTCGGCCACATCAAGCATCACGACACGCTGCTGATGACCATCACCGCGACGATCGCCGGCGCGATCTCGATGCTCGCCAATTTCGGCATGTTTTTCGGCGGCCGCAGCAACAGCAACAACAATATCGGCATGCTCGGCTCGCTCGCTCTGCTCATTCTCGGGCCGCTCGCCGCCGGGCTCGTGCAGATGGCGATCAGCCGGACGCGCGAATACGAGGCTGACCGCGAGGGCGCCGAGATCAGCAAGCGGCCGCTGGCGCTCGCCTCGGCCTTGCAGAAGATCGCCGGCCGCGCCGAGCAGATCCCCAATATGGACGCCGAGCGCAACCCGGCTTCCGCGCATCTGTTCATCGTCAACCCGCTGTCGGGCGCGCGGATGGACAATCTGTTCTCGACCCACCCGAGCGTCGAGAACCGCGTGGCGCGGCTGGATGCGATCGCGCGCGAGATGGGCGAGGCCCCCGCTCCCAGCGCCGCCGTTCCGCCGAGCGTGCGTGAGTCGGGACCGTGGTCACCGCAAGCGAAATCGTCAGCGCGCGGGCCGTGGGGCTAGCCCCGCTCACATGATCGCCCAGGACAAAGAGGCGCGCGACAGGGCGCATATGCGCGACCTCCAGGTCGGGCTGCCGGCGCGGCGCGCCGCGGTCGAGCTGCTGGTCGCGGTGCTGCAGAAGAAGCAGGCGCTCGACGATATTCTCGGCCGCTCGCTGGAGAAGGGCATCATGTTCGACCTGCCGGCGCGCGACCGCGCGCTGGTGCGCGCCATCGTCGGAGCGAGCCTCAGGCGCAAAGGGCAGATCGACCACGTGCTCAACAGCTTCCTCGAGCGCGGCATGCCGGAGAAATCGGGCACGCTCTATCCGATCCTGCTGTCGGCAGCCGCGCAGCTCATCTTCCTCAAGACGCCGCCGCATGCCGCCATCGACCTCGCCGTGACGCTCGCCCAGTACGACCCGAGGGCCAAGCGCTACGACAAGCTCGCCAACGCCGTGCTCCGGCGCGTTGCGGCCGAAGGCGACGCGATCGCCGCAAGCCTCGACGCTACCCGCGTGAACACGCCGGACTGGCTCTGGTCGCGCTGGGTCACCTATTGGGGCGAAGAGCGCGCGCATGCGATCGGCGCGGCGCATCTCGTCGAGCCGCCGCTCGACCTCACCGTCAAGAGCGAGCCTGAGCCGTGGGCCGAGCGGCTCTCCGGCCGGGTGCTGCCGACGGGCAGCGTCAGGCTGCTGCCCAAGGGACGCATCGACGCGTTGCCCGGTTTCGACGAAGGCGCGTGGTGGGTGCAGGACGTCGCCGCCGCTCTCCCTGCGCGCCTGATGGGTGACATCGCGGGCAAGCGCGTCGCCGATCTCTGCGCGGCGCCTGGCGGCAAGACGGCACAGCTTGCGCTTGCCGGCGCCAAGGTGACGGCCATCGACAGCTCCAAGACCAGGCTCGGCATGGTGCGGGAGAATCTGGTCCGGCTCGGTCTTGAGGCCGAGCTCGTGATCGGCGATGCCGCGTCCTTCAGCGCCGCGGAGAAATTCGACGCGGTGCTGCTCGATGCGCCCTGCTCATCGACCGGCACGATCCGCCGCCACCCCGACATCCCTTACGTCAAATCGGCCAAGGACATCGTTGCGCTCGCCGCGCTGCAAGCGCGCCTGCTCGACAATGCCGTCACCCTGCTCAAGCCCGGCGGCACCCTCGTCTATTCGACCTGCTCGCTCGAGCCCGAGGAAGGCGAGGCGCAGATCGCGGCGCTGCTCGTGCGCAACGATGCGCTGCGGCTCTCCGAAATCGCGCAAGGAAGAGCTTGCCGGGCAGGCCGAGTGGATCGAGCCGTCGGGCTGCCTCAGGACGTTCCCCTACGATCTCAAGCTCGAGAGCCCCGAATGGAGCGGAATGGACGGCTTTTTCGCCGCGCGGCTTATTCGCGCCGATTAATGCTTAGCCGCGCAACGGGCTTGATCGAAACGCTCTGCCGCCCGACAATGGCCCCGTCAGGATGCGGGGGAAAGCCGTGCGCCAAAATCGGAGCGCAGGGCGGCGGGCGTGGAGTTAATTCGGCATGGCGGCTGATTCTCAGGCCTTCGAGCGCGCGCAACGCGCTCAAGGAGCGCGCCCGAGCGGGCCCGGCCCCTTGCGCCGCTTCATGCTCGCGAGCATGGCCTCGATCAGCTATCCGGGCTCGGCGGCCGAACAGCTGCTGCTTGCCCCCCAGGAGCTCAGGACTGCCGACCCGAGCTTTGCCACCGAAATCTACAACGGGCATTTCGGCCTTGCCGGCCGCCTCGCCGAGCTGACGGCCGAATCCCCGTTCGAGATCGTCCCGCCGTCGGGCGGGTGGGAGCGCGAGCTTTACGGCTTCGCCTGGCTCCGGCACCTCCGCGCTGCCGGCAGCGAGCTGTCGCGCGAGCAGGCCAAGGCGCTGGTCAACGACTTCGTGCGTCTCCGCCGCTCCATGAAAGGTCTCGCCTGGCAGCCCGAAATCGTCGGGCGCCGCGTGATCTCCTGGCTATCGAACTCCGTGCTGATCCTCGATAGCGGCGAGCCCGAGGCTTACGAGGCGTTCCTGCGGGCGCTGACCTCGCAGCTCCGCTACCTGTCGGCGAGCTATCGCGACACGCCGGACGGCGTGCCCCGCCTCGTCACCCTGATGGCGCTGATTTATGCCGGACTGTGCATCGCCGATCAGCAATCGGTGGTCGATCGCTATACGCGCCCGTTCTGCAAGGAGCTCGACCGGCAGATCCTGCCAGACGGCGGCCATATCTCGCGCAACCCGGAAGACCTCGTCGAGTTGCTGCTCGACCTCCTGCCGCTTCGGCAATGCTTCGTTGCGCGCGACCGCGTGCCGCCGAAGGAGCTGACCGACGCCATCGACCGCATCATGCCGATGCTCCGCTTCTTCCGCATCGGCGACGGCACGCTCGCGCGGTTCAACGGTTGCGGGCCGACCGCGACCGACGCGCTCGCCACCGTGCTCGCTTACGACGACGTCGAGGGCTCGCCGGTCAGGAGCGCGGTGAACTCAGGCTATGTGCGGCTCGACTGCGGCACCATGCATCTCATCTGCGACATGGGCCCGGCGCCGGCGGCCTCGCTCAGCTATAATGCGCAGGCTGGCTTCCTCTCCTTCGAGATGGCCTCCGGCGATGCGCCGATGATCGTCAATTGCGGGGTGCCCTCGCTCGATCATATCGAATGGCTGCCGTTCGCGCGGTCGAGCGCGGCGCAGTCGACGCTCGTGTTCGAGGATTCATCGTCGGGCGAGTTCAGCGCCGGCGTCGACGGCAAGCCGTCAGTGATCGGCTCGCCGCTGATCGGGCCGGCCAACGCCCAAGCCTCGCTGTCGGACCAGGGCGACAACCTCCGCATCAAGGGCGCGCATGACGGCTATCTTTCGCGCTACGGCGTCAGCCATTCGCGCCAGCTGCTGATCGCACAAACCGGCAAGCTGATCTCGAGCGAGGACAAGCTCACCTCGCCCAAAGGGCTGTCGAGCCCCGAAGGGCTGATCGCCGGCGCCTATGCCATCCGCTTCCACCTCCATCCAAGCGTGACCGCACAGCTGTCGCCGGAAGGGCGCGGCGTCAATCTCCTGCTCAAGAATGGCGAAGCGTGGCGCATCAGCTCGAACGCGCCCGAGACGGGCATCGAGGACTCGTTCTTCCTGGCCGACGCGCGCGGGCCGCAGCGCTCCTCGCAAGTCGTGCTGAGCGGCATGATGGGCGAGGCCTACGAGGTCAGGATCGTGTGGAACATCGAGAAAGTCGCCGAGAATGGCGGCGGCCCGCTGGTCGACCCGAACGACGACTCCCCTGCCGCAGCTTAGGCTCATCCTGAGGTCGTCATGCCCGGCCTCGTGCCGGGCATCCATGATCGGCGCGCTGAAAAGAAGACGTGGATGGCCGGGACAAGCCCGGCCATGACAGCTTTCCCCGTGTGCTAGAACCGGGAGCCATGACGGCCCGAACAATAAAGCGCGCGCTGCTCTCGGTCAGCGACAAGTCCGGTCGTTGCCGATTTCGCCAGGGCCTTGCGCGGCTACGGGGTTACGATCGTCTCGACCGGCGGCACCGCCAAGCTGTTGCGCGACGCCGGGATCGAAGTGACCGACGTGTCGGAGGTCACGCGCTTCCCCGAAATGATGGATGGCCGCGTCAAGACGCTGCATCCGGGCATCCATGGCGGGCTGCTCGCCGTGCGCGGCGACGCGGCGCATGAGCGCGCGCTCGAGGAGCACGCGATCCCGCCGATCGACCTGCTGGTGGTCAATCTCTATCCGTTCGAGGCGACGGTCGCGGGCGGCGCGGATTTCGACACGGCAATCGAGAATATCGACATCGGTGGGCCGGCCCTGATCCGCGCCGGGGCCAAGAACCACGCCAGCGTCACCGTGGTGACCGAGCCCGCCGACTATGCTCGCGTGCTGGCCGAGATGGCCGCAAACAGCGGCGCGACAACGCTCGCCTTGCGCAAATCGCTCGCGGCCAAAGCGTTCGCCCGCACCGGCGCTTACGACGCCGCGATCGCGGGCTGGTTCGCGAGCGCCGAGGGCGAGCAGAGCCCGGCCACGCGCGTGATCGCCGGCAAGCTCGCCGAGGCGCTTCGCTATGGTGAGAACCCGCATCAATCGGCGGCTTTCTACCGCACCGGCGAGCAGCGCTTCGGCGTCGCCACCGCGACACAGCTGCAAGGCAAGGAGCTCTCCTACAACAATCTCAACGACACCGACGCAGCTTACGAGCTGGTTGCCGAGTTCGATCCAGAAGCAAGCGCCGCCGTCGCCATCATCAAGCATGCCAATCCGTGCGGGGTGGCGCTCGGCTCAAGTCTCGCCCAGGCTTATGCCAAGGCCCTGGCCTGCGATCCGATCAGCGCATTCGGCGGCATCGTCGCGCTGAACCGCCCGCTCGACGCGGAGGCCGCGCGCGAGATCGTCAAGATCTTCACTGAGGTGATCATCGCCCCCGACGCGAGCGCAGAAGCCAAGGCCATTCTCGCCGCGAAGAAGAATCTGCGCCTGTTGCTGGCCGGCGGGCTGCCGGACCCCAAGGCGCCGGGGCTTGCGTTTCGCTCGCTCGCCGGTGGCTTCCTGGTGCAAGGCCGCGACGACGCCATCCTTTCCCAGTCCGACCTCAAGGTCGTGACCAGGCAGAAGCCGAGCCAAGCGGAATTGGCCGATCTGATCTTCGCCTTCACGGTGGCCAAGCACGTCAAGTCCAACGCCATCGTCTATGCAAAAGGCGGCGCCACGGTCGGCATCGGCGCGGGCCAGATGTCACGCGTCGACGCGGCGCGCATGGCGGCATGGAAGGCCGACGAAGCGGCCAAGGGGCAAAACCTCAGCGCCAGCCTGACGCAAGGCTCGGTCGCGGCATCCGACGCGTTCTTTCCCTTCCCTGACGGCCTTCAGGCGATCGCGCAGGCCGGGGCGACGGCGGTGATCCAGCCGGGCGGCTCGATGCGCGACGCCGATGTGATCGCCGCCGCCGACAGGGCCGGCCTCGCCATGGTATTCACGGGGATGCGGCACTTCAGGCATTAGCGCATGATCGCCGGCTTGCGCGCGGGAGACGCCAATGACCGTTCGCTTCGGATGCTGCGGGGCCGTTGCAGTCCTGGCGGCGGCGCTCGCTGCGTTGCCCGCTTCGGCCGAGACGCCATGCAGCGGGCATCGGCTGCTCGATGAGCCGCGACCCGAGACGAGCTGCCAGACTCTTGCGCCTGAGATTTTCATCTCGCCTGACAAGACGCTGCACGCCCTGGTGCTTCCCGTCGATGTCAGCCTCTACGCCACGCCGGACATGGAAAGCCGCGTCGTGATCCGTTCGAGCGACGGCAATACGTTGAACTCGGAGGATCATTCCTCGCCGCGCGGCGAGCAGGGCTATCACGTCTATGCCGCGAAATGGTCGCCGGATGCCGGGTTCTTCGTCTACAGCCTGACATCGGCGGCCGGCCATCAGCCGTGGTCGTTCCCGATCATGGTCTATAGCCGCTCGCGCAAGGCGTTCGCCAAGTTCAACGACATGATCGGCGGCGAGCCGACGCTGTCCGGCGATTTCGACTTCGCAGGACCGCACGCGCTCACCGCCAAGACCTGGAAGAAGCAGGGCGACATCGAAAATCCGGTGCCCGTCACCGTCGATCTCGAAAAGGCCTTCGCCAAGCTGAACCCGCCCGAGCAATAGGTCTCGGCGCGTTTGCCGTTGGGGCATTCGTCCGCTGTCGACCCAAGCGGACATCTCCCACAAAGGGGAGGCGAGCGCACAAATCGCCCCAGTGTCACTGGCCGGACCTCGTCTCCAAGGCGAGCACGCCCGATTTGTCGACGCCGTCCATCAGCTTGGCGATGTCCTGCTCGCGAAAATTCCACTTGCGGTACCAGGCCTGGAAAATGTCGACGGACCCGCTTCGCTCCTCGCCAACCAGCTCGCGCCAGCTCGCCTCGGCCTCCTGCTTGCGGCCGAGCTGGCCGTAGATCGGGATCGTGTAATTCCTGGTGTAGGGCGCTTGATCCGGATTCTGCCGCATCACCGCGAGCGCATCCTCGTAGTCGCTGTTCAGGTAGTGATCGAGGGCCACGGCTGAGTGATACCAACCCGCTGCTGCGTCGGCATTCAGCGCATTTGCCTTGGTCACCAGTGCGATCCCGCGTTGCCACTGTCCCGACTTGGCGATCATGCTCCCGAGCGTGGCGAGAATCTCGGCGTCGTAGGGGGCGAGCTCCATCGCCTGCTCGGCTTCATGCTCGAACAGATCGAGCTGCTTGTTGAAAAAATAGGATGAGGCAAGCACCATTCGCGCGCGCGCGTCCCTGGGGTCGAGCTGAACGGCCTCGGTCGCCAGTGCGGCGATCTCCTGCGGCGGCATTGGCTTCTCGTCATAGCGAAAGACCGAGCCGATGATGGCGATCCATGCCACCTCGCGGCGCGCGCGCGCGTTATCCGGGTCAAGGGCGATTGCCTCGCGCAACAAGCCTCTCGCCGCGCTGAAATTTTCGCGATTCCATTCCCACTGCAACGCTTCGTGCGCGCGCAGAACAAGGTCATAAGCTTGGATCTGCTCTGGACTCTTGCGCGCGCCAGACCGCGCCTCGGTGCGCTCGATGACACCGTAGGAACCGGCGATCTTGGCGAAAATCTCGCTCACGATCTCGTCTTGCACCAAAAAGATGTCGGCCATCTCGCGATCGAACCGATCAGCCCAAACGTGGCTCCCGGTCTCGGTATCGATGAGCTGAGCGGAGACGCGGAGGCGGTCGTCGATGCGCTGCGTGCTGCCCTCGAGCACGTAGCGCACGCCGAGCTTGTGCCCGAGCTTGATGACGTCAACCGCCTTGCCCTTGTATTGGAAGGTGGTGTTGCGGGCGATCACGCGGAGGTCGCGCGCCCGCGACAGCTCGGTCGAGATGTCCTCGGTCAAGCCATCGCTGAAATAGTCCTGCTTCGGATCGCCGCTCAGATTGCCGAACGGGAGCACCGCGATCGCCGGACCTTTCGGCATCGCAGGAAGCGCTTCCTCAGCTTTCCGCATGGGTGCCGAAATCCAACGGTTGCTTGTGAACCAGAGTCCGGCCGCAACCAGCACCGCGATCAGCACCGAGGCCAACAGCGCCGTCTGAAATCGTGCACCACGATTGCGCCAAGCGGGCTCCGGCGAGCGCGGATCATCGGCAAGCGCGGCAGGTGCCTCGACCGGATCAGAATGCGGATCTAGGGCAGCAAATGCTGCCGGCTGCCGGAACTCGATGGTCGGCCGATACGTGCCCTTCGGCAGGTCAATGCGAATGGGATCGCCTCGACCCTCGACCTCGTAATATTCGCGAAGCCTATCGCGCAGCCGCGCGGCCTCGACGCGCACGAGCGGATCGATGTTGGAGTCGAACGCGTCGGAGCGATCGAATACGTCGCGAGCGATGGTCGAGCCCTTCAGCCGCTCGCCGCTACCGGCCAGCATCTCATTGACGAGATATTCCAAGAGCCGCTGGCGGCGCCGCGACTGATGGAATGGGCCGCTGTTGAGGATGCGGTCCAATTGGTCACGGATTGCCTTAAGGTCGGATGTGCTCGAGCAATCGAGCGGATCCAGGGTCACGCTCCGACTCCAAACTCGCCGGGAAAGTGCCGGCCGGCGGCCTCGGGGGGCCGATACATACCGTAGCATACTACGGTCAATCGCCACGACCTGTCACCCTTCAGCCGGCATCAGCGGTTCCCGCGCGGACACGTTCGACGCACCGCTTCCGAAATCCAGTCGGCAAATTGCCAGGAGGACATCACCATGAGCACGAGAACACTTTTCATAGCGTTGCCAGCTGCGCTCCTCATTCTTGGCGGTGGAGCGGCGAACGCCGGAACCACCATCGCCAAAGTGGGCGCCATGGCCTGCATCAACGACAAGTGGAACGAGTCGGAGCCCGACAAGGACCACAAGCTCGTGGATTACGCTGGTAGATGCGTGCACATCCCCGACGATCAAGCAGTCCAAGCGATGTCCACCGAGGATTGCATCGGGAGCTACGAGTATATGCCTGACAAAACATGGAAAGGTGCGGGGACGTGTACCGTCGTCTTCAAAGATGGCGACAAGCTATACGAGAGCTGGGAGGAAGGCTCGCACCTCAAGCAATCCACGTTCAAGATCACCGGCGGCGCCGGCAAATACCAAGGCGCCACGGGCGGCGGCACTTATGAGTACGAGCTTCTGACCGACACTCTCTCCGGCGGCAGATACAAGGGCACGATCGAGTTGCCCTAGATTCGCATTGACGCTGGACCGCAAACGACACGGTGACTTTTTCCGTTTCCCGCCAGCAAATTAACCGCTCGTTAACCACAAAGACCGTCCTATCGGCGTCGGGGTTAACGAAATGACAACGGCAAAACCAACCACGTCATTCAGGTTTCGCGGCGGATCGTTCCACGCTCTCGTGGTCAAGCCCGAGGCGCCGATCGAGGCGTGGCTCGGCGACATCGACAAGCTTCTGGCGCGCTCGCCCGGATTCTTCGCGCGAAAATCCGTGGTGATCGACGTCTCCGATCTCGCACTCACCAAAGAGACCTTTCTCGGTCTTCTGGACGAGCTGAGCACACGTGACATTCGCATTCTCGGCGTCGAAGGCGCCGATCCGGCTTGCATCGATGGCCGGGTTCCGTCGCTGACGCGGGGCAAGACCGCCAAGGCCGAGACGCAGGCGGCGCCGGCGGTCGTATCGGCCGCACCGGAACCGGTCAGCTCGATCCTGATCGAAGCGCCGGTGCGCTCGGGCCAGCAGATCGTCCACCCGCACGGCGACGTGACCGTGATCGGCTCGGTCGCCTCCGGCGCGGAAATCATCGCGGCGGGGTCCGTTCACGTTTACGGAGCCTTGCGCGGACGAGTCCTGGCGGGCGCCTACGGTAACGGGCGCGCCCGGATTTTCTGCCGCCGGCTCGAGGCCGAGCTCATGGCGATCGATGGCCACTACGTGGTGGCCGACCAGATCGAGCCGCATCTCCGCGAGGCTTGCATCCAAGCCTGGCTCGAGAAGGACGCGCTCGAAATCACAACGATGGACTGAAAGCAAAGGAGCATGACAATGGCCCACGTGCTGGTGGTGACGTCCGGAAAGGGGGGCGTCGGCAAGACGACATCGACCGCGGCGCTCGGTGCGGCTCTGGCGCGCGGCGGCGAGCGCGTCGCGGTCATCGATTTCGACGTGGGCTTGCGCAATCTCGATCTCCTGATGGGGGCCGAGCGCCGCGTGGTCTACGACCTGATTCACGTCGTGCAGGGAACCGCGAAGCTGTCCCAGGCGCTCATTCGCGACAAGCGGATCGACACGCTGTTCCTGCTCGCCGCCTCGCAAACGCGCGACAAGGACTCGCTGACCGAGGAGGGCGTCGAGCGCGTGATAAGCGAGCTCAGGCCGTTCTTCGATTGGGTCATCTGCGACAGCCCGGCGGGCATCGAGCGCGGCGCATCGCTCGCCATGCGCCACGCCGATTCGGCCATCGTGGTCGCCAATCCGGAAGTGTCGTCGGTGCGCGATTCCGATCGGATCATCGGTCTGCTCGATTCGACTACCGCCAAGGCCAAAAACGGCGAGCCGATGGAGAAGTATCTGCTGCTGACGCGGTACGATCCAATTCGAGCGGCGCGCGGCGAGATGCTGGGGGTCGAGGATGTGCTCGACATTCTCTGCATCCCGCTGCTCGGGATCATTCCCGAGAGCAAAGAGGTATTGAGCGCATCGAACATGGGCACGCCGGTTACGCTCAGCAACCCGGCGAGCGCCCCGGCGCGCGCCTACCATGACGTCGCGCGCAGGCTCAAAGGCGAGTCGGTGCCGCTGGTCATACCGAGCGACAAGAGCGGGCTGCTTAACAAGCTGTTTGGCCGGAGGGCGGCATGAGGTTCCTGAACCTGTTCGGCCGGCAGCGGTCGGCCAATACCGCGCAGCAACGACTTCAGGTCTTGCTGATGCATGAGCGAAGCGCCCCGAGCAATGCCGACCTCATTCCCATGCTTCGCGAGGACATTCTGGCGGCGATCGGCAAGCACATCCCGGTGGATTCGGATCGGGTCCAGGTCAGGGTCGAGCGCGGCGACTCGGTCTCCCTGCTCGAGATCGACATCGAGATATCGTCGCTCGCGCAGCACCTCCTGCAAAGGCGCCCGACCCCGTTCGATCTCCGCCCCGGTCCGAGGTGATGTTGCCCGTCGACGCAGGCCACACCTCCCGCGCATCTCCGACGAGCAACTGGTGCGAAGCACGCGCTGTTATCGCACCAGCATGCCTCAGCCTGAAACGTTCAGGCTTCCCAAATCTTTCGAACATAAAGCCTGACCGTGCGTTCAATGGTGCAGTGCTTTGGGAGTAGGGAGCACGACCATGTCCGACCCATTTGAATTTATTGATCCCTTGGAGAGGTTCCAGGAAGCTCGCGAGGACCCCGCTCCCGCCGACATGACGGTGGCGGGACACGGCGCCCGGCGCAGCATCGGGCTGTGGGTGGCCGGCGCTTCAATCGTCTCGATCGGCGCCCTGATTTTCGTTTACGCCTTCGCTGCGAACGGCCGCCAGCAGGCCGGTACGCAGGCGCCGATTAAATCCCGGGCGGCTTCGCCGCATGCAATCACCCCCGCGGATGTCGCCTCAACCAGTTCGGTCGGCGCTCCTGCGCTAGCCTCGACGACGCACCAATCGGCCGAAGCGGCGCCCGAGCCGGTTGGTCAGGCCGCGTCCGCGACGGATGATGCGGACGCTCAATGGGTCACGACATCGCTGGCCGCGGCATTGCATAGCGGACCATCGGTATCCGCACCTATCGTGGCGTATTATCCGGTTGGTACCGTGCTGCGAACCGCCGGACAGCAAAGCGGTTGGGTGAAAGCGGTCGATCCGGCAACGTCGCAGCAAGGGTGGATCTACCAGATCTATCTCACCCCGGCTGCGCCGCCAGTTCAGCCAGTTGCGCCGCAGACGGCTCAACATCCGGCATATGAAGAGAAAGAAGCCGAGCTGGAGACGCCGGACGAGGTCCAGGTTCCAGCGCCGGACTCCGCCGGCCCCAGGGCCAAAAGTCCGCGGAACTATGCTCGGCACCGCGATCGGGGCACGCTTGTCATAAGATTCGGATTTGGCCATTTCCGCGTCCGCCTATGAGCCGCGCGGGTCGCAACGCTCCGCTCGGCGATTAGGCGATTCACGTTGCCGGAGGCGGTGCTAAAGGGCGTGGTGATTGTTACCCTGCGCTCACCCCTTTGGTTTGGAAGTCACGGTTTACCACCTTGGCCGGGGCTTCTTCTTAAAATCATGACAAAGTGTTCATGCTTGCGGGGGTTGTTCTCAACTCCTGTCGTGCTATCTCGATGACCAAGCGACGGCTTCCCTCCCGTCGCTCTGTTCCCCAGTGGAACCGAAGAAGCCCCGCTCCCCCCCGTGCGGGGCTTCTTCATTTGTCAAATCAGGTGATCGAGCCGATGACGCCCGCGATCAGATAGTCGGTCTGCTGAAGCTCGCCGGCGTAGGGGCCGTAGGCCGTCCCGGCCGGCACGACGAGCTTCCCGGTGTTGTCACTGATCGGACCGACGAAGATCGCGTCCCCGTTCCGCATCGCCTGCATGGCGGTCTTCGCGGCGTTTATCGCCGCGGGGGTTGCTCCCGCTCCGAACGGGCTCGAGCGGACGTAATCCTTGTCGTATCCGCCGGTGACGAAGTTGGGCAGGGTTCCGCCCCTCTGCAGCGTCTCGATGAATGTCTCGAACATCCCGGTCCAATTGTAATCGGCGCCGGTGATGTAGCCGTTGGCGGCGAGGGCGGCCTGGTCGAAGGCGTGGCCGCAGGTCTTGACGCCGCGGCTCTCGGCCGTCTCGATGACGACCCGCGGGGCGTCGAGGTGACAGGCGATGACATCGCAGCCGGCGTCGACCAGCGCGTTGGTCGCCGCGGCGTCGTGAGCCTCATCCTCCCAGCCGCCGGTGAAGATCACCCGCACGGTTGCGTCGGGATTGGTCTGCCGAGCGCCGCGAAGAAACGAATTCACGTTGAGCAGCACGGGGCCGAACGGCATGCCGGCGACAAAGCCGAGCGTGCTCGTGGTGGTGCACAACCCGGCGGCGACGCCGTTCACATAGTGGCCCTGGTCGATCAGCGCGTTTTGACTGCCGACGTTCTTCGGATAGTCGTCGCTTGCGAGCGCCGAGGCCTGGCGGAACATGACATCGGGGACTTTCTTCGCCATCGCCAGCAGGAAGGGATCCTCGCCGAACGAGGTCGAGAAGATCAGGCCGGCGCCATCGGCGATCAGGCCCTCCATCGCCCTCGTGTACGCCCTGGTTTCAGGGTCGTCTTTCCCGCTCCCGTAATTGGTGCTTTCAGGCAGGTAATCCGCCTGGAGGACCCGGACGCCCGGAACGCCCCTCAGCGCCGCGGCAGCGACCGCATGCGACTCGTTCCAGCCCCAATCTTCGCGCGGGCCGATGTAGACGAAACCGGCGGTAAGATCGGCAGCGCGCGCGGATCGGATCGGCAGGATGGCTGGGACCAGCCCGGCGGCGCCGAGCAGCGCCATGCGCTTCAGAACCTTGCGACGATTGGGATCAAACCCGGGCATGCCAGCCTCTCATGTCACGGACAGCGGCATGTCGGAGCTTTGACAATTTACTTCAACGGCCGGCAATTTACGGCGATCGTCTGCATGGTCTTTCCGGCCTTCCCGTCACAGCCCAAGCGGACTTTATTGCCAAACGGTGGATCTAGAAAGTATTCATAGTCGTCAATATCGTCGCGCTCGATAAGCCGATACAATTTGTAGGGGCCGCTGTCGCAGAATAGCTGCTCACTGTCGACGAAAAGCGCCGCCGGCAGCACGAATATGTGCTCGACGTTCGGATTTGCCGCGCACCATTTCTCGTTGAGCTCGGCGTGATCTTTCGCCTGGATGATCAGCGCGTCGGGGCCCTCGGTCGCCGGGGCAGCGACTGGATCGGAGAATGCCGGCACCGCGCCGGCCAGCGCTGCGGCAATCGCCACGGCAACGACACGTCGATCCATGTTCTGTCTCTCTGGTTTCGGCATGCCTGTCTATCGAACGGCGATGCCCTAACGAGGGGCCGACACCCTATGATGGAATCCATAATGAAGCATAATGCGAGACTTGATGAGAGACTGGGCGCCGGAGCCTGACGGATTTGCATGAACGCTGCGTTCAACACATTCCTGCTCGTGCTCGCGGCGATCTTTCCAGTGGTCAATCCGCCTGGCTCGGCGCTGGTCTTTCTCGGATTGACCCGCGGGGTTAAGCCCGAGATGCGTCGCATCCTCGCCCGGCGTGTCGCGCGCAACTCGTTCTTCGTTCTGGTGGGCGCGCTGCTGCTCGGCGCGCTCATTCTCGAGTTCTACGGAATCTCGATACCAGTGCTCCGCGTCTCCGGCGGCTTCATCGTCGCCGTCGCCGGCTGGAAGCTTCTGAGCGAAGGCAGTCAAAAGGAGCTGGAAGCCTCGGCCGACGGCGTGTCGCGGACCGATCCGCTCGATCAGGCCTTCTATCCGCTGACGCTGCCCTTGACGACGGGGCCCGGCACCATCGCGGTCGTGATCAGCCTTGGGCTATCGCGGGCGTCCTATACCAACTCGACGGATGAGATCCTGTTCGTACTCGCGAGCCTTCTCGCCGTCGTCGTGATCGCCGTCACGATCTTTTTGTGTTTTGCCTACGCTGATCGCGTGCAGCGGCTGCTCGGCCCCGGCGGCACCGACATCGCCGTGCGACTGTCAGCGTTCATTTTGTTCTGCCTCGGCGTCCAGATTCTCTGGTCGGGCGGAAGCGAGCTGCTGCGATCGGTGATCCATTCCACGCCGTGAGCGCCCAATAAAGCCTTTGGAACTCTGGGGTCCGTGGCCAGGTTAAGGTAATTAATGGCTGTTGGAGACTCCCATGCGCCGCGTAATCTCTTATATAGCGGCTATGAGTTGCTTAGCCCCAATCCCTTCCTCCCCTACCTGCGCTTCGTGCGGATGAGTGTCATGCGTTCGCCGCTCAAGCGTAAGTCCGGTTTCAAATTGCTCGCCCTGCCCAGGGCTTTGGGCGAGGGACTCGATCTCGGGCGGCCTTCGAGCCGTTCGTCGCTGTCGAAGCCGGCCATTGCGGCTCTGGCGGAGCGCTTCGCAACCGAGCCGCAGCTTGAGACAAGCCCCCGCGAGGGAAATGCCCGGGCCGGATCGGCGTCACGCAAACCCGAGGCTGCTCGGCCCGCTGCCAGGGCGCCGGACACGAGGTGGCTGATCTCGGCCTTGGTCGGCATTGCGCTCATTCCAACGGCAATTCTGTTCGTCTTGTTGTGGCAGAGGATGATGCAGTTGCATGCCGACGCGCCAGTTCCGCCGGCTGGCAGCTCGACCGCGGCAAACGCGCCGAGCGCCACTGCGATCGTGCAAGTCGCACCCAAGCAGCAAGCCACACCCACGCTGGAAGTGGCGCTTTCTTCGCCGGACAAGATCGATGCCCGAGCGGGCGAGGAGATCGACTTTCCCGTGACGATCGACGCGACCGACGCGCTTCCGTCTCGCTCGGTGCTCGCCGTCAGCGCCATGCCCGAAGGCGCCGCATTCTCCGACGGTCGTCCCTATGGCGCGACTGGATGGAGTCTGCGGCCCGACGAGATCGGCGAGTTGCGATTGCGCCTGCCGCAAGGGCGGAGCGGCGCGTCGGATGTTCGCTTCGAATTGGTGACCGCCGACGGAACGGTTCTGGCCCAGTCCGAAACGCGATTGAACGTCAGTCCCGCTGCCCCGGTCGCCGCTGCCCCGGTCGCCGCCGCTGCCCCGGTCGCTCCAGCTCCGGTCGCCACAGCCGAACCAGCGCCGATGGACAGTGTCAGCGTGACCGACAACAATCCCTTCGCGCAAGCCGAGGCGCCGCGCCTCACCGTGGCCTCGCCCCCGAAGGCTAAGCCGGTCCGTGCGGCGAAGATCGAGCCACCCGTGAAGGTCAACACCGTCAAGACGGTGACCATCGCCCCGCCGGTGCCTGCTCGCCCCCATGACGGCGCCTACGCGCTCGGCGACGCATCGGACGCTTCGGCCGAGTGGGTCGAGGTCGCCAACCCTGTCGACATGCATTCACTGCCGGCGCAGAATTCGGCGACGGTTAAGGTGTGGGACCGCGGCGTCAAACTCCGCGTCGCCGCGCGGGAGAAGAACTGGGTGCGTGTCACCGACCCCGAAACCTCGGCGAGCGGCTGGATCTATGCGCGCTTCCTCAAGCCTGCCGAGCCGCCCGCGTAGTCGCTTGCGCCTCGATCGCGCCGGGTGGCGCGATCTGCGGATCGCGGTCAGGCACGACGCATGCGTCCAGACACACACGGGCGAGGCTGAAGTGGCGACTATGACCGCGACGACGCCGGATGCTGGAGACCGATAAGGCTTGTTACCTTCGAAAATAAGCGAGCGGTGCCGGCCTGGTATGGCCCTCCCGACGCGATGCGGCCACAAATGCCCGCAATCTAGCGGCGCGGCATGAGCTCTGTCCGGGAGATTTCAGAATGAAGGCCCTGCTGGTCTCGCTTGCGTTGCTCGCACTTGTCGCCGCGCCGAATGGCGCGCGAGCGGGCTCGGCGGAAGACATCAATACGGCCGCCAATGCAACGCTGCACAGATTCGTCGAGCAAAATCCGAGCGCCCAGGAGCTCGGGCGCAAGGCTGCCGGCGTCTTGATATTTCCCTCGGTCCTCAAAGCCGGCATCGGCCTCGGCGGGCAATATGGCGAGGGCGTCCTGATCGTTCACGGCAACGCCGCCGGCTATTACAACATCGTGTCGGCCTCGTTCGGCTTCCAGCTCGGCGCGCAATCCCAGGCCATCATCATCGTGTTCATGACCGAGGAAGCCTTGGCGAATTTCCAGAAAGCTTACGGTTGGAAGGTCGGCATCGACGGATCGATCGTGGTGGTGACGCTCGGCGCCGGCGGGACCATCGATACCGACAACCTGACCAGCCCGATCATCGGCTTCATTTTCGATCAGACCGGCCTGATGTACAGCCTGAGCCTCGAGGGCTCCAAGATCAGCCGCATCGAGCGGTGAACCCGGTCACAGCGTCAGCCCTCGTCCAAAAAGTCGAGGGTCGATGCAATCCGCGTTCGCTCGAAATCATGGTCGGCTGGGTGGACGATATCCGGACCGAACCGCTCGACCAAGCCGTCAACCGCAACCTCCAGCCGGCGTCGCCGCGCGGTCGCTCCGAACAGCGTGAGCTGGGCATGGGCGTCGACCGCGACCAGGTCGTAGGCGACCAGGCCGATCAAGCGAAACGGACCGGGATGGGCGAACGCGTCGAGAAGATCGACCCCGATCGCATAGAGCCGGTCGGCAACGTCGGTCGGCTCATGCAGACGCCGCTGCCTCGTGATGACGGCAAACTCCGTGGTCTTTAGCTTCACGCCGACGCCCGAGGCGAGATAGCCCTTCTGCCTGAGGCGTCTGCCGATCCTGCCGGCGGAGCCGTGCAGATGGCATTTGATATCTTCCCTTTCGCGCACATCCTGCTCGAGCGTGCATTCCGATCCGATGCTCTTGGGTGCGCGTCGGCCAATGACGGCTCGGCGATCGTCAGCGAGCGAAAGGGCATGGAACTGAAGCCCGGCTTTTCCCAGCTTCGCAGCCAGGAATTTCGGATCGGTCAGAGCCACGCTGCCGATCGTGTCCAGGCCGAGACCGCGCAGCCGTGCCTCGGTCTTGGGCCCGACCCCCCAGAGACGCGACACCGGCTGCGGCGCGAGCCACGCTCTCGCGGCGTTCGGCGGCACCACCGTCAAGCCGTCCGGCTTCTGGTAGGCGCTGGCGACCTTGGCGACGTATTTGGTGCCCGAAACACCGACCGACACCGTGAGCCCTCCGGTCGCGTCGCGAACCGCATGCTTCAGCCGGCGCCCGATCGTTTCCGGATCTCCCAGGAGTCGCTCCGAGCCCGACAGATCGAGGAACGCCTCGTCGAGACTGAGCGCCTCGACGTCGGGCGAGAAGTCCGCGAACACGCGCATGATCGTGCGGGAGATGTCCTGGTAGCGATCGAAGCGGGGCGGGACGATCACGGCATCCGGGCAAAGCCGGCGCGCTTTCGCCATCGCCATCGCGCTGCCCACGCCGTAGGGCCGTGCTTCGTAGCTCGCGGTCAGAACCACCCCGCGCTCGCTGGCAGAACCGACCAGCACCGGCCTGCCGCGCAGCGCAGAATCGTCGAGCTGCTCGATCGCCGCATAGAACGCATCCATGTCGGCGTGGGCGATGACGCGTGGCCAAGGATCGTCTGAACGAATCATCGCGACAAGTGTAGATCAACCCAGCTCGGACGCCAGCACCGCGGCGGCCTAAGACCGTTGCAAGCGAACCGTCGCGCACGAACGCAGATTTTCCTGGCCGCGACACGGTTACGGCCGGGCGACCGGGGACTCGCTTGCGATGACTTGCTGCAGCAGCGCCGGCCCGACCGAATTGAACGGGCGGCTATAGGCGGCGATGAGCAGCAGCGACAGCGCGATCCCCGTCGCAAACAGCGCCAACGCGATGCCGCACGTGAGCCGGTTGTCGCTGTGAACCATCGCAACGGCAATCAAGGCACAGAGACCCTGCAACGTCAGCGCCGCCCATTTGATCGAGCTGACCGTGGATTGGCTGATGATGATGCGCTGGCGCCGCGCGTCGAGGGCTTGCTCCAATGCCGTCACGATTTCGTGCTGGGCTATTTTCTGACCCTCGTCGACCGGCGTCAACGCAAGCGCGACCTTGAGGGCTTCGATCAGATCCTCGGAATGTTTGCTCAGCGTGGCGCGCTGATGCGCCATCATCGGCCATTCCTCGTTCACCGCCGCCGCGATATGCTGGTTGACGAGAGCGCGGAGACGCACTTCCGGCTCCCCCGGGAAGCTCGCGGCGAGCAACACGACGGCGCGAAGCGCGCTGGCTTCGTTGGCGACGGAAATTTTTGCCCGCTCGGAGTCACCCCAAACCTGGACGGCCATGAAGCCCACCAGCAAGCCGAAGATGATACCGAGCGGCGGCAACATCCCGGGCGAAAGCGCCTTGAAGGCGCGGGCCCGGTCATTCACGGCAAGCAAGGTCACGGCAAAATAGATGCCGGCAGCGACGACATACGTGCCCCCGAAGATAACGAGGGCCATCGGCGCGAGAGGAAGATTGAGCACCCAGTCGGTCATTCTCAACCCTTTCTGCCCGCGCTGCCCGCCAACTAGAGACGACAGGAACACTAAACACGCACTTAAGGCCATAAAGCCTCCAGTTGTGCGAACTTCATTACGTCCGCTTTTGGCCCAATCGAGACAATCTGGCTGATCGCTGTGCGGGGGGTGTTGTGCGATTATCATTCGGATGTCGGACCCGGCCGACGGCAGCGTCATACAGGGGGCCAACATGAAATACGTCGTCAGCTGGCGCGAGCGCCAGGCAGCATCCGCCGGAGACTACGAGGCCGCGCAGGAACGCGTCCTCAAGATATTCGACAAGACCTGGAAAATGCCGGCGAGCTTCACGATGCACCAGTTCGTGATCCGGGTCGGCGACTACGGCGGCTACATGATCTTCGACACCGACCGACCGGAAGACATTCACTATTTCACCAGCGTCTTTGCGGTTTTTGAATTCAAGGTCGAGCCGGTGCTCGATGTGATGGACGCAGTGGCGGTCGAGCTCGAAGCCATCGAATACCGCAAGAAAAACGCTTCCTAGCCGGCGATCGCCAACGTGGATGCCCAAGATCTAGCGTTGTGTGCTATTCAGGGGATGTAGAATTGCGCCAACGCATCGATGGAGGCGTGATCCTGTGCGATCGCTTCATTCGAAGGCTCTGGGATTGATCGCGCTGGCGCCCATGCTGCTCGCGACCGTACCGCTTGTGGCGGGCGAGCAGTCAACCGCGCAAGAGACCATTCGCGCGAAAACCCCCACCGCAGCGAAAGCGATCGCCGCCTCTCCAGCCGACGGCGACACGGCCAGTCAGGGTGGCGCAAGCGCCGCCGCGGACGCAGGCATGATTTTGATCGCCAAGCACCCGATCCAGATGTTGGCACAGCCGTCTTCCTCTGCCGCGGTGTTGTACGGATTTCCCTCCGGCCGCCGGTTTCGCCTGATCAGTCAGCAGTCCGGCTTTGCGCAAATCCAGGACGTGAAAAGCGGCGCTACCGGTTGGATCGACGAGGCGGCGCTCGGGCAGTCGCCGCAGAAAGCCGTAACCGTTCGGTCGGAGCCCAAGCAGGCCTTGCGCTCGCACAAGGAGGTCACCGCGTCGGTACCGTCGGTCTCCCATACCCACACGAAGACGATTGCCGCCACGCCCGAAAAGTCCAAGCGCACGCAGAAAAATGCGGCCGCTAAAACCGCGACGGCTGAAACAAAGTCCGCAGCCTCAGCCCCGGTGCAGCCGAAGCGCCGCGGCCTGTTCGGTCTGCGGCAGAATAGCGCCCAGGGCGTTCTTTACTGAGCGGGAAGCAGGCAAGCCGGAATCCGGCGTGAAGGACGCGCGGCGTTGCCGGCGGCGCGAGAAGTGGGCCCCGCCGGGTTTGCGAGGTCGTCAGTGACCTATGCAGACACCGCTTAGGCCTGAGCCCTTGATGCAGCGGGACCCTTGGCGGCAATCATCGTCATACGTGCAGCTTTTTCCATCGACACGCTTGGCAGGAGCGCTGTCAGTGCCTTCATCGGTGGAATACATCGGGGCGCGGCAAAGACCATCCAAGCACGTCGAGCCGTTCTTACATTCGTTGTCATACACGCAGGCGAAGGCCGGCGTTGCGGCAAGGCAAAGAATAGTGACGACGATCAGGCTGCGCATCGCGGTTCCCCTTTTGCGACCCTCTAATCACCACCGGATGTCCGAATTTGGACGGGCCAATTTGGCTCAGGTCCTCGCGCCTTGCCAACCTCTGTTGCATAAAGGCTACAACGCAAGCCAATCATCCTTCTGCGTCAGCAAAGGTACTGCCAAGCGCGCGTAGCGGATATTACTCTTGCGCATCTAAGCACTGGTGATGGAGGCGTTCCGATGAGTTCGTATTGCCGCGGCCTGGCGCTCGCAGTGATCGCCGCGGGTTTTTGCTTCGCTCTGGGCGCTCCAGCTCAGGCAGGTTGCATTGGCCTGTCGGGCACCGCTGACGGGTTCGACAAGGAGACGGCGGTCAGTCGCGCGCAGCTCGCGCTGGCCGATTACGTCAAGCAGTACAAGGCGGAAAAGAAGCTCAGTGCCGTCACCGTGAGCGCCATGCGCGCGTCGCCGAACCCTTATTGGCGCAGCAGCGTCAGCACGGACATGTTCTGCTTCAACGTTTGGTGCGGCGTTTACAAGCCAGACATCGTGAACAAGAGTTCCTACACGATTTGCTGGTCGGGCGTGGTGTCGCCCTATGTGTGTACCTCCGGGGCCAAAGTCTGCTGGTAATTTGAACGATTGCCGCATCGGGCCCGTCAGAGCCTTACGCCGCCAACAAGCAAATGCGGTCTGGGAACCTTCCGGGAAATCCCGGACGCCGCCCGCAATGTGCGAGCGGGCTGAGTGAAGTGGAGCGAGGGCGAGTCCCGAGAGTCGGCCTCCGGCAAAGCTGACTTCCGCCCGATTGCCTATCCCCGCCGCCGCAAACCCCGCGTATCATCCAACCCACCTCGTCCACTGAGGGGCGCTTTCATGAGGCGTCGTGAGGCGGGACGAGGTGCGGTGCCCGCGGGCCTGGTTCGCTGCCAGGCACCCGGGCGGCGCCGGGTCTCCGCCCGGGTCCACTATGAGACCCTGCCAGGAGCTGGCTAGAAGGCTCGAGCGCGTCGCTCGAAGCTGAAGCGCGGCCCGCCGCCGATAGTCACCGCATGCTCAAGTCGCGCTTGTCGGCGCTGCTCGAGCGCAATGGCGCGCCGCTAGGCGCTCGCGTGTCTCGGCAACGAGCCACGAACCCCAGGTCCGCGTCTTTCGGCGCGCCATTCCCCCTCGGGGGCGAGCGCCTCGCGAGAAGATTCTCGGCGAGAAATTTCGGCATGGCATTTTTCCGCTTTCCGCTCGTGCGAGAGCGGACTGCGATACGGCGCGCGAAACTTGGAGTCTTCGAGGTGACACGACAACAGGAGCTCGGTTCGTGACGAGGCGCAAAGGCGAAAGCCGCCAGCAGAGAGCGTGGAATTTGCGCTTCGGCGCCGACCGCATCTGTCTCTGGCGGGTCTGCGGCGATCTTGGATGCCGGCGCGCTAAATCCTGCCGCGGCGACGTGCAGGCTTGCGCGGCGCTCGCCGAGGATTGGTTGGCGGCGATCGATGAAGAGACGCGGGCGCGGCCCGACTTCGCGGCGATCGAGCGCGAGCTCGACACGCCGGAGGCGCTGCGCGCCTATCGCGCCTGGCGCGACGCGATAGAGGTGTCATGCCCGCACAGGCAGCCATCCAGTAATCCTGGCAGGTCGCGAGCCGCATCGAAGGGTCGGTGACTGCTGGATTACCCGCTTGCGCGGGAATGACACCGCGTGTGCCCGGTGACCCTCAGCGCTCCTTCACCTTCAGCAGCAGCAAGAGGCCGGCGACGAGAAAGAACAGCGCCGAGGCGATGCCGAGTCGCTGGCTGCCGGTCAGGGCGGTGACGGCGCCGATGGTGAGCGGCGCGGCGAAGGCGGTGATCTTGCCCGAGAACGAGAAGAAGCCGAAGAACTCGGTGATCTTGTCGGGCGGGCACATGCGCGCGAGCATCGCCCGGCTCGACGCCTGGATCGGCGCCGAGGCGAGGCCGATCAGAACGGCGAAGGCGAGATAGACCTGCTCGCCCACCGAGGAGAAGGTCGCGCTTCCGGGCATCTTCGCCGCGACCGGCACCACGAACAGCACGTGGCCGGCATCGACCGACAGCACGCCGATCGCGCCGGCGATGAACAGAACCAGCGTCGCGGCGATCACCCATTTCGATCCGCGTCGATCGTCATATAGGCCGCCAAGCACCGCGCCGAACGTGCCGGCGATAATGAGAACGATGCCGAACAGGCCAAGCTGCGTCGCGCCCCAGCCGAACACCGTGCCGGCATAGATGCCGCCGAACGCGAACACCGCACCGAGGCCGTCGGCGTAGAGCATGCGCGCGGCGAGGAACAGCGCGATCTGGGGGTGGTTGTTGACGAGGTCCTTGACGAGCGCGGTCAGCCTGCCGAACCCGGCGCTCGCCACATTGCTGCGCGGCGTCTTGACCGGCCGGTCGGGCGTGAACAGGAACAGCGGGACGACGAAGATGAGATACCAGAACGCCGAGAACGGTCCGACCAGGCGGTCGGCCTGGCGCGTCGCGGTGTCGAGGGCGAGGACTGGTTGGATGCCGGTCACGGTCATGCCGGTTTGCGGATCGGGGATGACGAGGCAGAGCAGCAGCGCGAGACTGACCAGCCCGCCGAGATAGCCGATCGCCCAGCCAAAGCCCGACAATTTGCCGAGGCTGCGATCGCCGACCAGCGAGGGCATCATGGCGTTGGTGAACACGGTGGCGAGCTCGGCGCCGATGGTGGCGATGCCGAACGAGATCAGCACCAGCGGCAGCATGTCGAGCCGTCCAGGTGCTGCAAGCCAGAGCCCGCACATGCCGGCGACCAGCAGCACCGAGAAGCCGCCGATCCAGGGCTTGCGCGGCAGGCCTGCATCGACGATCGAGCCCAGCATCGGCGCGATCGCCGCGGCGATCAGCTCTGAGATGCCGGTGGCGTAGGCCCACAGCGTCGAGCCCTGCGCCGGATCGTCCATGAAGCCGTTGACGAAATAGGGCGCGAACAGGAAGGTGACGACGAGCGTGTAGAACGGCTGGGTCGCCCAGTCGAACAGCATCCAGCCGATCAGCGCGCGCTTGCCGGCGCGCTCGGGCGCGACGCGGGGCGAGGCTGCGCCCGAGCTACGCGCCATACGTATCGAGCACGATCAAATGGTTCGGCAGCTCGTCCTTGTCGGCGTGACCCGGCGGGAAATGCTCGGCGAGCACCTTGCCGCACATGCCGATCGCGGTGATGAAGCCCTGGTCGCGGGTGCCGCGGCCGAGATGCGTGGTGAGCTCGGCGATCACCTCCTGCCACACAATGGGCCGCACCTTGCGGTAGATGCCGTCGTCGGCGATCACCTCGGCGTAGCGCTCGGCGAAGGAGACGTAGATCAGCACGCCGGTGCGGCCTCTGGTGGTGTGCAGCGCCTGGGCGAGGAATTGCTCGACCGCCTTCTGGTGGGCGCGGGCGCGCTGGATCGAGCGCGGCGTGACGGCGAGGCGGAGCGGCTCGAAGCTTGCGAGCGCGACGCAGAACGCGAAGGTGGCGAGCTGCAGCAGGTAGATGTACTCGACCGGCCATTGCGTGGCGAGGATCAGCGGCAAGGGGACGACGAGTGCAAGCAGCGCCGACCACATCAGCGCGAACGACCAGTAGCCGTCGGAGGCCGGCGCCACGACCACCACGATCTCGCCGCTGGTGTGCTTCTCGGCGCGGGTGATGGCCGCCTCGATCGCGGCACGCTCCTCAGGCGTGAACGGCACCATCTACCAGCCCCCCGAGGCGCCGCCGCCGCCGAATGAGCCGCCGCCGCCCGAGAAACCGCCGCCGCCGCCGCCGCTCCAGCCGCCGCCCCAATCGCTGCCGCCGCTGCCCGACCCCGGCAGGAAGATCGGCCCCGACCGCCCCCGGCCCCCGGGCCCCGTGGTCGAGGCATAGCGCTGGCTGCGATAAACGCTATAAGCGATCCACGACAGCATCAGCACCCAGAAGATCACCATCAGCCAATCGACCGCGGGCTCGTCGGCGTCTGGCCTCGCCTTGGCGCGATCCTCGACCTCGGCAGCGTCACCGGTCAGCACCTTGATGATGTCGCGCACCCCGTCCTTGATGCCGCCGGCATAGTCGCCGGTGCGGAACTTCGGCAGGATGGCGTTGTCGATGATGATCTTGGACAGAGCGTCGGTCATGACCGGCTCGAGCCCATAGCCGACCTCGATGCGGACCTTATGGTCGTTCGGCGCGACGATGAGCAGCACGCCGTTGCTGAGCTTCGCCGTGCCGATACCCCAATGCCGCCCGAGCTGATAGCCGTAGTCCTCGATCGGATAGCCTTGCAGCGACGGTACGGTGACGACGACGAGCTGATCGGAGCTCTTGTCCTCGAGCGCCTTGAGCTCAGCCGTCAGCTCCTGCTCGACGTCGGGGCCAAGCAGTTGCGCGTCATCGACGACGCGACCGGTAAGCTCGGGGTAGGCCGGCTCGGCGGCGGCGGCCGGGAACAGCCACAGCACCAAAGCCAGCGCCAAGCCACCCGCGCCGAAGCGCAACGGCATAGAGGCCATTTCCGAGGCCATCAGGCCCTCGCTCACGCAAAAGCTAGAACTTCACCTCGGGCACCTTGGTGGTCTCCTCGGCGACGGTGAAATTCTGCATCGGCTGCGCATCAGGATAGAGGAACGCGCGCCACCAGCGGCCAGGGATCGTCCTGATCTCGGTATTGTAGGCCTGCACCGAAGCGATGTAGTCGCGCCGCGCGATCGCGATGCGGTTCTCGGTGCCTTCGAGCTGCGATTGCAGAGCGAGGAAGTTCTGGTTCGACTTGAGGTCAGGATAATTCTCGGTGATCGACAGCAGCTTGCTGAGCGCACCGGTCAGCACGCCTTGTGCTTCCTGGAATTTCTGGAAGGCCTCGGGATTGGTGAGGATGTCCGGCGGGATCTGCACCTGTGTCGCCTTGGCGCGCGCCTCGGTCACGTCGGTCAGCACCTTGCTTTCCTGAGCGGCGTAGCCCTTCACCGTCTCGACCAGATTGGGGATCAAGTCGGCGCGACGCTGATACTGGTTCAGCACCTCGCTCCACGACGCCTTGGCCCGCTCCTGCAGCGTGGGGATGGTGTTGATGCCGCAGCCGCCGAGCACCATGCCCACGATCAGCAGGCAAACCGCGCGGGCACCATTGCGCGAGCGCCGATGCGTCGTAGCCAACATGTTTGCCTCCCTTGAAAGCATCTGAAGCAACGTCGCCGAAAATAACTTGGGCCTCGGATGTATTGAGGCGTCCTGCCCGAAGCAAGGGCTTTCGACCGGGCGGGCGCGTCCGCCAAGCTTAGGGCCCGCCGCGACCCTATTCCTGCCTTGCTCGCAGCCTAGCTTGCGACGCGTTCGGGCCAAGCCGGCTGCCCTGCAAGCGGCTCGCGCGAGCGTAAATCAGAAGTGTTGCGAGAATGGAACAAGGGCGAAGATTATTCGGCGGCACGCCGCAGAGCGCTTCGCGGAAGCCTGTGGATAATCGGTCGATTTCGCTTCGGCAAACCCCGAAGTTCCGCGATTTTTTCCGAGGCGCCCCGGCTCGGCAGCAGGGACCGCTCGCCGAAGCCGCGCGTTAGGTAATCAGAAGGCTTTGCTGGTCAAATTGGGACGCCTCTTTTAGTCTGATTCGGTTGAGTCGTGGGGGACTCACGGGGGAGGCTCGCTATGGGTCCGATCATTCACGGGGAGCGAGTGAGTTGCGTAAACAGCGTATGACGAACGACACGGCGACCAACGTCGCCAAGTGGGCTACATCGACGTTTCTGACCACAATCGGCATTGCCGCTCTCAGCGTCGCAATCGCCGTTGCGCCGGCCGAGGCCAAGAAGCAGCCGAAGCCGCCGGGCGAAGCTCCGATCACCGACCTCGACAGCGGCGACCCGCTGTTCCTCGTCGTCTCGACGGGATCGCAGAAGGTCGACATCTATCGCGGCACGCAGCTCGTCGTCACTTCGCAGGTGTCGACCGGCATGCCCGCGCATCCGACCTTCCTCGGCGCGTTCAGCATCCTCGAGAAGCAGCGCTGGCACCATTCCAACATCTATAGCGGCGCGCCGATGCCGTGGATGAACCGGATCACCTGGTCGGGCACCGCGCTCCATGCCGGTATCGTGCCGGGCTATCCGGCCTCCCATGGCTGCATCCGCCTGCCCTATTCCTTCGCGCCCAAGCTCTACGACATCACCAGCGTCGGCGATAACGTGGTCATCTCCCGCGACCGGCCGGCGCCCGCACTGATCGAGCACCCGAACCTGTTCCAGCCGGTGACGCCGCCTTCGCCGGCCATGGTCAAACAGGAGCAGACCAAGCAGAAGCAATCGAGCAACGACCTGCTGATCCTGCCGCTCGATGCGGAGCTCCCGCACATGGTGCGGCTGGCCAAGGCCGAGGTTGGCGTCACCACCGACGTCCCCTCAGAGGATCTCGGAACCGACGATACGGGCCACGCGACCACCCTGCCGAAGACGCCGGTCGGCGCCCAGAACCCCCCGGCGGCACCTGCTCCGGCAGCAAGCACGGCCGCGGCGAGCGAGGCTAAGCCGGCCGGAGTTCCCGCTCCGACGGTCGGCGCCGTCGAAGACACCCGCACGCATGCCTTCGATCCATTGGTGGGAGGCCCCGATAGCAACGGAAATCACGCTGTCGGCGCCGCCGCGAGCGCCCACGCTCTCGACAGCGACAATGAGGATGGCCCCGCTCCTGTAGCCGCGGCGCCCGCCGTTATGGCCCCTGCTCCTGTCGCCTCGGCGCCTGAGGCCAAAGTCCCTGCTCCAGTCGCGGCCGCTCCTTCAGCCGAGACTCCCGCTCCAGCCGCCTTCGTCATGAGCGCGACGACCACAGACACGCCGAAGCCGACGGCCGAGAAGGCTCCGGTCACAACTCCGGTCGCCCTGCCCGTAGCTGCACCCTCCCCTGAAGTGGCGGCGGCACCAGTGGCGGCTCCGGCAGTTCCGGCCGCTCCGGCCCCAGTGGTCGCAGCAACAGCCGCGGGCATCGCGCCGGCCGCAGCTCTGGTTGCCTCGCTAGCTCCCGCGCCCGTTCCCGCGAAGCCAGTGCCGGCGGCGCCGGTCATTGCGGCCGGGATCGCACCGGCGGCAATCGTCGCGGCTTCGGTTGCTCCGGCACCCGCACCCGTCCCAGCCCCGGAAGTGGCCACCGTCATTCCGGTCGCCGCGACCCCAGCGGCCGTCGCGGCGGCAGCGCCGGCAGAGGCAGCTGCACAGTCACCCGCCCCGGCGGAGGCTGCTCCCGTCCTGGTCGCCACTGCTACGATCGCCGATGACAATTCCTCGCCCAGTCCGGCCGAGAAGACGCTCGACGCCGGTACCAAGGCCGCAGCACTCCAGGCCGCTGAGCCCCGCTCGACGGCTCCGCTCCGCATCCTCGTGACCCGCCGCACCCAGCGCGACCGTATCGTCGGCGTGCAGAACATCCTGGCCGATCTCGGCTACCTCGATCGCGTCGATTTCGACGGCACGCTTGGCAAGGCCACCGTCACCGCCATCAAAGCGTTCCAGAAGGCCAACAGCCTGCCGGAGTCCGGCGCCTTCACCGACGCCCTGGTGGACAAGGTTTATGCGGTTGCCGGCAAGGGCCAACCTCCGCTCGGGCATATCTTCGTCAGGCAGGAATTCGGCCGCGTGTTCGACGCGCCGGTCGGCCTGAAGAATCCCGAGGAGCCGCTCGGCACCCACGTCTACACGGCGCTCAATTTCGCTCCCGGCGACACCAAGACGCGCTGGATGGCCGTCACCGTGCAGGGAGGCCCGGCCGAGGATGCTCTCGACCGCATCGAGATCCCCGACGACATCCGTCAGCGCATCTCGGAGCGGCTGACCCCCGGATCGACGCTGATCATCGGCGATACCAGCATCAACGCGGCGGGCCTGCCCAAGGGCGGCGATTTCGTCGTGCTGGCCAAATACAGCTCGCCCAAGACCGCCGCCAATCCCAGCGCCAGCGATGACGGAACGGTTCAGCCGAAGAAAAAGCGCACCGTGCGGCGCAACACCTACAATTACAGCTACGGCTACAACACCCAGCGCAATTATCAGCCGCAACAGCGGACGTTCCGGTCCTATCCGGGCTGGCCCTGGTAGCAGCGCCGTCCACCAATCGAGCTACCGAGCGGCCCCCAAAAGGGGCCGTTCGCATTTTCGGCGCTGTGGGAAGATTTGGAGCGGGCGAAGGGATTCGAACCCTCGACCCTAACCTTGGCAAGGTTATGCTCTACCCCTGAGCTACACCCGCACTCCAATATCGTCGTTAGAACCTAACGATCTAGTGGATCGCCGCCGCGATGTCTACCTCGCCCGCGCCCTCCCGGGCCACGCCGGTCAAGAGCGCAACTATCGCCGCGGTGACGGCGTGATGGCCATCGACCGCGCGACCCTGTTCGTCCGCCTCGAGGCGCTCGGCATCGAAACGAGCACGGTCGAGCACGCGGCGATGTTCACCGTTGAGCAGTCGGCGGCGCTGCGCGGCCAAATCCAAGGCGCCCACACCAAGAACCTGTTCCTGACCGGCAAGGAGGGCCGCATGGTGCTGGTGGTCGCCAAGGAGGACACCCGGGTCGACCTCAAGGCGCTCGCCAAGACACTCGGGCTTGGCCGGCTGAGCTTCGCAAGCGCCGCGCTGCTCGAAGCGGTGCTCGGCGTGACGGCAGGCTCGGTGACGCCGTTCGCGCTCCTGAACGATACCGCAGGAAGCGTCATCGTCGTGGTCGACCAGGCGCTGATGGCGTTCGCCGAGGTCAATTGCCATCCACTCGAAAACACTGCGACCACCAGGCTGGCGACGCCCGATCTGCTGCGCTTCATCGTCGCGTCCGGTCATGAGCCGCGCGTGCTCCCTCTGGAATAGCCGGGCTTCGGAACGAGTTGCCAAACGGCGCCCGGCAGCCCATCTTTGCAGCCAATCCCTCACACTTTGAGCGCTTGGCGATGCTAATCTGCATGCAAAGGGCTCCAGACAGGCAAGAAGCATGAGCGTAGACACCCCCATCCTCAATACCGGCGGCGCGGCGACGTCCGACGCCGAGCTGGTCAAGAACACCACCACCAAGGACTTCATGCGCGACGTGATCGACGCCTCGCGCGAGGTGCCGGTGCTGGTCGATTTCTGGGCGCCGTGGTGCGGACCCTGCCGGCAGCTGACGCCGATCCTGGAGAAGGCCGTGCGTGCGGCCAAGGGCGCGGTCAGGCTGGTCAAGCTCAATATCGACGACCACCCGGAGATCCCGGGGCAAATGGGCGTCCAGTCGATCCCCGCGGTGTTCGCCTTCCAGGACGGGCGCCCGGTCGACGGCTTCATGGGAGCCCTGACGGAATCGCGCGTCGCCGCCTTCATCGCCCGGCTGATCGGTGACACGGTCGCCGACGCGGCGGCGGATATCGAGGCGGCCGAGGCGTCGCTCGCCTCCGGCGACCTCAACAACGCCGCGCAGCTGTTCGGCGAAGTGCTCCAGCAGGATCGCGAGAACGTGCAAGCAATCGCCGGGCTCGCCAAATGCTACATCAAGACCGGCGACCTCGCCCGCGCCGAGCAGACCTTGGCGCTGGTGCCTCCGGCCAAGGCCGAGGCCGCGCCGGTGGCCAGCGCCCGCGCCGCTCTCGAGCTTGCGCGCAAGGCCGGCGAGACCGGCGACGTCGACAGCCTCAGGGCCAAGCTCGCCGCGGAACCGAAAGACGCGCAGACCCGTTTCGACCTCGCGCTCGCACTGAACGCCAAGGGCGATCGCCAGGGCGCGCTCGATGAGCTGCTCGCTCTCGTCGCCAAGAACCGCAGCTGGAATGACGACGCGGCGCGGAAGCAGCTTGTGCAACTGTTCGATGCTTGGGGGCCGGCCGATCCAGCCACCGTGGCGGGCCGGCAAAAGCTCTCCTCGCTGCTGTTCGCGTAAGGGAAGGAGCGCGTCGCTTGGGGTTGACTGACCGCTATCGGAGCGCCGCGGATTTGCCGAAGGCGCTGCCCGTGTTTCCGCTCAGGGGCGCCATCCTGCTGCCGCGTGCCTCGCTGACGCTGAACGTGTTCGAGCCGCGCTATCTCGCGCTGGTCGATCACGCGCTGTCCGGCAACCGGCTGATTGGCATCGTGCAGCCTGGGCTCGATGCGGGAGCGGCCGAATCGCCGCTCGGCAAGAGCTTCGCGCTCCGCCGCGTCGGCTGTGCCGGGCGTATTGCAAGCTTCACCGAGAGCGACGACGGCCGGATGGCCATCTCGCTTGCCGGCGTCGCCCGCTTCCTGCTCGGCGACGATGCCGGCGTTGAGGAGCAATTCCGCATCTGCCAAATCGATTTCGGCCCTTATGCCAGCGACTTCATTGCCGGACACGGCGAGGACGATGTCGACCGCCCGCGCCTGATCGCGACGCTCAGGAACTATCTGTTGGCCAATAATCTCAACGCCGACTGGGACCGCATCAACAATGCGAGCACCGAGCGGCTGGTGAATACTTTGGCGATCCTCAGTCCCTATGGAGCCGAGGAGAAGCAGTGCCTGCTCGAGGCCAAGGATTTGTGCGCGCGCGCCGATGCGCTGGTCGCGCTCGCCGAGATGGAGCTTGCGGCGCGTGACGACGATTCAGGGACGACGATACAATGACCGGCCAGGCCGAGGGGCGCGGGCGGCGCCTCGATCCCAAACTGCTCGAGATCCTGGTCTGTCCGCTGACCAAGACCTCGCTCGACTACGACGCCGAGCGCCAGGAGCTGATCAGCCGCGCCGCCGGGCTCGCCTACCCGATCCGCGACGGGATCCCCATCATGTTGCCCGAGGAAGCCCGCAAGCTCGACCAGGGCTAGCCCGCTCATTTTAGCTCACATGCGCCTGGACGATGGCGGTCGCGAGCAAGATGATCGCGACCTGGAGGGCGAGCGCGGCTCCCTGCAGGGTCAGAAGCCGCCGCGCGCCGAGCGCACGCTGCTCGACCGAGCGCGCGACCTTGCTCCGCGGCAATAGCCCGAGCGCGGCCAGCGCCGCATCGAGCGTGCCGAGATCGGGCATGCCGTCAGCCTCGCCTTGTTCCAGCCGGCGGAACAGCGCCGCGTCGAAGCCGACGCGGAGCGCGAGATAAGTCTCGATGAGACCGGCAAGGCTGACGAACAGCAGGCCGGCGGTCAGAAGCGCGCCAAGCTCGATGCCGAGACCGACGATGAGCCCGAGCAGGGCGGCGATGGTGATCGGCCGCGACAGGCGGTCGATGACCGCGCCCTGATCGAGCAGGTCAGCCGCGGCGGCGGCGAGCTGACGGGGTGAAGCCTGCTTCGTCGGCGACGACGTTTCCATCATATTGTCTACACCCTCTCGCCCTTGAGCAGGCGTGGGACGTTGCCGGTTCCGCCGGCCGCCTCGCGCACCAGGAAGCGCTTCAACGGCGGCGTCCTGTCGACCAGGCCGAGACCGAGATCGCGGAGCGTACGGAGCGGGGCGCTGTCGTTGGAGAACAGCCGGTTCAGACCGTCCATGACCGCGGCGGAGAACGCGCTGTCGAAGCGCCGCCAGCGCTGATAGCGCTCGAGGCCGGACGCGGCGCCGATGTCGAGGCCGAGCCTTGCCTCCTCGACGATGATCTCGGCGAGAGCGGCCACGTCGCGCATGCCGATATTGAGCCCGAGCCCAGCCAGCGGATGGACCACGTGGGCGGCATCGCCGATCAGCGCGAGACGGTCGGCGATGAAGCTCCGCGCGATCTGGAGCTCGAGCGGGAAGGATTGGCGCGGGCCCGCGAGCGTGATCGAGCCGAGCTTGGCGCCGAAGCGCGTGGCGAGCTCGGCGGTGAAGGATGCCTCATCGAGCGCCATGATCTCGGCGCCGCGCAAGGCGCCTTCGGTCCACACGATGGATGAGCGGTTGCCGGTGAGCGGCAGCAGGGCAAACGGCCCAGCGGGGAGAAAGTGCTGCACGGCGCGGCCGCCATGCGGCCTCTGATGCGCAACCGTGGTGACGATGCCGACTTGGGGATAGGACCACGCCACGCATTTGATGCCGGCGCGCTCGCGGAGGCGCGAGCGCTTGCCGTCGGCGGCGACCAGGAGGCGCGCCGCGATTTCATCGCCACGCGCGAGCTTGACGGTGACGGCGAAGGGGCTGGTTGCATAATCGGTGACGGTCTCCGGCGCGGAAATTTCGATGGCGCTTTCTTGGGCAACCGCGTTTTCGAGCGCACGTGACAGCGCGCCATGCTCGACGAGATAGGCGCCGGGCTCGCCCGATCGGAGCTCTTCGTCGAAGCCGAGGAAGTGCGGTCGAAGCTGCGCATCAAGCGCGCTGTCGGTGATCTCGATCGAGAGGATGGCTTGCGCGTTCGGCGCGATGTCAGGCCACACGCCGAGCACTGCAAGCAGGCTCTTGGTCGAAGCCGACAGCGCCAGAGCCCGCGGATCGTCAGGTCCTCCAGTGCCGGCGCGCGGCGCCTCGGCGTCGATCAACGCGATGCGGAAGCCCTGCGGCGCGAGCTTGGCAAGCGCGAGCGCGAGCGTCCGGCCGGCAAACCCGCCGCCGGCAATCGCCACATCATAGGGCAAGCGCGCCATTTCTGGCTCGGCTTCGGTCATGCCCCCAGCAATGCCACGTTCCGCCCGGGAAGCGAAACTGCTAAAGGCAAACGTCGCTCCTCGCATGAAGGCTTGGCCCATGAGCCGTGCGCTCGATCAGCTGCTCTCAATCCTCGATCTCGAGACGCTCGAGAAGAACCTTTATCGGGGCTTGAGCCCGCAGGTTGGCTGGCAGCGGGTATTCGGCGGACAGGTGATCGGCCAGGCGCTGGTCGCGGCAAGCCGCACGGTGGAGGGGCGGCTGGCCCATTCGCTCCATGCCTATTTCCTGCGTGCCGGCGATCCCGCAATCCCCATCATCTACGAGGTCGACCGCATCCGCGACGGCGGCAGCTTCTCGACCCGCCGGGTGGTCGCCATCCAGCACGGCCAGGCGATCTTCTCCATGGCCGCCTCGTTCCACAACGAGGAAGGCGGGCTCCATCACCAGATGACGATGCCGGACGTGCCCCAGCCCGAGGCGCTGCCGAGCGAGGCTGAGCTGAAGGCGTGCCTCATCGACCGCGTGCCGCCACAGGTCAAGGCCTATTGGGAGCACGAGCGGCCAATCGAGATTCGCCCGGTCGATCTTGGCCGCTATCTCTCGCCCGAGAACCGCGCGCCCTCGCAGCAGGTCTGGATCAGGGCGACCGGGAGCCTTGGCGATGATCTCGCCTTGCACCAATGCGTGCTCGCCTATGCCTCGGACTTCACCCTGCTCGATACCGCACTGATCGCCCATGGCCGGTTCGTGTTCGACCCGAGGCTGATGCTGGCGAGCCTCGACCACGCCATCTGGTTTCACCGGAAATTCAGGGCCGACGAGTGGCTGTTATATGCGCAAGACAGCCCCACATCCGGCGGCGGACGGGCGTTTTGCCGGGGGACTCTGTTCACCCGGGAGGGCGATCTTGTGGCCTCGACAGCCCAAGAGGGGCTGGTCCGGGAGCGCAACGGCCGCTAGTCTGCTTATAATCTGAGCAAATAGTGATTTTCGCCTAATCATTAGGCCACCATACCGGTGCCCACACATAGGGCACCCCTGCCCCACTCCTAAAGAACTCCTTACAGCCAACGACTTGCCGCCTCGGAGCCGAGTTGGCACGAGGCTTGACTCTGCTTTCAGGTTCACGCGGCTGGAACGCATCACTGCGCCAAGAACCTGGCAGCCGCAAACATGGAGGGGTGAAACAGATGAAGCTGGTGATGGCAATCATCAAGCCATTCAAGCTCGATGAGGTGCGCCAAGCCCTCACCGAGCTCGGCCTGCAAGGCATGACCGTGACCGAAGTCAAAGGTTACGGCCGGCAAAAGGGCCACACCGAGATCTATCGCGGCGCCGAATACGCCGTGAACTTCCTACCGAAGATCAAGATCGAGGTCGTGGTGCCTGCCAAGCTGGTCGACAAAGCGGTCGACGCAATCGTCGCCGCGGCGAAGACCGGACAGATCGGCGACGGCAAGATCTTCGTCGTTCCCGTCGAGCAGACGGTGCGCATTCGCACCGGCGAAACGAACGAATCAGCGCTCTAGAGGGGAGAGGAAGAAGATGTTGAGACTAGCCAAATATCTTTGTGCCGCGGTCGTAGCAGCGCTCGCCGTGCTGCTCATCGCCAAGCTCGATCCGGCTCTTGCCCAGGAGGCAGGCGCCGCGGCGGCTGAGGCTCCGGCAGCGGCGCCGCCTGCGCCGGAGCTGAGCGCTGGCGACACGGCTTGGATGCTGACATCGACGGCCCTCGTGCTGATGATGACCATCCCCGGTCTCGCGCTCTTCTACGGCGGCATGGTCCGCAAGAAGAACGTGCTCACCACGGTGATGCAAAGCTTCGCCACGACCTGCCTCGTCACCGTGGTGTGGATGGTGATCGCCTATTCGCTCGCCTTCACCGACGGCGGAAGCATGAACGCCTATATCGGCGGCATGTCCCGGTTCATGCTGAAAGGCATGGACGTCGGTACCCTGAAGGGCACGATCCCCGAATCGGTGTTCATGTGCTTCCAGATGACCTTCGCCATCATCACCCCGGCACTCATTTGCGGCGCCTTCGCCGACCGCATGAAATTCTCGGCTTTGGTGCTGTTCATGGTCCTCTGGCAGATCATCGTCTACGCCCCGATCGCGCATTGGGTGTGGGGCGGCGGCTTCCTCGGCAGCCTCGGCGTGCTCGACTTTGCCGGTGGCACGGTCGTGCATATCAACGCCGGTGTCGCGGGCCTCGTCTGCGCCATCTATCTCGGCAAACGCTACGGCTATGGCCAGGAGAACATGTCGCCGTACAATCTGGTTTACGCGGTGATCGGCGCTTCGCTTCTGTGGGTCGGCTGGTTCGGCTTCAACGCCGGTTCAGAATTGGCGGCAGACGGCCGCGCCGGCATGGCCATGACCGTGACGCAGATCGCCACGGCTACGGCGGCATTGGCGTGGATGTTCGCCGAATGGCTGGTGCATAAGAAGCCGAGCGTGCTCGGCATCATATCGGGCGCCGTGGCCGGACTCGTGGCCATCACCCCGGCTTCGGGCTTCGTCGACCCCGTCGGGTCGTTGTGGATCGGGGCCGCGGCCGGCGTCGGCTGCTTCTTCGCAGCCACGACCATGAAGAAAGCGCTCGGCTACGACGACTCGCTCGATGCGTTCGGCGTGCATGCCGTGGGCGGCATCATCGGCGCGCTGCTCACCGGCGTTTTTGCCAGAGCGGCAGTCGGCGGCGACGCGGCCAAGGGCTTGCTCGACGGCAATCCGCATCAGGTGATCGTCCAGATCGAAGGTATTGCCTGCACCATCATTTGGACGGCAGTCGCGACCTTCGTGATCCTCATCATCTGCAACATCGTCACCGGCGTCAGGGTGAGCCAGGCCGTCGAAGTCGAAGGCCTCGACATCAACCTGCACGGCGAAGTGGTGCAGTAACCGTTCCAGCGCGCGTAGTGAGAGGGACAAAAACGTTGTAGCTTCAGAGCTTTAGTCTTCTCCTCCCTTGACTGCTGCTCTAGCCTAGAGCCCCGGCCTTTCGCCGGGGCTCATTTCTTCGCCGCCCATTGAAGCGAACGGCGGCTTCCCGTACCACCGCCGTCATGCCGAACGACGCGCCGCTCACTCGTCTCGATGCTTTGGTCGCCTCGCCGTTCGCGCGGCTGACCGAGCTGCTCAAGGGCATCGCGCCGGGGATGAAGCCGATCGACCTTTCGCTCGGCGAGCCCAAGGCGGTGATCCCGCCCTTCCTCGGGCCTGTGCTGCAAGACCATTTAAACGAGTTCGGGCGCTACCCGCCGATCAAGGGCATCCCTGCGCTTCGCGAGGCGATCGCCGATTGGCTGGGACGGCGCTATCCCTCGCTCGCTGGGAATGTCGACGCCGAGCGCCATGTGCTGCCGCTCAACGGCTCGCGCGAAGGGTTGTTCTCGGCGATCTTTCCGGCGCTCGCACGGAAACCCGGATTGACGGCGCCTGCCGTGCTCATCCCCAATCCGTTCTATCAGGCCTATGCCGCCGCCGCGGCAGCTTCGGGCGCGGTGCCCAATTTCCTCGCCAGCAGCGTGCAAGCGGGCTTCCTGCCCGAGCTCGCGGCAATCGACGAGCGCCTGCTCGAGCGCACGATCGCGCTCTACCTCTGCTCGCCGTCGAACCCGCAGGGCGCGGTCGCCTCCTCCGCCTATCTCACGCAAGCCATCGCGCTTGCCCAGCGTCACGACTTTCTGCTGTTCGCCGACGAATGTTATTCGGAGATCTATGGCGACACGCCGCCGCCTGGCGCGCTCGAGACGGCCTACGCGATGAGCGGCAACTTCGCCAATGTCGTGGCGTTCCAGTCGCTGTCCAAGCGCTCGGGGCTCCCGGGCTTGCGGTCGGGCTTCGTCGCCGGCGATGCCGAGTTCATCGCCGCCTTCGGCCGCTTCCGCAACGTCGCCTGCCCGCAAGTCCCGCTCCCGATCCAGCACGTCTCGGTGGCCGCCTGGAGCGACGAGGAGCATGTGGCGCAGGGACGGGCGCTGTACCGCGCCAATTTCGCCCTGGCCGACGCCATTCTGGGCGCGCGTTACGGCTACCAGAGGCCGGGCGGAGCGTTCTTTCTTTGGCTCGATTTGGCCAAATTCGGCGGCGGCGAGAGGGCCGCGACAACCCTTTGGAAAGACTGTGGTGTCAGAGTGCTGCCGGGAGCCTATCTCGCGCAAGCGCAACCCGACGGGGACAATCCGGGTATGGACTATGTCAGGGTCGCGCTCGTGCATGACACCGACACCACGCGCGAGGCGTTGACACGCATCGTCGCCACATTGGGTTAGAGGGCATGGCGCGTAGAGGAAGAGCTAAGGAGCGGCGAAGGCTGCTGCCGGGGGCGGTCGAGTTGGGTTTGCGCCGGCTCATGCTCGGCACTTACGGGCTTGGCATCGTCACGGTCGCCTGCGCCGCGTGGGCGAGCCTCGCCTCATGGTCGGTGCACGACCCGAGCTTCAACAACGCGACACGCGCCGCGCCGCGCAATCTGCTCGGCGGCTGGGGCGCGGTGGTCGCCGACCTCGCCATTCAATCCCTGGGGCTCGCCTCGATCATTCTGTTCCTGCCGCTCGCGGCCTGGGGCTGGCACCTCGTGTTCCGCACGGTGCCGAAGCGCAGGAGGCTCCGCCTCCTCGCCTGGCCGGCCGCAGTCATCCTGCTTGCCGCGACGCTCGCCGCCCTGCCCCAGCCGAAGAGCTGGCCGTTGCCGAACGGGCTTGGCGGCATTCTCGGCGATTTGTTCATGGCCGGCGCGCATGTCATCGGCCCATTCCTGCCGGAGGCGGCGGTCTCCTTCGTCGCCGGGCTAGCCTTCTTCGTGCTCGGCACCATGCTGCTCCTGTTCGCCTGCGGCACCAGCACCTCGCGGCTGATCGCGCTGTGGGCGCCGCGCAGCAGCGCCGCCGGCGAATGGGCGAGCGCCTGGATCGGTGGCGCCATGCATTTCGTCATGCATAACGGCGCCAAGCTTGGCCGCATATTCGCCCGGCGCCGGCGCGACGAAGAGGACGATTACGAGGACGACGAGACGCACGCCGAAGACTTTGCCGAGGACGTGCCGCAGATCGATGCCGACGGCCGCATCGAGCCATCGTTCGGCGCGGCGCCGTTCGTGCCCGCGAGCGACGATGACGAGGATGACGCAGACGAGGACGCCGAGGACGTGACCGCGTCCGACTACCGCATCACCCGGACCGCCGCCAAGGGGAAGAAGAAACACACAGGGGTCCGCTCGACGGCCCTGGAAACGCCTTACGACGCGCCGTCGATCAAGCTGCTCCAGCAGGCGCGGTCACCGCGCGGCCGCGGCGTGTCGGACGACGTCCTTCAGGAAAATGCCCGCGAGCTCGAAGGCGTGCTCCAGGATTTCGGCGTCAAGGGCGAGATCACCAATGTGAAGCCGGGGCCGGTGGTCACGCTTTATGAGCTCGAGCCCGCGCCCGGCACCAAGTCGTCGCGCGTGATCGGGCTGTCCGACGATATTGCACGCTCGATGAGCGCGATCGCCGCCCGCGTGGCGGTGGTGCCCGGCCGTAACGCCATCGGCATCGAGCTGCCCAACGACCGCCGCGAAGTGGTGCTGCTGCGCGAGCTGTTCGAGACCCCGGACTTCCAGGACGCCGAAGCGAGGCTTGGGCTCGCGCTCGGCAAGAATATCGGCGGCGAGCCGATCATCGCCGACCTGTCGCGCATGCCGCATCTGCTCATCGCCGGCACCACCGGCTCGGGCAAGTCGGTCGGCATCAACACCATGATCCTGTCGCTGCTGTACCGGCTGTCGCCCGAGCAGTGCAAATTCATCATGATCGACCCGAAGATGCTCGAGCTGTCGGTCTATGACGGCATTCCGCACCTGCTCGCGCCGGTCGTGACCGACCCGAAAAAGGCGGTGGTCGCGCTCAAATGGACGGTGCGCGAGATGGAGGAGCGCTACAAGCGCATGTCCAAGCTCGGCGTGCGCGACATCAAGGGCTACAATTCGCGCGTCCTGCAAGCCGAGGCCAAGGGCGAGATGCTGACGCGCACGGTGCAGACCGGCTTCGATCGCACCACCGGCCGCGCCGTCTACGAGCAGGAGGAGATGGATTACGACGCGATGCCCTATATCGTGGTGATCGTCGACGAGATGGCCGACCTGATGATGGTCGCCGGCAAGGACATCGAGGCGGCGGTGCAGCGGCTGGCGCAGATGGCGCGCGCGGCCGGCATCCACCTCATCACCGCGACCCAGCGTCCGAGCGTCGACGTCATAACCGGCACGATCAAGGCAAACTTCCCGACCCGGGTCAGCTTTCAGGTCACCTCGAAGATCGACAGCCGCACCATTCTCGGCGAGCAGGGCGCCGAGCAGCTGCTCGGCCAGGGCGACATGCTGTACATGGCGGGCGGCGGGCGGATCATGCGCGTGCACGGGCCGTTCGTGGCCGACGAGGAGGTCGAGAAGGTGGTGCGGCACCTGAAGAAGCAGGGCGTGCCGGCCTATCTCGAAGCGGTCACCGAGGAGGAGGACGACGACGAGGAGAGCGGCGGCGAGGGCGGCGAGGAATATGGCGATAGCGGGAACGAACTCTACGACCAGGCCGTCGCCATCGTGCTTCGCGACCGCAAGGCGTCAACGAGCTATATCCAGCGGCGCCTCGGCATAGGCTATAACCGCGCAGCCTCCCTGGTCGAGCGCATGGAGAAGGAAGGCCTGATCGGGGCGGCGAATCACGCGGGAAAACGTGAGATTCTGGTCGGCGAGGACGAGGCGGCAAGGCCCTATTAAGCGCCGAGACGTGGGTCAACATGTCGCCGCCGCCAAGAAGTTGACCAGATTTGGCTGAATCATCTAACGATTGTCTCTTGGGTCCTAAACCGCGCCTGGTGCACGGAGGGGGGTTGATGACGCGCCGCAAAGCCGCCGGGCTATTGTTTGCCCTGCCAGTCATGCTTGGCCTGTCGGGGGCCTCGGCGCTTGCCGAGGATCCCTCCAGCACCGTCGTCAAAAGCGGAGCGCCTCCGGCAACTCCGGCAACTCCGGTCACCACGGGCGCCGTCACCAAGCCGCAAGGGCTGACCGAGCCTCAGGAGCAGCTGAGACCCTCTGTTGGCGAGGATCAGCCGACCGGGGCAGCGCCTCCGGCTGAAGAGATTACTCCCACGGCTACGGATGAAGGTGCAGGCTGGGAGGCCGCCGTAGAGGCCGCGCCGGGGCCAACCCCGCTGATCGGCGAGCAGCAAGCCAAGGCGGTGCAGCGCATCAACGCCTATTTCAACGGCATCACCAACCTGCAAGGCAGTTTCGACCAGGTGGATTCCACCAACAAGCACACCAGCGGGCGCTTTTACGTGCAGCGGCCTGGCAAGATCAGGTTCGACTACGCGCCGCCGAGCGCGCTCCGCATCGTCGCCGACGGCGCCTTCCTCGCTATCGAAGATTCCGACCTCAAGACCGTCGAGAAATACCCCATCAAGTCGACGCCGTTCCGCCTTTTGCTCACCGACGCCGTCGATCTCGGCCGCGATGCCCGCATCGTCGGAGTGGAAAGCCAGGAGGGGACGCTCGCCATTTCGCTCGAGGACAGCGGTGGCGACGCCGCTGGGACCATCAAGCTCACCTTCGACAACGGGCCCGAGCTCCAGCTGAAGCAATGGCTGATCACCGATGCCCAGGGGCTCACCACGCAGGTGACGATCGACAATATCGTTTCGGGCCGAAAGGTCGCCGCCGACTTCTTTACTTCGACGCAGAATTTCCAGCCGTTCCGCTAGGCTTTGGCGGTCGCCGGCGAGCCTCGGCGGCCAAATAAAATTCGAGTGAAATCAGCGCTCTAGCTCGGGGCGCCGCGGGCGTTTACGTGGCGTTAAATTTTTCGCCGGGCTCCGGTTGAAATCGCCCTGAAACCTACTTATCTCTGCGCCTAGAAGCGGATCACATCGCTTTTCATCGGTAGTGCCCCCCGTCTAGCCGAAGATGTGATTTGCTCGTGCCGGCTTCCCTCCCGGCACGCGCGCGAAAAAACGCGCTTCTGGCGCCCAACCACGCGCAGCGGTTGGGCGCCTTTATTTTATGTACTGTGATGTGGCAGTGAAACTGCAACGCCTTACCTTGGCCCGGCGTTAATATTTACCGCTGTGGCAATAAGTCTTCTCTTGCCTGCTCGATAAGTGATATGCCGCTTCTGTGGTGGGTCTTCCCTCCCCGCCACAGGTTCCCCCCATAAGGAACCCGAAGAAGCCCCGACTCCCCCCGTGTCTGGGGCTTCTTCTTTGTCTGGCCCCCTCTCTTGTTGATGATCGCCCGCGAAGACCGCTTCGTGCTTCTCCCGGCCCTGCTCCGGAGCAAGACTTGCCGGCAAGACTTGCGCTCCCGCGGCACCCACCCGAATTTCATCCTGCCATGCGCTTCCGCCTTGCCACCTGGAACATCAATTCGGTCAGGCTCAGACTCGATCTCGTCAGCCGCTTCATCGCGTCGGAGAAGCCCGACGTGCTCTGCCTGCAAGAGATCAAATGCGTCGAGGACAAATTCCCCGAGCTTGAACTCCGCGCACTCGGCTTTCCGCATATCGCGGTGTCAGGGCAGAAGGGCTATCACGGCGTCGCCACGCTCTCGCGCCTGCCGTTCAGCCTGATCGAGCGCCGCGACATTTGCGGGCGCGGGCATGCGCGCCATCTCTCGGTCAAGTTCGGCGAGGCAAACGGCAAGGGAAGCCCGCTCGTCCTGCACAACATGTACGTGCCGGCCGGCGGCGACATTCCCGATCCGATCGCCAACGACAAATTCCGCCACAAGCTCGATTTCCTCGACGCGATGGCCGCGTGGTTCGGTTCTATGCGCGGCAAGGCCAAGAACCGCATGATCATGGTCGGCGATCTCAACGTGGCGCCGCTGCCGACCGATGTCTGGTCGCACAAGCAGCTGCTGAAGGTGGTGAGCCATACGCCGGAGGAGGTCGAGCGGCTCGGCCGCGTGCAGGCCTCGCACGATTTCATCGATGTGATGCGGCGGCATGTTCCCGCCGACGAAAAGCTGTTCACCTGGTGGAGCTACCGCAATCGCGATTGGCGGGCGTCGAATCGCGGGCGCCGCCTCGACCATATCTGGACGACACCGGCCCTCGGCGGCGCGTCGGTGTCGATGAAGGTGCTCGACAAGGCACGCGACTGGACGCGGACTTCGGACCATGTGCCGGTCATCGCCGATTTCGAGGTCGAGTGATTAGGTCCTTCCCCTGCGAGGGGGAGGAGACAAAGTCTACGGCACCAGCTTGTAGCCGCCTGTCTCCGTGATCAGCAGCTCGGCCTGCGAGGGATCTTTCTCGATCTTCTGCCGCAGCCGATAAATATGCGTCTCGAGCGTGTGCGTCGTGACGCCGGCGTTGTAGCCCCATACCTCGTGCAGCAGCACATCGCGCGTCACCACGCGTTCGCCGGCGCGATAGAGATATTTTAGGATCGAGGTCTCTTTTTCGGTGAGCCTGATCTTGCCGCCATTGCCGTCGACCAGCAGCTTGGAGGCCGGCCGGAAGGTGTAAGGCCCGATGGCGAAGACGGCGTCCTCGCTCTGCTCGTGCTGCCTGAGCTGCGCGCGGATGCGGGCGAGCAGCACGCCGAGGCGGAACGGTTTGGTCACATAGTCGTTGGCGCCGGATTCGAGGCCGAGAATGGTGTCGGAATCGGAGGCCTGAGCCGTCAGCATGACGATCGGGCCTTTGAAGCCGCCGCGGCGGAGCAGCTTGCAGGCCTCGCGGCCGTCGAGATCCGGAAGCCCGACATCGAGCAGAACGAGGTCGACATGGCCGCTCCGCGCCTGCTTCAGCCCCTCAGAGGCGGTCGCGGCGAGCGTCGTGTCGAACTCTTCATGCAGCGTAAGCTGCTCGCTCAACGACTCGCGAAGCTCATCGTCATCGTCGATGATGAGAATCTTGCGCGCGTTGCTCATTGGCGGCCCCTGGCTTAGATCGGCAGTGGGAGTTGTAGGCGGGCACGGCGCTGGGAACAAGCATGACGAGATTTCGGCCAGTGCGAGCAAACGGCCCGGCGGGCACTACGGCCAAGCGGACGCGCCGGATCGTGGTCAGGGTCGCGCCGGGAAAGCGCAGCGAGGGCCTGGTCGCGCTCGCCCACGGCGTCAGGCGGGCGGCTCTCGGGCGCTCGGGCGTTCGGGCGCTGAAGCGCGAGGGTGACGGCGCTACGCCGCTCGGGCGCTTCCCCATCCGCATGGTGCTGTACCGCGCCGACCGCGTGGCGCGGCCGCGCGTGCCGTTTCCACTGCGCGCGATTGGCCGCGATGATGGCTGGTGCGAGGACCCGAGCGACCGCAACTATAACCGGCTCGTCAGGCTCTCGCCGAAAAGCACAGCCGACCGGCTCACGCGCGCCGACCATCTTTATGATGTCATCCTCGTGCTCGGCCATAACGACCGGCCGCGCATGCGCGGCAGAGGCAGCGCCATCTTCGTGCATCTCGCGCGCGAAGGACTCGCCCCGACCGCCGGCTGCATCGGGCTGTCTCGCCGAGATTTGACGGCGCTGCTCGCCGAGCTCCGCCCCGGCTCTCAAATTATCGTGGCGCGCCTAGCCGGCCGACCTGCGGGCGCCGAAGATGGCCGTGCCGACGCGCACATAAGTTGCGCCGAATTGCACGGCGCGGGCGAAATCGCCGCTCATGCCCATGCTCAGTTGCTCGATCCCGAGCCGCGCGGCGATCTTGGCGAGCAGCGCGAAATGCATGGCCGGTTCCTCGTCGAGCGGCGGAATGCACATCAGGCCCTCGATGGAGAGCCCGAGCTCGTCTCGGCACAGCGCGACGAACGCATCGGTTTCTGCCGGGAGCACGCCGGCCTTTTGCGGCTCCTCGCCGGTATTGACCTGCACGAACAGACGCGGACGCTTGCCGGCATGCAGGATTTCCTCGGCGAGAGCGCGGGCGAGTTTTGGTCTATCGACGGTCTCGATCACGTCGAACAGGGCGAGCGCCTCGCGCACCTTGTTCGATTGCAATGGCCCAATGAGATGAAGCTCGATGTCGGGATGGAGCTGCTTCAGCGCGGGCCATTTGGAGTGCGCCTCCTGCACGCGATTCTCGCCGAACACGCGCTGGCCCGCGGCGATCGCTTCCTCGATGACCGCGACCGGCACGGTCTTGGTCACGGCGACGAGCTTGACGGAAGCCGGGTCGCGGTCGGCGGCGCGCGCGGCGAGAGCGATCTCCTGCTCGACCAGAACGAGACGCGTCCTGATCTCCGGGGTGGCGTGAGGATCGGAAGCCATGATCCGCTATAGCAAGCCCCTGGCTCGAACGTAACTTGACCGTTTCAGGCATTTGGGTTCGATTGCCGCGCAAGGTTGGATATCCGGGCGAGCACCATGGCGGCGGAACGCTACGACGCGCCGAAACGCGAGAAGCATTGGCAGGCCGAGTGGGAGAGGCGCGCCATCTTCGTCGCCTCCGAGAACGACGCGCGCCCGAAATACTATGTTCTTGAGATGTTCCCCTATCCTTCGGGGCGCATCCATATGGGCCATGTGCGCAATTACACGATGGGCGACGTGGTCGCCCGCTATATGCGCGCCAAGGGCCACAACGTGCTGCATCCGATGGGCTGGGATGCGTTCGGCCTGCCGGCGGAGAACGCTGCCATCGAGCGCGGCATCCATCCCGCCAAATGGACCTACGCCAACATCGCCACGATGCGCGGCCAGCTCAAGTCGATGGGGCTATCGATCGACTGGTCGCGCGAGCTCGCCACCTGCGACCTCGACTATTACCACCAGCAGCAGCGGCTGTTTCTCGACATGCGGACGGCCGGGCTGGTCGACCGCAAGACGCGCAAGGTGAACTGGGACCCGGTCGACCGCACCGTGCTCGCCAACGAGCAGGTGATCGACGGCCGCGGCTGGCGCTCGGGCGCGCTGATCGAGCAGCGCGAGCAGCCGGAATGGGTGTTCAAGATCACCGACTACGCGCAAGACCTGCTCGACGCGCTGCAGCAGCTCGACCGCTGGCCCGAGAAGGTGCGCCTGATGCAGGCGAACTGGATCGGCCGCTCGGACGGCATGCTGGTCCGCTTCGAGACCATCAAGGCGCCGGCCGGCCACGAGCTGATCGAGGTGTTCACCACGCGCCCCGATACGCTCTATGGCGCGAGCTTCATCGCGATTGCGCCCGACCACCCGCTGGCAAAGGCGATTGCCGGCAAGGACCCCCGCGCGAGCGCGTTCATCGCCGAATGCCAGCATCACGGCACCACCACCGCCGAGCTCGAGACGCAGGAGAAGAAGGGCTTCGATACCGGCTTGCGTGTGCGCCATCCGCTGATCGAAGGCGGCGAGCTGCCCGTGCTGATCGCGAATTTCATCCTGATGGAATACGGCACCGGCGCGATCTTCGGCTGCCCGGCGCACGATCAGCGCGATCTCGAATTCGCGCGGAGCCAGGGCCTGCCGGTGATCCCCGTGGTGCTGCCCGCCGGTGAGGACAGAGCGCGATTTGCGATTGGCGATGAGGCCTATACCGGCGATGGCACGATGATCAACTCAGCCAGCCTCGACGGGCTCGACGTCGCCGCCGCCAAGGAGAAGATCGCCGATGTCCTTACCGCGCGGCGCGTGAAGGGCGAGCCGGCCGGCGAGCGGCAGACGCATTATCGGCTCCGCGACTGGGGCATCTCGCGCCAGCGGTATTGGGGCTGCCCGATCCCGATGATCCATTGCCCGACCTGCGGCATCGTGCCGGTGCCCGAGAGCGACTTGCCGGTAAAGCTCCCCGACGATGTGAGCTTCGACAAACCCGGCAACCCGCTCGACCGGCATCCGACCTGGAAGCACGTCGCCTGCCCGCAATGCGGCGGCGCCGCCACGCGCGAGACCGACACGATGGACACGTTCGTCGATTCGTCGTGGTACTTCGCGCGCTTCTGCTCGCCGAGATCGCCCGAGCCGGTCGACTCGAACGCCGTCGGCCACTGGATGCCGGTCGATCAATATATCGGCGGCGTCGAGCACGCGATCCTGCACCTGCTCTATGCGCGCTTCTTCACCCGCGCCATGCACAAGACCGGTTACGCGCCGGTCGACGAGCCGTTCGCCGGGCTGTTCACCCAGGGCATGGTCACCCATGAGACGTATAAGGACGTGCACGGAAAATGGGTGCTGCCCGACGATGTGAGCCGCCGCGACGGCAAGGCGGTGCACGTCACGACGGGAGAGCCGATCACGATAGGCGCGGTCGAATCGATGTCGAAGTCGAAGAAGAACGTGGTCGATCCCGACGGCATCATCTCGGCCTACGGCGCCGACACCGCGCGCTGGTTCATGCTGTCCGACACGCCGCCCGAGCGCGACATCGAATGGACGGCGGCGGGCGTCGAAGGCTCGCACCGGTTCGTTCAGCGGGTATACCGGCTGGTGCGCGAGGCTGCCGCCAAAGGCGCGCCGCGCGGAACGCCCGCGCCCAAGGAATTTAGTCCTGACGCCGAGACGCTGCGCCGCGCCGCGCATCGCGCCGTGGCGGCGGTGACGGTGGCGATCGAGAGGCTCCGCTTCAACGCCGCGGTCGCCCAGATCTACGAGCTGGCCAATGCCCTCTCCACCGCCTTGCAGAGTTCGCCCGCACAACCCGGGGCCGACCTTGCCTTCGCGCTCCGCGAGGCGGCCGAGCTCATCACCCGCATTTCTGCCCCCATGATGCCCCATCTTGCCGAGGATTGCTGGGCGCTTCTCGGGCATGATCGGCTGTTGGCAGAGGAGCCTTGGCCACGGCCCGATTCGGCCCTTTTGGTCGAGGACACCATCACCATAGCCGTTCAGGTGAACGGCAAAAGACGGGACGAATTGACGATTGCGCGGGACGCCGCGAAGGAAGATATTGAAGCTGCGGCGCTTCGGCTGGACAATGTCGTGCGCGCCATCGGGGGACGTCAAATAAAGAAGGTCGTGATCGTGCCGCAGAGGATCGTCAATGTGGTGGCGTAGTTCTGCCATCGCGCTAGCGCTATGCGCTCTCGGCGCCGCGCTCGCCGGCTGCGGCTTCCAGCCGCTCTATGGCGGGACCACGGCCGGAGGGGCGAAGCTCGCCGAGGTGATGGCTGCCGTCGAGGTCGAGCCGATCCCGGGCCGCGTCGGGCAGAGAGTGCGCAACGAGCTCATCTTCGCGAATACCGGCGGCAATTACGCCGCACCGCAGCGCTACCGTCTCGACATCGTCGTCAAGGAGAGCCTGACCGACCAGCTTGTGCAGATCACCGGCGACGCGACGGGGCAGGTGTTCGAGCTGAACGCCACCTACAAGCTGATCGATTCGAACACCGGTCAGATCGTGCTCGCCGGCACCGCGATCTCGCGCGCGCCGTATAACCGCTTCCAGGAAATCTTCGCCAACGTGCGCGCGCGCATGGACGCCGAAAACCGCGCCGCCAGCACCGTCGCCGAAAGCATCAAGACGCGCATCGCCGCCTATCTCGCCACCACGGCCTGATCGCGGTTGCCCGGCGTGACCGGGGCTCTGGTAATCTCGGCAATCGCAAATAACTGACAGCCTAGTCACTGCTGGATGCCCGTCTGCGGGCATGACACCCCAACCGCCCATGGTCGCCTACAAGTCGTCAGCCGTCGCCAGCTTCTTGAAATCGCCAGAGCCATCGTGCCGGGCCGTGCTGCTGTACGGTCCCGACGCGGGGCTGGTCGCCGAACGGGCGGTTGCGCTCGCCGCGACGCTTGCCCGCCGCGAAGCCGGCGAGACGGAGATGGTCAGGCTCGACGACCGCGACCTCGCCGAGGACCCTGCGCGGCTCGAGGTCGAGCTCCGCACGCGGCCGATGTTCGCGACCAGCCAAGTGGTCAGGCTCACGGCCGGGGCGAGGCTCGACGTGCCCTCGCTCAAGGCTCTGCTCGCCGCGCCGTTCGACAACGCGCTCATCGTCGAGGCTGGCAATCTCCGCCCCGATTCGGGCTTGCGCAAATTGTTCGAGACCAACAAGTCCGCCGCGGCGCTGCCATGCTACGGCGATGAGCGAAGCCTGGCCGCGATGATCGATGCCGAGCTCGCCGAGGCCGGCCTTCGCATCGACGGCGAGACGCGCACCTACCTGATGACGCGGCTCGGCGCCGACCAGGCCCTGTCACGCTCCGAGGTGGCGAAGCTCGCGCTCTATGCCAAGGGCGCGCGCGAGGTCACGCATGACGACATCGAGGCGATCGTCGGCGATGCGGCCGAGACAGCGCTCGAGACTTTCGTCTACGCAGCAAGCAGCGGCGACGCGGCGGATGCGTTGCGCGAGATGCAGCGTCTCGCCGCGTCGGGCACCGAGAACCAGGCGGCGCTGATCGCGCTCGGCCGTCATTTCACCCAACTGCACAAGGTGGCCTCGGCGCAAGCCGGCGGTGCGAGCGCCGAGCAGGCGATCAAGTCGCTCCGGCCCCGTCCGCATTTCAAGCGCGAGAGCGAGTTCCTGGCGCATTGCCGCCGCCTCGGCCCGGCGCGTCTCGCCCACATGCTGCCGCTGATCCAGGAAGCGATCAGGCGCTCGCGCCGCTCGCCCGACCTTGAAGGCGCGCTTGCCGAGCGGCTGCTGTTGACGCTCACCTCCAGGGTTTGACGGACGCTCGCGTCGTTGTATTCATATCCGGCCCAGCGCAGGCTTAGACCTGTCAGGCACGCCGAGGGCCATGGACCAGCGCAACAACCAGCTTGAGCTCCGCAACAAGCTTTTCATGCTGCTCAAGGCGCGCGCCTTCCGGCGCGGCAAGATCGTGCTCGCCTCGGGGCGCGAGAGCGATTTCTATTTCGACATGAAGCCGGCGATGCTCGATCCCGACGGCGCCGCGCTTATGGCTGAACTGATCCTGCATGAGCTGCAAGGGGTAGAGGCCGATTGCGTTGGCGGCCTTGAGATGGGCGCTGTGCCGCTGATCGCGCCGGTCGCCATGAAGAGCCCCGAGTTCGGGCGCCATCTGCCGGGCTTCTTCGTGCGCAAAGCGGTGAAGGATCACGGCACCAAGAAGCGCGTCGACGGCGCCGACATCACCGGCAAGTCGGTGGTGATCCTCGAGGACGTGACCACGACCGGCGGCTCGGCCATGGACGCGGTCAAGGCGGTCACCGAGGCCGGCGCCAAGGTCGCGCTCGTGCTCGCGATCCTAGACCGCGGCGAGGGCGCAGCAGACCTCTACGCGGCAGCAGCCATCCCGTTCAAATCGCTGTTCCGCGCCGAGGAGTTTCTCCGCTCCTAGCGGTGAGGCTTGCGCAGCAAGCGGTGGCGGACGTCTTCGAGCTGGTCCAGGCTCGTGTAGCGGATGCGCAATTCGCCCTTCTCGCCCCTGCCCTGCCGCTTGATCTCGACGCCGAGCCCGAGCGCCTCGCTGAGCTCTTGCTCGGCAGCCTTGGTGTCGGCGTCCTTGCGGGCGGCCTTGTCCTTCTTCGGCTTGGTTACCGCTTCCTTAACGAGTGCCTCGATTTGGCGCACCGTTAACCCTTCATTAACGATACGGGCTGCCAGCGCCGCGGCATCGGCGTGGCCGATCAAAGCGCGGGCGTGGCCGGCGCTGAGCGCCCCGGTACGCACCAGTTCTTGCACGCTGCCGGGCAGCTTCAGCAGGCGAAGCGTGTTGGCGAGGTGGCTCCGGCTCTTGCCGATGACCTTGGCGAGGTCCTCCTGGGTATAGCCGTGGCCCTCCATCAGCAGCTTGTAGCCCTCCCCCTCCTCGATCGCGTTCAGGTCTTCGCGCTGGACGTTTTCGATGATGGCGATCTCGACCGCTTCCTGGTCGGAGAGCGCGCGGATGACCACCGGAACCTCGTGCAGCGAAGCGAGCTGCGCCGCCCGCCAGCGCCGCTCGCCGGCGACGATCTCGTAGGTCTCGTCGTTGGAGGCCGACGGCCGAACCACGAGCGGCTGCACCAGCCCGCGCTCGCGGATCGAGGCGGCGAGCTCATCGAGCTGCGCCGGCGCGAAGTTGCGCCTGGGATTGAAGCGCCCCGGCTTGATCGCCCCGAGCGGCAGATTGCGCTGCTCGCCCTCGGCGGCGAGCGCCGCTTCGTCGAGCGGGCCGCCGATCAGCGAGGCCAGTCCCCTGCCAAGTCTTGCCTTATGCGCGCCGACCGCCATGGCAGTCTCCCTCCCGTTTATTCGCCGATAAATGATCATGCTGCTCGTATGCGACGCTCGCGCTCGATGACCTCGGAGGCGAGCTGGATATAGGCTTGGCTGCCGGTGCAGCGATAATCGTAGAGCAGCACCGGCTTACCATGTGACGGCGATTCGGCCACCCGCACATTGCGCGGGATGACGGTGGTGTAGACCTTCTCGCCGAGCACGCGCCGCACGTCGTCCACCACCTGGTCCGACAGGCTGGTGCGCTGGTCGTACATGGTGAGCACCACGCCGTGGATCTGGAGCTTGGGGTTGAGCCGGACCCTGATCTCCTCGACCGTGCTCAAGAGCTGCGCCAGACCCTCGAGCGCGAAGAACTCGCATTGCAGCGGTACGAGCACGGCGTCGGCAGCGGCGAGGGCGTTGACGGTCAAGAGGTTGAGCGAGGGCGGGCAGTCGATGAGGACATAGCTCGTGGCGTTGTCTTGCTCCTCCGCGGCGCCGAGCGCGGCGAGGCAGTCACGCAGGCGGTAATGCTTGCCGCTTCCGCCGCCCGCCTCGCGCTCGAACGCCATCAGGTCGATGGTCGCCGGCACGATCGAGAGCCGCGGCACGTTGGTGGCGACGCGGGCCTGGCTGATGGTCGCTCCACCGTTCAGCACGTCGAAGGTCGAGAGCGGACGAAGATCGACGCCGAGCCCGGTGCTGGCATTGCCTTGCGGATCGAGGTCGATGATCAGCACACGCTCGCCGACCGCTGCGAGCGCGGTGCCGAGATTGATGGCGGTCGTGGTCTTGCCGACGCCGCCTTTCTGATTGGCAAGCGCGAGGACGCGGGTGCGGCGCGGGGCGGAGAAGCTCATGGCGCATCCTTGGAGCCGGCGCGCCGATGCAGGCCGGATGCCTCGACGATGAAGGAGTTCGGCGAGGTGATGCTTGGATGGAGGCGGGAGGTGAACTCCCAGTCCTCACGCCCGGCCTCGATCTCGGCCTCTGCCTCGCGACCTTTCAAGAACAGCCCCTTGGTCCTTTCCCCGAAGAACGGCGCCGCCAGCTCGAACAGGCGGGGCAGGGCCGCGAGCGCGCGGGCGCTGACCATGTCAGGCTTCAGGCTTTGGGCGCTTTCCGCGAGCTCTTCAATGCGCATGGCGTGGATGTCCACAGGGGCCTTGGTCTCGCGCGCGACCTCGGCGAGAAAGGCGCATTTCTTGTGGTTCGACTCGACCAGATGCATGCGGAAGTCCGGCTTGCCCGTTTGGAGGATGGCGACCACGAGCCCGGGGAAACCCGCTCCTGAGCCGAGATCCAGCCAGAGTCGCGCGTCCGGCGCAAGGTGCACCAACTGCGCCGAGTCGGCAAAATGCCGGGACCACAGGACGGGCAGGGTGGACGGGGCGACGAGGTTGGTGCGCGTCTGCCAATGGGCGAGGAGCTCGGCGTAGCGGGTCAGCCTGTGGATTGTTTCACGTGGAACTTTAAGGGCTTCCGCGAAATCATGCGGACCACTGATGGTGGCGAGCGCGGGACGATCTGCCATCGCTAGGCGCTTTTGGCGGCCTGCCCCTTCTTGAGATGGGCGAGCAGCAACATCAGGGCGGCGGGCGTCATGCCGTCGAGCCGCGCCGCCTGGCCGAGCGTCTCGGGCCGGCTCCGCTCGAGCTTGTGGCGAAGCTCGGTCGACAGGCCGGGCAGGGCGGCGTAGGCGAAATTGGCTGGAATGGCGATGCCCTCGTCCTTGCGGAACGCGGCGATGTCGAGCTCCTGGCGCTTCAAATAGACGGCATAGCGCGCATCAGTGGCGATTTGCGACGATATACACGGATCAATACCGCCGAGCTCAGGCCAGACCAACTCGAGCCTGGCGACGTCGATGTCGGGATAGCCGAGCAGCTCGTAGGCGCTCCGCTTGCGTCCATCGCGGTTGATGGTGAGGCCATGCTTGGCGGCCTGGTCAGGCGTCAGCGCGAGGGAGCGCAGCAGCGCCTCGGCCTCGTCGAGACGCTTGGCCTTGGCGGCGAATGCGACGCCGCGCTCGGCCCCGACGCAGCCGATTGACGTACCGAGCGGCGTCAGCCGCTGATCGGCGTTGTCGGCGCGGAGCGTGAGGCGGTACTCGGCGCGCGAGGTGAACATGCGATAGGGCTCGGTCACGCCGCGGGTGACGAGGTCGTCGATCATCACGCCGAGATAGCCGTCGGCGCGGGTCGGCGTAAATCGCCGCGCCGCGCCCGAGGCCGCAAGTGCGGCGTTGATGCCGGCGACGAGCCCCTGGCCGGCAGCCTCCTCATAGCCGGTCGTGCCGTTGATCTGGCCGGCGAGGAACAGCCCACGCAGCGCCTTGGTCTCGAGGCTCGCATTCAGCTCGCGCGGGTCGACATAGTCGTACTCGATGGCGTAGCCCGGGCGGATCACCCGCGCAGCTTCCAACCCCGGAATTGTCTTGAGGAACGCAAGCTGCACGTCCTCGGGGAGGGAGGTCGAGATGCCGTTCGGATAGACGGTGTCGTCATCGAGACCTTCGGGCTCGAGGAAGATCTGGTGGCTGCCGCGCTCCTTGAAGCGAACCACCTTGTCCTCGATCGAGGGACAATAGCGCGGCCCGATGCTCTCGATCGCACCTGAGTACATCGGCGCGCGGGCGAGGTTCGCTTCGATGATGGCGTGGGTCGCCCGTGTCGTGTGGGTGATGTGGCACGCCACCTGTGGCGTCGCGATGCTCGCGGTGAGGAACGAGAAGGGCTGGGGCGGGTCGTCGCCGCGCTGCACCTGGAGTCCGCTCCAATCGATGGTGCGCCCGTCGAGGCGGGCGGGGGTCCCGGTCTTGAGCCGGCCCATGCGAAGGCCGAGCCCATAGAGGCGGGTCGATAGCCCAAGGGCAGGGGCCTCGCCGATGCGTCCGGCCCTGATCTTGCGCTCGCCGATATGGATCAGCCCGTTGAGGAAGGTGCCGGTGGTGAGCACGACGGCGCCGGCGGTAAGGCGCCGCCCGTCGGCTGTTAACACTCCGCTAACCACGCGCTGGCTCGAGCCCTCCTCGACGACCAGATCCTCGACCGCCGCCTCGATCACTTCGAGGCCCGGCGTGGTGGAAATCGCTGCCTGCATGGCCTGCCGGTAGAGCTTGCGGTCAGCCTGGGCGCGAGGCCCCTGCACTGCCGCACCCTTGCTCCGGTTCAGCACGCGGAACTGGATGCCCGCCTGGTCGGCGACCCGGCCCATCAGCCCGTCGAGGGCGTCGATCTCGCGGACCAGATGCCCCTTCCCCAGGCCGCCGATGGCCGGGTTGCAGGACATTTCGCCGACGGTGGCAAAGCTATGCGTGACGAGCGCCGTCCCCGCGCCCATGCGCGCTGCGGCGGCCGCGGCCTCGCAGCCGGCATGGCCGCCGCCGATGACGATGACGTCAAAGCGGCTGGCCGCATCCTTGCTCATGGCCTTGGTCATGGCCCCTCACCTAATGGCTTCGCGGGCCCCAGTCCATTGTTTCACGTGAATCAGCGGCGATGTGGCCCTCGTGGTTCGAGACGCCGCCTTCGGCGGCTCCTCACCATGAGGGTCTTGCTCCTCACCCTGAGGAGGGCCAAAGGCCCGTCTCGAAGGGTGAGGCCCCAATCACTTGCCGATGCAGAACTCGGCGAAGATGGCGCCCAGCACCTCCTCGACATCGATGCGCCCGGTGAGGCGGCCGAGATGGCGGGCGGCGATGCGCAGCTCCTCGGCCTTGAGCTCCGGGCTGAGCGATAGATCGCTAAAGCGCCGCAAGGCATCGCGCGTCCCTTCAAGCTCGACGCGATGCCTTGCGCGGGTCATCAGCGGTGAGCCCGCGCCAGCCCCGGTCGCGAGCGCCGCCGCCCGCTCCAGCGCCTCGATCAGCTGCTCAATCCCCTGCCCGGTCCGGGCCGAGATCGCGATGCAATCGCCCGACCCTTTGGTGCCGGGCGCGAGATCGATCTTGTTCAGGACGACGAGCAAACCGTCCGAGCCGGTTCGCAGACCATCAGGCGGTTGCCAGACCGGCGCGGCCGCATCGACCAGCCAGATCACCACATCGGCCTCCCCTGCTCGCGCCAGCGCACGGCGCACGCCCTCAGCCTCGACCTTGCCTTCGGCCTCGCGCAGGCCCGCGGTGTCGGTGAGGATCACCGGCAGCCCGCCGAGATCGAGATGGACCTCGATCACGTCGCGCGTGGTGCCGGCTTCCTCCGACACGATCGCCACGTCGCGCCTGGCGAGCGCGTTCAGCAGGCTGGACTTGCCGGCATTCGGCGGACCGGCGATGACGATGCGGACGCCATCGCGTAACCGCTCGCCCCTGCTCTTCAGCGGCTCGGCAAGCTCGGCCAGCAACGCATCGACGATCACGCGCGCCTGGAGCGCGGCGCCGACTCCGACATCGCCCTCGTCGGCGAAATCGAGCTCGGCCTCGACCAAAGCCTGGGCCTTGAGCAGGCTCTTCCGCCAGTCCTCGTAGCGCGCGCCGGCAAAGCCTTGCGTTTGGAGCAACGCCTGCTCTCGCTGGCAGCGCGTCTCGGCATTGATGAGATCGGCGAGGCCCTCCACCTGGCGGAGGTCGAGCTTGCCGTTGGCGAAGGCGCGGGACACGAACTCGCCCGGCTCGGCGAGACGGATGCCCGGAAGCGACAGCACGGCGTCAATCAGTCCACTGACGATTGCCCGGCTGCCATGCAGCTGAAGCTCGGCCATGTCCTCGCCGGTGAAGCTAGCGGGCGCCGGAAACCACAGCACGAGGCCGCGGTCGAGCAGAGCCCAGCGCGGCGGTCCGATGTCGCGAAGAGTGGCGTGGCGCGGCTCAGGCACGCCGCCGGCGAGCGCCTCGAGCACGGCGCGCGTGCCCGGCCCCGAGACGCGGACCACGGCGATGGCCGCAGGCCCGGCGCCGCTCGCATGAGCGACGATGGTGTCGGTCGCGATGGCTTTTGTGTCGACGATCTTGCCGTCCATTGCGTTATTCTATCAGCACAACGGAGGCGGAGTGGCCATGCAGGAGCGCGCAGCAGGAAACCGGCTAGGGGATGAGACCAGCCCCTATCTGCTTCAGCACAAGGACAACCCGGTGCATTGGCGGGCGTGGGGCGAGGCGGCGCTCGCCGAGGCGCGCGCGACCGGCAAGCCGATCCTGCTCTCGGTCGGCTACGCCGCCTGCCATTGGTGCCACGTCATGGCGCATGAGAGCTTCGAGGACGCAGGCACCGCCGAGGTGATGAACACGCTGTTCGTCAACATCAAGGTCGACCGCGAGGAGCGCCCCGACGTCGACGCGATCTACATGGGCGCTCTGCACGAGCTCGGCGAGCAGGGCGGCTGGCCGCTCACCATGTTCCTCACCTCAGATGCCGAGCCGTTCTGGGGCGGCACCTATTTCCCCAAGGAGCAGCGCTACGGGCGGCCCGCCTTCGTCAGTGTACTGAATGAAGTCGCGCGGATCTATCGCGACGAGCCCGACAAGGTCCGCACCAATGCCGATGTGCTCAAGGATCGGCTCAAGCCGGCGCATCGCGTCACCGCCAGCGATCCGCCGTCGGAGGCGATGCTTGCCGATCTCGGCCGCCGCATGGTGCAGGCGATCGATCCGGTGAATGGCGGGATCAGTGGCGCGCCGAAATTTCCGCAGCCGCAATTCTTCGGTTTCCTGTGGCGGAGCGGCATTCGCTATGGCCTCGCCAATCCGCTCGAGGCGGTGAACGTCACGCTCACGCATATCGCGCAAGGCGGCATCTACGATCATCTCGGCGGCGGCTTCTCGCGCTACAGCGTCGACGAGCGCTGGCTCGTGCCGCATTTCGAGAAGATGCTGTACGACAACGCGCAACTCATCGACCTGATGACGGAGGCGTGGCGCGAGTTGAAGTCGCCGCTCTATGCACAGCGCATCGCCGAGACGGTCGATTGGCTGCTGCGCGAGATGGTGGTGGACGGCGGAGGATTTGCCGCATCGCTCGATGCCGACAGCGAGGGCGAAGAGGGCAAGTTCTATGTGTGGAGTCTCGCCGAGATTAGAGACATCCTCGGCGAGACCGATGCGCGATTTCTCGCCGAGATCTACGGCGTGACGGAAGAGGGCAATTTCGAAGGCCACAATATTCTCAACCGGCTCGGCGCGATAGAGCTTCGCGACGCCGCGACCGAGCGCCGTCTCGCCGAACTGCGCGAGAAATTGTTGCGGCGCCGCGCCTCGCGTGTGCGTCCAGGCTTCGACGACAAGGTGCTCGCCGACTGGAACGGCTTGATGATCGCGGCGCTCGCCAATGCGGCGGCGGCGTTCGACAAGCCTGAGTGGCTGGCAGCGGCAGAGGCCGCTTTCGATTTCGTCTGCACAAAGATGATGTCGAACGGGCGGCTGTTTCATGCCTATCGCGCCGGCGAGGCCAAGGCGCCGGCGACCGCCAACGACTATGCCAACATGATCCGCGCGGCGCTCGCGCTCGCCAACGTCACCGGCAAACGAAGCTACATCGAACGCGCGCAAGAGTGGGCCGACGTGCTCGACCGGCACTATTGGGCGTCGGATATCGGCGGCTATTACTTCGTCGCCGACGACACCTCCGATCTCATCGTGCGGCCGATGAGCGGGCAGGACGAAGCGACGCCGAACGCGAACGGCGTGATGGTGTCGAACCTGACGGCGCTCGCGCAGTGGACCGGGGAGGAGCGCTACGCCAGACGCGCCGATGCGGTGCTGCAAGCGTTCGGTGGCGTGATGCGCCAGAACGTGCTGGCCCATGCCGGCCTGCTCGCCGCCGAGCTCGACGTGATCGCGCCGTCGCTCGTCGTGCTGATCGTGCCTGAGGGCGGCGACGCGCTTGCGTTGCGGGCGGCGCTGCGCGACGTGTCGCTACCCGGCGCCGTGGTGCAGGAGGTGAGGGCAGGGGACGTCGGCGTCGGGGGCGCGCTGCCCGCGTCATCGCCCGCGCACGGCAAGACCGCGATCGACGGCAAGCCGACCGCCTATGTCTGCATCGGCCGGCAATGCTCTCTGCCCGTGACCGAGCCGACGAAGCTGATCGACACGATCAAGGCCGCACGACAAGTGGTCATCACGTGATGTCGACCCGGAAACAATCCCCGCTACGAGTTGCTCGGGTTCGTGCCCGTCGTATTCTTCAGGGCGCCAGGCAATGGACCGGTCGTGACGGGGATGTGGCGGGCCGCGCTCTAGCTCGCCAGCGCAAGCTCGCGCACCTCGCTTGAGGTGGTGAGGCGGGGAGCGGGCGAGCCACCGCGCTCAAACCAGGGGCTCCACGGCTCCGGCGCGATCAGCCCGTCGCTCATCCAGATCGGCACGATGCGCGCGTCGGGCGTGATACGGCCGATCACCGCCGGCTTGTGCAGATGGTGGTTGGACAGGTCCATGAACACCTCGAAGCCGCTCGGCGCCTTGATGCGCATGCCGGCGAGCGCGTTGCGCACGGCATCGACATCGACGGTGCCTTCGAGCTCGACAGCTTCCTTCCACAGATTGAAGCCGATCCAGGTCGCCTCCATCGGATCGTCGGTCACGACATTGGGCGCGCCGCAGAATTTGCGCCAGGCGCCGACAAAGGCGCGGTTCTCCGGCGCGTCGATCTCGTGCAGATAGCTCCAGGCGGCGAGGTGCCCGGCCATCTCGGGCCCGGCGATGGCCGGAAGCTCGCCCTCGCCGATCGACAGCGTCATGGCCGGCATGCTCTCGGCGGTGATGCCTTGGCGGGCGAGCTCGCGATAGAAATAGATGTTGGCGTCGCCGCTGACCGTGGTCACGATCGCCGCGTCGCCGCCGGTGCCGAAGCGATGGATCCAGCCGACGATGTCCTCCCAATTCTTGTGGTTGAACGGGGTGTAGAACTCGGCGACCGCTTCGCCCGAAATGCCGTGCGACGCGAGATAGGATTTGAGGATGGCGTTGGTGGTGCGCGGATAGACGGTGTCGGTGCCGACCAGGAAAAAGCGCTTACGGCCCTGGCGGCGGAGATAGTCGACGGCCGGGATCGCCTGCTGCTGCGGCGTGGCGCCGGTATAGAAGATGTTCGGCGATTCCTCCTCGCCTTCGTACTGGCTCGGATAGAACAAGAGCCCGCCGAGCTGCTCGACCACGGGCAGCACCTCCTTGCGCGAGGCCGAGGTCCAGCAGCCGAAAATGGCGGCGACCTTGCTGTCGACGATGAGCTTCCGCGCCTGCTGGGCATAGGCGCGCGGGTCGGAGCGTGGATCCATGATCACCGCTTCGAGCGGCTGCCCCAACAGGCCGCCTCCGGCGTTGCATTGCTCGATCAGCATAACCAGCAGCTCCTGGAGTGGCCGTTCGCTCGCCGTCATGGTGCCCGATAGCGAATGCAGGATGCCGACCTTGATCGCGCCGTGATCGAGATCGGTGAAATAGCGGTCGACGGTCGCGACCAGGCCCTGCGCGCGTCCGACCATCTCCTCGGCGGTGCCGAGCACGGACTCGCCAGCCTGATCGACATGGCCGACGGCGGACTTGATGTCGGGCAGGGCGCAAGCCACCTGGTCGGCGACGTTGCTTGCCCTTAGCGCGATCGCATCGAGCTCGGCCGTCTGCTGCTCGAGCACGATGCGGAGATTGGCGTCGGCCTCGTTGATGAGCCCGACCGATGAGGTGACCTCCTGGAGCGCCGTGGCGGTGCGCTCGACGGCCTGTTGGATGTCCTTGACCTGCTCAGCGATGTCCTCGGTCGCCTGGGCGGTTTGCGCCGAGAGCTTCTTGACCCCGCTTGCCACCACGGCGAAGCCCTGACCGGCATCCCCGGCGCGCGCCGCCTCGATGCTCGCGTTCAGCGCCAGCAGCGAGGTCTGGCGCGCCACCGATTGAATGAGCGTCACCACCTCGCCAATCCGGGCGGCCGATTGCGCCAGCCGCTGCACCGTCTCATCGGCTGAGGCGAGGTCGCCGGCGGCGCGGTCGCTCGCCTGGCGCGAGGCGGTGATGTCGCCGGCCGAGCGCCTGATGCGACCAAGGATGCCGCGCGCCGAGACGGCGATCTCTGCGACATCGTCCGAAGCGATGCGGGCGGCGTCGGACGCGCCCGCGACTTTCACATGCATGTGCCGGTTGCGCTCGGCGAGGGTAGCAGCGGTGTCGCCGATCCGCTCGCTGCCGTCGGCGAACACGGTGGTGACCTCGTCGACCGCGGCGCGGAACCGGCGCGTAAAGAAGCTTCGCCCGGCGTAATGCAGCCTGGCTTCGGCTTCGCGCCGGCGCTGATCGACCACTAGAGCGTCGGCATCGATGATGGATCGGCGCAGCGTCTCGGCGGCGTCGGCAAGCTCGGAGAGGGGACCCTTCGGTAGCGAGGGGATGACGGCATAACGGTCGCCGCCGGCGATCCGCGCGGCGATGCCGGCAAGGGCGCGCACCGGCCGCTCGATGGCAAAGGCGGCGATCAACCCGGTCACGGCGCCGGCCAGCAGCCCGACCGGCAGGCCACTCGCCATCGTGCCGAGCACGGCAACAAGGCAGGCGGCCAGCACCGGCAAGACAACCCAAGCGCTCGGCAATTTGCTGTGAAACTCGACCCGCATCGATCTCCCCCATTTCTTGGGGAAGACCCTACCGGCCAATCGTTGAGACTAAGTTTCTGATTTTGCTTAGAGTTCTGCCTAAATCGGCGGCAGAACTGCCTTGTATTTAGGCCTTACGCAGGGAAGCAAGTAGTTCTCGCAGTTTATGTGTTCATCGACTCGAAGAAATCGCCGTTATTCTTGGTCTGCTTCAGCTTATCGAGCAGGAACTCGACGGCGTCCTGCGTGCCCATCGGGTTCAGGATGCGGCGCAGCACGTACATCTTCTTGAGCTGATCGGGCGGGACCAGAAGCTCTTCTTTACGCGTGCCGGAGCGGGCGATGTCGATGGCCGGGAACACGCGCTTGTCGGCCACTTTGCGGTCGAGCACGATCTCGGAATTGCCGGTGCCCTTGAACTCCTCGAAGATCACCTCGTCCATGCGGCTGCCGGTATCGATCAGGGCGGTGGCGATGATGGTCAGCGAGCCGCCCTCCTCGATATTTCGCGCGGCGCCGAAGAAGCGCTTCGGCCGCTGCAACGCGTTCGCGTCCACGCCGCCGGTCAGCACCTTGCCGCTCGACGGCACCACGGTGTTGTAGGCGCGGCCGAGGCGCGTGATCGAATCGAGCAGGATCACCACGTCGCGCTTGTGCTCAACCAGGCGTTTGGCCTTCTCGATCACCATCTCGGCGACCTGGACGTGGCGCGATGCCGGCTCGTCGAAGGTGGACGAGATCACCTCGCCCTTCACCGAGCGCTGCATGTCGGTCACCTCCTCGGGCCGCTCGTCGATGAGCAGCACGATCAGGTAGCACTCGGGGTGATTGGCGGTGACGGCGTGGGCGATGTTCTGGAGGATCACGGTCTTGCCGGTGCGCGGTTGCGCCACGATCAGGCCGCGCTGGCCCTTGCCGATCGGCGACACGATATCGATCACCCGCCCGGTATTGTCCTTCCTGGTGGGATCCTGGGTTTCCATCTCGAGCCACTCGTCGGGGTAAAGCGGCGTCAGATTGTCGAAATGGATCTTGTGGCGCTGCTTCTCGGGATCCTCGAAATTGATGGTGTTGACCTTGAGCAGGGCAAAATAGCGCTCGCCCTCTTTCGGGCTCCTGATCTGGCCTTCGACCGTGTCGCCGGTGCGCAGGCCGAAGCGGCGGATCTGGCTTGGGCTCACGTAAATGTCGTCCGGGCCGGCGAGATAGTTCGAGTCGGGCGAGCGCAGGAAGCCGAAGCCGTCCTGCAGCACCTCGACCACGCCGGTGCCGGTGATCTCGACGTCGCGGGCCGCGAGCTGCTTCAGGATCGCGAACATGAGCTCCTGCTTGCGCATGGCGCTCGCGTTCTCGACCGCGACCTCCTCGGCGAAGCTCAATAGCTCCGTCGGCGACTTCGTTTTCAAATCTTGCAGCTTCATTTCTTCCATGCGCTGCTACTCCAAACGGAATGGGATGTTTCTAGGGTTTCGTGGCCGCGAGACGTCAAGCGCGGCTTTGCGGGAAGGGGGTAGGATGTGCCTTGGCGGGAAGGCGAGCGTGCTCCGCCTGATCCGCTCCGGTCGACCCGATCTTTTGGGGAAAAAGGAAGGGCCGCGACAGCGTCCCGAATTGGATGCGACTCGCTTATAGCAGACCCCGACGGCGTGCGAAATAGCTTTGCCCTTCAAATCAGAAGGGCCGGACGACCACGAGGATGACGATCACGATCATGAGCAACGTCGGCACCTCGTTGGCAATCCGGTAGAAACGCGCCGACCGGCGGTTCCGATCCAACGCAAAGTCCTTGGTCCACATGGCGAGAGCGCCATGATAGGCCGACAGCAGGAGCACCAGGAAAAGCTTGGCGTGAAACCATCCGTCCTTTGACCAGTCGATCAGCCCTGAGAAGGCGAGCGCGAGACCGAGCACCCAGGCCGCCAGCATCGCCGGCGTGGTGATGTATCGAAGCAGCCTCTTCTCCATCACCTTGAAGGTCTCCGACTGCTCCGATCCGACTTTGCTTTGCGCGTGATAGACGAACAGGCGGGGGAGATAGAGCAGTCCCGCCATCCAGGCGATGATGGCGATGATGTGGAAGGCTTTGGTATAGGCGAGCAGCATCTGAATTGCCGGCGTTGATCAGGCGTTAGCGCCTTTGACCAGGGCGATCAGTCGCTCGACATGGGAAATCGGCGTGTCGGGCTGAATGCCATGACCGAGATTGAAGATGAAGGGGCCTCCACCGAGTGTGGCAAGCGTCGCCTTGACGCGGGTATCGAGCCTCGATCCGCCAGCGACAAGAAGTAGCGGGTCGAGATTGCCCTGCACGGGCATAAGCGGCTGCAAGCGGTCCTTGATCCATTCGAGCGGCAACGTGGTGTCGCAGCCTATGGCATCGATACCCGATTCTCTCGCGTAACGCACGGCGAGCGGGCCAGAGCCACGCGGAAAGCCGATGATCGGGACATGCGGCGCCTTCTGCTTCACCCGCTCGACGATCGACATCGTCGGCATGATGCACCAGCGGGCGAACTCGTCGTCCGAGAGATGCCCGCCCCAGCTCTCGAAAATCTGCAAGACGTCGGCACCCGCATTGACCTGGCCGAGCAGATAGTCGACCGAGGTGTCGATCAGGAGTTGGATCAGATTGAGGAAGATTGCGGGCTCGCGATAGGCCCAAAGCCGTGCCTCGGCCTGCTCCTTGCTGCTCCCCCCGGCGACCATGTAGCTCGCAACGGTCCAAGGAGCGCCACAGAAGCCAATCAGCGGCACATCTTTGGGCAGCGCCGAGCTGACGCGCTCGACGGTCTCATAGACGTGGTGGAATATCCGCAGTGTGTTCTTGTCATCCAGCCTGGCGATCGCCCGACCATCGCGCACCGGATCGAGCTTGGGCCCTTCGCCTTCGACAAACTCGAGCTTCTGACCCAAGGCGTAGGGCACGATGAGGATGTCGGAGAACACGATTGCAGCGCTGAGATCGAACCTTCGCAACGGTTGCAGCGTTACTTCGGTTGCGAGCTCAGGAGTGCGGCAGAGATCGAGAAACGAAGCGACCCTGCTCCTCACCTCCCGATATTCCGGAAGATAGCGTCCAGCTTGACGCATCATCCAGATCGGAGGTGGGGAGTTGGGCCGCCCTGAGAGCGCCTTCAGGAAGGGACTATCCAGAGGTGGGGTACGCGCCATCACTCTCTCTAAATACTAAAGAAGAGATTCTCTAATAGGTTTCTACTGTTACTGTTAGGGGGTGAATAGCGGACATTCAGCGCTGTCACCAGGCTGTCTACAGGACACGCAAGTGAGGCTGTCAGGGAAGCGTCATCGAGTGACGAGCTTGTGGCTAAGTCCGTTGTGCGCCGCGAGTAAGGGCCGCCTGCCAAGCCGCGGCGGGTGTGTTGTCCGATCGCGGAAGAGCTGAACCTCCTGTGGAGAGGATGCGTGCAGGCCTGGGGATCGAGAAGGGTATTGTGCGAGGTCCTGCGCGGGGCGTCATTTTCTCGACATCTGCGAATCTGTGCAGAAGCTCTGCCCATTGTTAGGGAGTGGAGAGTGGAGGAGACCGGCCCGGCGTAGTTGCTCCCTTAACGCAACGAGGTTATCCAGAGGTATTGCCATGGATATCCAGCGCACCTTTCACCTGCACATGATCTCCGACTCGACGGGCGAAACGCTGACGGCGATCGCCAAGGCGGTGCGGGTGCAATATGCGCAAATCCGCGCCATCGAGCATCTGCATCCCTTGGTGCGAAGCCGCCGCGAGCTCGACCGGGTGCTGAAGGATGTCGAGGCGGCGCCCGGCATCGTGCTCTACACCCTGTTCAACCGCGAGCTTGCGGAGGAGCTGGAGAAGTCCTGCAAGCGGCTGAATGTGCCGGGCGTGCCGGCGCTCCAGCCGATCCTGAAAGTGTTCGAATCCTATCTGGGCACGCCGTCGACGCCGACGGTTGGCGGCCAGCACGTGCTCGACGCCGATTATTTCCGCCGCATCGAGGCGCTCAACTTCACCATGCTGCATGACGACGGCCATCTCCCGGCCAATCTCAACGACGCCGACATCGTCCTGCTCGGCATCAGCCGCACCTCCAAGACGCCGACCTCGATCTATCTCGCCAACCGTGGGTTCAAGACGGCGAATGTGCCGCTGGTTGCCGGCATCGCGCTGCCGCCGCAGCTCGAGGTGCCGACGCGCGCCTTCGTGGTCGCGCTGGTGGCGTCCGCCGAGCGCATCTCGCAGGTTCGCCAGAACCGCGTCATCGAGCAGGCGCACAGCCATCTCGAGGACTATGTCGACCGCGACGCCATCGCCGCCGAGATCGCCCAGACGCGCCAGCTCTGCGCGCGTCACGGCTGGCCGATCATCGACGTGACGCGCCGATCGATCGAGGAGACCGCGGCGGCCATCATCCGCCTCTATTCCGACCGGCAAGCGCCGGTGCTCGAAGCATGAGCGGCTTCCTGCAAGCGGGCAGGCCGCCACTGATCCTGGCCTCTACCAGCAAGATCAGGGCGCGGATGCTCGAGGCGGCAGGGCTCGCCTTCATCGCCGAGCCGCCCGGACTCGATGAGGCCGTCATGCGCCAGGCGGTGAGCGGCGAGCGGTCGCTCGCCCCGCACGACGTTGCCGAGGTGCTGGCGCGGGCCAAGGCCGAAGCGGTGAGCGATCTCGCGCGCAAAGCCTATGTCATCGGCGCAGACCAGGTGCTCGCGTTCGGCGATGAGATCCTGGCCAAGCCCGATAGCATGGAGACGGCGCGGCGCCAGCTGCTCGATCTCAACGGCAAGACGCACACGCTGCACACCTCGGTCGCGGTCGCAACCGACGGCGAGACCATCTGGGCGACGACCGAGATCGCCACGCTCACTATGCGCAAGCTCACGCCCGCGTTCATCGGCCGCTATCTCGCCGCCGCCGGCGATGAGGTGCTGAGCTCGGTCGGCGCCTATCAGCTCGAGTCGGTCGGCGTCCAACTGTTCGACACGATCGACGGCGACTATTTCGTCATTTTGGGGTTGCCGCTCATTCCGCTGCTCGCCACGCTCCGCCGCGAAGGCGTCATCGAGGGCTGAACGCAATTGAAACGCGCTTGCGTCATCGGCTGGCCGGTCGAGCATTCCCGCTCACCGACGATCCATCGCTATTGGCTGGAGCTGTACGGCATCGACGGCGCCTATGAGAAGGAGGCCGTGCCGCCCGAGCAGGCCAAGGATTTCATCCGCGCGCTAGGGAAGCACGGCTATGCCGGCGCCAATGTCACGCTGCCGCATAAGTTGGTCGCGCTCGAAGCCGCCGACATCGCCGACGCTGCCGCACGCGCCATCGGCGCCGCCAACACGCTCTGGCTCGATGGCGCGGGCAGGCTGCAGGCGACCAACACCGACGCTTACGGCTTCATGACCAATCTCGATGAGCTGGCGCCCGGCTGGAACGAAGGACGGCGCCCAGTGATGGTGCTCGGCGCGGGTGGCGCTGCGCGTGCCGTGCTGTACGGCCTGATCGAGGCTGGGGCGTCCAGGATCCTGCTCGCCAATCGCAGCCGAGCGCGGGCGGAGGATTTGGCCGTGGCCTTCGGTCCCAAGGTCGAGATCGTCGATTGGGAGGATCGCGACGGCGCGCTTGCCGCTTGCGGGCTGCTGGTCAACACCACGAGCCTCGGCATGACCGGGCAGGCGCCGCTCAAGGTCGATCTCGCCAAGCTGCCGGCCGGCGCCGTGGTGGCAGACATCGTCTATAGCCCGCTCGAAACGCCGCTTCTTGCCACGGCGCGAGCGCGCGGCAACATCGCGGTGGACGGGCTCGGCATGCTGCTGCACCAAGCGGTGCCTGGCTTTGAGCGTTGGTTCGGCGTTCGGCCCGAAGTGACGCCAGAGCTCAAAGCCCATGTGGCGGCAACGCTCGGGGCCAAGTGATGCTCGTCATCGGACTGACCGGCGGGATCGGCATGGGCAAATCGGCGGCCGCCGCGCATTTCGCGAAGAGCCAGCATCCCGGTGTTCAACGCCGATGCTTGCGTGCACCGTCTCTATGAGGGCGAGGCGGTTCCGGCAATCGAGGCGGAGTTTCCCGGCGTCACGCGCCAGGGCAGGGTGGACCGGAAGCTGCTAGCGGCGGAGATCGCGGGCAAGCCGGAGCGCCTCAAGACGCTCGAAGCCATCGTCCACCCCATGGTGGTGAAAGCCGAGATCGATTTCCTGATCGAAGAGGAGAGGAAAGGCGCGGCGGTCGCCGTGCTCGAGATCCCGCTTCTGTTCGAGACCGGCGCGGAGCAGCGCGTCGACGTCACCGTCGTGCTCAGCGCGCCGCATCATGTGCAGCGCGCCCGCGTGCTGGCGCGGCCGGGCATGACCGTCGAGAGACTAGAGCATATCCTCGCCCGCCAGCTGCCCGACGCGGAGAAGCGTGCGCGCGCCGACTACGTTGTGGACAGCGGCACGGGCCTTGCGCATATGCATGCGGAGATCGATAAACTGATCGAATCGCTTCGAGGCCGGCAAGGCCGCGTGATGGAGCGATTGCGTCACCAACAATCCTGACCGAGAGGCCGACAGGGCGCATGCGAGAGATCGTGCTCGATACCGAGACCACGGGGCTCGACCCGTTCGACGGTCACCGCATCGTCGAGATTGGTTGCGTCGAGCTGCTCAATTGCATCCCGACGGGGCGGGTGTGGCATTGCCAATTGAACCCCGAGCGCGACGTGCCTTATGCCGCGTTCGAGGTGCATGGGCTGTCGCTCGAGTTCCTGCGCGACAAGCCGCGCTTCGCCGAGCTCGCCGACGACATGCTCGGCTTCATCGAGGGCGCGATGCTGGTGATGCACAACGCCGCGTTCGATTTCGGGTTTCTCAATGCCGAGCTCGACCGGCTGGCGCGTCCGCCGCTCCGCTGGGACCGCGTGGTCGATACGCTGGCGTTGGCGCGACGGCGCCATCCCGGCGCGCCGTGCAGCCTGGACGCGCTCTGCAAGCGTTACGGTATCGATCTGTCCGAGCGCGAGAAGCATGGCGCACTGCTCGATTGCCGGCTGCTCGCGCGCGTCTACGCCGAGCTCGTCGGCGGGCACCAGACGCGGCTCGACTTTGCCGTCAATGGCGGGCAGGCGGCTCTGCTGCAGGCGCATGCCGTTCCAGTGCGGCCCCGGCCAAGGCCGCTTCAGCCCCGGCTCACGCCAGCCGAGATCGAGGCGCATCGCGCCTTCGTCGCCAGCCTCGGCGCAGAAGCCCTCTGGCTCCGTTACTAGCTGCTAATTCTTGGCGGCGGCTGCGGCCGCTTCCCGGCCGAGATTCTCGGCGTAGAGCCTGCCGAAATCGATCGGGTCGAGCATCAGCGGCGGGAAGCCGCCATCGCGGGTCACGTCGGCCAGCACGCGGCGCATGAACGGAAACAGCAGCGTCGGGCAGTCGATGAACAGCACCGGCTGCAGCAGGTTCTGCGGAATGTTGCGCAGGCGGAACATCCCGCCATAGACGATCTCGACATTGTAGATCACGCCCTGGTCGGACTTGGCATGAACCTCGAGCTGAAGCGCGACCTCAAAGGCCTCTTCGCCGCGCGGCTCGGCGTTTACGTTGACGCTGACCTTGAGCTGGGGGTTCTGCCCCGGCCCTTGAAGCGATTGCGGCGCGCCCGGATTCTCGAAAGACAGGTCCTTTATGTACTGGGCGAGCACGGCGAGCTGGGCCTGGCTCGCGGCCCGCTCGGAGCCCAGCGTGGCAATCGCCTGGTCGGCGGGCTCGGCCGGAGGGCGTGACGGGCCGTCGCCATTCGTCTTCTTGGGCTGCTCCTCGCCCGCCTTCTTCTTCGCCATCGCCATCCCTCGCAATCTGCCTCGCGCTGGCTAGCACGGGACGCAGTGGCGCCGCAATTCCGGCCACGCCCCTGCGGCTCTTGTGGCAACAGCGAGTTAAGCGAGAACGGCGTTTAGGGTTGGCGTCATCCCCGCGAATGCCTTAAGTTGTGGCCTTGGCGCTGGCAGGCATACGACATTCCTGCATGAACTCAAGGCTCCCGCTGGCAAATCTCCAGGCGTGCACCATATCCCCTGGAGGGTTCCGCTTGATCGCGGGCTAATCCATTGAACGCGGGTGGCAGCAAGGCATGAGCGAAGCTTTCGACATTTACACGCTTCTGTTTCTGGTGCTCGCAGTCGTGATCTTCATCCGGCTGCGCAACGTGCTCGGCCGTCGCACCGGCAACGAGCGGCCGCCTTACGACCCTTACACGACCGCCGACGCCAAGCGGCCCACCCCGCCCGACGCCAACGAGCCGGTGGTGGCGCTGCCGCGCGCCCGCCCCGCCCACGGCCGGCGAGCGAGACGTCGGTCCCCTCGGCTGAGGATCTCGAGGCGCGGCTTGGCCGCCATGCTCCCAAGGACAGCCCGCTCGGGCAATCGCTCACCGCTCTGATGCGCGCCGATCCCGGGTTCGATCCCGGCCAATTCCTCCAAGGCGCCAAGGTCGCCTATGAGGAGATCGTCATGGCTTTCGCCAAGGGCGACGACGCGACCTTGCAGCAGCTGCTGGGCACCGATGTCTATGAAGGCTTCGAGCGCGCCATCCGCGAGCGCGAAACGCGCGGCGAGAAGGTGCAGTCGAGCCTGGTCGGCATCGACAAGGCCGACATCATCGAGGCCGAGGTCAAGAACCGTACCGCCTATGTCACGGTGAAGTTCGTGAGCGAGCTGATCTCGGTGACGCGCGACACCGACGACGAGGTGATCGAGGGCGACCCGAAGAAGGTGCGCGAGGTCACCGACATCTGGACCTTCGCCCGCGACGTCGCCGCGAAGAATCCGAACTGGAAGCTGGTCGCTACCGAAGCCGCAAATTAGCTGTCTCCTGTCGTGTCATTGCCCGGCTTGACCGGGCAATCCAGGATGCTCGGCGTTCATAACCAACCTAGGTCGGTGGCTACTGGATGCCCGCCTTCGCGGGCATGACAATCTGCCGATGAGCTCGTTTCGACTGACTGCATTGCCGCGTGCAGCCTTAGCTGCCACCATCGCGCTCGTCTTCGGAGCCTGCGACGTGGACGACGACAAGATAGCCCTCAAGCCGATGACTTTCGCCGAGCTTCCCGGCTGGAGCGAGGACGACCACGCCGCCGCATTCCGTGCCCTGCTCAAGTCCTGCCGCAAGATGGCGAGCGTGGATGCGGTATGCGCCGCGGCGCTCGCGCAAGCCGGCGGCATCGGCAATGAGGCGGCGCGCGCCTTTTTCGAGGCGAACTACACCCCGCATCGAATCTCGGGTCGTGATACGAGCGGCTTCGTCACCGGCTATTACGAGCCTGAGGTGCATGGGTCGCGCGAGAAGGGCGGCGCGTTCCAGGTGCCGGTCTATGCGCGGCCCGGCGATCTCGTCACGTCGATCGGCGAGACCGAGCGCGCCCGCTTCAACGACCGCAACACCGGCTTCCGCGACACGCCGCAAGGCCAAGTGCCCTATTACACGCGCGAGGAGATCGTTGCCGGCGCGCTTGCCGGCCGCGGGCTCGAGCTGCTCTATCTCGATGATCCGGTCGAGCTGTTCTACATGCAGGTGCAGGGCTCCGGCCGCGTGCGCCTGCCGGACGGCAGCGCGCTCAGGCTCACCTACGCCGGCAAGAACGGCTATCCCTACACCTCGATCGGCAAGCTGCTCATCGAGCGCGGCGAGATCGCGCCCGACGCAATGTCGATGGCGGCGGTGAAGGCCTGGCTCCACGCCGACCCTGAGCGGGGCCGCGCGCTGATGGCCGAGAACCGTTCCTATGTGTTTTTCCGCGTGCTCGACGCAAGCGAGGGCAGCGACGGCCCGCTCGGCGCCGACGCGGTGCCGCTTACGTCCGGCCGGAGCCTCGCCGTCGACGCCGCCTATCATAGGCTGGGCTTGCCGGTGTTCGTAACCGCGCCGGGTCTTGCCGACGAAGCGGGGAAGCCATTCCGCAGGCTCATGATCGCCCAGGACGTCGGCTCCGCCATTAGGGGTCCCGAGCGCGGCGATATCTTCTGGGGCTCGGGCGAAGCGGCCGGCGCGCTCGCCGGCGGTACGCGGCACACAGCCTCCTTCATCGTATTGCTGCCGAAACGTTAAGCCGCTTCGCGCTATGCTCGGCGCATGGGCAAGCGCGGACAAGACGGCGAGAACGACATCGAGCTTTGGGCCCGGGTCGTCGAGAGCGCGCGGCCGTTGCGAAAGCGCACAGTCGCCCAGCTGCCCGAGCCTCCCGCTCCGTCGCGCCCTCGCAAAGCCGCCAAGGCGCCGGAGCCGCCGCGTCAGCCGCCGGCGCCGAAAGCGCCGCCCAAGCCTGCGCCTGCCGTTCGCGGCGAAACCCTCGACCGCCAGACCGCGCGGAAGCTCGAGGGCGGACGCCTGCCGGTCGAGGCCAAGCTTGATCTGCACGGCATGCGACAGCGCGACGCGCATGCGGAGCTCAAACGGTTCCTCAAATCGGCTCAAGCCAAAGGCCAGCGGCATGTGCTGGTCATCACCGGCAAGGGCACGGCGGCGGATGCACGAAGCTTCTACGCGGAGGATGCGCGCGGCGTGCTGCGCCAGGCCGTGCCGCATTGGCTTGCCGCGCCTGACCTCGCTTATGTCGTGGTGAGCTTCTCGCCGGCCCCGCGCCGCCTCGGCGGCGACGGCGCTCTCTACGTGCGCCTGCGGAAGGCAAGGCGCCTGGCGTAACGGCGTGGATGCCCGGGTTACGCGCCCGGGCATGACCAGGACGGACTACAGAATAAATTTCGACAGATCGGTGTTCTTGGCGAGGTCGCCGATATGCTCCTCGACATAGGCCGCATCGATCACGACCTTCTCGCCGGCCCGGTCGCCGGCATCGAACGAGATGGTGTCGAGGATGCGCTCCATCACCGTCATCAGGCGGCGCGCGCCGATATTCTCGACGCTGGTATTCACCGCGACGGCAATGTCGGCGATCGCGTCGATCGCGTCGGCGGTGAACTCGAGCTCGACCCCTTCGGTCTTCATCAGCGCCACATATTGATTGATGAGGCACGCCTTGGGCTCGGTCAGGATGCGGCGGAAGTCCTCGCGCGTCAGCGCGCGAAGCTCGACGCGGATCGGCAGCCGGCCCTGGAGCTCGGGCAGCAGGTCCGACGGCTTGGCGATGTGAAACGCGCCGGAGGCGATGAACAGGATGTGGTCGGTCTTGACCGGCCCGTATTTGGTGCCGACGGTGGTGCCTTCGATCAGCGGCAGCAGATCGCGCTGAACCCCCTCGCGCGAGACATCGGCGCCGACGCGCTCGGAGCGCGCGCAGATCTTGTCGATCTCGTCGAGAAACACGATACCGTTATTCTCGACGTTCTTGATCGCTTCCTGCACAATCGAGTCGCTGTCGATCAGCTTGTCGGACTCCTCGCTCATCAGCAGCTCGAAGGAGTCCTTCACCGTGACGCGGCGCGATTTGGTGCGGTTGCCGAACGCCTTGCCCAGCACGTCGGAGAGATTGATCATGCCGACTTGGCTGCCCGGCATGCCGGGAATCTCGAATGACGGCATGGTCGGCGCGTCGGCGACCTGAATCTCGATCTCCTTGTCGTCGAGCTCGTTGGCGCGGAGCTTCTTGCGGAACGCGTCGCGGGTCGAGAGCGCAGCGTTGGCGCCGACCAGAGCGTCGATCACGCGCTCCTCGGCATTGAGCTGCGCCTTGGCCGCCACCTCTTTACGTTTAGCGTCGCGCACCAGGCCGAGCCCGACCTCGAGCAGGTCGCGGACGATCTGGTCGACGTCGCGCCCGACATAGCCGACCTCGGTGAATTTGGTGGCCTCGACCTTGAGAAAGGGCGCACCGGCGAGCTTGGCCAAGCGTCGCGAGATTTCGGTCTTGCCGACGCCGGTCGGGCCGATCATCAGGATGTTCTTGGGCAGCACCTCCTCGCGCATCTCGCCTTCGAGCTGCTGACGCCGCCAGCGGTTGCGCAAGGCGATCGCCACCGCGCGCTTGGCGTCGCGCTGGCCGATGATGTGGCGGTCGAGCTCGGAGACGATCTCGCGGGGAGAGAATGAGGTCATAAGTCCTACTTGTTACTTTGACGCATCGAGAGTTTCGACGACCACCTCGTCATTGGTGTAGACGCAGATCTTGGCGGCGATGGTCATCGCCTTGCGGGCGATCTCCTCAGCGCCGAGCGGGCCGTCGAGCAGGGCGCGCGCCGCGGCCAAAGCGTAGACGCCGCCCGACCCGATCCCCATCACTGCATCGTCGGGCTCGAGCACGTCGCCGGTGCCGGTCAGGACCAGGCTTTCGCCGGCATCGGCAACGATCATCATCGCCTCCAGCCGGCGGAGATAGCGGTCGGTGCGCCAGTCCTTGGCGAGCTCAACGCAGGCGCGCTTCAGCTGATCGGGGAAGCGCTCGAGCTTGGCCTCGAGCCGCTCGAACAGAGTGAAGGCGTCGGCGGTCGAGCCGGCGAACCCGGCAATGACGTTGCCATTGCCGACGCGGCGCACCTTGCGCGCCGTGCCCTTGATGATGGTCTGGCCGAGCGTGACTTGGCCGTCGCCGGCGATCACGACCTTGCCGCCCTTGCGGACGGTCAGGATCGTTGTGCCGTGCCAGGTGTCTGGAGAGGATTGGCTAATGCCCATGCTGCAACGCGATATCGGGGCGAAAGCGGCCTTAGTCAAGCGTTGCGGGGCATTGCCCTGTCGCGGGCAGGTCGAGGCAACCGATGGGCAATCCTTCCTGCCGCTGGTAAAGTGGCCGGCTATTCGCTTGGCTCGGCCATTCACCACGATCGAAGGAGACGCGTCATGCTGAGACCGCTCATGCTGCTCGCCGGATGCACGGCTCTTGCTTTTGCGGCGGCGCCTGCCGAGGCCTACAAGGACGTACCGTTGCCCTGCGGGGATTATGACGGCGTACCGTCGCACAATGATTGCTGGCCGGTCGGCGACAAAAAGACAGAAAAGTGCCAAATGTGGATCGACGCCGGCAATGGCACCGACGTTGCGGAGAGGAAAGAAAAGTACAAGAAGAGCTACTTCAAATGCGTGGGTTGGCCTGGGAAGTATCCTTCTGACCAACCTGCTCCTCAATAGGCCGAGGCGCTCCGCGGTAGGGTCCTTGGGAAGAAGCGAATTGCTAAGGGCTTGGCGCTAGACTGGCTGACATGCTGAAGCGGCACAAAGAGAGCGAGGCGCGGGCGGCGACCGTCACCCGCAAGACCAAGGAAACCGCGATCACGGCCTCCGTCGATCTCGACGGCACCGGGGCCTATGAGGTCGCGACCGGGGTCGGCTTCCTCGACCACATGATCGAGCAGCTTGCCCGCCACTCGCTGATCGACATCGCGCTCAAGGCCGAAGGCGATCTGCATATCGACCAGCACCACACATGCGAGGATTCGGGCATCGCGCTCGGCCAGGCGGTGGCTAAGGCGCTCGGCGACAAGAAGGGCATCGCCCGCTACGGCTCTGCCTACCTGCCGATGGACGAGACGCTGACCCGCGTCGCGCTCGACGTTTCCGGCCGGCCCTATCTCATATGGAACGTAGCCTTCACCCGCTCCAAGATCGGCGAGATGGATACCGAGCTGTTCCGCGAGTGGTTCCAGGCTTTCGCTCAGCATGCCGGGCTTACGCTTCATGTCGAGACGCTGTACGGCGAGAATAGCCACCACATCGCCGAGACCTGCTATAAGGCGCTCGCCCGCGCGCTCAGGCAGGCGATCGCGATCGACGATCGCCAGAGCGGGCGGGTTCCCTCGACCAAGGGCCAGCTTTAGCCGCTTGCCCCTTGCCGGCGATTTGAAGGGCAGCGTGAGGTGCCGTGACCGTCTTTTCCATCTATGAGCCTGCGAACGAGGCGCCCGACATCGAGGCGCGCGCCGATGCGCTGCAGTTCGTCAAGGAGGGCTTCTCGTGGCCCGCTTTCTTCGTGCCGGCGCTCTGGCTGATCTATTGCCGCATGTGGATCGAGCTTGCTCTGTTCGTCGTCATCTTTGTCGCGCTGCAATGGGCGTTCGGCATGGAGGGGCCCTGGCAGGATTTACTCGGCTGGACTCTGCTTGCGCTGTTTGCGCTGTTCGCCTTCGAGGCCAACGATCTGCGCGGCGCCGCGCTCGAGCGGAACGACTATCGCCTGATCGGCGTGGCCGAGGGACGCAACCGCACCGACGCCGAGCTCTCGTTCTTCGAGACCTGGCTGCCGCAGCAAGGAAAGCAGGCGCGAACCGCCGAGCGGGCCGAGCGCGCCGCTAGTCCGCCGCGCGACGCCGATAAGCCCGCACCTGGCTCGACCGGAGAGGGCGAGGACGTGATCGGGCTGTTCCCCCAAGCGTGAGCATCATGCACGTCGCCATCATCGATTACGGCTCGGGCAATCTTCACTCGGCCGCCAAGGCCTTCGAGCGGGCGGCGCGCGAAAGCTCATCGCCGCTAGCCATCACGGTTACGGCGGAGCCCGATGTGGTGCTTGCCGCCGAGCGCATCGTGCTTCCCGGCGTCGGCGCGTTCGCCGACTGCAAGCAGGGGCTCATGCGCATCCCCGGCATGATCGATGCGCTTGACGAGGCGGTCCGGGCGAAGGGCAAGCCGTTCCTCGGCATTTGCGTCGGGCTTCAGCTCATGGCGATGCGCGGCTTGGAGCATGGCGTGACGCCTGGGCTCGGCTGGATCGAGGGCGAGGTCAGCGCGATCGCGCCGTCGGACCCCTCGCTCAAGATCCCGCATATGGGCTGGAACACGCTCAAGCTTGCGCGCCGGCACGCCTTGTTCGACGGCATCGAGACCGGGGAGGAGGGCCTCAACGCCTATTTCGTGCACTCCTATCACCTCGTGCCCGCCGACCGGAGCGCGCTGGTCGCCAGCACCGACTATGGCGGCGAGATCACCGCGTTCGTGGCGAAAGACAACATGGCCGGCAGTCAGTTTCACCCCGAGAAGAGCCAGAAGCTCGGGCTGGCGGTGATCGCCAATTTCCTAAAATGGAAGCCATGATTCTGTTTCCGGCAATCGACCTCAAGGATGGGCAATGCGTGCGCCTCCGCCAGGGCGAGATGGCGGACGCCACCGTGTTCAACGCCGATCCTGCGGCGCAGGCGCGCGACTTCGAGGCGGCCGGCTTCGACTGGCTGCATGTGGTCGACCTCAACGGCGCCTTCGCCGGCAAGCCGGTGAACGCCGACGCCGTCGAGGCGATTCTCGCATCGGTGCATATCCCGGTGCAACTCGGCGGCGGCATCCGCGACCTCGATACGGTGGTCGGCTGGCTTGACAAGGGCATTGACCGGGTGATCCTCGGCACCGCGGCGGTGCGCGATCCCAATCTGGTGCGCGAGGCGGCGCGCGACTTCCCCGGCTGCATCGCCGTCGGCATCGACGCGCGCGACGGCAAGGTGGCGATCGAAGGCTGGGCCGAGACGAGCGAGATGACCGCGCTCGATCTCGCGCGGCGCTTCGAGGATGTCGGCGTCGCGGCGATCATCCACACCGACATCTCCCGCGACGGCGTGCTCGAAGGCCTCAACCTCGACGGCACGGCGGAGCTTGCCCGCGCGGTGTCCATTCCGGTGATCGCGAGCGGCGGGCTCGCCGGAATCGATGACGTGAAGCGGCTGCTCGAGCCGCGCTACCGGATGCTGGAAGGCGCCATCGCCGGGCGCGCGCTCTACGACGGGCGGCTCGACCCGCAAGAGGCGCTCGCCCTGATCGCGGCCGCCGGCATGGCGAAGCATCCCTGATCAGATGCGCACCCGCACCATCTTCATCATCCTTCTGATCCTCGTGGCGCTCGTCGCCTTCGGGCCAGCGCTGGTCGCGGCTGATCAGCCAGGAAGTCGCGGAGAAAGGGTTCGGTTGCGAGGTCGATCTCAACCGCGTCATCCCTTGCGTGATCGGCGGCAAGGACTATGGGCAAACCTTCTACGATCTGGGTTTTCTGATCTGGTATTCCTATCTGTCGCTTCCAGCCGGCGGCGTGCTGTTCGCCATCTGGGTGGTCGCCGCGCTGATCGCCTTGATCGTGCACTGGCGGAAGCGGAACAAGCAGGCCTGAGCCATGTCGAAACAGAATATGGGATTTCTGCTTGGCCCCTTCGCCATCGACCAGCTCGCTAGACAGGGACCGCAATAGAGCCACGCCATGCTGAAGGTTCGCCTCATACCCTGCCTCGACGTCAAAGAAGGTCGCGTCGTCAAGGGCGTCAGATTCGTAGACCTGCGCGACGCCGGCGATCCGGTCGAGGCGGCTGCCGCTTACGACCAGGCCGGCGCCGACGAGCTCTGCTTCCTCGACATCACCGCGAGCCACGAGAAGCGCGGCACCATCCTCGATGTGGTGCGCCGCACGGCCGAGCGCTGCTTCATGCCGCTCACCGTCGGTGGCGGTGTGCGCAGCACCGAGGATGTGCGAACGCTGCTCGAAGCCGGCGCCGACAAGGTGTCGATCAACACCGCGGCGGTCAAGGACCGCAGCCTGGTACGCAAGGCGGCGGAGAAATTCGGCGCGCAATGCATCGTGGTCGCCATCGACGCCAAACGTGTGGCCTCAAACGGCGCAAGCCCGCGTTTCGAGCTGTTCACCCATGGCGGCCGCGAGGCGACCGGCATCGAGGCGGTTGCCTATGCGCAAGAAGTGGTGGCGCTCGGCGCTGGCGAGATCCTGCTCACCTCGATGGACCGCGACGGCACGCGCGCCGGCTTCGACCTCGAGCTGACCCGGGCGATCGCCGACGCGGTGCCAGTGCCGGTGATCGCGAGCGGCGGGGTCGGCACGCTCGAGCACCTGGTCGAGGGCGTACGTCAGGGCCATGCCAGCGCCGTGCTGGCTGCCTCGATCTTCCACTATGGCGAGCACTCGATCGGCGAGGCCAAGCGCTATATGGCCGAGGCCGGGCTGCGGATCCGCCTCGATCCGTAACCAAGCCTGCGTGAAAAGGTGCTGCGGGCGCACTGGAAATGTCACATTGCCCGGCAAACAGACATCTGCCCTGAATTTGGTTTGGATTTCCCAGACGTGCCTATTCCCACACCCGCCCTAGCAGTGTATGAGCCAAAGTATGAGCAATGATGTGTTGAGCCGGCTCGCCGCCACCATCAAAGAGCGCCGGACCGCAAGGCCCGAAGATTCCCATACGCGGCGCCTGCTCGACGGCGCGCCCGTCAAGCCGGCCAAGAAGCTCGGCGAAGAGGCGATCGAGGTGGCCATCGCCGCGCTCGCCCAGGACAAGGATGCGCTGATCGGGGAGGCCGCCGATCTGCTCTATCACCTGCTCGTGGTGCTCGAATCCCGCCGCGTGGCGCTCGACGACGTGCTGGAAGAGCTCGAGCGGCGCATGAGCGCCACGGCGCTGCAGAAAGAGCGCAAGGCCGCTTCCCGCTAACCGCCAAGGCGGTCCTCCATGAATCCGCGTCCGACCGTCGCGTTCTCGCCTTATACCGTCTATTCGCGGGACGAATGGGCGCGGCTCAGGGCCGACACGCCCATGCCGCTCAATCAAGGCGAGCTCGACAATCTGAGCAGCCTGACCGAGCGGGTGTCGACCGACGAGGTGGTCGACGTCTATCTGCCGCTCAGCCGACTGCTCAACCTCTATGTCGAGTCGACCCAGGCGCTGCATGGCAGCACCACCCAGTTCCTGCGCAAGGCCGACGGCAAGATGCCGTTCATCATCGGGCTGGCGGGCAGCGTGTCGGCCGGCAAGAGCACCACGGCCCGCGTGCTCCAGGCCCTGCTCGCCCGCTGGCCGACGCATCCCCAGGTGGCACTGGTGCCGACCGACGGTTTCCTGTTCGCCAATGCGCTGCTCGAAGCGCGCGGGCTAATGAACCGCAAAGGCTTCCCCGAGAGCTACGACCTGACCCGGCTGCTCAACTTCCTCGGCGACGTGAAGTCGGGCAAGCATCGCGTCGAGGCGCCGGTCTATTCGCATCTGATCTATGACGTGCTGCCCGATCAAACGATCGTCATCGAGCGTCCCGACATCGTCATCGTCGAAGGCTTGAACGTGCTGCAGCCGGCCAAGCTGCCCAAGGACGGCGAGGCCATACCGTTCGTATCGGATTTCTTCGATTTCTCGATCTATATCGACGCCGCCGAGGAGCTGGTCGAAAGCTGGTATGTCGAGCGCTTCCTAAGGCTCCGGCAGACCGCGTTCCGCGACCCCGCCTCTTATTTCCATCGCTACGCGACGCTATCGGAGGATGAGGCGGTGGCGACCGGGCTGTCGATCTGGCGGACGATCAACCTCGTCAATCTGCGCGAGAACATCCTGCCGACCCGGCAGCGCGCCGATTTGATCCTGCGCAAGGGCGCAGGTCATGCGGTCGAGACGGTGGCGCTCAGAAAGCTGTAACCGCGACGGCTGGCTGCGCTATTTCAGCGGCTCGTTATAGGCCGGCGCGGCTTCGACCGGCGGTCCGCCGAGGGCGATGTTCAAGCGGAGCATGGTGCGGGTGGCGAAGGCACCCTCGTCATCGATCCGGGTCGGACGATCGCCGTCCGAGTAATGCATCTTGGGGACCGAGGAGATGTACTCGTAGTCGGTGAACAGCGAGAGGCTGGTGCGCGGTCCAAGCTGCTTGCGGGTTTCGAGCGAGATCGTGCCGATGAAGGCCAGATCGTCGTTCGACTTGGAAATCTTGGAGTTGAACGGCACGAACTGAAGCGCGTATTTGCCGTCATAGTCGGTGTTGGCCTCGTAAAGCCCGGCGCGCGCGCTGACGAATGTGCGCAGCCCAAGCCGATCGTAAAGGCCGCCGACATTCTTGATGCCGGGGATGAAGCCGAAGCTGTATTCGCCGCCAAGCCCGATATAGCCGCCGTAATAGGTCGTATCGAGCGTCTCTTTGTAGGTGTAGATCGGGTCGCCGTCGAAGTGGCCCTTCAGACGGTTGTCTTGATTGATGCCGCGGATATCGGCGCCGACGATGAAATAGTCGTTGCGATAGAAGTTCGGCTTAACCTCGGTCGTGTTCGGCGACCAGAGCTTTGCTTCGAGCTGACCGCCCCAATAGTCAACGTCGCGCGTGGTCTTGGTATCGAGCACGGGAGGTCCAAAAGCCGGAGGTCCGCCGGCCGGGTCTGGCACGTCGCAGGTCGAAGCCTTGCAGCGGCTGCGGTCGTCGTCGGTGACGTTGGACCAGAAGCCCTTGATTCCGCCGGTGACGCGCGACGCGCCCCAGAAGCCGAGCCCAGTCTCGATGCCGCCGCCAGTCGACCAGCCGTAATTGCTGAAGTCGCTGTTCTTCTGGAACTTGAAATTGCTGGGATCGCCCTTGCCGGTGAACTTGATGTCCGGGAGGCTTAGGTACTGGAAGCCGCCGCCGACATAGATGCGCGTGCTGCCGTAAACTGCGGAGGCCACGTCCTGGGCTGCGGCGGTTTGTCCCCACGCGCCGACGCAAAGCGCCGTCGCGACGGCAAGTTGCAACACTTTACGCATGACAGGCCCCCTGCAAATCGCACATGCCTGAAGGGTAACAGCTCGAATCCTTACGGAGGCGTTATCTTCAACCGCCATAAGGCGATTTCGGTTTGGCGTGACCGAAAAGCCACAGCCCGAAGGGCTCAGGCGATGAGTCCATTCTCCTTGGCGAGCTTGCGCAAAGGGGTCTCCGGCCTGGCACCGATATGGCCGATCACCTCGGCGGCGGCGAGGCTGCCAAGGCGCCCGCACTCGGCAAGGCTCGCCCCACGGGTCAGCCCGTAGAGGAAGCCCGCGGCGTAGAGGTCGCCGGCTCCGGTCACGTCGACCACCTCCTGCACCGGCCAGGCGGCGATCTCAGTCGTCTCCCCGGCGGCGACGATCACCGAGCCGGCCTCCGAGCGGGTCAGCACCGCCATCTCGCAGTTTTGGAGCGCCGCGTCGGCAGCCTCCTCGAAGCTGTTCACCGCATAGAGGCTGGTGATCTCCTTCTCATTGGCGAACACGATGTCGGCGCCTTCGCGCACGAAGGCCTGGAAGTCCGCCCTGTGGCGGTCGACGCAAAACGCGTCCGACAGGCTGAGCGCGACCTTGGCGCCGGCCTTCTTGGCCTCCTTGGCGGCCTGGCGGAAAGCGGCCTTCGCCTCATCCTTGTCGAACAGATAGCCCTCCAGATAGACGATCCTCGCGGCGCCGAGCATCGCCGCATCGAGGTCCTCGGGGGTGAAACCGACGCTCGCGCCAAGAAACGTGTTCATGGTGCGCTCGCCGTCGGGGGTCACCAGGATCAGGCAACGCGCGGTCGGCGCCCCCTCCGTCGCCGGGGCCGTCTCGTAGGCCACCCCTTGCGAGCGGATGTCGTGACGGAAGATGCCGCCGAACTGGTCGGCTGCCACGCGGCCGATGAAGCCGCATTTCGCCCCGAACGAGGCAAGTCCGGCGATAGTATTGGCGGCAGAGCCTCCCGACCGCTCGATGGCCGGCCCCATGGCCTCGTAGAGGCGCGCCGCCTCATGCGCATCGATCAGCCGCATGAAGCCCTTGGAGAGGTCGTGCTTGGTGAGGAAGCCTTCGTCGCAGCGGGCGATGATATCGACGATGGCATTGCCGATGCCGACCACGTCGTAGATCTTCTCAGCCATTGTCCTTGCAGCTCCCCGCTTTGCCGTAGGCCCCTTTTGTCCCGGCAGAGCCGCACTATATTCGCGACGCCGGAATTTCGGGACCACGTCATGCTCGCCGCCGCAGGTCAAGCCTTCCAGGAGCTGTTCACGCCGCCATTCCGCGCCGTTCTGTGGAAATGCGTAGGCTTTACCATTGCCCTCCTCGTTCTCCTTATCGTCGGCGTCGAGTTGACCTTCAGCCATTTCGTGCAATGGCCGGGCTGGATCGAGAAGACCATCGAATGGCTCGGCGGGCTCGCGCTCGTGGTCGGGTCGATCTTTCTGATTCCGCCGGTCACTTCTTTGATCGCCGGCCTCTACATCGACGACATTGCCGCAGAGGTCGAGCGGACCAATTTCCCGTCCGATCCCCCCGGCAAGGAGCTTGCCACGCTGCCTTCGGTCCTGCTCGCGCTGAAATTCTTCTTCGTCGTGCTGGCGGTGAACATCCTCGCGCTGTTCCTGCTGCTGATTCCGGGCGTCAACCTGATCGCCTTCTATCTCGGCAACGGCTATCTGCTCGGGCGGGAATATTTCGAGCTCGCCGCGATGCGCCATATGCCCTCGGCCGAGGCCAAGCAGTTGCGCAAGGCGAACCGGGTGACCGTGCTGATGGGTGGGCTGATCATCGCCGGGATCGCCTCGGTGCCGATCCTGAACCTGATCACCCCGCTATTCGCCACGGCCTTCATGGTGCGCATCTACAAGCGGCTCGCCCGCCCGGGCGGTGCGCGGACTCGCGGCGCAGCTCGCTTCCTAAGCGGTCAATTGACGAGCATCAGGCGGTGCATCCAATCGTGCAACGCCTCGGGCGCGAAGAAATAGAGCGCGCACAAGGTGATGAGGACAACCGCCACCAGGCCGATGAGGAAATCGCGCAATTGAGCCTTCCGCATTGGAGGTGGGAATCGATTCGCTAGCAATATCAGGGGTCGCCACCCTGCGCGAGGCCCGGAGGGCGTTAGGCCGCATGGGAAGGTACCCGTTTGGGCTCGCGGCGCGGGTGGTCTAGGCTCTCGACGAGCGAGCGAGGGGTGGGGCCCATGGATCGGTCTGCAACAGCGGCGACGGGCGTGGCTTCGGCTCGACAAGCGCCAGCTGAACGCGACCGCGCCGCCGCCATTGCCCTTCTCCTAGCGGCTGCCGTCGCGGCTTTGTTCGCGGGCGTGATGCTCAACGCCATTGACTTTCCGTTAGGCACGCAGCCCGACGAGATCAGCAAGGTCAACGCGATCCTCTCGGGCGACAACAATTTTGCCCACCCAATGCTGATGCTCGAGGTGGTCCGCGCCGCCAATTGGCTCGCGGGGTTGACCGACCCGCAAGCCGTACTCGAGCTCGGCCGCGCCTGTGGTGTCCTCGCCGGCGGCCTCGCCGTGCTCGCAAGCTTCGTGCTGGCGCGCGAAGTGCTCCCGGGCGCGGCGGCGCTTGCCGCGGCGATCGCCGTCGCCGTTGTGCCGCTCGTGACCGCGCATGTACGGCTGCTCAAGGAGGACGTCTTCGCCCTGCCGTTCGTCCTGCTCGCGCTCGCGGCGCTGCTAGCGACGCTGAAGACGCCGACGGTGTCGCACGCGCGTCATGCTCGGCGCGGCGGCCGGGCTTGCGGCATCGTCCAAATACGTCGCCGGCATCGTGTTGCCGTTCGCGCTCGTCGTGCTGGCGCTGAGCGGAGCAAACCCTAGCCTGCGCTCTCGCGTGTTCCGCCTCGACGATCTGATCGTGCTCGTCGCCGTCGCCATCTTCGCGCTGATCCAGCTGCCGGTGTTGGCTGCACCGGCTCGCTTTGAGACGGCGCTTCTGTTCAATGTTCATCACGCCGAGCTCGGCCACGACGTGAGGCTGCCCGTGACGCTTACCTACGGGTTGTTTCATCTGCGCAATAGCCTTGCGCCCGGTCTTGGCCTGCCGCTTCTCATCCTCGGCCTGCTCGGCCTTGCCGCGCCTTTCCTTGCGCCGTCCGAACGGCGCCGGCCGCTGACCGTCATCGCAGCCTTTGCGGTGCTGTGGTACGCGGTGCACGAGATCACGCCGTTGAAGCCGTTCCCTGGCTTCGCGCGCTACATGCTCCCGCTCGCGCCACTGCTCGTCATCCTCGGCACTTGCACGCTCTACGAGATCGCGCGACGCGGCTTCGGTTCAACAGCGAGCTGCGTCGCCGCGGCTCTCGTGCTCGCAGCGGCGGCGCCGGCACTCTCCGCGTCGCTCCGCATCAACGGGCCGCTCGCCGAAGACCCGCGCTCGCTCGTGCCTGACGTCGTGCTCCGCGGCGATGCGAGCGCGGCAGTGGATTTCTACTCGCAGTTCGCCGCGGTCGGCGGGCCGGTCAGCAAGCAGACCTGGCCAACGGCGGCGTCGGCGAGCATCTTCGTCACATCGAGCCTCAACTACGACCGCTACGTCAGGTTCGGGCTGACGGAAGGCCAGATCGAGCGCACGCATGCGCGCGCTGTGTATTACGACGGGCTGTTCAAGCTGCCGTATCTCGAAGCCGAAAACGGCCGGCCGGCCCTCGCATTCTTCAATCCGACGCTGCGGATCGTCGCCCTCGACGGCAATGCCGGCCGGCTCGAACCGATCGCCGAAGCGCTGCGGCAAAGCGCGCCCAATCTGCACGTCCGGTTCGTCAACACCGGTCGGTAGTCGCCACCGCGCGAGCGGTTTCAGCTAGCCGCTGCTCGGGCTAGCCGACTTGCACTTGCGCAGATTGCGGGTGGCGTCAGTTGCCGCCGCAGGCGCCGACGCCCCAGTTTCGCTGGTAGGAGATGCAAGGGTCCCAATAGGGATCGTTGGGATCGCCGCGGTTGAATCCGCCAAGGGCGTCTTTCAGGTGCTTAGAATGCGGCACGAAGGCGCCACTGCCGATCAGCTTTTCGTCTTCGGTCCCATAGACGTAGGGGCCTCCGGTCAGGGCTTGCGACTTTCCTTGCGCGGCGAGCGCGGTGGTCGACCAAGCGGCCACCAAGGCGACAGCGAGAAGAATTTTGGTCATGGCGATTGTCCGCATCGATTGAAGCTACTCGGCATTTAAGTCTGCCTAAATTCGCTTCAATGCCGGTAAACGGGATTTGACTAATGCGGCGCCGGGGTCTTCGGCTTGAACAGGCAGATGTCGGCGATGATGCAGCGCCAGCATTCCGGCTTGCGCGCCTTGCACACATAGCGCCCGTGCAGGATGAGCCAGTGATGGGCGTTGTGCTTGTAGCGCTCGGGCACGATGTGGTTCAGGGTCTCCTCGACCTTGAGCGGGGTCTTGCCCGGCGCGAGACCGGTGCGGTTAGCGACCCTGAACGCGTGGGTATCGATGCCGATGGTCGGCGCGCCGAAGGCGACGTTGAGGACGACATTGGCGGTCTTGCGCCCGACGCCAGGCAGCGCCTCGAGCGCCTCACGGCTGTCAGGTACTTTGCCGCCATGCTCCTCGATCAGCTTCTTCGACAGCGCGATCACATTCTTGGCCTTCGAGCGATAGAGCCCGATGGTCTTGATCTTCTCGGCGACGGCGGCCTCACCGAGCGCGCTCATCTTCTCCGGGCGTATCGGCGAGGCGGAACAGATCGGGCGTGGCGCGATTGACCGAGGCGTCGGTCGCCTGCGCCGACAGCACCACTGACACGAGCAAGGTAAACGGGTCGCGGTAATCGAGCTCGGTCTTGGGGTTGGGGCAGGCCTCGTGGAAGCGGCGGAAGATCTCGTCGACCTCGCCTTGCGTCAGGCGCGAACCTTTGGCGCGCTTGGTTTTGCCGCCGCCCGTGCGCATTTTCGGTTGAACCGCCATCTGGCGTTGGCTACCACTTGATAAACCGCGAGCTTGCTATGACAGAGCCCCACGCCGCCCGACAAGACCTAACGCGCTTCAGCGCCGTGCTGACCCCGCACCGCTCGCTCGGGCCGAAGGGCTTCACGGTCCTGATGGCTGCGGTGTGCGCGATAAGCTTCAGCACCGGGCTCCTGTTCTACATGATCGGCGCCTGGCCGGTGATGGGCTTCATGGGGCTCGACGTCGCCCTCATCTACGTTGCCTTCAAGCTCAATTTCCGCGCGCTCCGCCTCTACGAGACGGTCGATCTCACCGAGGAGGCGCTCACCGTCACGCGTGTCGAGCCGTCCGGAAAGGCGCAATCGTGGAACTTCAATCCGTATTGGGTGCGGCTTAGCCTCATGCCCCGGCGGGGTCGCTCGACAGAGCTGTCGATTGCCTCGCACGGCAAGCGGCTTGTGTTCGCGAGCTTCCTCACCGACACCGAGCGTGAGGATTTCGCCCTCGCGCTGTCATCGGCGCTGTCCTCGGGGAAAAGTCCCGCCGCGGCCTAGTCGGCTTTGCTACGCGGCGATGTCGCGCTTCTCGGCGATGGTGCCGTCCGCGTTCAGCTTGTAGATCAGCGGATGGCCGGTGCGGAGCTCGACCTTCTCCACGTCCTCGGGCGTCAGGCAATCGAGCTGCATGATGAGCGTGCGCAGCGAGTTGCCGTGGGCGACGACGATCACGTTCTTGCCGGCCCTTAGCTCCGGCGCGATGCGCTTGTCGAAAAACGGGATCACGCGTGCGGCGGTGTCCCTCAGGCTTTCGCCTCCGGGTGGCGCGATGTCGTAGGAGCGCTGCCACAGATGAACTTGCTCGGCACCCCAGCGTAGCCGCGCCTCATCCTTGTTGACGCCCATCAGCTCGCCATAGTCGCGCTCGTTGAGTGCGGCGTCCTTGATGGTCGGGATATCCTCTTGCTCGAGCTCGTCGAGGATAATGCGCAGAGTGTGCTGCGCGCGCTTCAGCGTGCTGGTGAAGGCGCAGTCGAAACGAAGGCCCTCGGCCTCGAGCATGGCGCCGGCGCGATGGGCCTCGAACAGGCCTTCCTCGGTCAGCCCGACATCCTTCGACCCGGTGAATCGATTCAAGCGGTTCCACTCGCTCTCGCCGTGGCGGACGAGAACCAGGGCATTGCGCTGGCTCCTTGGCGTTTCGTCTTCTTGTTCTTGGCGCCCTGTCATCGCCTGGTCCAGTGTCTCAGCCCGCCGAAGCGGCCCCCTTTGCTGGTCGCGGAGAATAGGAGAAAAGCGTTAAAGCCGGTCTCATATGACGTCTGTTTCAAGCCTATTTCCGGACGCGGATTATGCATGCGGGCGTCTATTTGCCAACTGATGAATAACGCCGAGGACCCAGCGCATTACAAGCCAAGAACGTCGGCCATCGAATAGAGACCGGGCTCCTTGCCACGCGCCCACAGGGCCGCGGTGACGGCGCCTCTGGCAAAAATTCCCCTGTCGGTGGCAATATGGGCGAGCTCGATCCGCTCGCCGGGCCCGGCGAAGATCACCCGGTGCTCGCCGACCACGTCGCCGCCGCGGAGCGCGGCAAAGCCGATATCGCCCGTGCGTCTCGGCCCGACATCGCCGTCGCGAGTACGCACGCCGCGCTCGGCAAGCGAGATCTGCCGCCCCTTGGCGGCGGCGGCGCCCAGCATAAGAGACGTACCCGACGGCGCGTCGCGCTTGTGGCGGTGGTGCATCTCCAGGATCTCGATGTCGAATTCGGGTCCGAGCGCCTCAGCGACCCGCCCGGTCAATAGCGCGAGCAGGTTGACGCCGAGGCTCATATTACCGGCCTTGACGACGGTGGCATGACGGGCGGCGGCCTCGATCTTGGCCTGGTCGGCGTCCGAGAGCCCAGTCGTACCGATCACGTGCACGATGCGTGCCTGCGCGGAGAGTGTTGCAAATGCGACGGTCGAGGCCGGCGAGGTGAAGTCGAGCACGCCGTCGACGCTCGCGAATACCGGCAGCGGATCGTCGGTGATGGCGACGCCGAGCGGCTCGAGTCCGGCCACCTCGCCGATGTCGCGGCCGATTGCCGGCGAGCCCTTGACCTCGATGCCGCCGGCCACGGTGCAGCCAGGCGTCGCGGCGATGATTCGGGTCAGCGCCTGGCCCATGCGCCCGCCGGCCCCCAGCACGGCAAGTCTCATGTCAGGTTGTCCGCCGGGCGATGCGGTTGGCGCGCTAACCATGATACCAGGGCCTAGATCTTTGTTCTGAGGCATAATCTTATCCGAAAGGTCTGCATCCTTTCGGGATCATGCTCCAACTGGAGCGACCTTCTATGACGCAAACGCGCCCGCTCACAAGCCCCGCGGAGGCGAAGAGGTGAATTTGCCCCCAAGCGGGGCAGACGCGGGCTGTTGGGCTTCGCGCGCTGCAACGCGGCTTCGACTCCCAGCGCGACACGCCAAGCGGCGCCGACGGCAGCCTGACCGATTAGGCAGGCCCGCTAACCTCTCCACACGAAGAAGTGACGCCCCTGCGCCACTTGAGCCCATCGCCCGCCACAAAGCGGCGGGCTCATAGTCGTATCTTGGCAACGACGGCACGAGGAGGCCATGCTCGAAACCGCCGCCCAGACGCGACAGAACCGTTTAAAGGCGCAAGTTTTCGACGTGGTGATCGCCGGCGTCGCGACCGCGGTGCCGGAGCATAAGCTTTCGCAAGACGACATCGCCGAGCGCGCCAAGGTCGTGTTCCCGCATCTCGCCCGGCTCGAGGGCCTCTACACCAATACCGGGATCGAGAGCCGCTACGCGTGCCAGCCCAAGGATTGGTACTACGAGCGCCACGGCTGGGAGGCGCGCACCGAGATATTCCAACGCCATGCGTTAGATTTGCTGGAGGAGGTGACGCTCGCGGCGATTGCCGATGCCGGCATCGCGCTCAAGGACGTCGACGCGCTGGTCGTCAACACCATCACCGGGCTCGCCATCCCGAGCCTCGACGCCAAGCTGATGAATCGGCTCGACTTCTCACCCGCGACGGAGCGCCTGCCGATCTTCGGGCTCGGCTGCGGCGGCGGGGTGGCCGGGCTCTCGCGCGCCGCGCGTTTCGCTCACGCCATGCCGGGCTCCCATGTGCTGTTCCTGACCATCGATCTTTGCAGCCTGTGCCTGCGCATCGCCGATCCGAGCCTCGCCATGTTCGTCTCGGCGGCGTTGTTCGGCGACGGCGCGGCGGGCGTCGTCCTGCGCAATGTGCGAGACAATGATGGCGAGCCGAACAATGCAGGTCGCATCCTCGCCGTCGGCGATCATTTCTGGCCCGACACCGAGCACATCATGGGCTGGGACATCAAGGAGGACGGCTTCGGCGTGGTGCTGAGCCCGGACCTTCCCGGGCTGATCCGCAATCGTCTCGCCGATGCGGTGCAGGGCTTTCTCGATTCAAGCGGCATGAGTCTCGGCGAGTTCGCCGGCTTCCTGTTGCATCCGGGCGGCGCCAAGATCCTCAACACCGCGCAAGAGGTCCTGGGCCTCACCGACGATGATCTCGCGCTGTCGCGGGCGGTGTTGCGCGACTTCGGCAACATGTCGTCGCCGACGGCCTTGTTTGCGCTTCACCGGGCGCGGCTAGCCGGCGCCGCTGGCCCGCATCTGCTGCTCGCGTTCGGACCGGGCTTTTCGGCCTATTTCGTCGCCGTCGATCTCTGAGCGCGCCGCTCAGCGAGCGCCTGGTCCTCGAACCTGATCTTGGTGGCGATGACCGTCCACCACAGCGCCGTCATGATCGCGGCGAGAGCAAGCGCGCCGAAGGCGAGCGGCAGCACGAAGGTCTCGACGATCGTCACCGCGTAATTCGGATGCGACAAATAGCGGTAGGGTCCGCGCCGCGTAATCGGCGCGTCGGGCAGTGTGACGATGCGATGCGTCCAATACGGGCCGAGGCTCGCTATCACCCAATAGCGCACCACCTGAAGCGCGAGATAATAGACAATCAGCGGCCAGATGACCGCCGCGTCGGGCGATATCAGAAAGAATAGCGCGGCGATCCAGGCGAGATGCGTCGCCGCCACGACCGGATAGAAGATGCTCCCGGCTTCGCTCGCGCCCTTGGCGAGCAGCGCCTTGGTGTTGCGCGCGGAGTGGAGCTCCTCGAGCCCGCGCTGGGCGAGCACGAGCAGGGCCGCGATCTGCGGCGCGCCGATGAAGCCGAGCAACGCCATGGATGCGACGCTGCACCCAAACTAAGGCGCGGTTTCGTCGGGTCTAGATCTTTATCTCAGACGCATAATCTCGTCCGAAAAGTCGGCAAACTTTTCGGGATCATGCTTTAGGCGACGCGGGGGCGATCCATTTTCTGCGGCTGCGGCTCCTGAACCTCGGTCTCGGGCTTGCCGTAGTAGAAGCCCTGCACCTGGTCGCAGCCCCATTTCCTCAGCATCGCCGCCTGGCCTTCGGTCTCGACGCCCTCGGCGGTGATGGTCACGTTCAGCGATTGTCCCAGCCCGACGATGCTCGACACGATGGCGGAGGTTTGCGGGCTGGTGCCGAGCGTGTCGATGAACGAGCGGTCGATCTTGATCTTCTTCACCGGGAAGCGCGTGAGGTAGGAGAGGCTCGAATAGCCGGTGCCGAAATCGTCCATGGCGATCGACACGCCGAGCTGGTCGAGGCGCTTCAGCGTCTCCATCACCGCATCGGTGTTCTGGAGGATTATGGCTTCGGTGATCTCGAGCTCAAGCCGCTGCGGCTCTAGGCCGGTCTCGTTCAGCATGCGTCGCACCAGGCCATAGACGTCCTGGGTCTTGAACTGCGCCGGCGAGAGGTTGACGGCGAGATTGGTGTCGAGCGGCCAGGTGGTGGCGTAGCTGCACGCGGTGCGCAAGATCCATTCGCCGAGCGGCACGATGAGCCCGGTCTCCTCGGCGATCGGGATGAAGGTCGAGGGTGGGATCTCGCCTTCGGTCGGATGCCACCAGCGCACCAGCGCCTCGTAGCCGGTGAGCCTGCCGCTGCCGAGATCGAATTGCGGCTGATAGTCGAGATAGAGCTGGTTCTTGCGCAGCGCGTTGCGGAGATCGTTCTCCAGCCTGCGCCGTTTCTGCAGGGCCGCGTCCATGGCGGGCTCGAAGAAGCGGAAAGTGTTGCGGCCGTCTTCCTTGGCGCGATAGAGCGCGAGGTCGGCGTTCTTGAGCAATGTGTCGGCGGGTTCACTGTCGAGCGGGCCGATGGCGATGCCGATGCTGGCCGAAATCGTCACCTCGTGGCCGTTGACATGATAGGCCTCGCCGAGCGCGGTGCAGATGCGTCGCGCAAGCCGCATGGCGTCTTCCGGCGTAGTGAGGTCCTCGGCGACGATGGCGAACTCGTCGCCGCCAAGGCGGCCGACCAAATCGACGTCGCGTACGCTCTCCTTGAGCCGCGCCGCAACCTCCTCGAGCAGTGCATCGCCGGTGGCATGGCCGAGCGTATCGTTCACGTCCTTGAAGCGGTCGAGATCGAGCCCGAACACGGCCATCGGCTGGCCATGCCGCTTGGAGCGCGCCACGGCGCGGTCGAGATGCTGGCGGAGCTGAAGCCGGTTGGGCAGGCCGGTCAGGGAATCGTGCATGGCGAGAAAGCGGATCTGGTCCTCGGCGAGCCAGCGCTCGCGGATGCGCCGCGAGGCGATCGCCGCCGGCACGGAGAAGCCGAGCACGATGAGGAGGCTCGTCATCAGCGTCGCCACCGTGAGCGCGACATTGGTAAGGGCCGCAGCGGCGGACTGATCGAGCGAGAAGGCATAGATGCGCGCGATCTTGCCGTCTTGCAGCATGGGAACGAACGCGGCGCGTGTGTTGCCATCTTCGTCGGTCGCGGCAATCTCGACGGCGTGGTCCTTGGCCGACGTGGCGAGCGCGTCGCGGACAGGGTCCTTGGCGAGCATGGCGCTCAACTTCTCGGGCGAGAGATTGCCGGCAACGGCGAGCGGCCTCTGATCGGCGCCCAGCACGGCAAAGCCGTCGAGCTTGCTGACGAATTCGTCCTTCGGCTGCTTGTCGCGGCCCAGCGCCCAACCCATGGTCATCCGGTCGAGCGCCTCGACCAGGCCGAAGCCGTCTTGGTTGAAGCTCTGATTGGCGGGAACGCTTGCCCGCTTGCCAGGCTGGCCGGCGAGGTCCTGTTGGAACTTCGTGGCGTCGAGCACATGCAGGTCTTGGTCGAGCACGCGCGAAGCAGAGCTCCCCGGCTGCTGTAGCGCAGCGTTCAGTGCGCCAGCCCAATGCAGCGCGGCCTCGTGCGCGTCGCGGCCAAGCACATAGTCGACCGTCGACCGGCCCGACAGCACGCCGGCAACGACGGTGAGGAGACCGAGAACTACCAGACCGGACATAACCAACCGATCGCGCGCGCCGACCTCTTTCATGTGATGAATTCCCTTGACCACCCCGGGTACAAGGTTCGGCTTATAGCCAAAGGGCGTTAAGGCAGGCCCAACGTTATCGGTAAATGCGGAGTTAAGCGGCTCACGCCCAGGCGAAAGCTATCTTGCGCAGCGACATGTCGCCGAAGCTCTCGGCCCCTTCGGCGACCGGCTTGCCGCCGAGCCGCAGATAAAAAGCACAAGCGGCTTCGTTGTCGGTCAGAGCCCATACCAAGAGACCGCGCAGCCTAAGCTCGGCGAGCCGCATGCGGGCGCCGTCGAACAGCTTTTCACCGAGGCCGAAGCCCTGATAGGTCGGATGCAGATAGAGCTCGAAAATCTCGCCCTGGAACGGCGCGCGTCCCAAGCGGCAGCGGCCGTAGGTCACGTAGCCGGCAGCAGCGCCGTCGAAATCGAGCACGAGCAGCGGCGTGCGCTTCCTGAGCGCGCTCTCCCACCAGCGCAGTCCTCGCCGCGCGATCATGCGCTCGAGCGAAAGATGCGGGATGACGCCCTGATAGGCATTGCGCCACGCCTCCTCATAAGCGCCGGCAAGCGCTGAAGCGTCCTTCAGTCTCGCTGGTCTTATCTGCACGACATCGACGGGCATGCATGGAGCCTAGCGCAAAGTCGAGGTCGTCGGCAAAGGGGGCGTCGCTATTTTCCCAAAGGCGTGTTGCACACTTGCGCTGCGCTGCGCGCGATTAGAATTGCTCTGAAAAAGGCGAAGGCGGACCAGCTTGGCCGGCCCGCCCTTGCGGCGCAGGTCGATTGGCCGCGACCGGCGAGCGTCTAACCGGGATGCGTGAAATTACTTCCCATTACGTGGGAAAACTTGCGTCCACGAGCATTAATTCCGAGCCTATACCGGCAAATTGCCGAGGAAGATCAGGCAACCTCGATAGCAACGCGCTGGCGCTCGGCTCTCTTGCGTTCGTTGGGGTCGAGATGCCGCTTGCGCAGCCTGATCGATTTCGGCGTGACCTCGACCAGCTCGTCGTCCTGGATGTAGGCGAGGGCCCGCTCAAGCACCATGCGGAGCGGCGGGGTGAGGCGCACCGCCTCGTCCTTGGAGGTGGTGCGGATATTGGTCAGCTTCTTGCCCTTGAGCACGTTTACTTCGAGGTCGTTGTCGCGCGTGTGCTCGCCGACGATCATGCCGCGATAGACCTTCCAGCCGGGCTCGATCATCATCGGTCCCCGGTCCTCGAGGTTCCACAGCGCGTAGGCCACCGCGTCGCCCTGATCGGTCGAGATCAGCACGCCGTTCCGCCGTCCCTGGATCGTGCCCTTGTGCGGCGCATAGCCGTGGAACAGGCGGTTCATGATGCCGGTGCCGCGCGTGTCGGTGAGGAGTTCGCCCTGATAGCCGATCAGCCCGCGGGTCGGCGCGTAGAACACCAGGCGCTGACGCCCGCCGCCTGACGGCTTCATCTCCACCAGCTCGGCCTTCCGCTCGGCGAGCTTCTGCACGACGATGCCGGAATGCTCCTCGTCGAGGTCGATGACCACCTCCTCGATCGGCTCGAGCAGGGCGCCGTCGGGGCCGCGCTTGAGCAGGACCTTGGGGCGCGATACGGACAGCTCGAAGCCCTCGCGCCGCATGGTCTCGATCAGGATGCCGAGCTGGAGCTCGCCGCGCCCTGCCACCTCCATGGAGTCGCGCTCCTCGGATTCGGTGACGCGCAGTGCGACATTGCCTTCGCCCTCGCGCAGCAGGCGGTCGCGGATCATGCGGCCGGTGACTTTGGTGCCTTCGGTGCCGGCGAGCGGCGAATTGTTGACGCGGAAGGTCATGGACAGGGTCGGCGGGTCGATCGGCTGGGCCGGCAGCGGGGCAAATACTTCTGGTGCGCAAATGGTATGCGCCACGGTGGCGTCTGGGAGCCCGGCGATCGAGACGATGTCGCCCGCGGACGCCTCGTCCAGCGCCACCCGCTCAAGCCCGCGGAAGGCGAGTACTTTCGATACGCGGCCCTGCTCGACGAGCTTGCCAGTATGATCGAGCACCTTGACCGGCTGGTTCGGCGCGATCGAGCCGGAGCTAATGCGCCCGGTGACGATGCGACCGAGATAGGCGTTGGCTTCGAGGATGGTGCCGAGCATGCGGAACGGTCCCTCCTCCACGCGCGGCGGCGCCACGTGGCTGAGCACGAGCTCGAACAGAGGCTGCATGCCCTTGTCCTTCGGGCCTTCCGGGCTCGACCCCATCCAGCCTTCTTTCGCTGAGCCGTAGAGGATCGGGAAATCGAGCTGCTCGTCCGACGCTTCGAGCGCGGCGAACAGGTCGAACACCTCGTTCACCACCTCCTCGGGCCGTGCGTCGGCGCGGTCGACCTTGTTGATGACGACGATCGGCTTCAGCCCCATCTTGAGCGCCTTGGACACCACGAACTTGGTCTGCGGCAAGGGTCCTTCGGCCGCGTCGACCAAGACCAGCGCGCCGTCCACCATGCCGAGGATGCGCTCGACCTCGCCGCCGAAATCGGCGTGGCCGGGCGTGTCGACGATATTGATGCGCGTGCCGTTCCACAGGATCGAGGTGGCTTTGGCGAGGATCGTGATGCCGCGCTCGCGCTCGAGATCGTTGGAATCCATCGCGCGCTCAGCCACCCGCTGGTTCTCGCGGAACGAGCCGGATTGCTGAAGGAGGCGGTCGACGAGGGTCGTTTTCCCATGGTCGACGTGGGCAATGATGGCGATATTTCTGAGGTTCATGGGGGCCTGAATATGCGAGCGCGGGCCAAAACGGCCCGCGCTTCCTATGACCGGGATATATAGCTCGTGTGACGGCGGCGCAATGGCTCAAGATGCGGCGTTCGGACCTCGGCCAGGAACTCGCTTAATGGCGAGACGTTGCCTTGTGATGACGAACGACAGTGATATCGAGCGCATATGGGAGATTGTCGAGAACACCGGCATCTGCATGATGACGACGCGCTTCGCTGAAGGGCTTCGTGCGCGACCATTGGAAGCGAGGCCGGACAAAGACCATGATGCGCTTTGGTTTCTGACCGACGTGCGTGGGCTGAAAGACGACGAGGTAAAGACCAATCCCGAGGTCTGTCTGACCTTCGTCTGTTCGAAACAGAAGGCCTACCTCTCGCTGACTGGAAAGGCCTTCGTCAGCCGCGATCCGGAACAAGCGAAGGCACTGTGGAACCAAGAGCAGCAGGCTTGGTGGCCGGGTGGGCCAGACGATCCCAATGTGCGGGTGATGCGGGTCGATCTGGCTCGCGCCGAGATGTGGGATGGGCCGGCCAGCTCTGTCGTGGCTGCTTTCGAATTCGCTTCAGCCCGCCTCACCGGCACGAAGCCCAAACTCGGGGAGAACCGAAAAGTCACGGTCGAGATGGGTAAGGCCCGCCAATCAAGCCTTCCTTAGCACTCGTCCGGCACATTCCGCTGGCGCGCATCTGGCTGCGCTCATAAGGAATTGGCCGTGGTCGAAATATCCCGCCGCGGGATGCTTGGAGGAGTGGCGATGGGCGGTCTTCTATGGAACACCGCTGCGCTCAGCAGCGAATCGAGCCAGCCACCTTTCGGACCGGCGCCGGCGCCGCTCGACGGACCCGAGCTTCCCTCGTTCCGCTATCCGCTCGGAGCGCAGAAGACCGAGCAGTTCAACGGCGGCACCGCCAAGGAAGCGAACGTCACCGGCTTCCCGGTCTCGGAGAAGCTCGCCGGCGTCTACATGACGCTCGAGGCCGGCGCGCTGCGCGAGCTGCACTGGCACGCCAACGCCGCAGAATGGGCCTATGTCATCGGCGGCAATTGCCGCGTCACCACCATCGATCCCGCCGGCCAATGTGAGATCGTCGATTTCGGGCCCGGCGACGTCTGGTATTTCCCGCGCGGCCACGGCCATTCGATCCAGGGACTTGGGCCCGGCACCTGCACTTTCATCCTGGTGTTCGACAACGGCTATTTCTCGGAATTCGGCACGTTCTCGATCAGCGATTGGCTCGGCCACACCCCGCCCGATGTGCTGGCGCGGAACTTCGGCGTGCCGGTCGCGACCTTCACCGACTTCCCCAAGAAAGAGGTCTATATCGCGACGGGGCCGGTGCCGCCGCCGCTTGCCGCGGAGCCCGCGCCAGGATCGCTGAACGAGCCGCCGCTCACCCATCGCTACCGCCTGCTGGCGGCCAAGCCCGAGCAGTTCGCCGGCGGCACGCTGCGCCGGGCATCGGCCAGCGAGTTCCCGATCTCGACGACCATGACCGGAGCGATCCTGATCATCGAGCCAGGCGGCCTGCGCGAGCTGCACTGGCATCCGCATGCGGCTGAGTGGCAGTTCTATGTACGGGGCAGCGCGCGGATGACCGTGTTTGGCAGTCACGGCCGCGCGCGCACCGACGATTTCGGCGCCGGCGATGTTGGCTACGTGCCGCAAGGCTACGGCCATTACATCGAGAACACTGGCAGCGACGAGCTCGAGGTCGTCGCCGTATTCAATAACGGCTCCTACCAGTCGATCTCGATTACCGGGTGGATGGCCGCCAATCCCGATCTGCTGCTCGCCACCAATTTCGGCGTGCCCGAGAGCGTATTCGCCAAGTTCCCCAAGGACGCCGTGGTCATCCCCGAGCAGGGCTAGGCCGCGCCTAACCCCACACGCGCGCGGGCCGCACGGTATCGATCTGATAGTCGGTGGCGTGCGTGGTGAAGAAATCTCGCCCTAAGCGGCGTGCGCCCTCGATAGGCGCGTGCGGGTCCTTCGCGACATCGCCTCTCGCATTGCCGATGCCGTGCGCGAGACCGACGAAGGTCGACCTTGTATAGCGGCTGAATTCCTGGACTTGGTGCACAATGCCGGCCGCGACCGTCGGAAAATTCTCCTCTGAACTCAGCAGGAGGCCGATTCTCTTGCCCTTCATGCCCTCCACCACCGCCGGTGAGCCTGCATATGAAGCGGCGACGTAGCAGAACATGCGGTCGAAGAAGGCTTTCAACTGGGCACTCATGCCGTACCAGTAGACCGGCGTCGCGGCGATGAAGCCCTGTGCCGGCAGATAGATGTCGAGCAAGGCCGACCGGAAGCCGTCGTCAATCGAGCACTCACCGTCAGCTCGCCGGCATTGGCGGCAGTCGCGAAGGAACGCCCGCAAGATGTCGTCAGCGTGGATCAGGTCAAAGGTGTGGCCCGCCGCGGCAAGACCCGCCGCCGCGGCCTGCGCCAGCGCCGCGCAATTGCCGTCTCGGCGTGGACTCGCACTCAAGATCAGGACTTCGCATCATATGCTCCGGCGCTATGTTGGCGGCCGCATGATTATCGATTATAGATACCAAGGCGCAAGTACACACCTTTTGGTAACCATGAAACGATCCGCTAGAGTCCATTCGCCGCGCAAGCCGCCGCCCAGCGTGTTCGATCCGGACTGCTCGGCACGCGATGCGCTTGGACTGATATCAAGCAAATGGGCGATCCTGGTCTTGAGCGCGCTTCGGGGCGCCCCGATGCGAAACGGCGCTCTGTTGCGCAAGGTCGGCGGCGTGTCGCAGAAAATGCTGACGCAGACATTGCGCGACCTGGAGTGCAACGGCCTCGTGGCGCGCGAGGACTTGCGGACGGTGCCGCCGCACGTCGAGTATCGGCTCACACCGCTCGGCAAATCCTTGAGCGAGACGCTGACTGTGCTTGACCGTTGGGCTGAACGGCACTTCCCGCAACTCGACGCTGCCAAGGCGCGCCATCTCGCTTTGAGCGGCAAAAGCAAGCGGGACTAGGGGCTTACTCGCGGCTAGCCGAGCAGGGCCAGGGCCTCGTCCACGAGCTTGCGAGTCAGGTCTCCTGCGCCGATGCCGGTCGGCGGCGGCGCGCCTTGCCCCGACCACAGCAGAGAGAAATCGCCGGAGCCGTTTGCCTCAGCCTTGGCGCGGAGCGGCGCGAGCGCCGGCGTCGCGTTGGGATAGGCGGGAACGGCGGCGTTGATCGGCCCCTGCTCGCGCACGAAGCGCGTCAAGATCGAGCGCGCGGGCCGGCCGCTCAGAACATTGGTGATGACCGTCTCGCGGCCTGGCACGCCAAGCAAGGTCTTGTGCGAGGCGGTAGTGGTCGCCTCGGGGCAGCAGAGATAGGCGGTGCCGATCTGCACGCCGGCCGCACCGAGCACGATCGCCGCTACGATGCTGCGCCCGTCGCCGATGCCGCCGGCGGCGATCACCGGCTGCTGCACCGCCTCGACGATCTGCTGCACCAGCGCCAGCGTGCCGATCTGCGTGGCGATGTCAGTCTCGAGGAACATGCCGCGATGGCCGCCGGCCTCGGACCCTTGGGCGATGATGGCGTCGGCGCCGTGCTCGGCGAGATAGAGCGCTTCGCGGAGCGTGGTGGCGGAGCTGATGATCTTGCAGCCGGCCTTCTTGACCCGGGCAACGAGGGCCGCCTCGGGCAAGCCGAAATGGAAGCTCACCACCTGAGGCTTGAGCTCCTCGACCATTGCGCAGGTCGCCGAAGTGAACGGCACGATCGAGGCTTTGAGCGGCACTTTCGGCGTGTCGGCGCCGAGCTCGGCGTAATAGGGCGCGAGCTTATTGAGCCAGGCCGCGTCGCGCTCGGCATCCTCGGCCGCCGGTTGATGGCAGAAGAAATTGAGATTGAAAGGCTTGCTTGTGCGCGCCCTGATCGTGGCGACGCCTTCGCCGATCTTGTCGTCGGCGAGCGCAGCGCAAGGGTAGGAGCCGAGCGCGCCGGTCTCGGCGACGGCTACGGCCATATCGACGGCGGTGGCATTGGCCATCGGCGCCTGGATGATGGGATGCTCGACGCCGAACAGCTCGAGCAGTCTTGTATCAGGCCAACTCATTGCGAACCCTCGCGATGATCAAGCCTTTTCTTGCCTCCGTTTGCCCAGAAGACGCAAGCGGAGAGCGTTCAGCTTGATGAAGCCTTGAGCGTCCTTCTGGTCGTAGGCGCCGGCATCGTCCTCGAAGGTGACGATCTTGTCGGAGTAGAGCGATTTCGGGCTGGAGCGGCCGATTACGGTGACGTTGCCCTTGTAGAGCTTGAGGGTGACCTCGCCCTCGACCTGCTCCTGGCTCTTGTCGATCAGCGCCTGGAGCATCTCGCGCTCGGGTGCGAACCAGAAGCCGTAATAGACGAGCTCGGCATAACGCGGCATCAGCGAATCTTTGAGATGCATCGCCTCGCGATCGAGCGTGAGCGACTCGATGCCCCGGTGGGCGACGTGGAGGATGGTTCCGCCCGGGGTCTCGTACACGCCGCGCGACTTCATGCCGACATAGCGGTTCTCGACGAGATCGACCCGGCCGATGCCGTTGTCGCGGCCAAGCTCGTTCAGCCGGGTGAGCAGCGCGGCAGGCGACAGCGCCTTGCCGTCGATCGAAATGGGATCGCCACGCTTGAAGCCGATGGTGACGGTGGTCGCCTTATCGGGAGCGTCCTCGGGAGCGATGGTGCGCTGATAGACGTAAGGCGGCGGCTCGACCGCGGGATCCTCGAGGACTTTCCCTTCCGAGGACGAGTGCAACAGATTGGCGTCGACCGAGAACGGCGCCTCGCCGCGCTTGTCCTTGGCGACCTCGATCTGATGCTTTTCGGCGAACTCGATCAGGTCGGTGCGCGATTTGAACGCCCATTCCCGCCAGGGAGCGATCACCTTGATGTCGGGGTTCAGCGCGTAATAAGTGAGCTCGAAGCGCACCTGGTCGTTGCCCTTGCCGGTCGCGCCATGGGCGACGGCGTCGGCGCCGGTCAGCTTCGCGATCTCGATCTGGCGCTTGGCGATCAGCGGCCGGGCGATCGAGGTGCCGAGCAGATAGACGCCTTCATAGAGCGCGTTCGCCCGGAACATGGGGAACACGAAGTCGCGCACGAACTCCTCGCGCAAATCCTCGACGAAGATTTCCTTGATGCCGAGCAGCTCGGCCTTTCTGCGCGCCGGCGCGAGCTCCTCGCCCTGGCCGAGATCGGCGGTGAAGGTCACCACCTCGCAAGCGTAGGTCTCCTGGAGCCATTTCAGGATGATCGAGGTGTCGAGCCCGCCGGAATAAGCGAGCACCACCTTCTTGATGTCGGTCGCCATGGGAGCGCCTCGAGCCCGGTCGGAGCGGTCTTGCCGACCGCCCGCGGGACTATAGGCAGGCGACGCGCTTGTGCAAGTGCTGGCCGGTGTCCTTGAGGCTCGATCCGGCCCGGGCTAGGGCCGTTCCGGTTCCGGCGAGGACGGCGCCGACGCCCCGGTGTAGCGCCGCGGAGGCCAGCGCAAGGCCCCGTTCGAGCCGCGCGTCGTTGCGCCTGATCGGATCGAGCAGCAGGCGATAGAGCGCCATGATGATGGCGATGGTGATAACGCCGGCGAAGATGATGTCGGTGACGAAATGGCGCCCGAATACGACGCGAAGGCCGCCGACGGCGGTGCCGAACAGCACCGCGCCGCCAAGCGCGATCGGTCTCAGTTGCGGCGGCGCAAGGCTTGCCGGCGCCACCGTCCAATAAGCCTGGCTCGCCTCGCCCGACACGAACGAGCAGTTCCGCTTGCAGGCGCTGCTCGGGTGCCACCAGGGCTGGAACGTGTCGGTTCCGGCGAATTGCTGCACGAAATTCGGCCGCGGCCTACCCCAGTTCTCCTTGAGCAGCGCATTGGCGGTGAGCGCCGGCCCGAGCAGGAACGAGCCGATGAGGAATACCACGACGGAGGGCGCCATCAGCATCGGCGAATTGGGGAAAACGAGCTTGCGCAGGAGGGCGAATACCGCCGGCGCCAGCAGGAGGAACGGCACCCAATTGGCGATGCGCCTGACGAGGTTCAGCGAATAGTCGACGGCGAGCGGGAACTTGGCCGAATGGGGATCGAAGAACAGCCCGGCGACATCGAGGTCCCAGAGGGGATAGGCCGCGAACAGCGCGCCCAATGCAATACCGAGTGTGATGGATGACAGTAACCAGCCGCGCGACACGGCAATCCCCCAAGCCCCAAGCAAGCGATCAGGCTAGCGGGCGTACACGACAGCTTCGTGTGGGTGCCATGAAGGTTTGGTTGCGTCTCGACGACATTGAAGCGACGGAACGATGACAACCTTGATCCGCATCAGTGCGTGCGTTTCGCCGTTGCCTAAACTTTCTCCACGCGATCAATTGCTTCGGCTGGAACCGGCGAGGCACGAGCGGCGTTTTCCTGGTCGACATCGAATAAGCAGGTCGCGCGAGAAGGTAGGAAACGAATGGCAACCCAAGAGATGAAGAACGAGGATCTCGAGGCGAAGCTGGCAATCCGGTTGCGGCAGGCGAGAGGATTTGCTGTCCGCAGGCGGCGGCACGAGAGCGACTCAGATGCGTGGCGCGCGACCGTCACTCAGCACGCGCCCGAGCCCTGGCCGGCCGCGCGGTTGGCGCTTCAGGCGAGGATCGTGGCGCTCGACTTGCATTGACGCGAGCAAGCTTGGATCAGGCGCGGGCGCCGGCGAGCAGCCAATAGATGAAGCCGCCGGCAAAGCCCGCGGCGAGGAAGATCGTCAGATATTGGCTCGAGGCGACTCCTTGAAGGTCGGCGTTGCGAGCGCCAACCAGGAGCGGCACAGCGGCGAGCGAGGCTCCTCCGGCCAGCACGTAATACATCCACGAACGTACCCTCAACACCTCTCCGGCAACGACGGCGATCAGGCCGGGCAGTGAGGTGAGCGCTGGGGCGACCGTGCTCGCGAACAGCACGACGCCAAACACGGGTGCCGCGCCGTGATGCAGCATGGGGTCTTGCGGGGCAGCTGCGCGGAGCTCATTGCCAACCCACATGGCGCCGAGCGCGAACAGCACGGCGAGCGCGGCAAGCGCCGCGAGGCAGAACGCCGTTACCACCCAAATGCCGCGAAACAGCGTGTTGATGATCACGCGATTCCTCTTTCCGTCGCGCTGGCTCCTACGCCGTGGCAGGCCTTATAACATCTCGTGAGGCGAACGATGGCGGGGATGGGCTGTCATGGGCCAAGTCGAATTCTGGTACGAGTTCGCAAGCACCTATTCCTATCCGGCAGCCATGCGCATCGAGCGAATGGCCGAACACGCCGGAGTCGAAGTCGTCTGGCGGCCGTTCCTGCTCGGCCCGATCCTCAAGGCGCAGGGCATCCACGATTCGCCCTTCAACATCTTCGCGGCCAAGGGCCGGTATATGTGGCGCGACCTCGCGCGCACCTGCGAGGCCGAAGGCCTGCCGCTCAAGCTGCCACCAGTGCGCTTCCCGCAGAACGGGCTCAAGGCCGCCCGGCTTGCCCTGGCCGGCGAGGCGGGAGGTTGGTTACCGGATTTCAGCCGGGCGGTGTTCGCCGCCAACTACGCCGAACAGAAGGACATCAGCGAGGATGCCACGCTCGCCGCGATCCTCCGCGCGCTCGGGGTCGATGCGGAAGCCGCGCTGGCGGAGGCCAACGCACCGCCGATCAAGGAGCGGCTGAAGGACCAGACCGAAGAGGCCGCCGCGCGCGGGCTGTTCGGCGCGCCCTCGTTCACCATCGGCGATGAGCTGTTCTGGGGCAACGACCGGCTCGACGCGGCACTCGAATGGGCGAAACGCCCATAGGACAGGCCAAGGCGCTGATCAGCGCCCCCGCGATGACGGTGCCGAATAACGTCTACGAATCGCCTGACGTCGCAGCGCATCCCTGCGAGGCGATTGTCAGCACTTCGGGGGCAGCACGTTAGCCTGCAGGCTGTTCGTGTCGTTAAAATTGCCTGCCGGGGAATACTTGCACACCCAGTAGGTGCCGGTTTGGCCATTGATGGTGCAGGTTTGTTTGCCGCATCCGAGCTGCGTTGTTCCTTTCCACACGACCTGTGTGAAATGGCCGTTCACCGGCGCATCACAACCGTTCTTGAAGCCGCCGACGATTTTCGGGTTGTTGAAATCGTACCATTTGACCTCGCAATACCACGAGTTCTGGAACGCAGTGATGTTGCTCTGGCCCGCCGGATAGAAGAAGGCGAGGTTTTCACCTCCGGTGCCCTCATGCGTGTTGGTGCACTTATTGGCCCAAGCCTGCGCCTTGGCCGCCAGATCCGCGCTCCATTGTAACGCCGCCACACAATGCAGCTTTCGCTTGTCGTTGTGCGCGTTGAGCATGTCTGCCCACTCGGCAGGCACGCCACCGGCAGCGGGCACCTTTGGCTTTCCGGTAGATTTGACGGTCTTGATTTTTCCGCCGCTGGTGCAGCAATTGTCGGCGCGCGGGGCCGGGATGGCATTCTTCAACCAGCACACGCCATTAGTCTTGGATTGAAGGCCGGGCCGAACAGCCGTCCAAGCCACGCACTGTTGGTCCTTTTCGCACGCGTCCCTGCACCGCTCGGCGACCAAATCGCCCGAAATGGTGTTTTGCAAAGGAACGATTTCGAAATGCGAATAGTCACTGCCTGGTCGGTTGGTATTGTTTTCGGTGGTCATCTCCGCCTTGGCCTGCCCCACGAAGCCGACGCAGAGCACAAGTGCGAATAGCGGCCCAAGACTGAGTTGCATCGTGAGTCCTCCCTTAAATTGCAGACAAGCTACCGGAACTGGCGCAGACGTAAAAGTTTCTAGCCTATAGTAGAGATTATCTTGCACCGCGTCTCGTGCATCGAAAACCGCATCAATAGCGACGCCTTAGCTCGTCCTATGCGATCGTCAAATCCCGGGCACTCGCGCGCTGCTTCACGCTCTCGCTTTTGAGCTGGCCGCAGGCGGCCATGATGTCGCGGCCGCGAGGGCTGCGCACCGGGCTCGCATAGCCGGCGCGGTTCACCACTTCAGCGAATTTCTCGATTTGCTCCCAGTCCGAGCATTCGTACGGCGCGCCGGGCCAGGGATTGAACGGTATCAGATTGATCTTGGCGGGAATCTTGGCGAGCAGCCGCACCAGCGCCTTGGCGTCGGCGACGCTGTCGTTCACGCCCTTCAGCATCACGTATTCGAAGGTGATGCGCTTGGCGTTGGAGAGGCCGGGATAGGCGCGGCAGGCTGCGAGCAGGTCGCGAATCGGCCATTTCTTGTTGATCGGCACGAGCTGGTCGCGGAGCTCGTCGCGCACCGCATGCAGCGAGATCGCGAGCATGGTGCCGGCCTCCTCGCCCCAGCGCGGAATCTCCGGAACCACGCCGGAGGTCGAGAGCGTGATGCGGCGCTTGCCGATGGCGAGGCCTTCACCGTCGGCGGCGATCGCGCAAGCGTCGCGCACATTGTCGAAATTATAGAGCGGCTCACCCATGCCCATCAGCACGACATTGGTGATCTTGCGCTGTGAGCTCGGCAGGCCACGCGCGTTCTCGGGGGCGGCGCCGGGCCAATCGCCGATGCGGTCGCGTGCCTGCATGATCTGGCCGACGATCTCGCCCGCAGTGAGGTTCCGCACCAGACGCTGCGTGCCGGTATGGCAGAAGCTGCATGTCAGGGTGCAGCCGACCTGGCTCGATATGCAGAGCGTGCCGCGGTCTTCCTCGGGGATATAGACGGTCTCGACCTCCTTGCCGTCGTCGAGGCGGAGAAGCCATTTGCGCGTGCCGTCGAGCGAGAGGAGCTCGGTCACGACGGCCGGCCGCGCCAAGGTGAAATTCGCAGCAAGCTCGGCGCGAAGCTCCTTGGCGACGTCGGTCATGGCGGCGAAGTCGGTCACACCGCGCACATAGATCCAGCTCCACAGCTGGCGCACGCGCATGCGGACCTGCCGCTCCGGAACGCCAAGCGCGGCGAGCCGCGCGCCGAGCTCGGCGCGGCTTAGTCCGACCAGCGAGATATCCGGCTGTGGCGCGCTTTTTTCGGGCGCGGCGAGCTGTGCGGGCAACGATGGCATGGTCATGATACGAGGGGCCTTACCGGCACGATCCGGCGCCTTCCTCATATCACGACGAGGCAGGGAAATGCCAAGGAGCCGAGCTTTGTCTCTGCTCTATGGTCTGGTCGGGAAAAGTCGGCAAATTTCCGGAATCACGCTCTAATCGCTCATGGCATCGTCGGTCAAGTCGAGCACTTTCTTGCTCGGGTCGGCCTGGCAGGCGATCAGGAGCTTGGTCAGATGGCTCGCCATCTTGCCGAAGTCGATGGTCGCCGGTTCGTCCTCCTCGGTGTAGTAGCCCTCCAACCACATCATGATGAGACCCTTGTTGTTGTCGTCATATTTGACGAATTGCGCGCAGGTGAGCTCGCTCACATCGAGCGAAGCGTCTTCGGCGGCAAGAACGGGCTTGGCGCAGAGCAGCGCGGCGGCGGCAATCAGGGTCGCGGAGATGAGTCTCATGGCGTGTCCTTGCTTGAAGAGCGGCTGGCGAATAGCGGGCGACGCTAGACCGCTTCGCTGACGCCAGCAAGAACGGGTGCGGGTGAGGATTTCGGGCGCCTTAACCGCTGCATTCCTTGGCGGCCCGGTCGAGCGCGTCGCCGAGGCCGTCGAGCGAATAGGTGTCGCTGGTGGCGGTGCCGCGCGCCGACTTGCCGTCGATCTTCATCGAGCTGCCGGTCTTCATCGCGTCGACCAGCTTGGTCTCCATTTCGGGCTTCTCGACGAATGCCCCTTCGTCCTTGGTGAATAGCTCGAACTTGGCCGTGCCGACGGTCACCGTCACTTTGGCGCCGGGGCCGAACGGGTAACCCATCTTGACGCTGATTTCGTTGGTGACGTTGTCGGCGGGCCAGCGGGAAATATAGAAAAATACCGGGCCGCGCTTGATACCGGTCTTGGGCAGCATGGCCTTCGGCTTGGCCACGGCGAAGCACACCTTCGGCGTGCCGGCGGCGGCATAGGCCGACCAGTCCTTGAACTTCTCCAGCAGCGTTACGTCTTGCGCCAAGGCAGGCGTCGTGGCCATGGCCACTATGACACAAGTCGCTCGAACGGCCCGGCGCATCTCCCCGTCCCCAATTCGTGAGCAGCCACGAAGCATACAGATTCGATTTTCCTTTGGCCAGAATACTAGGTCAACCCTGGCGGCGCCGCTTACGGGGGGCGCCGCTGACATGCGGCGGCTCGGGCGCAGGTGGGGCGCCCTCGGATACCGGTGATTGCGGGGTTCTCCCGAGGCCGGCCACAGTCATAAAGCTAGCGAAGTACCGCAGCGGCAGGGGTGTTTGACGTGACTTTACGCCGCCGCGATACGCGAAGCTCTGCCCCGGTGACGACTAACGGTTCATTGGCAAGTCATACGTGCGCCGCTGATCGGCACGCGGCGTAACAACGCGTAACAAAATGCCCCCCGCTTCGCATTGTAAGAGCATCTTGTGTGGTTTATCTGGGCATCCTCAAGACATGGAGTGGGCTCGATGCGCGTGGCGCAATTCAGCGAATTCGGCGGACCGCAGGCGTTGCGGCTCGAGGAGGCAGCCGAGCCCGTCCCCGGGCCCAACGACATTCTCATCAAGGTCACGGCGGTCGGGCTCAATTTCTTCGACACGCTGATCTTGCGCAATCGGTACCAGGTCACCCCGCCGCTGCCGTTCTCGCCGGGGGCAGAAGTGGCCGGCACGGTCCAAGGGCTTGGCGCCAACGTCGCCGAGTTCAAGCTCGGGCAGAGGGTAGTGGCCTTTATCGGCGGCAATGGCTGCCGCGAGATGGTGGTGACCAAGGCAAAGAACGCCGTTCCCATTCCGGGCAATGTGAGCGACGAGGCGGCGGCGGGGATCCCGATCACCTACGGAACCGCCATACACGGCCTCAAGGACCGGGCGAACCTCAAAGAGGGCGAGACGGTCGCGGTGCTGGGTGCGGCCGGAGGCGCTGGCCTTGCCGCAATCGAGATCGCCAAGCTCATGGGGGCGCGTGTCATCGCCGTGGCCTCGACCGGTGAAAAGCTTTCGTTCGCGCGCGAGCACGGCGCCGACGAGAGCATCAATTACGAGAGCGAAGACCTCAAGGCGCGGCTGAAAGCGCTGACCGTGCCGAAGGGCGTCGACGTGCTTTACGACACGGTCGGTGGCTCGCATGCCGAGCCGAGCCTGCGCGCCATGGCGTGGGAGGGACGCTATCTCGTGCTTGGATTCGCGTCAGGAACGATCCCGAAGATTCCCCTCAATCTCTTGCTGCTCAAGGGATGCTCGATGATCGGAGTGTTCTGGACCGCGTTCGTCGAGCGCGATCCGGAGCAGCACCGCGCAAACATGGTCCAGCTGCTCGACTGGTGCAACGAAGGGCTGATCACCCCGCATATCCATGCGAGCTTCGCTCTGGTCGAGACGGCCAAGGCGCTGTCGCTGATCGAGGGACGCAAGGTCACCGGCAAGGTGATCGTCAACCCGCAGCGCTGATACCAGCCACGCAGAGCCTAGCTTTTTGGCGGCAGCTCCTTGTCGAGCGCGCGCGCCGCTGCTGCCCTGTGCGTCGGGGTGATGTGCGCGGCGACCAGGCCGATCACGGCGGTCAGCAGCGCCGCGTCGTCGGCGAAGCCGAGGCCGACGATCATGTCGGGGATGAGGTCGAACGGCAGGATGAAATAAGCGAGCGCCGCGAGCAGCATGCCGCGCACGCGCATCGGCGTCGCCGGATCGAGCGCGCAGTAATACGACGCGACCAAATCCTCGGCGAACGGGATCATGCCGATGACCCGCTTCAGCTTGGCCCAGAAGTCGCGGCGGACCCTCCGCTCGCGCTCGGCGAAGGCGGCAAGTGAAATCTGCCGGCCAAGGGCCGCATTCTTCAACTCGCTGGCATCGTTCCAGGCAATCATGGCATCCACCTCGCGACGGGCTAAGCCCCGAATCCCAAGAGAAAAATAGGGTAGCGGCGGTGTCGCTGCAAGACGGCAGCCGCCACGAGGCGCCAAAACCTCCCTTCACCGGCGTTTGCCGGAGTTTCACCATTTGCGCGGCATAGTTCGCCCGGCCCAGCCGAACGAGAGCTCGGCCTTAGGTGGCGGATGAGGACCTAGGTTGCGCGGATTCGGTGTCAAAAGTTCTGCCGGGAGCGGCTTTGCCGCCAGGGGCTTTGCCGTCGGCAGCTTAGCCGTATTGGGCCTGCTCGGCCTTGGCGGCTCGGCGCTGATCGCCCCGGTGGCAAAGGCGCCAGAGGTGACCGGAGCCTTGAGCGGCGCGAGCCCCGACGCGGCCATCGCCAGCAAGCTGCAGCAGCTTGCAGCCCTCAACAGCGACATGGCCAACTCGGACTGCGACTTCGCGGTCGATCCGGCGATCATCGAGGCCTGCGACCAGCTGGTCGCGCAGGCGAAGAAGCTTACTGCCGAGATCGAGGGACTGAGGCCCTTGGCGGCGGCGGACGCTGGGCTGCCGAAGGCGCCGCCGCGGCCCAAGCCTTACACGTTCAAGACGCTCACCAACCCCGCGATGAGCTACCGCACCTTCTGTGTGCGCGAGTGCGACGGGTATTATTATCCGCTGAGCGAGGCATCGATGCCGGGCGCGTTCGTCACCGACGAGGCGAAGTGCCGGTCGAGCTGCTCGTCGCCGTCCGAGCTGTTCTACAGCGTCATCCCGGGCGAGGACGCCGGGCACATGGTGGCGCTGACCGGAGAGCGCTACGGCAAGCTCGCCAACGCGTTCCGATATCGCAGCGAATATGTCGACGGCTGTGCCTGCAAGCCCAAGCCATGGAGCGCGGAGGCGAAGGCGGTGTTCGATCAGCGCGCCGTCATCGCCACGCGAACGCGGAGCGAGAGGATCGTCGCCGCCGGCGCCGCGGAGGCGGCCAAGGTCCTCGCCGCACCAGAGGTGAAAATCGCCGCGGCGCCTGTCCGCGCCAAGGCGAGATACAGTCAGCCGGTCAGCGAGCGCCCGCGGTTCCGCCCCTTCTTCCGGCCGTTCCGCGACAACGCTGGCATCCAGGCCGCGAACGAGCCGCTGCCGCAGCAGCGCCGCTTCTTCCTGTTCCGCAACCGCTGACAAGCTCCCATATCGAGGTTAGGTCCATCTTGCCCGCGGCCAGCGCCGCATGGGAATACAGCGCGCATGGTGAAGCACCGTCTGCTGTTCGTCTGTCTTGGCAATATCTGCCGCTCGCCGATGGCAGAGGGCGCGTTCCGTCGCGTCGCGGCGGAGCAGGGCGTGCTCGACCATTTCGAGATCAACTCGGCGGGGCTCGGCAGCTGGCATGTCGGTCAGGCGCCGGACCATCGCGCGCAAGACGCGGCCTTACAGCGTGGCATGGATATCTCCGGGCAGAGCGCCCGGCAGGTCCGCGGAAGCGACTTCATTCGCTTCGATCTGCTGCTCGCGATGGATGGCAGCAATTACGACGAGCTCGCCCAGCTCGCGCCCAAGGATGAGCGGCACAAGATCCGCCGCTTCCTCGACTTTGCTCCGCGTGCCGGCACCAGAGATGTGCCAGATCCGTTCTTCGGCGAGGCCGAAGGCTTCGATCGCGCACTCGATCTGATCGAGGACGCCGCGCGCGGGTTGCTCGCCGAGCTGCTTCACGATGAGAAGGCGCCAGCAAAGAAGGGTGGCTAGTCTTCGAGCGGGTAGGCGGCCTCGACGACATAGGGACCGCCGCCAACCGAGTTCCGCGAGGAATAGAGCACGAAGCGGCTCACGGTGAACGGCTCGGCGGCGACGCCGCCTTGGTGCTCGAGATAGGCGGCGACCGCGTCGGCGCGCGCGTTTCTGAGCCGCGCCAAGGTGACATGCGGCTTGAAGTTGCGGCCCTCGGGCGGCAGGCCGGCTTCGCGCGCGGCGCGCTCGTTCGCCCGGCGCAGGGCGTCGAGATCCTCGGAGGGGGCGATGCCGGCGAAGATGGCGCGCGGCTTATGGCCGCCGAAGCTGCCGAGCCCGTTCAATCTGAGAGCGAAGGGCGGCACCTCGACCCCGCTCAATGCATCGGTGAAGTCACGCGCGGTAGGGCCGTCGACATCGCCGATGAAGCGGAGCGTCAGATGATAGTTCTCCGGATCGATCCAACGCGCACCAGTGATGCCGGCGCGGAGCAGCGTCAGGCGCTCGGCGATGGAACGCGGAATCTCGATGGCGGAGAACAGGCGGGGCATAGGGCAGGCACTTTCTCGTACCCAACAGTCAAGGGCATGGGTTCGGATAGTCAAGGTGGATCTGCTCGATGTCCGCAAACACGTGCTCGGGGAGCTTGAGATCGAGGGCGGCTATATCCGTCTCGAGCTGGGCAAGCGTCGTCGCGCCGATGATGCAGCTTGTGACGAATGGCCGCGAGGCGGCAAAGGCGATCGCCATCTGCGCCGGGTCGAGCCCGTGCTTTCGGGCCAGCGCGACATAGGTCGAGATCGCCTTCGGACCGTTCGCCTTCTCATAGCGGCCGAGCCGGTCGAACAGAGTCTTGCGCGAGTCGGGCGGCAGCGCGCCCTCGGCGTATTTGCCGGTGAGGTAGCCCTGGCCGAGCGGCGAGTAGCCGAGCAGGCTCACCTGCTCGCGATAGGTGATCTCCGACAGGCCGATCTCGAAGGAGCGGTTGACGAGGTTGTAGGCGTTCTGGATCGAGGCGATGCGGGGCAGGCCGTGCTGCTCCGACGCCTTGAGGAAGCTCATCACACCCCACGGCGTCTCGTTGGAGAGGCCGACGAACCTGACTTTGCCGTCGGCCACGAGCTTGCCCAACGTGCCGAGGATCGTGTGGATCGGGTGGCTGTCGCCCTCGAAATGCAAATAGTCGAGGCCCTCGAAGATACGCATCTTCCGGTCGGGCCAGTGGAGTTGGTAGAGGTCGATGTAATCCGTCCTGAGCCGGCGGAGGCTTCCTTCGACCGCCTCCATGATCTGCGCCTGGCTTTGCCTTGGTTGGGCGCCGTCCTTGCGCAGCCAGGTCATCTTGGTGCGCCCAGCGATCTTGGTGGCGACGATCGTCTTGTCGCGGTCGCCGCGCGCGGCGAGCCAGGTGCCGACGATCGCCTCGGTGCGGCCCTGGGTTTCGGGCTTGGGCGGGATCGGATAGATCTCTGACGCGTCGAGGAAGTTGATGCCGCGTTGCCGCGCGTAATCGAGCTGGGCGTGGCCTTCGGCTTCGGAGTTCTGCTGGCCGAAGGTCATGGTGCCGAGACAGAGCGCGCTAACCTTGACGCCGGTCCGGCCAAGCTCGCGATAGTCCATCAAGCCTCCTGTTAAGGCCGGGGCGCGCGGCGGCGTTTACCATCGGGAAAGGTAAATGGCGAGGCTTATCAACAAACTGCCCTTCGCCTTTATTAAGGACTGAAGGGCTAAGAGACTAGGGGTGGCGCGGGCCAAAGCGCCATGCGTTTTCGCAAGAGCAACAGGCATGGCAAACATGAGGTCGGCAGTCCAGTCGCGCGCGACCGCCGAGACCCCGGACGACGTGCTCGGGACGGCGCATGAGGCGACCAAGGTTGCCCACGGCGAACCAATCTTCCACGAGTCGCTGCCGCAGCGCCTGCGGCGTTGGCTGCTCGGCGCGGCCTATGCGCTTCGGCCGAACCGCATCGCGCTGATGCCGCATCTCGCCTGGATGACGCTCGGGCGTTTGTTGCAGCCGAGGGGCGAGCGGGACAAGCTGCCTGAGAATCCGGTCTATTACAGCAGCCGCGGCCTGGTCGGCATCAGCAACGACCTCTCGGTCGAGGCGCTGCTCGCCAACTACAAGCGCGGCTATTTTCCGGTCTGCCATATCGGCGCGATGAAATGGTGGTCGCCCGAGGAGCGCGCGGTTATCGACCCCGCGCTTACCCATGTCGGCAAGAATTTGCGGCGGTTGCTCCGCCAGGGGAAGTTCACCATCACTATGGACCAGGACTTCGCCGGCGTGATCGAGGCCTGCGCCGCGCCCCGCCCCGGCAAGGCGCCGCTGACCTGGATTACGCCCCGCGTCATGGAGGCCTATTGGCAGGCGCACAAGGCCGGCTACGCTCATTCGGTCGAAGTGTGGGACGAGGAGGGGGGGCTGGTCGGCGGCCTTTACGGGCTCGCCATCGGCAAGGTGTTCTTCGGCGAGTCGCAGTTCTCGGCGGTAGAGCATGCCTCCAAGGTCGCGCTCGTCGCTCTGCATAGGCAGCTCGCGGCGTGGGGCTATCACTTGCGCGACGGCAAGTGGATGACGCCGCATCTCGCGAGCTTCGGCTTCGGGGCCATGCCGCGCGCGGAGTTCAAAGCGCTGCTCGGCTGGTATGTCGATGAGCCGCAAGAGATCGGTCCGTGGCGGCTCGATCCCGACCTCGATCTCGCCGAGTGGCCGCACCAGCGGAGCGCGGCGACGAACGGCGCAAGCCCGCAAGCTTCGCTCAAGGTCGCGTGATGGCCTCGCAAGGGCCGAGCGCGGGCCGACGCGGAAACGCGAAATCCGCCAGCTCGGCCAGGGCGGGGGAAGCATCGCCGCCAACGCTCCTGGTGAAGCTCGCCCGGCTGTTCTCGACCTCTTCGCTGCTGTCGCTCGCGCGCGTCGCCGGGGCGCTGGCGGGTTTTGCCACCCAGGTCGTTCTGGCGCGGACGCTGCAAGCGAGCGCGCTCGGCGTGTTCTACTCGGTCACGAGCCTCGCCGCCGTCGTCGGGCTGATCGCGGCGCACGGCTACCCCTCGATCGCCGCGCGCTTCATGTCGCGCTATCGCGAGCATGGCAAAGTCGCCCTGATCGCCGCCTTCGTGGCGCAGGCGCGCCGCGATGCGACGCTCTATGCCGGGATCGCAACGCTCGCCGTGCTTGCGCTCGCATTGCTGTGGCCGTCGCTCGGCATCGAGGCGCGGCTCGCGCTGGTCGCCGCGGGACTGTCGATCCCCGCCAACGCCTCGCTCCGCCTGAACGGAACCTTCGCCACCACCATCAGGCGGTTCGCGCTCGCTTATCTCCCGGACACGTGCGTCAGGCCGTTCCTCCTGCTTGGCGGCGTGGGTCTCCTCATCGCACTCGGGGTGACGCTCACGCCGAGCAACGTCACCTTCCTGCTGATGCTGATCTTCACGGGTCTCGCGCTCACCCAATACGCGCTACTCCGCAAGGACATGCCGAAGGGCGAGGCGCCGACCGCGCCGCCGCGCTTGCGCACCCTCTGGCGTCGTGAAGCGACTCCGCTGATCCTCGTCGCGCTGTTCACCTATTTCTTTGCCGACGTCGACATCTTGATCGTCACGCCGCTGCTGTCGAGCGCCGACACCGCAGCCGTCGGGCTGTGCCTCAAGCTCGCGCTTCTGGTCGGCTTCGCCGTGCAGGTCGCCCATCAGGTGGTGGTGCCCGACCTCGCCGACGCACGGGCGCGCAAGGACCACGGCTCGATCGCGGGCGTGATGCTGCGCGCGCTCGCCTTCCCGATCGTCATCACGCTTGCCGCGACGCTGATCGTGGCGCTATGGGGCGAAAGCCTGCTCGCCATCTTCGGGCCTGAGTTCACCGGCGCCAAGCTTCCGCTCGTGATCCTGATGGGCTGCCAGCTCGCCCGCGCCGTGTTCGGGCCGAGCGTGCCGCTGCTCACGGTGATCGGCGCGCAGAAGGAAAACGCGGCGCTCGCGGTCGCGGCGCTCATCGTGCTTGCGCTGAGCAATCTCGTGCTGGCGCCGCTCTACGGCGTGCTCGGTGCGGCGATCGCCGTCGCCATCGCGACGCTGTTCTGGCTGGTGGGATGCGCCGTGGTGCTCGAGCGCTTGAGCGGGCTCAGGACCGACGCGCTCTATCTGCTCGGCCGCCGCGCCGCGTTCAACTCGGCGCCGGCTTAGACTAGGGCGTCGACCGGCGCGTTGAGCTCGACTGCGCCACTCTTCTCGATCTTCTGCTCGGCCTCCTCGGTCGCGAACAACGTCGTGAACAGCAGCCAGGCCACGAAGGCGGCGACGGTGAGCAGCGCGATGGCGCCGAAAATCTTGCCGAAATGGAGGGGCATCGAGCGGTGGGTCCTTGTCGAGGCGGGGACAGTAGCGAAGTCGAAGCTGCCGATCAATCTGGCTTTGGCGCCGCCCATGGCATAAACCCGTGCGCGCCACTTGGGTGCGAGGAAACGCGCATGCGTCAGGTCAATGGCGGAACGCCAAGCGCAGAGCCGCGCACGGTGCTCGTGGTCAGCGTCACCCATCGCGACCATCGCGAGTTGAAGCGGCTCAGCCCGCCCGGCATCGACTTTCGCTTCCACGACCTTGGATCCACGCCGACCGAGGAGCTGATCGCCGGGGCGCGGGATGGCGCCTGTGCCGCCGATCCTCATCTCGAGGTCGAGCGCATCCTCGCGAGCGTCGAAGGGACGGCGATCCGCGCCGTCATCAGCAGCGACGATTATCCGGGCTCCGCGCTCGCCGCGATCATCGCCAAGCGGCTCGGCCTGCCGGGGCCAGACCCGCGTATCATCTTGATCTGCCAACACAAATATCTGTCGCGGGTGGCGCAAGCCAGGCTCGTCCCCGACGCCGTTCCATCCTTCATCCTGATCGATGTAGCAGAGGGCGCGCCGTTGCCGGATGAGGCAAGCTTCCCCCTGTTCGTCAAGCCGGTGAAATCGTTCTTTTCGATCGGCGCCGAGAGGGTCCCATCGCCCGCCGAGCTTGCCGCGCTCCTGCCGCGATGGCGTTCGCTCGATCAATTCTTCCTGCCGCTGGAGCGCTTGCTGGAGCGCCATGCCGGCGAGACAATCGGCAGCGAGCGCCTGATCGGCGAAGGCTTACTCGAGGGCGAGCAGGTCACGGTCGAGGGCTACGCCTATGGCGGCAAGGTCGGCATCATGGGCGTGGTCGACTCGGTCATGTTCCCAGGGACCATCGCCTTTTCGCGCTTCGACTATCCCTCGCGCCTGCCGGACGGCGTGCAGGCGCGCATGGCCGGAATCGCCACCGCGCTGATGGAAGGGCTCGGCTTCGACAACGGCTTGTTCAATATCGAGATGATCTACGACGCCGATGCCGATTGCATCGCCATCATCGAGATCAACCCGCGCATGGCGTCGCAATTCGCCGATCTCTACGAGAAGGTCGACGGCATATCGAGTTACCGTGTGCTGCTCGACATCGCCGAGGGCCGGGCGCCCTCGTTCACGCGCAGGCAAGGACGCTATCCTTTTGCTGCGAGCTGCGTGCTTCGCGCCTTCGCCGACCATCGCATCATCCATGTCCCCGACGCCCAAGAGCTGGAACGCTTGGAGAGGCTCCATCCCGACAGCAGGATCGAGATTCACGCCGCGGTGGGCAACAAGCTGTCAGACGAGCTGAATGACGGACGGAGCTACCGCTACGGCATCGTCAATCTCGGCGGGAACGATCTCGCCGATGTGCTCGCGACATTCGCCGCGATCAGTGACTCGCTCGGCATTGTGCTCGAGCCGATCGAGGAACTCCTTGGCGCTCAGTTGCTCTTGATGGTGTCGGCGATCCAGCCTTTAAACTTGGCCACCCGGGCATAGACGCCGGGAGTCTCGCCGCCACAGCCGCGGCCCCAGCTTACCACGCCGACCTGCACGAATTTGCCGCTCTCGTCGCGCACCACCATCGGACCACCGGAATCTCCCTGGCAGGTGTCTTTGTTGGTGCCCTGCTGGAAGGCGCAAAATTCGGTATCGGCGATGCCGGTGCCGGCGTGTTTCGGCGGCAAAGGCGGCGTTGCACGCGTCATTGTCGATCCAATCGACCTCGACCTCGCGGAGCTTGATCGGCGCGGTCACTTTCTCTTCCATGTCGGAGCCGAACTCGCCTACCAGCGACGCCACGTCGTCGTCGTAAGACCACAACGTGCCCCAGCCGCTCACGGTCACCTTGGCGCCGGGCACGAGATATTTCTTGTCGGCATCGGGGTCGGCGAGCGGGACGGTCTGGGGATTGGCGATCGGCTCTTTGAGCTTCAACAGCGCGACGTCAGCCTTGCCGTTCAGGCCTTTGTCGAGAAACTCAGGGCGCACGATGACCTTCACCACGTCGACCTTCGTGGTCTTGGTGCGGTCGTTCGAACCGTAACCGACCACCACGGCTTCAGGACTACGCGCGACATAGGAGCCCTGCTTCTCCTCCGCCAGGCAATGGGAAGCGGTCAACACCCATTGCGGGGCGATCAGCGAACCGCCGCAGAAGCCCCTCAGATCGCTGTCCGACGCGTACAGACGTACCTGATAGGGAAACTTGCCGTCCGGCGCCTCGGTGCCGGCGACGATCATCTCGTTGTCCTCGCTCCGGGCGATCCCGGTCAGGCCGGCGAGCATGCCGAGCGCGGCGCAGAGGCAAGCGGCTATTGAACGTGGTTTGGTCATCGATTGGCTCGAAGGTTAGTTGCTCTTGATCGTGTCGCTGATCCAATCGTTGAAGGACGACACGCGGGCAAACACGCTTGGCGTCACCATGTTGCCGCAGATCGTGCCCCAGCTCACCACGCCGACCTGGGTGAAGCCGCGCGGCGCGCCGGGCGTGGCGACCACCAGCGGGCCGCCCGAGTCGCCCTGGCATGACGCTTTGGTGGTGCCCTGATACATGGCGCAAATCTCGGTGTCGGCGACCGAGAGACGGTCGCCGGCAAACGCGCCGTTGCAGGAGTCGTTATCCATCGCCTGGATCTCGACCTCGCGCAGCTTCACGGGGAAGTTGATCCGGTCGCTCATCTCCTTCTCGGGACCGAGATCGGGCATCAGCGCGCCGACATCCTTGTCGAACGGGCTCCACAACGCGCCCCAGCCGGTGACGGTCACTTTGGCGCCGGAAGCGGCGATAGCCTTGTCGGTCGCCGGATCAGCGAGGGTGACGGCCGGCGCATCGGGGATCGGCTCGGCGAGCTTGATCAGGGCGACGTCATGCTTGCCCTTCAGGCCCTCGGCCAGGAACTCCTGCCGCGCGAAGATCTTCGTGGCGTGAATGCGCTTGGTCTTGGTGCGGTCGTTGCTGCCGTAGCCGACCACGATGTCTTCCGGGGATTTCGCGGTCGTGGGCCCGACATTGAGGTCGCCCTCGGTGACGCAGTGCGAAGCGGTCAGCACCCATTGCGGGGCGATGATCGAGCCGCCACAAAAGCCGTACAGGTCTTCCTCGGAGGAATAGAGCCGGACCTGATAGGGATATTTCCCGTCGGGCGCCTCCTTGCCGTTGACGATCATCTCGTTGTCGTCGGCGAGCGCCGTAGCGCCGCCCTGACAGCAGACGCCGAGCAAGAGAGTTGCAAACAGGACCTGAACTCGAATCATGCGTTCCTCCACGCGCGGCGGCGCCTTGCGGGCGCGCCGTCAGTTGCTGTTCATCGTCGCGTTGATCCAGTCGGCCGAGGACGAAACCCGGGCGAAGATGCTGGGCGTGCCGGTGGTGGCGCATTTCACGCTCCAGCTCACGACGCCGACCTGGAGCAAGCCGCCGGGCACGTCGGCCGGCACGACGATCGGCCCGCCGCTGTCGCCGTGGCACTGCGCCTTGGTCGTGCCCTTGTAGATGCCGCAAATCTCGCTGTCCCACACCTCACCCTGGATCTGCTGGTAGGCGGCGTTGCAGGTCTGCGTATCGAGCGCCTCGACCTCGACCTCGCGGAGCTTGAGCGGCGCCTGCCATTTCAGCATCATCTCGTTCTCGGGGCCAAGCTCGGCCATGAGCGCTTTCACGTCCTCGTCATAGGCGTCCCACAAAGCGCCCCAGCCGGTGATCGTCACCTTGGCGCCCGGCACCAGATATTTCTTGTCGTTGGCGGCATCGGCGAACGCGACGATCTTGGGATTTTGGATCGGCCGCTTGAGCTTGATCAGCGTGAGATCGGTCTTGCCGGCGCGGCCGTTCGCCAAATAGCTCGGATTGACGATGACCTTCTCGACGGCCATTTTCTTCGTCTTGGTGCGGTCATTGCTGCCATAGCCGACCACGACCGTGTCGGGGCCGTGCGCGGTGGTGGGGCCCTTGCCGAAATCGCCTTCGGTCATGCAATGAGCGGCAGTCAGCACCCATTGCGGCGCGATGATCGAGCCGCCGCAGAAGCCGATCGTGTCGTCCATCGAGGAATAAAGGCGCACCTGATAGGGATATTTGCCCTCGGGCGCCTCGCTGCCGGCGACGATCATCTCGTTGTCGTCGGCCGCCAATGCGCGCTCAGCCTGGGCGAATAGACCAAGCATCAGGCCGACAATCACGACATGAAGTCGGGTCATGCCAACTCCACGCCCTGGTCAGTTGCCGGCCATGGTCGTGCCGATCCAGTCCGAGAAGGACGACACGCGTGTATAGATATTCGGCAGGTCCATGTTGCCGCAGCCGCGGCTGACGATGCCGACCTGCACGAAAGTGCGCGGCTTGGGCGAGGCCATCAGCGGGCCGCCGGAATCGCCGTAGCAGGCGTTCTTGCGCGAGCCGGGCTGAAGCGCGCAGATGTCGCTGTCGACGACCGTGACATTGGAGCCCTGGAACAGCGTCTTGCAGCTCTCATTGTCGAGCACCTGAATTTCGACCTGATGCAGCTTGAGCGGATAGCTGATCTTGTCGCCGAGATCGCCGCCTGAGGTGAGCTGCGACAGCATGGCGATCACGTTCTTGTCCTCCGGGTCCCAGACCGCGCCCCAGCCGGTGACGGTGACCGTGGCGCCCGGGGTAAGCAGCTTCTTGTTGGCTTCGGGGTTTGCCACCTCGATCGGCTTCGCATCGGCGATCGCGGTCTTCAGCTTGATCAAAGCGATGTCAGCGTTGGATTTGGAGCCGTTCTGGAGATAGTCGGGATTGACGACGATCTTCTCGCTCTCGACCTTGGTGGTCTTGGTGCGGTCGGTGCTGCCATAGCCGACCACGACGGCATCGACCGGCCTGACGTTCTCGGTGGCGGTCGGATCGGCCACGACGCAGTGCGCGGCGGTCAGCACCCATTGCGGGGCGACGATGGTGCCTCCGCAGCGGCCCTTGTCGTCGTCCATCGACGAATAGATGCGCACCTGGAAGGGGAACTTGCCTTCCGGCGCGGCCTTGCCGCCGACGATCATCTCGTTGTCGTCGGCAAGGGCAACGCTTTGCAGGCCGGAGAGCAGTCCAAACGTCAGCAGGCAGGCGGCAAGCTTACATACTCGCGTCATTTGCGCGACTCCGGCAGGTTTGAGGGTTGAAGGTGGGAAGCAAAGGGCACTCGCTCACTGGCCGTTCATGGTCTTGTTGATCCAGTCGGTGAAGGACGAGACCCGCGTATAGACGCCGGGATAGAGCGGGTTGCCGCATTGCGGGCCCCAGCTCACGATCCCGACCTGGACATAGCCGCGGGCGTTGCTCGCGGGCGCGACCAGCGGGCCGCCGCTGTCGCCGAAGCATGAATCCTTACCGCCGCTCGGGCCCGTGGCGCAGATCTCGGTATCGCCGATGCTGAAGGCCGGGACCTGCAGCGCCTTGTACACGGACTTGCATTCGGTCTGGTCGATCACCTCGATGTCGACCTCATGCAGTTTGCGCGGGGCATTCAGCTCGTTCTGCTCGAGCAGCTTCTTCTCCGACAAGCTTCGGCGTCCCGCCATCACGTCCATCGAGTTTTGGAACGCCTGGAAGTCCCACACCGCGCCCCAGCCGGTGACGGTCACCTTGGCGCCGGGGGTCAGGACCGTCTTGTCGGCGGCCGGATCGGCGATGCCGATCGACGGCGCGTCGGGGATCGGCGTCTTGAGCTTGACCAGGCCGAGATCGGCCTTCTGGCCGTCAAGATAGCCAGGATTTACAATGAGCTTCTCGCTCTCGATCTTGGTGGTCTTGGTGCGGTCATTGTTGCCGAAGCCGACCACAACCTTCTGCGTATCGAGCAAGCAATGCGCCGCGGTCAGCACCCATTGCGGGGCGATGATCGAGCCGCCGCAGAAGCCGATCTGGTCGTCCATGGTGCTGTAGAGCCGCACCTGCCAAGGATATTTGCCGTCATCTGCTGGATGACCGCCGACGATCATCTCGTTGTCGTCCGCGGCAAGTGCCGCGCCCGAAACACCGCAAGCGAGAACGCCAAGCAACAGAAGTTCGGCTACTATTCTACAAACTCGCGTCATTCGATTTCTCCAGAGACCGGCTTTGATGTTGTTAAAGCTTTGCCATAAACCGAGGCGCGTCGTTCAATTCTACACATTTTATCGACCGGCCCCGACGCTGTACATTAATCTTTGGTGAGCTTGATGACGAACCTGCAAGATCGCAACGTCATTCTCGACGAGATCGAGGCCGAGGTCGATGCCAACGCCGACCCGACCAAGCTTGCGCCGAAACTGCGCGAGCTGATACCGGCGCTCGCCAAGGACAGCGCGGACCGCGCCCGCGCGCTTCGTCTGAGCGGTGTGGTCAAGAACAGGCTCACATTGGATGCCGGTGCGCTCGCCGATCTCGCCGAGGCGCGGCGCTGCGCGCTCGCCGCCAAGGATTACGATGAGCTCTCGCACATCGCGCGCGAGGCTAGCGTCGTCTATGCGTGGCGCGGCAACGACCGCTCGGCCGCGCTCGAGCTGCTGCAATCGCTCGCCTTCGCAGCCATGCGGAACAATAAGGGTGCGCTTGCCCGCGCGCTCGCCGAGACCGGCCGGATCGAGCTCGAGGGCGGGCGCTACGAGCGCGCGGCAACGCTGTTTCGCGCGATTGCCGGCAGCGCCGCGGGCGATCTCCCGCCGCGCCAGGCGCTGAGGCTCAGGGTCAATGTCTGCCAGGCGCTGAATCGGACCGGCAGCGCCGCCGAGGCCCTTGCTCTGGCGCGCCAATTGAAGGCCGAGTTGCCGGCGACTGAATCGCGGCTCGTCTTCCTCGCCGGCATCGAGGAAGCCCGCGCGCTCGCCTCGCTCGGCCAATTGGCTGACGCCGACAAGATCCTCGCCGAGGCAGCGACCTATCTCGCCGACAAGAGCGACACGTTCAGGCGGCTGGAATATCTCGAGACCAAGGGCGAGCTCGACCTGCTCAAGGGCGACCACGCGGCGGTCGAGGTGCTCAAGCAGGTGGCAAACGAGTTCACCGAGCAGAACCTGACGGCGCGCGCCGCCAATGTGCGGGTGAAGCTCGCCAACGCGCTGTACAAGGTCGGCAGGGGCGACGAGGCGCGCGAGGCGCTCGCTCTGGCGCTCAGAAGCGCGATCGCCGCCGACCTGACCGAGCTCGCCGACCGCATCCGCTCCGACATGATGAAGAGCGAGGGCGGCGCCCATCTGAAAGAGCTCGCCGAGGACATCGAATCGATCGGGGGCGGGGCCGGCGTTGCGCGGCGCTTCATCGTGCTCGGGCGGCTCGGCGCCGGCGGTGGCGGGCAGGTCGACCGCGCGCTCGACCTCAATGACGGCGAGCAGATCGCGCTGAAGAAGGTCGATCTCACCGCCTATAGCGAAGAGCAGCGCAAGCGGGCGATCGCCTCGATCAGGGCCGAATATGCCTGCGCGCTCAGCCTCACCCATCCCGGCCTCGCCCGCGTGCGCGATCTGCTCATCGAGCCCAGGGGCGCGATCTATATCGTGCAGGAGTTCATCGACGGCCCGACGCTTAGGCAAGTCCTCAAGACGGGTACCAAGCGCGAGCGGCTGCTTGGCTTCCTCGCCGGAGTTGCCGACGCGCTCGCGGCGCTGCATGCCAAGGGCATCGTTCATCGCGACGTTAAGCCGGACAACGTGGTGATGCGCGGGGGCAGCTCTCCCGTGCTGATCGATCTCGGCATTGCCTTGGTGCCAGGGACGCAAGATGGCCTCACACGGATCGGGACGCCGCCTTATATGGCGCCGGAGCAGGGGCGCGACGGGGTGGTTGACGGGCGGGCCGACATCTACGCGCTGGGCCAGATGATCGCCGAGATCTTCGGCGGCAAGCTGCCGCCGCGCCTCTCCTTCGGCACGTTCGGACAGCGGCCGCAATCGATGCCGCCGGCGCTCGGCAGGCTGGTGCGGGCGATGATCAAGACAGACCCTTCGCGGCGGCTCGCCGATCTCGAAATCATTGCTGAGACGCTGCGGGCTGAGAGTCTGAAGGAGACGCCGACGCCGTCTTAGGCTCCTCCCAGCTATAGGCATGCAAGGAGAATTTCGCCGGTTGCTTGACTAGGCTCCACACGACGATTTCGAGCGTGGCCGGCTCACTCACCGTCACCCAGGCCGTGGGCGCAAGCTCGGGCTCGCTCGACTTGCGCTGGTCCTTGGCATCGCGCAGGAACTCGTCGGTGCCCGCCTTCTTGACGTTGATGCCGATCGGCACGCCACCTTGGGCGTCGGCGATGAAGCCGTAAATGCGTCCGGGCTCGGCCTTGAACTCGAACGTCTGCTGCACGAGCTTGATCGACTTGGAGCTTCCGGGGTCGAGCACGCCCTCGCCGATTTCCTTCGCCTCGCCCTTGCCGACTTTGTAGCGCGACGTGGCGAGGTCCTCGAAGGCCGCGACCGCAAATCCGAAATAGTCGTCGAACTGCGCGGCCGTCTTGTGCCAATAGCCTTCGTCATCGGCGATCTCTTTGGCGGCGTCTCCGTTCTCAAGCTCCCGCAGGAGATCGACACGCTGCGCGTAATTGATCTGCACCGCGTTGGACATGCGCAGCTTGCCCGCGTCTCCGGCGTTGTCGAGCACATTGGTATTGCCGCCGTTGACGACGCCGATCACCTTGCCGCTGGCGTCGATGAGGGGCGAGCCGCTCGCGCCGCCGGTCACCGGGACGCTATGCACGATGAGCAGCTGATTGGCCGGTTCGGTCCGGCACATGAACACGTCGGTCAAAGAGCTGATGAAGCCGAAATGCAAGGTCGGGGGAGATTTGGACGCGGTCGCGGTGCCCTTGAGATTTTCCGACGGGAAGCCGGCCGAAGCGACCGCCATACCCGGGGCAAGGCCCTTGAGTTGGGCGTCGGAGGCGAACTCGAGCATCACCGGTTGATTGGTGCTCGGATCGACGGGAAGCGGCGTCGAGGGGTCGATCTCGATGATCCCGACATCGTATTCGTTGATCAGGTCGAGCGGGGTGAAGTTGCCGTAACGCGTGGTGCCCAAGTTCGCCTTGTAGCTGCCGAACGAGGAGTAGCCCGGGTGCGAAGTGACGTTCTTGATCTTGATGCGCTTGCCGTCGGAGGCGACCAGGAAGAACTCGTCCGTGTGGCCGGAGAGTGCCTCGGTGACGTGAGCGTTGGTGGCGAGCAGGTTTGGCGCGAAGGCCCAAGCGGTCGCCTCGGGTAGGGGTTTGCCATCCTCGTCCTTGGCGACAAGATAAACCGCAGCCTCGAGCCGATCGATCACCGCCGGGGAGAATTCCGTCTTGGCGCGCGCGTTAGCAACTTCGTTGGCCGCGGCGATCTGCTGTTCGAGGCTCATCGTCCGCGTAAGGAAATAGCCGACCGAGCCCGCGAGCAGGAGGGCGAGCACGACCGCCGCGACGGCGCCGAGCCGTCTGGTCTCGGTCATCGAGTCGCGCCACGACTTGACCTTGGGTTGCGGGCGCGTGTCAGGCAGATCGGCGGCCTGCTTTTCGATCTCGACCTTGAAAGACGGTCCCTCCTTAGGGTCGCCCAGCCTGATCACCGCGCCATTCGGCACGACCGTGTTGTTGTCGGCGGGGACCCCGTTGACCTCGACATAGCGCTCGCCGAGCAGGTTGACGCGATAGTCGCCGGTCACCTGGCGCACCAGCTGGCAATGCCGCTTGCCGACCACGGTGTATTCGGGCGCGTAGACCACTTGGCAATCGCGCTCGCGTCCGAAGGTGATGGTGTCGACCGAGTCGCCGAAGGTCTGCTCCTTCGGCTGACCCTCGGCGAGGTTCCCGTCGAGATGGGAGATGGTGATGGACATGGCCTGGGCTCGTTCCTGACGCCAATTGAGCTCGATGGAATTACGGAGTTTTAGTGCCGTCAAGCGCGCCAGCGCGCCCGTTGGCCGCCCATTCCGCCGTGTAGATCGGCAGCGTCGGACGGCTGCGGATCTGGTGACGCTCGCCTTCGTCCGCAGCTTGCTGCACTTCGGCGCGGCCGACCGGTACGAGCAGCACCTTGTCGCCCTGATCGTACTTGGCTTCAGCCGCGTAAGCCTCGGTCGCCAGCACACAATCGGTCGGCAGGCCGGGGAAGTCGTCGGCTGATTGCAGCCGCGAGATCAACTTCTTGTCGGGCTTGAGGCTGCCGCCAAGCACGAGGCCGAAATCGCCGATGATCCTGAGGGCACGCTTGGCGACACGTGCGGCCCTGACCGCTTCGCGCCCGGTTTCGAGCGCGCCGGCGGTCGAGCTTGCGATCAGGCAGAGCCCGCGCCGCCCATCGCGATGGGTGCGCTCGATCCGGTCGAGCCCTTTGCCGATCGACTTGAACAGCCTGTCGAGGCTGCCGTTCCCGTTCTTGATGCCGGGCGCGGCGTCCCACAGGAATATCACCGGGCGAAACGCGGTCGCGGCCCGGCTGCGCGTCGCGCGCGTGGTGCGGGCATGCGGATAGGGGATGAGATCGAATGGGCGGTCATGCGCCTGCCAGTCGGCGAGCACGCGGTTCGCGCCGGCGATGGTGTCGGGGCCGTTGACGTCGGACACGACGAGCAGCCGGCAGCTCGTCTGCAGCGTCGCCGCGCGTTGCAGCGCGCAGCCCGCGCCATAGCGGAAGGCGTGGAAGAAATAGCCGTCGAGGTCGCGCTCGACCGGATCGCTGGGGTCCATGATGGTCAGGGCGCGCACGCCCTGGCCGCCTTCGAGGATGGCGCGAAAGCGCTTCTCCCATTTGCCGGGCTTGGCGGGGGGGTCGCCGATCCTGACCGAGGTCTCGATGAAGCGCTCGGTGGCGAAGGGCAGCACGATGTCAAGCTCGGCGCCGGCCGCGAGCGCGGTCTCGGCGAGGATGATGTCGGTGCCGCAGGCGAGCGCGCCATAGACGATGCCGACATTATGCTCGGCGAGCAACGCTTCGGCGCGCGTGCGGACCATCTGCTCGGTCGCCTGCTGCGCGACCTCGTCGAGCTCGTCGCCCCTGAACAGATGGCCCGAGAATACCGCGACGCTGCGCGGCTCGAGCGCGCTCACCAGCGCCTCGATGTCGGCATCGAGCACGGTCGCGAGCCGGCGAAACTGGAGGATGGTCGAAGCTTTCGCCCCATCGTCGGCGCCCTTGGCTACGCTGGCCTTGGCCAGCACCTCTTGCGCCTCGGCCTCGCGCCCAACGATCAGCAACGCCTCGGCCAGCGTTGCGAGCGGCCAATAGTCCCTGGCGTCGGCATGAAGCGTGTCGATCAGGCCCGCTGCGATGTGGCGCGCCACCTCGGCGTTGCCGGCGATCAGCGCCATGGTGGCGGCGTTGACGCCGGGATAGTAGCCCTGCTTGTGCTCGTAGAGGCCGTGATAGGCGTTGAACGAGGCCATCGCCTGCTTCTTCTTGTCGGCGGCGCGGGAAGCCTCGAACGCCTGCTCCTTGAGGAGGCGGGCATTGAGCGCGGCGAGGTCCTCTACCAGCTGAGCCTCGCGCCCGCCGCTCGCCGCGGGCGCATCCTCGCTTTCGTCCTCGCCATAGCCGTCGTCGACGAACGGCTCGCCAAGGATGCGGTCCATGGGCAGGAACGGGTTCTTGCGCGCCTTGGCGACCGCGTCCTCCAGCGCATGCAACGATCCGCGCATGGGAAGGCCGGAGCGTGCGAGCAACTCCAGCGCGCCGCGGGCATCGCCGCCACGGGCGGCAGCAAGCGCCGTGCGGTGGATCAGCTCGGGGCTCGACGGGTAATAGCGCAGGATGTCGAGGCCGATATTGCGAGCGCGGATCACCTCGCCGCAGGCGATGGCCGCGTCGATGTCGTCGATGGTGCGTTCGAGCGCGGCGCGGCTCCGTGCCGAGCGGAGGCTCGCGAGCCGGCTGATGCGCTGATAGTCGAGGATTTCGATCTGCTGGCTCCGCGCGCCGGTGCGCAACAGGCCCGAGCGCTCCCATTCGTTGAGGCGACGGCTGATGGTCTCGCGGGAGACACCGAGATCGGCGGCGATATGCTTCTGGGCAATTCTGCGCGGGAAGCGCACCCGATTGCCCTCGGCGATACCGATATCGGCCGACAGCTCGACCAGCCAGTCGGCGAGCAGCAGATCGGGAAGGCTGTGCGCCTTGTCGTGCTGCTGCTTCAGCGCCTGGACCAGCCGCTGCGAGCCGATGCGGATGACGCGCGAGCGGAGCACGCCGTCTGCCTCGATCAGCTCGGCAAGGAGCGGGAGCGGGAGCGGCACGACCGAAGCGGGGGTGAGGGCGAAGGCGGAGGTGGTGCGCTTGGCGCCCTTCGCCAGCATGCCCTGCTCGAGGAATTCGAGCTCGCCGAAGATTTCGCCGTGGACGATGCGCTCGAAGCGAAGCAGGCGCTTGCCCGAGGCCGGCTTCAGCTCGACCTGCACCAGCGGATCGACGTCGAGCCCGTCGGCGCCCATGCGCGCGCCGAGCAGGAGATAGACGGAATCGGCCGCCTCGCCCGGCCGGAACACGGTCTCACCGGCGGCAAGCGTGCGCAGGCTGAGGCGCGCGCGCTTCAGCAGCGAAAGCGCCGCCTCGCTCGTTCCGCGCATCAAAGCTGACCTGGCGACCAGGTCTGGAAGTGTGTCGTGCATCCTGATCGGGGCCTTGGCCGGCAGAAATAGAGCGTAGTCCATTTCGGGCGAGCCGACCAAGCGCGCCGATGCGGGGAAAACGAGGTTCATGGGTTAGAAGCAGACATATTGATATTGGGCGCCAGTAAAGCTCCACACCGTGGACCAGCCGCAAGCCGGCGCGTCATAGCCGGTCAGAGCCGCCAGCGGCACCGAGGCGCCGAGCGCGGCGAGCGCCGCGAGATAGAGATGGTTGAGCTTGAGCATGGGGGAACACTCCTGTCTGCAGATTAGCGGCCGGTATGGGCAATGGCCGGGCCGGCCCGAGCTCAAGCTGCCATAGACCGGCGTCCCGCATTGTGAGGGGCCTCACAAAGAGCGTGCGCCATTATTGCTGAGCGGCAGGCTGTGGTGAAGACGGAGCCCGCAAAGCGAGCAGAAGGTCCTTCCAGTTCTTCTTGTCGGGAGAGAGCTTGCCCTCGCTGTCGAGACGCTCGACGATTTCAAGGGCCTCCTGCACCGCTTCCTTTCGTTTGTCGCCGTCGGACAGCTGGGCGATCTTATAGAGTCCGACGACGAGATCGGTTTGCCAGGTGACGTTGTTGCGATCGGCAGCGGCAAGCTCGCGCGAGACGTCGAGGCTCTCCTCGTAGGCGGCGAGCGAACCTGCAGTGTCGCCCGCCTTCCACTTAGCGTCGCCGATTTTGTCGAGAGTCACCGATAGATCACGCCGTCCCTCCAAATTGCCTGGAACGGACTTCGCATAGTCTCGCGCGATGGCGAGAGCCTGCTCGTAGGACTGCAACGCGCTGGCTAAGTCGCCGGACGCGACCTGAACATCGCCGATCTTGTTCCATCCCACGCCCGTATCCCGCTTCCAAACAGCGTTGCCGGGGTCGGCCTTGGCAAGCTCCCGCCCGATGTCGAGACCTTCCTGAAAGGCGGCGAGCGCGCCGGGATTGTCGCCGGAGCCGAGCTTCACGTAGCCGATCTTGTCCAGCATGACCGAGATATCCCGCGGCCAGACGGCGTTGTCCTTGTCCTTGGCGGCGAGTTGTCGAAGGATCGCGAGGCCCTCTTCGTAGTCGGCGAGCGCACCCTTGGCGTCGCCGGACATGCGCTTCACGTCGGCAAGTTGGCCTAGACCTATGCCGACGTCTCGCCGCCACAGAGTGTTGTCCGCATCGAGCGCGGCGAGGCGCTTCCGCACTGCGAGGCCCTCCTCATAGGCGGCTTGCGCGCCGGAAAGATCGCCCGTCGTCAACTTGAGTCCGCCAAGGCGCTCAAGTCCGATGGCGATGTCGCGCTGACGTTGCGTGTCGGTCCTGTCGCCTTCGGCCAGGCGCCGCGCCAGGGCCAGACTATCCTCGCAGGCTTCAAGCGCCCCTTTGCCGTCGCCTGCATCGCGCCTCACGTCGCAAATCTTGCCGAGGCTGACCAGCACGCTCCGCTGCCATTCGTCTTGCGGCTTGTCGCCGGCAGCGAGCGCGCGGCGGATGGCAAGGCTCTCCTCGAAGGCCTTGAGCGCGTCGGCATGTTCGCCCATTTGCAGCTTGATATCGCCAATCCGATCGAGACTCGGCGTGACATTGAACTGAGCCTCCTTGTTGCCCGTGTCGGCTGCGGCGAGCTTGCGCGTGATGGCAAGACTCTCCTGATAGGCGGCGAGCGCTTCGATGCGGGCGCGCTGCGCATTCTTGATGTCGCCGATGCGAAGCAACCCCACGGCGAGATCCTGCTCTATTTGGGCACTGGTCCCCTCAGATGCCGCGATGTTGCGAAGCAGAGCGAGGCTCTCTTCCTCGCTCTTCAGCGCCTGGTCGAGATTACCGGCCGCCACATAAGTCTTGGCGAACTCATCGAGCATCACGTCCTTGCTGCGCAGAAGAGAGGTGTTGCCCGGATCGGTCTCGGCGAGCCGATCCACCGTCGAGCGCACCTGCCCCAAAATCCTGTCGATGCTTTCGACGCGCATGCCTTCGACGTTGCGGAGGCCCTGGGCGATATTGAAGATCAGGGAATTGACAGTGTCCTTGGCGGCGGCGAAATTCTTCTCGGCGCGGAGCTGCTGGCTGCGGGCGATGATGCCGGCGGTGACCGCTCCGACCGCAAGCAGGAGCATCACCGCGGCAGCGCCCACAGCGAGGCGGAGCGCCCGGCGCTGCTGGCGGACCTCCTGCGAGAGAAGATCCTCTTTGGGCATACCGCGTATGGCGGCGGCGAAGTCGGCGCCGGCCTCGATGAAGCGGGCGTTGCGCGGGTCGGCGCCCTGGCGATAGGGGCTGAGATCGACCCATTTCGGCTCGGCGGGGAAGCCCCCCTTGAGCGCTGGCGGCAGAGGCGTGTCCGGCCGCCAGTCGAAATCGTCCTTCGCCTCGTTCCAGGCGAGCGTGCCGTCGGTCACGCCGACCAGCAGCGTGTCGGGGCTCTTATTGGCGAGCCAATACTCGATCTCCTTGCCGACCCAGTGCGAGCTCGCCGCCTCGGGCGAGGCGAGCAGGAGCAAATATCTCGACTGGGAGAGCGCCTGCTCGATCGACGGCCAGAGCTGCGGCGTCGCCGACAACGACGTGTCGTCGCGGAACACGCGCAGAGCGCGCCGCTGATACCAGGGCTTGCCGAGCTTCTGGATCACCGATTGCAGCGCGGCCGCGATCGGCTTGTCCTTGGCGTGGCTATAGGAAATGAACGCGTCGTAGGCCGGCACTGAGCACTCCCGACTGTGGCGGCCGATCTTAGAGCGCGGGCGGCAAACCGGCCATGCCCCCGAGGCGCGCGCGGGCGAAGCCCCACCCTATAGGCCAGCCACTGCCTGCCGCTTTGTGAGGGACCGCACAAAGCGGCCGAGGCAGCCGCCACATCTCTGGGATGCCAACGGGGCTCCCTAGCCCTCAGGCCAACGAAAAACTGAAGTGTGCGTAACACGAAATCGGCATGCCGCTTGTCCCACCGAGTTGGCGCCGATGAGCTGAAAGGGTCAATGGGCCCGGGTCCGCTCCTGCCCGGCCTGTCAGTACCCCTCCCTTTCAGCAATAGCGGGCGCAGGGTTCCCCCGCCTTGCGCCCGCATCCTTTTCATCAAGGTGGGGACGCGGTTGGGCGGGATCGCGTGTCGAAGGCACGAAGAGGAGACAGCCATGTTTGCCAGGTCCACCAATCGCCGCACGGTGTTGAGCGGCGCCGTCATCGCCGCAGCGGCCGCGCTTTCGCTGCCAGGCCGCGCTCAAGCCGCCGCCTTGAAGGGCAGCGGGAGCCAGCACATCGTTCTGCTCGGCGACTCGATCCTCGATAACGGTGCCTATGTCGGCGATGGGCCCGACGTGGTCAGCCAGCTCCGCAAGCGGCTGCCGGCCGGGAGCAGGGCGACGCTCGGCGCGGTCGACGGCTCGGTCGCATCCTCGGTCAGGACGCAGCTCAAATCCGCGCCGTCAGACGCGACGCATCTCGTGGTGAGCGCCGGCGGCAACGATGCGCTGCATTGCGCCAACGTGCTCGAGGAGACCGCGGGCTCGGTCGGTGAGGCGCTGGAGAAGCTCGCTTATGTGCGGGAGGACTTCGTGCGGGACTACCGCGCTTTGCTCGACGACGTGAAGGCGCGGGGCATTCCTGCCGCGGTCTGCACCATTTATGACGCCCGCTTCGCCGATGCGCGGCAGACGCGGCTCGCCTCGACCGGGCTCACCATCTTCAACGAATGCATCACGCGCGAGGCTTCGGCGCGCGGGCTCGCGCTGATCGACCTCCGCCTGATCTGCCGCACCGACCAGGACCTGGCCAATCCGATCGAGCCGTCGGTGGTCGGCGGCGCCAAGATCGCAAGCGCCATCGCCGCCTTCGCCGCGGAATATGACTGGAGCAGGGGCCGCTCGGAGGTGTTTACCGGGACGAGCGAGATCTAGTGACGCGCTTGCCGATTTCCGGCACAGGACTATCCTAGCAATTACGACCGCGGCGGCGGACCTGACCAAGCTTGGAGTAAAAGACGGCATGGATCGTCGCGCTGTGCTCAGGATGCTCGGGCTGTCCGGCGTCGTTCTGTCGTCGCTGGTCCGCAAGGCGATCGGCGCCGCGCCGGACGCCAGCCGCCACTCCCGACCAATTGCTAGAGCAAGCGGGACGGCACGGGCTCCCCGGGGATTGGCGCTTCGTCACGCCGGAGCGGTGGGAGACCGTCGATCAGGCGCTGTCGGCGCGGCTCAACTCGGTCTTGCGCGACACTTCGCCAATCGATCTCGGCGGCATCAAGGTCACACGTTCATCGGGCCAGATCGAGACGGGCAGGCTCGATCCGGTCGGGCTCGCCGTCGAGATTCCAGCTTCGGTTGCGGACTTGGTCATCCCGGCGGACGAGGCGCTCAGCCTCGAAGTGTTGAACCGCGACTTCAACCCGTTCGTCGCCGAACCGCGGGACGCGAGCGGCAAGCCGATGGTCGGTCCGTTCCAGGCAGCAGGCGAGCTCTATCAGGGCAAGACCTTTCTGCCGGTCAAAATGATCATGGCCGAGATGGTCAAGGCGATGGGAGCACCGCCCGCCGTGTCGCAGCCGCTGATCGATGCGTTGAGCGAGCTGGTGGTGATCCGCACCCCTGCGCATCAGCACCGGCTCGGCGCCAACCTCGGCAACCGCATCGTGTTCTACGGCGAGGATATCATCGACGGCGAGGAGGTGACGATCGGGCACAGCCATATCGACCAGATCGTCGAAGCGCTGGCGGCGCAGAACATGCGCCTCGCCAAGCAGATGGTGCATTTCAACAGGCAGGCCCAAGGCGGCAAGCCCGACGATATCATCGCCGACGGCGTCGCCGGGGTGACCCATGTCGGCGGCTTCTCGGAGGGCTACGACCTCGACGGCAAGCCCATGTCGGTAAAGAGCGACTGGCCGAGCAATTACGGCCAGCTCGGCGCCAGCAACCGCGACTACAACGCGCATCTGCTCGCCATCGACTACAGCGCAGGCGTCGAGGACACGATCCCCGAGCGCGACCTCGCGGCCTACTACCAGAACGCCGACATGTGGGATTGCTGCGCGGCGATCCTGGTGCCGTTCGCCGACCGCGACCCCGACCCGCAATATCGCGATTATATGTACAACCCGCTCGAAGTTTACGACCAGCGCTCGGCGCGCGACGTGGCGGCGGGGCTCGCCACCCTCGACGCCGACAAATTCCTCGCCGATCACGGCGCATTCTATTGTGCCGAGGGGCAATACGTCGTCGCCAATCTCGGGCCGCAGGAGGACGAGAGCGGCGGCACGCTGCTCAAGAAGAGCCGCTACGGGGATACCCCATTTGGCAGGCTGATCGAGAATTTCATCAGCGCGCCAAGCTATGCCGGCATGTCGGGCGAGCAGCGCCGGCTCAATCCCGCGATCGGCTGGGACTATCTCATCGCGCTCGGGCCTGACAATGGCGGCATCAGCGGCGATCAATCCATCACCCTGGCGTCGACCGATCGGCTCGGAGTGGCGCTCGACTGGATCGACGAGGACGTGAACGGCTGGCAGGCCTATCGCCCGAAAAACAAGGAAGCGCTGATCGCACGGCCGATGACCGTGGCGACGCTCGCCTGGGGGTTGCTCCGTCTCTATATGCCGCGTGATGCTGTCGCCAAGGCGATCGCCGCCGACATCATGCGCGCTTACGCGCAAGGCGACGAGGCAGTCAAGGAATCGATCAGGGCGCTGATCGGCGAGAAAGACCCGATGAGCGCGCGGGGCCAGGCTCTGCTCGCGGGCTTCGCCGCCAAGGCGGCGACGGGGCTGCTGCTCGGACTGCTGTCGAGCGATCAGGTCAAGGCGTCGCTGCTGTTCAAGTCTGGCTTCATGGATATTACCGACGATGCCGACAAGCAGCGCGTGCTCACCGCCTACGAGCAGTTTCTCGGCATCCTGCAGAACGCCGACTATTCGACCCAAGCCTCGCTCGACAAGGCGCTGGCCGCCGCCGACCATGCGCTTGCCGATCTCGCCGTCACCCGCACCTATTACAATCGCACCACGCGCGAGCGGATGCCGGCCAAGAGCACGGTGATGAAATATGCCGCGCCGCCCTGCTTCGGCATGTGGACGCAACAACCATTTCTCGCCGAGACCGGCTGCCTTCGTTACGTCGCAACCGCGATGCATGTCAGCCAGAAGAAGACCGCCGCCTCGTGACCAGCGTGAATGCCATGAACCGATCCCCCCTCGCTCTCATTGCCCTCGCCGCGCTTGCCGCTTTCGGGCCGGCAGCTTTCGCCGAATCGAGCTTCGGCCATTTCATCGGCAAGTTCGTCGCCGAGTTCGACAACACCGACGGCCGCAAGGTGACGCTGCAGGAGCCATACGCATTCGTCGATCCGGAGGGCAAGGAGTGGGACGTGCCGACCGGCTACCAGACCGACGGCGCCTCGGTGCCGGCGGCGCTCTGGGCGCTCTACCCGCCGTTCACCGGGAACTACCGGCAGGCCGCGGTGATCCACGACTTTTATTGCGACAATAAGGGGCGGACCTGGCAGGACACGCACAAGGTGTTCTACTACGCCATGCGAGCGGCCGACGTGGATGAGAAGACCGCCAAGATCATGTATGGCGCGGTCTATCTGTTCGGTCCGCGCTGGGGCCCGGGCACGCAGCCCGGCCAGCACAGCGCCCCCCTCAACGCGACCCCGGAGCGGCAGGAAGCGGTTGTGAAGCAGCTTCAGGCGATGGTCGCCAAGGACGACCCGGACCTGGATGATCTTGTCGCCAAAGCCAAAACCATCGCCACGGCGCAACCCGACGCCGATGGCGTCGCGCCAGGCGCGCAATAACCTTGCCGATCTGTCATGCGAGGCGCCGCCGTCTCGCCATGATTGTCGGTTGGAACAGGGCTTCAGGAGCTAACCAGTTTACCTGCGAACGCCTATGGGGAGGCGCTCGCTTGAGACTATACTCGCCGAGAGTTGGTCTTGAGGGTTTGGCTCCGTGACCTTCCGCGCATGAAAACGGTCCGTGTCTTTGTCTCCTCGCCGGGCGACACGCATTTCGAGCGGATGCGGGTTGAGCGCGTGGTCGAGCGCCTGAACGGCGAATTTCAGGGTATCGCCAAGCTCGAGGCGATCCGCTGGGAGACCGCCTATTACCAGGCGCGCGCGACCTTCCAGCAGCAGATCCCCGAAGCGTCGTCCTGCGATATCGTCATCGCCATCCTGCGCCACCGGCTCGGCACCGAGCTGCCGGCAGATTTCCCGACGATGCCGAACGGGGAGCCTTACCCGTCAGGCACCGCCTACGAGATTCTGACGGCGATCGAGGCGAGCAAGAAGAAATCCCTTCCCGACATCTATGTGTTCCGCTTCACCGAGCCGCCGACCGTCAAGCTCGATGACGAGGCGACCAACCGGATGGTCACAGAGCAATGGGAGCGGCTCAAGATTTTCTTCAAGACCTGGTTCCAGACGGCCGACGGCAAATTCAAGCTCGCCTTCCACAACTTCCAGAGCACCGATGCCTTCGAGGTCGAGATCGAGAAGCTGCTGCGCGGCTGGCTCGAGGAGAAGGTGCTCAAGGGCCGCTCGGTGCTGTGGCCGATCGACATCAAGGGCTCGCCGTTCCGCGGGCTGGCGGCGTTCGGCGCCAAGCATGCGCCGGTATTCTTCGGCCGCTCGCGCGACATCACCAAGGCGGTCGATGTGCTGAAGGACGCCGGCAGCCGGGGGATGCCATTCCTGCTCGTCGTCGGCGCAAGCGGCGCGGGAAAATCCTCGCTGGCCCTTGCCGGCATCGTGCCACGGCTCACCGCGCCGGGTGTCGTGCCGTCGGTCGATATCTGGCGTGTCGCGGTGATGCGCCCTGGCGAGCATCCGGAAGGACCGGTTGCGGCACTTGCGGCGCATGTGTTCGACAAGGAAGCCGACTTCGAGGATGAGTGTCAGCTGGCGGCGCTGCCAGAGATGGCCGAGAGCGATTACCCGATCCCGGCCGATCTCGCTGGACTGTTCGCCCATGCCGACGAGGCGAGCGTCAAACCCATCGTCCGCGTGCTCGATAGGATCGGCGAGGCCGAGGCCAAGACGAGCGGCTTCGACCGCGTCGTCCGCGCCGATCTCCTGATCGTCATCGATCAGCTCGACGAGCTGTTCGCGGGCCAGGTCAGCGAGGCCGAGCGCGCGCGCTTCACCAAGCTGCTGGCGCAGCTCGTGGCGACGGGCAGAGTGTGGGTCATCACCACGCTCCGCGCCGATCTCTACGAGCGCTTCCTGAAGGAGCCCGAGCTGCTCGCCATGAAGAGCAAGGGCGCGGCCTACGACCTCGCGCCGCCGGGTGCGACCGAGATCGACGAGATCATTCGCGGCCCCGCGACTGCGGCAGGCCTGGCCTATGAGACCGACGCCAAGACCGGCGAACGGCTCGACGACCGGCTGATCGGCGATGTCGACCGGCCCGACATGCTGCCGCTCCTCCAGTTCACCCTGAATTTCCTGTTCGAGCAGCGGGCGACCGAGAACGGCGAAACCAAGCTGACGCTAAAAGCCTATGACACGCTTGGCGGGCTTGCCGGCGCCATCGACCGCGAGGGCGAGCGCACGGTCTGCAATCTCGGCAAGGAGGAGCAAGACCGGCTGCCGCGCCTGCTGCGCCAGCTGGCGGCGCCTGCCCCGGTGGCTGAGGGTGCCGCGCCGGGCGTCGGCACGACGCTCGCCATCCTGTCGGTCCCGCTCGCCGAAGCGGCTTACGACCCCCAGGCCGAGCGCCTCACCCGCGCGCTGGTCGATGCCCGCATTTTGCTGTCATCGGGAAGCGAGCAGAACGCCACCATCCGGCTGGCCCATCAGCGCGTGCTGGAGAACTGGAAGCGGGCCAAGGCGATCGTTGCCGCCAATGCCGAGTTCTATCGCATCCGCGACGACGTCGAGGCGCTCAAGCGGCGCTGGGAGAAGACCAGCAAGAAGCGCGACCTGTTGATCCCCAAAGGCGTCGCGCTGGCCGAGGCCGAGAGCATCGCCAAGCACTATCCGGGCGAGCTGTCGCCGCCGACGCTCGGCTTCATCGCCGCCTCGGGCAAGCGCGCCCGGCTCCGCCAGCGGTTGGTCGCCGCGTCGTCAGTCGTGTTCGCCGTGCTGGCGGTGGGCGCTACGGTTTCGGGCATCTACGCCTGGCAAGCAGAGCAGCGCGCCACTCGCAATTTCGACGTGGCCGGCGCGCTCGTGGTCGATATCGCTCGCGGGTTGCGCAACGACGTGGGCGTGCAGCGTGAAAGCCGTCAGAAGATCTTCGATCAGGTGAGCACGACGCTCGGCGCGGCGGTAGCCAAGGCACCGGACGACGAGCAGCTGCTCGGCATGCAAGCCACCATGTGGGACGAATTCGCCCAGACGCAGTCGGCCGCGGGAGAGTCGGAGCAGGCGGCGCAGAGCAAGGTGAAGGGCCTTGAGATTCGTCTGCAACTCTCCGAGATGAGCAAGAGCAACGACAAGTCGCAAGAGACGTCGCAATCGCTTGAGACGCTCGGCGACTTGAAGATTGGCGCCGGCGATCAAAGCGGTGCGCTCGCGGTCTACGAGAAAATTCTCGCCGAGAGGCGCGACTTGGCGGCTGCCGATGCATCGCCCGCGCATCTGCGCGACCTCGCTGCCGCGCTGCTCAAGGTCGCGCAGTTGAAGTCCCGCGATCCGGCCGGCGCGCTGCCGCTGCTCAACGAGAGCTACGACATCACCACCGGCCTCGCCGCCAACGATGCGGCCAATCCCGAGCTTAAGCGTGATCTCGTGCATACGCTTAACACGATCGGCTCGGCGAAGGTCGACTTGGGCGATCCGACAGCGGGCATCGAGGCTTACGGCAAAAGCCTCGACATCGCCCGCGCCCTGGCGCTCGCAGATAAGAGCAATGCGGATTGGCAGCAGGAGCTGGCAGCGACGCTCACCCAGCGCGGCAATGCGAAACTCGCGCGCGGCGACAATGTCGGTGCGATCGCTGACTTCAACGAGAGCATCGCACTCCGGCGGACGCTGCTGACGAAAACTCCGGACGATACGGGGCTGCAACGGGACGTCGCCGCAAATCTGAGTGGCGTTGGCGATGCGCAGGCGGCGAGCGGCGATAACAAGAAAGCGCTCGCCGCACAGGAAGAGAGCGCCGACATCCAGCGCAAGCTTGCCAAGGCCGATCCGAACAATATCGCGTGGCAGCGCGATCTCTCGATCATCCTGAGCCGCATCGGTGACGTGAAGCACACTGCCGGCGACTCCGCCGGGGCAATCGCCAGCTACGAGGACAGTCTTGCGATTCGCCGTCGCGTCGTCGAGGCGGAGCCCGACAACGCGAAATTGCTGGCCGACGAAGCCTATGTCTTGCAGCGCATCGGCGACGTAAAGCGGGAGACGGCTGACAACAAGGGCGCGGTTGCGGCGTTTGCCGAAGATGTCGAGATCGCCCGGAAGCTCGCCGACGCTGATACCGGCAACGACGATTTGCGCGGGGATCTTGCCGCCGCCCTGGGCAAGCTGGGGCTCGCCAAGCGCACTGACGGCGACAATAGTGGAGGGCTTGCCGCTCTCGAGGAAGCCTTGGCAATCCGCAAGGCGTTGCCCAAGACCGACGCGGTCCAGTGGCAGCTTAATGTCGAGCAGAATCTTTTGCAGATCGGCGACCTCAAGCTCTCGAGCGGGGACAAGGATGGCGGACTGGCCGCCTACTCGGAAATGCTAGGGCTCGCCCGCGCCATGCTTGCGTCCAATCTTAACGAGGTGTCGTGGCACTGGAACGTGGCGCTCGGGTTGACCAACTTCGGCGATGCGCAACTCGCCGCCGGCGACACCAAGGGCGCACTCGCCAGCTACCAGGAGTGTCTTGGCATTCGCCGCCACCTCGTCGAGGTCGACGACAAGCCCGACAGAGAGGAAGATCTTTCTCTCGACTCTCGACAAGATTGGCGATACCGAGCGCGCGGCCGGCGACAATCAGGGGGCGCTTGCCGCCTACGAGGAGATGCTCAAGATCGACCGCAAGTTGGCCGCAGCGGATGCGGCCAACGCGACGGTCAAAGCGCGCATCGCGGTCACTCTGCTCAAGCTCGGTGATACCAAGCTTGCCGCCAAGGACAAGGAAGGCACCCTCGCGGCTTACGAGGAAACTCTCGCCATCCGCAGGGGCCTCGCTGATGCCGATAAGACCCGCTACGCACCGCAGTGGGATGTCGCTCTCACGCTCGAAAAGATCGCCGACCTAAAGCGCGACAACGGCGATCAGGCGGCCGCGCTTACGACCTACGCCGAAGCTATTGATATTTGCCGCCGGATTGGCGAGGCCTTCGTCGGTTTCGACAACAATGCGGACGCGCTCACGGTCTACGAAGAGGCCGTCGCAATGGCGCGGCGGGTGTCCAACACCGACGCCGGCAACGTGGACTACCAATACAACGTGTCGGTCAATCTAGAAGATCTTGCCGCTACCAAGCTCCGCTCAGGCGACAAGGCGGGCTCGCTGGCCGACTACGAAGAGAAGTCTCGCCATCCTGCGTCGCCTCGGCGACGCGGACAAGGGTGGTGAGAAATGGAAGCAGGCCATCTCTGCAACGCTGGCGAAGATCGGCGACCTGAAGCAGGGCGAGAACGACAATACGGCGGCGCTCGGCATGTACGAGGAGATGCTGGCCAACGACCGAAAGCTCGCCGCCGCCAATCCCAGCAATATGGTTCAGCAGCGCCAGGTGGCGACCGGCCTCGAGCGGATCGCCAATCTGAAGCGGCGAGCGGACGACAGTTCCGGCGCCCTTGCGTTGTTCGAGGAGAGCCTCGGAATAAGACGCCGCCTCGTCGCCGCAGACCCGAGCAATATCGACGAGAAGCAAGCTCTATCTAACACGTTCGATTCAGTAGGCGACATCAAGCGCGATTCCGGGGACGCCGCCGGCGCGCTGGCGATCTATACCGAGATGCTGGCTATGGACCGCGAGTTCGCAGCCTCAAATATCGGCGACACGCGCCGACAGGGGTTCGTGTCGGCCGATCTCTACAAGATCGCCGAGGCGAAGCTTAACGCCGGGGATGCCAAGGCGGCGCTGGAGGCGGCCGGAGAGGCGCTCGCCATCGCCCGCAACATCGCCGCGGCCGACCGCAATAATGCCGGCTGGCAGCGCGACGTGGCCACGCGCCTTGAGAAGTTGGCGAAGATCAAGGTGACGCTCGAAGACAAGCAAGGCGCGCTCGCCGCCTATCAGGAGGCCGTCGACATCCGCAAGGGCCTGATCGAGGGTGACAAGACCAACGTCGAATACAAGACCAATCTGTCGGCGGCGCTCGAACCAATGGGCGACCTCATGCGGGACTCGGGCGATACCCGGGGCGCACTCGCCACCTATACCGACATGCTCGCGCTTGACCGCGAGGCCGCCGCTGCCGATCCCAAGGACGTCAAGCTGCAGCGGTATCTGCCAAGCGACCTCTACAAGATCGCCGAGGTCAGGGTCACTGCCGACGACACCGACGGCGCGATGGCCGCGGCCGAGGAGGGGCTCGCAATTGCTCGCAAGATCGGCGCCGACCCGGCCAATGTCGACGGGCAAGACGTGACGGCAGGCCTTGAGAGGGTGGCCAAGATCAGGTCGAGCGTCGGTGACAAACAAGGCGCGATCGCCGCGTATCAGGAGGCGGCCGACATCCGCAAGCGCCAGGCCGATGCTAACAAAAGCGACATTGCCGCCAGACAAAACCTGTCCAAGACCCTCGAGTCGTTGGGCGACGCGAAGCGAGATGCTCGCGATGCTGCCGGCGCTCTTGCCACTTATGCCGACATGCTCGTCCTCGACCGAGAGTTGGCTGCAGCCGATCCCAAGAATGCACTCCAGCAGCGATATTTGATATTCGACCTCAACAAGATTGCCGATGTGAGGCTGAGTGCCGGCGACGCCAAAGGGGCGCTTGCCGCGGCTGAGGAGAGTCTTTCGCTGGCGCGAAGCCTCACGACCACCGACCCCAGCAAAGCCGATTGGCAGCGCGATACGGCGAGCAGCCTCGAGAAATTAGCCAAGATCAAGCTCAACCGCGAGGACAATGACGGCGCGCTCGCGGCCTATCAGGAGGCAGTGGATATCCGAAAGCGATTGGTGGAGGCCGACAAGACCAACATATCGGACATGCAGGGCCTCTCTTCGACCCTTGAGTTGATCGGCGACCTCAAGCGTGACTCGGGCGACGCGTCGGTGGCTTTGGCCATCTATGCCGAGATGCTGGTGCTCGATCGCGAGGTCGCCGCCGCCGACACGTCCGACATCAAGCGCAAGCGCGTGCTGATGCTCGACCTCAACAAGATCAGCGATCTCAAGTTCGGCAACGGCGACACCGACGGCGCGCTCACCGCCATCGTGGAGAGCGTTTCAATCTCGCGCGATCTTGCCAAGGCCAACGACGACGTCTCGACCCGGCGCGACGTCTCGATCGCTCTCGAGAAACTCGGCAACGTCAAGCTTGGCGCGGGTGACAAGCCGGCGGCGCTCGCCGCCTATGAGGAAATGCTGTCGATCGACCGGCGCGCGGCCGAGGCCGAGACCGACAATCCGCAACGGTTGCGTGAGGAGATGTTCAGCCTCAACAAGGTCGGCGATACGCGGCTCGGCATTGACGATGCGAGCGGCGCGCTGGCCGACTATCAGGAAGGGCTCGGCATCGCGCGTGCTCTGTTAAAGGCCGATCCCGACGACGCTCAAGCCAAACGAAACGTGTCCAGTAGTCTCGAGAAGGTCGGCGACGCCAAGGTTAAAGCGGGCGACAATGATGGCGCGATTGCCGCCTTCGACGAGGAGCTCGCCCTCCGCAAAGACCTCGCCCAAGAAGCCAAGGACGAGGGCAGCGTCGACGCCAAGATCGATCTGGTGGTTGCCTTTTACAAGCTCGCCACGGCCGCTGACGGGAACAAGAAGGACGCTGCCATCGACCAGGGTCTCTCTATGCTCGCCGAGCTCGACGCCGCCGGCAAGCTTACCGACGACCAAAAAGGTTGGAAGGACTCGTTCCTCTCCTTGCGGAACGGAACGTCCCAATAGACTCGGTTTGGATGCTAGGCGCTGAGGCTGCGCTTGCGGGCGACGGTCTCGAGCAGCGCGGCGAACCGCGGCGCGAGCGCCTGCCAGGAGATCTCGGCTTCGGCATGGCGGAGCGCACCCTCGCCGAAACGTCGCGCGAGCGTGCGCTCCTCGGCAAGACGCCTGATCGAGGCGGCGAGGCTCGCGGCTGAGACATCTGCGGCGATGAGCCCGGTCTCGTTGTGGCGGACCTGCTCGGGCAGGCCGCCGACCGGCGTTGCGATCACGCCGCGGGCGCGCCTGAAGCTCATCGGCGCGACGCCGGACTGGCTCGCCTCGACATAAGGAAGGACGGCGGCATCGGCCCAGTCGAGATAAGCGAGCAGCTGACGGTCGGTCTTCCAGCCGAGGTCGAGCTCGACGCCGGGAAACGCCGCGAGTGCTGCGATCTCGCCCTGGTCTTGCGGCGCGCCGGCGACGCGCAGGCTGATCGGCACGTCGCCGAGCAGCTTGAGTGCGTTGGCGAGAAGCTCGAGCCCCTTGTAGCGCTTCAGCCGACCGGCGAGCAGGAGCCGCAAGGGCCGCTTGCGGTCGGCGTCAGGGAGCACGGGCGGCGGAAGACCGAGATCGGCGAAATCGAAAGCGACCAGCGGAATGGTGGCGTGGACCTTGCCGGCCAGCGAGACGCGCTGCTTTACTTGCCGCGCAACGAACTCGGTCAGCGTGACGATGCCGTCGCTTTGGCGCAGCAGATGGCGCTGGAGATGGAGCAGGAGATGGAACTGATCGCCGGGATGCACCTCGGCATCGTGCACCAGTGAGATTACCGGCACGCCCATGCGACGCAGCCGCCTGACAAGGAAAATGTCCCAATAGCCCATCATGGTGACGATGGCGGCGTCGGGCCGCTCGGCCTCGAGCCGCTGCACGATCGGACGCAGCACGCGGCGGATGTCGAGCGTGCGCGGCACGAATTCCTGCGCATTGGCGTAGGTGTAGAGCGGCAGGTCGACCGCGCCGCTGAGCGCGCTGTGCTGGAGCAGCTCGGCGCCTTCGGCGAGCGAGAGCAGCGTGGTCATGCCACACATGCCGGACAACGCGCGCGCCATCTCCAGGGCGTAACGCGGTCCGGCCCCGAAGCGACCCCATTGCCAGACCAGGACTCTCATCTAACGAGTTCTGATGTGTTGTTGAGTGCGTGCTCGAGGCAAGCGGCCATCGGTAGTGCCACTTTTGCTGGTGCTTTATTTTCCTTGGTGGCCCGCATTTGGTTTGAAAAAGCCATATTTCAGGAACAACGGCGCGGTGAGTGTCACGGTAAGCCACCGAGAGAACCGAGGCATCGCGGCTTTCCATCCCACGTCTTCTTGCAGGTTGCCAAGAACCAACGGTTGGTGTCGGACCCTATTGCCATGAAGTTGATGTCGGTTTTCGGTGGGCGCCTCTTGGCGAGCAGGCACAAGCTGGAGCCCTGCCGCTTTGAAGATTGGAGGTAACGTTTTTTCCGGCGTTCGCACTACATCCTCGTAGCGAACGTGCAGGTATCGGTCGGGGTGCAAAAGGCGGAAAGCCTCACAGGCGAGATTTGCACCCAACCAACCGAATGCGGTGCGAACATTGCGGCCAAACTCGCTTCCGGGTTCGTCGTGTTGTTTTTTTGTTCGGAGCGTTGACCAGCACACGGCTCTCGGATCGCGAACCAAATGGATCAAGAGAAAGTCGCGACCGAGCTTTTTGTTGAGGCGAAAGGGGACAAGGCCTGATCCCCACGAGGTCTTCGAGCTGTCCACCATGACGGAGAAGTTCTTGGAGACGTGATCAAGCAAGGCGAGTGTCAGTCGGGGATGATCCCACTCAATTAAGCGCTTTTTTTTGTGCCGGAAGGGTTGCCAAACCGCACATTTCTTGATGCTGCGGCCGCAGGTGCAAGTCTTTCGAATCTTGGTTCGCCACACATGACGGCTAATTTCCCCACACGCTACCAGGCTGGGGTCGATCGTCAGAAGGCTTTCGAAGAGCGTCGAGCCGCTGCGGCCATACCCTCCGATATATATCAGTCTGGCCAAATTGAACTTCGCTGAGAAGGATTTTTTGAAGGCTTAGAATGACTGCGCCTGCCATTGCCCGGCCAACCATCATGCCGCAAGATGGCACCGCGATGCGTAAAGCTCAACCAACCGTGGGTGCAATGTTGGAATATAGGGTCCTACACAGGATCTATGCCCTGTGGTCTCACATAGAGGGCGAGCACCCCGCTCGTATTCAAGAATATGGACATAGTCGCGTTCGATCCTGTGATTCATCGGGCTCGCTGGGATGAGTTCATTGTCGAGAGCTACCGCAACGCGAACTACGTTCTGCTTTCAGAAACGTTCCTACGCTGGCAGTTTCTCGACAATCCAGCCAATCAAACCGGCAATTATACATTGTGGCTCATCGAGCAGAAGGGCGAGATTATTGCCCAGTTGGGCTTCGTGCCGTTTAACGGCATCGCGGCTTCCGGCGAGGCCATCCGAGGCGCTTATCCCATCAATCTCATGGTCCGGCAGGCGTACCAATCAGTTGGGCTTGGCGCCATACTCCTTGCACGGCTTTTGAAGCAATTTCCCTGTCTCGTAAATCCGGGAGTCAATGAGGCGGGCGCCGCCCTCGGCGAAGGTCTAGGGATGACGAATCTCGGATTCTTGCGCCGTTATGTGGCGGTGCTCGACAAGCATGCCGCTCAGCCACTCGCGTTCAACGGTCGTCTCCCTCAAGGAGTCGTTGAGGCCGAAGCGCGTCTCGTTGATATTATCGCCACTACGAAGCTGCCCCCACAGGCAAGCGCGGGCTTTGCTCTTCCACAGCCCGTGTACGGCGTCGCCCGAGACAGCGACTTTCTCCGCTGGCGCTATGAGTCTCACCCCGCCTTCGCGTACGAGTTTCTCTTCAGCCGCGATTATCACAGTGTTCTCGTGTTTCATGAGGAGCGCGAGATCGGGACTGGTACGCTCATCCTGCGCGTGGTGGACATGTTGGCCCGGCCCGAACATCAGTTCGAGCTTTTGTCAGGTGTGGTATTTGCAGGGAAGGAACGTGGAGCGGCAATCATCGATTTCTATTGCAGCCTTGATTGCTATCAGCCGGCGTTGCGAGCCGCGGGATTTTTCGACGAAGCGATGCATAGCGATAGCCATATCGCGGAATTATTCCAGCCTTTGGATTTTCGCAGAACAGGGACACGCGTGCTTGCTTCTTGTCCTGGATGGAGCGGCCCGCGATTGGAAGATTGGTACATCACCAAAGCCGATTCGGATCAGGATCGGCCGAACGATAGGCGGGCGATCAAAGAGAGGTGAATGCGACACTGGGCCGCTAACGCGGACGAGCGAGAAAAATTCATGGTTCGCGCCGTTTAGCGCGGAGTCGTTCAAGCTGAGCGCTCTCATCCGGTTGTCTAGTGAAGATGGACACCACCGTCAGTGGTTGGCCAGACGGCCAGGTTGCGATAGAAACGGGACAATCAATTGTGGCTCGACCCCTGTTGGGAGGAGAGAAGATTTGCGTCGCGGGGAAATCAAGATCGAGGGTCTCGGCAAGCGCTATTGGTTTCGCTCCGATGCCCCCAAAGAAGAGGCCGAGGAGCAGGACGACGATGCCGACGACGACGAGGAGGAGGAAGACGACCGTCGTAGCTTCTATTTCGGCCCCAGAACCGAAGTGTGGGCCGTGCGCGATCTCTTCTGCCATCTCGAACCCGGCGAACGGGTGGCGATCATAGGAGTCAACGGATGCGGAAAGTCGACGCTCCTCCGCATTCTTTCTCGCACGCTGCCTCCTACAGAAGGAACAGTCGAGGGTGCCGGAAGCGTGATCCCTTTCGGGTCATTATCAGGGCCGATTAACGGGCAGAGCAGCGGTTGTGACAATCTGAGGATGATTGCCCGGCTGCTCAGTCTGCCGCTGGACCGTTTGGAGGAGCGGCTTCCGAAGATCGTCGAGTTCTCGGAGCTTGGCGCTTTGGCCTATGAAAAGGTGGGTCGCTACTCCAGCAAGTCGTTCAATCGCCTTTCGCTTGCGATGGCGCTGTATATGGAGGCGGACATCTACCTCGTTGACGACGGCTTGAATGTTCCGGATCCGATCTTCAATAAGAAGTTCATCGCGAAATTCACCGAGGTTCTCAACCAGAATCGGACGCTCATCTACTCTTCCAACAATCTGGGTGAGCTCAGACACTATTGCAGACGTGCGCTTTGGCTTGATCGCGGCAAGCTGGTTGCGGACGGCGACTTTGATAAGATCGTCGAGCAATATCTCTCTCATCGCGATCAGCCCCAACCGACGCCAGAGTTGACGCAGAACGACCGGGAGGAAGCCGCTCCTGCAGACTCTCAGCCCGAGGAGCCGATTGAGGCGGAATCGGTCTTATCCATTGAGGAGCATAGAAAAGCCCTCAAACGCGCGAAATGACCCGCGGGATGTGTTGAACGCTCGTCGGCAAAGGTGCTAGCTACCGACGGTTTTTGTCAGCCGAGAAGACACACTGATGAGCATCCAAGGCACTGCCGATGAGGTCACCACTTGGCGAATTCAGCCAAGTCGCGACAGCTTTTTTGGACAGCTAGCAGCACTCTGGCGCTTTAGGACCGTGTCGGTCGCCCTCGCACAACAAGCTATTTCCAACCGGTCGCGGCGGAGGCTCCTTGGACTGCCCTGGATGTATGTTCAGCCCCTCATCTTTTCGCTTCCACCGCTTTTCATACTTGGCAAAGTGTTCAACGTGTCGGTTGCCCCCTTGCCGCTTCCGATGTTCATCTTCTCGGGCATGGCGCTCTGGATGTTGGTGCGCCGCGGCATTCAGCAGGCCACGCGTAGCCTGAAGATGTGCAGGTCCATGGGCAGTCGGATTCACGTCCCGGCTTTTATGTTCGTTTGCGCAAGTCTAGCGCCGGCACTTGTTCAGTTTTCGCTGTTCCTAATCGTCCTCTTCGCGGCTGCCATATACTATGGGCCGATCAGTGGGGTCTACTACGTCCCGATCGGTTGGCACTTGTTGGGAATCGTTCCGTCGATCTTTTTGGTGCTGCTGCTGATTATCGCCGTGTCGTCCGTAACGTGCATTTTGTGCAGCATACGGCAGGATACGTTTTTGATGCTGAAATACGCCTTAAGTGGCTGGATGTTCATTACGCCGATCGTCTACCCGCCGGAGATCATCCCCGCAAGTCACCGCTGGATCTTGTACGCGAATCCGCTGACGCCGCTCGTCGAGTTTTTTCGTTATTCTCTTCTCGGTTACGGGAAGGTCGATCTCGCTGCCCTGGGCCTATCTGTGGCGGTGGTATTAGTCCTATTGTTCGCTGGCGGCACCCTCTTCGCGAAACTGCAGAGCCGGATCTTCGATCACGTCGACTAGATGAGATCGGCGATCGTTCGCGTCTTTCGCTCCATCATATAGTCAAGCAGCGAACCCACATCGAGCGCGACCGCTCCGCGCAGTTTGGCTTCGTCGACGAAGATCTTTCCGACAATGCCGGCTCCGACTAAGACCAGGGTGCCGGGTTCTGATGCGGAACGAACGTGGTCGACGATCTCCGGGTAAATATCGAAAATCTTGACCGGTGCGTCCTCCGGGGGAACCGCTATCGTCTGGACCGTAACGCCGGATGGAAATTTCAGCGAAAGCTGTGACCAACTCGATACCAACACGACGGACTTGGCAGTCATTGACAATTCGAACAGCAGCGTTGCGTCGATGGCACCCCTGATCCGATGACAGCGCTCCTCGGTGAGGAGCTTCTCGTCGAGAGGGATTGTTTCGCCGAGTGCTCCCAGCAATCTGACGAATGCTCGCTGGTTGCGATTCTTTCCATACGGGCGGCCAGGAGGCGGCAGATTGCGGATTATTCTGTAAACGGATGGAAAGCCGAGAATGTCGCATCGCGCGACCGCTTGGCGTATGCGCGCAATCAAGTCATTTCGCACCTTCGCCTCTGGCCTTGCACTCCACCAATTCTGCTCGAAACTGACGTCGTCCTCGTCGGAGGAGGGCAGGAGTCCTTCAATCGCGACTGGCGGGTAAGCGTATGCCTCTCCATCGCCTAGGCGGATGAGAGAAAGAGGCCGGCGCTTCTCCAGACTCTCCTTGATCCGCTCGACGAGCCGTCGTCTCTGCTCGTGCGAGAACCGAATATCCATCAGGTTTCGGTCGCCCTGCGGCAATGCTGCGAGCGGTCCGACGATCAGCCGCTGGAAATTGCGCCGATCCACTTCATTGGCGGCGTCATAGGTCTCGCTCAGATAACTCAAGGCACGAGCACCAGGCGCCGACTGAAACGTGCTGCAAAACTCTTGCAACTCGCCTCGTAGAAGGCCGAGCTTGTTCAACTCCAGCAGAGGTTCGATGAAGTAAAGAAGCTGATCGTTTCTCTCCAGTTGAATGTACTTTGTCAAAAGGCGAACCGCCGCGTCGGGGCGCCCCTTCTCGATGAAGAGACGTGTGATTCCCATGACGCTTGTTCGTCTGATGTTGCGGATCTCCTCGGGCTTCAAGGCTGTGACGATCTTGTCAAACTGCTCGTGCGAGCCGCTGTGGACTTCCCGGACTATCAGGTCGTTGAAGACGCGGAACACCCGCTCAAGCGATTTAGCTTGCCGTTTCACCGTCTTTCTCAACTGGAGTGAGCGTTTAGCCGCTGCCCTCATTAACTTGTTTTTTCGGTCGTTCTTAAGCAGCAAGAAGATGACGGCTGCGAACAAAACCGCCGCGAGCAGGAGGGGTACCAACGCGATCAGAAGACGTGACATGAGAACCAACTCAAAGATGCCGTGCGGGTCAGAAAGGAAATCGCGCACTCCACCAGACGATCACCTGGGGGGCAGACCATGCGAGCTTCTACCGCTTTCGATCAGTGCCTCGGCAGGGTAGACGAACGTGTCCTGCTTCAGGATGCCATCGCAAATAACATCGAGACCGATTGAGCGGCCGGGTCGTAACGTATCGAGCGTCTCGATCGTAAGATTGAACGGCGGCCACGCATTCTTACGGACCGTCAGGAACTCCAGCGGAATGGTACGGCGGAAAAAGAAATGAAATGCGTAGAGTTCTGCGCGACGTTTCGTTGTTGCATCGAGGCGCTCGGCGAGAGGAAGCCGGTCCAACAGGCTGAAATAGCCCTCGCGGCTGTCCACGTCGAGCGTAATGCCTTTATTGCGGGCCCAAGATTCTCCGGCGACGATCGTGGGAATGCCCATAAAGGCGAGCTCCACTCCCATCTTGGTCCCATATATGATCGCGGCGTTTGACGCGCGCGCGATAGCATAGGAGTTGGCGCTAGCCGTCGGGGGAATCACGAACACATTGGGCGGAAGTTTCGGCATCAAACGCGCGAGCTCGCCCACCACCGTTTCGCGGGACTTCGTTGGATTCTTGATCTCGGCCGGATGAACGCGGATCACGAGCTGCAAATCCTGCCTTTTGGCAAAATAGCGGATCGTTTCAATCAGCCAATCCAGCATGCTGGGGAAGGCGTTAGACGGATAAAACACCTGGGCGTCCCAAAGCACGTTGGTAAAGGCGACGACCGTAGGCTTGTCGAAATCGATGCCGAATTTTTTCTTCAGCTCGGCAACCGATTGGCCGGTGCCATCGTGATAGCTCACCCAGTCCATCGTCCCTGCGGCGCGCGATGTCATGTAGGTATCGAGCGCCTGCTGCAGGGCAGGGCTCCAGGTCAGGTTCTCCCATGCCGAGGTTGGTTCATCCATCAGTGTGAAGTGGTAGCTGTCGTCATGACTGAAGATGAAGCTTCCAGAACGATAGGCGATGTTCCATGTGACCAAACGGACTTGGTGCTTCCGCGCAAGATCGACGAGAAGCCCTTGGGGAACGTATATGCCGTGGTGCACCACGCAGACGTCATAGCCTTCCTTAGCGAAGAGGCGATCGAGAGCGGTGGTTGCAATGATCGCCGCGGCTAGAAATCGCCGCCTTACCTCGAAAGCATTCGGCTCACGGCTAAAGTTGCCGATGGCGAAATAGCGCAGCGCCCCGGACCGCGCGTGCATGCCGACCCGCACGCCGAGATATTCGAGATCGTCGAGATCTTCTTCTGCCGTCGCGTTGGCAAGAGACCACGCAGCGGTGCGATCAGCCTCGGTAATATAGTCGCCGAAGAGCTTCACGCTGAGACCAAGGCCCGACCACATATGAGCTGCTGGTTCGAAGCAGGAGTGACAGAGCGTGCGCTCGGGTCCATGTCTCACAAAATGCTCGGCGTCGGGCCACCACGTACTCTCGCAAGCAAGACAGGCAGGCAGCGCGCGATCGCAAAGGAGGCCGTGCACGCGCGCGCCACGCAGGGTCAGAGCGACGGCGAGCAGGCTGTCGAGTGAGTTGGCTGCCATGTGTGCGCCGACGCTGGTTCCGATGAGCACCTTGGGGCCCGATGCCGTGCCGACCGCTTCGTGCCAAGCGTTCTTGCCGCCCGCTTTTAACACGCGCCATTGCGGCAGGCCTAAATAGCGGTTGCGCAATCTCAAATTGAGCAGACGGATGAGCCGAAACGCCGGCCATCGCTTCAGGTACTCGCGCCATTTCGGCAATGCACAAATCCCTCACGGTGACAGCGCAGCAAAGTGAAATTTTATGAGTTAGATGAAGGCCTAAGAGGCCAAAAGCCCGATGTTGAAGTATGCAGGTCGAGCATGTATAAGCCAGTTATCAGGCCTTGTCCGCGTCATCTGATGGGTGGGAACCGGCGGGTCGCAGTTATGCATCACCAGCACGGTGAACGCGGCTCAAAGGCGGTTTCAACGTCACGCCTGCTGCAACTAGGGCGACAATGTTGAAACGTCAATATGGGAGCGACGGCGTGGACGGGCCAAAGGGGAACGACGAAAAAGAGCGTTCCGGCGCGAACCACAGCGGCGATCCATTTGCGCTTCTTGAGATCGGTTCAACCGCGAGCATTCGCAAGACGATTAGCCGCGCGGACGTCGAGACGTTCGCCTCCTTGAGCGGGGACTATAACGGCCTGCATGTCGACGAGGAGTTCGCTGCCCGAACCGAGTTTGAACAGATCGTCGTCCACGGATTGTTGCACGCGAGCATCCTGTCGGGACTGTTCGGAACCAAGCTTCCCGGCAGCGGGGCGCTATGCCTGTCCCAGGCCTTCGACTTCACCAAGCCGGTATTTATCGGCGATACCGTCGAAGCCACCGGCACCATACTCGCCATGGATCCCACGACTAGGGTGATCGATGTCAGAACCGAAATCTGTAATCAAAAGGGCGAGCGAGTGCTTGAGGGCAAGGCCAAGGTCAAGGTCTTGCGTCTCGCGCCACGCCCTGCCGTCAACCCGCAGAAGAAAGTTCCGTCCATGGCCAATCTCCTGACCGGCAAGGTCGCGCTGATCACCGGCGCCTCGAGAGGTATTGGGCGAGCCATAGCCACTACTCTTGCCGCACACGGGGCAACGGTATGGATCAATTATAATCGCAGCGAGCACGCCGCCGAGGAGGTCGCCAAGGAGATCAAGAGCGCTGGCGGTAAATGCTTCACCGTCAAGGCCGACGTCACCAAGAGCGACGAGGTGGTGGCGATGATCGAGAGTGTAGCGCGCCAGGACGGACTCGATATTGTCGTAAACAACGCCGGTCCGAAGATTCGCTCCGGCGGCATCGAGGATATGCAGTGGACCGACATGCAGGCCGCGTTTGAGCAAATCGTCGGCGGCGCCTTCTGCGTGACGCTGGCTGCTGTGCCTCACCTCAAAGAACGACAGGGATGCTTGGTCAACGTCCTCGCGGCCGCGATGCTCGGTCGCACCGCACATAATTGGCTGCCCTTTGTCACGGCCAAGGGCGCGCTGCTCAGTTTCAGCAAGAATCTGGCACAAGAGCTCGGCCCGAGCGGAGTTAGGGTCAATATGGTCTCGCCGTCGCTGGTCGATACGGATCTCGTGTCCAACATCCCAGAGCGCGTGCGCAAGATGACAGTCGGTTCGACGCCGCTGCGACGATTGGCGACGGCCGAAGATGTGGCCGGAGCGGTCCTCTTTTTCGTCTCGCCTTTCGCTGCGTTCGTTACCGGCGATAATATGCTGGTCACAGGCGGCGAGGTGATGCTTTGACGGCCTCACTCGCTCAAGATATCAACCAAATTATGCCGACGTCCGTTAGAGAGCGTTACGCCAGTCGTCTGACAGCCTGACAAACGCGCTCTCGTACACGAGTTCACCTTGAGGGAATCTGGAGTTCGTGCTCGCGTCACATCCGTCAATTTCCGAGCGTCTTATCGATGCAGTGATTGACGCGCCGCAGGCCTGCATCGGCGAGCGAGCGTTGCTGCAATCGATCGATTGGCGCGCCGTCGATCCGGCGAAAGTCGAGCAACTGCTCGGTGCCTTGGCAGGAGAAGGCATCCGGCTTCCGGCATGGCTCGCCAAGTCGCTTGTTCTCGGCGGCCATGTCTTGCCGTCCGAACTGCAATCCGAACTCGGCGCGGCGCTCAATACCCTGAACAGCCTCAACAGGGCCCAAGCGGCCAGTGAGGTGGAAGACGAGGCGACGACGGCCGGTTACCTCAGGCTCGTCGACGATCTCGAGCCCGACATCGTCACTGCCGCCGCACGCCGGCTCGCCAACCTCGGGCGAGGCGATCTCGCAGCAAGGCTCGCGATTGCCCATTGGCTCCGCGCCCCGCAGCTCGGAACGGAGATGCAGGATGGGATTGCCGCTGTGGTGCAGACTCTTCCCGAGGCTCGGGTCAGAGTCGCCGGTTTCTCCACAACGCACGGGCTGGTGACTGAACTCGGGCGCGCGTTCGCCGCCGCAGGCTATCGCGGCAACTTCAGTGAGGCGGATTACGGCCAAGCTCTCGCCGAGCTTATGCAGTCGGGAGAAGAGCCGCGTGACGCGCTCGTTATCCTGCTCGACCTCGAAGGCTTCCATGCGCCGGAATGGCGGCGGGATGCCGTCCATAGCCGTGAGCTTTTGCTGCAGAAGCTGGACCTGCTTTGTGCCGCGCTCAAGACTTATGCGGGTAAGGGATTGGGCCCGGTCTTCATCAATACCGTGCCAGCCGCTGCGGTGCCGGCGGTAGGTCTGATGGACACGCATCACCCGGCTGGCGTTGCCAATGCCGTGCAGACGATCAACGCCCATCTCGCCGAGATTGCGCGCGACCACGCGCAAATTGTGCTGATCAACTCTGGTCGCGCCCTTGCGGGCTTGCCCGCGCGGACCTGGGTCGATCCCAAGCTTTGGTATTACGGACGCTTGCCGTTCTCGCTCCCCGCCACGCGACAGCTCGCCTCTTCTTTCGCCGGCGCCTATCGGGCGCTGAGAAAGGGTACGGCCAAGGTACTTGCGCTCGACCTCGATAATACGTTGTGGGGCGGCATCTATGGCGAAGACGGAGTGGCCAAGCTCCTGTGCGACGATGAGTTTCCCGGGAATGCCTTCAAGGCCTTCCAACATGAGTGCCTGCGCCTCAAGAGCCAGGGCTTCCTGCTCGTGTTACTCAGCAAGAACAATCCCGATGCGATTAGCGCCTTCAGCACGCATAAGGGCATGCTCCTGAAGGCGGACGACTTCGTCACGACCCGCATCAATTGGGAGCCAAAGCCTCTCAACATTCGCAGCATTGCCGAGGAGCTCAACCTCGGCCTCGACAGCTTCGTCTTTATCGATGATAGCCCACACGAGCGTGAGGCGATGCGGCGCATGTGTCCCGAGCCGTTGGTACCGGAGCTGCCCAATGACCCAGCCCTCAGGCCCCAATGGCTGCGAGCACTTGCCGCGACCTGGCCGACGCGTCTGACCGATGAGGACACGAGGCGTAGCGATATGTATCTCGCTGAGAAGTGGCGGTCGTCCTTGCGTGAGACCGCGCTTTCGTTCGAGGACTATCTTCTGGGACTAGACCAAACCTTGATCGTAAGGCGGGCCGATGCGCAGGCCGTCGGTCGCGTCGCGCAAATGCATCTCCGCACCAATCAGTTCAACCTCACCACCGAACGCTACGACGAAGCTGCGATCCAGGACATGGTGGATGATCCTGAGCACTACGTCGTTCTGCATGGCCGCGCCACCGACAAGTTCGGCGACCATGGCATCGTCATCTGCGCTACGGCCCGCATCGAGGGCGATACGGCGCGCTTGCAAAGCTTTCTTATGAGCTGCCGCGTGGTCGGCCGCGCGGTCGAGACTGCCTTTCTCAACGCCTTGCTGGGTCATCTCGTCGAGCGTGGTGTGCGCAGCGTGCGCGCTGCTTTCATCCCGACGAAGAAGAATGCGCTGGTGCGCGATTTCTATAAAACCGCGGATTTCTCGCCTCTTGCCGCCGAAGGGGAGACGCAATACTGGCTTTGGCAGGTGGGATCGAACAAGATGCCCGACGCCGACCTAATTCAGGTAAAATGGGAGACGTAATGGAACAGGCCGTGCGGATGGTTCGCCCCGAGATCAAGGGACTTTTCGCCAATGTTTTCAAATATGACGGCGAGATTACCCCAGCAACGTCGCGACGGGATGTGCCGAAATGGGATTCGCTGCAGCACCTAGCGCTGGTTGCCGCCATCGAGGAGCAATTCGACATAGCTTTGTCGATGGACGAAATGGTGGAAATGCGGTCGGTCAAGGACATCTCCAATATCCTTGACCGACACGGGGTCTGAGGCGTCTAACCCCCACACCCGGGACTGCGATCGCGATTGGAAGCTGACAGATGCTGAATTAGATTTGGTTTTGTGGTTGTAGAAGGACATGCTGGGCCAGGGCACCGGCCGGTTGGCACGGCTCGGGGACAGGAGGCGCAGCAAGAATCCCGCCAAAAAAATCGAGGGAAGCGAGTATGCAGTGGGCTGTTGGGAAAATATTGGCGGTGCCCCTCTGGCTGTTTGCCCTTGTCGTTGCCGCCTACATGTCCGTGCTCCGCATCGCCGAGTATTTCGGGCGGCGACTGGGCGTCATCAACAGTGACGGCTCAGGGGTGGATTCGACCCAATTGTCGCTGCCGTTCCGGCTTTACCTCTATGGGTTTCGCATTGCTCGCAAGATCGGGCATGGTCCCGACAAGTTCAGAAAGGAGATCGGCCGGATCAGTAGGGAGGCCCACAAGGTCGCCGCTGATATCGCAACATTCTCGGCCGAGCAGTCCGCGACCAATCCGCTGGATCGTAACCGGAAGACGGTGTTCCTGACCATCACCTGCGGCCAGGCAGTGCGGAACTTTCTGTTGTCCGATGTGCTCGGACTTCTCGTCGAGCGCTACAATGTCGTGATCCTGACCCCGTTCGCTTACTCACAGCAGTTCAGGACGGCCTACGCCAAGCCCGGCATCCACGTGCTTCCATGGTTCACGAGTTTTCGCAGCGCGACCGAGCGACTCTTCCAGTACTACCTGATGCGGAAAAGCGGCTCGAGTACGCACCAAGGCTGGCTCGCCAATCTGGAGACGCGGGCGAAGACCGCGACCGAGCGGCGCGCGCGCTTCTTGAAGCATTACACGGTGCTCCGCATGTCGGAGCTGCTTGGCGGCGTGTTTGGGCGTGGCGGTATGCAAGCCCTGTATCACGCTTATTTCCTGTCTTATCTCCCGCGGTCGATGTTCAAGCAGCTGTTCTCCACCTATGACCCGGCGCTCGTGGTGTCGACGACCGCTCATCACGCCGAGGCTTGGCCGCTCACCTATTCCGGCCGCCGCCATGGCGTTACGACCGTCGCCAACATTCTTTCCTGGGACAATACCTCCACCAAACCGACGATGGATGCGTCCTGCGATTATTACACGGTTTGGAGCAGCGAGATGGAAGGCGAGTTCGAGCGCCACTATCCCTATGTGAAGACGGAGCTGGTGGTCACGGGATCGCCCTTGTTCGATATGTACTACGATCACCGCGGCGCCAAGGATCGCGCGAGCTTCCTCAATGGCATCGGTCTCCCGCCAGAGCTGCCATACGTGCTGTGGACGACCAATACGCCGTCAGGCATGCCTGACGAAAACAAGATCATCCGGTCCTATTGGGACGAAATCCAGCGGACGCCGCTTGCGGGCAAGATTAGCCTGCTGGTGAGGCTGCATCCCAAGGAGGATGAAGGAAAATACACGGCGTTGCTAGGTTTGGACCGGGTCGCGCTCACGCGAGCAGGTTCGCCGCACTGGAACAGCTCTGACCGATGGATGCCGACGCCGGAGGATATGGAGCTCTTGCTCAACAGCATGATGTACGCAGCGGTCAGCATCAATGTCGCCTCGACGATGAGCCTTGAGAGCTTCGCTTTGAACCTTCCCACGATCAACGTGGCTTTTAAGTACGGCGACCTCGTCAAAGACCACAATTTGATGTGGAGCTTTGATATGTATCACACGAGCGAGCACTATCGGGCCATTGTCGATAATGACTCCGTCGCGCTCGCCAAGAGCATGGACGACCTCATCGCTCAGACCATCGATGCGCTCGATCGACCTGAACGCCGGACCGAGGCGATGCGCAAGACGCTCGAGCAGAAAGCCGCCTATTGCGACGGCACCTCGGCGCAACGCTTCGTCGAGGCGCTGTCGGACGCAATCGAGAGCAGGAATCAGCCGGTTATCGTCGCTGAGCGACCAGAATTGCCTGGCAGGTCGGCGGCCTCGGTGTCGGCCCTGCAACAGAACGAGGCTACAACCTCCCTGGTCCGCGAGGCGCTGGTGAAAGGGAGCCGGCAAAAGCGGCCCTCGCCGACGGTCGATGCCGGTGCGAGGTCGCTGGCGCGCTCGAGCGGGCAACGAAGGTAGGGAGCGCAAAATCGGCAATGAAGGCGGTGATGTATCATTATGTGCGGGAAGCTCCCGACCATCTACCGTATTTCCGCTATTTGCACGTCGAGGATTTTGCGCGTCAGCTCGACTGGTTTGCCGAAAGCAATCGGCTGGTGAGCAAGGAGGAATTCGACGAAGCTTGCCAGACGGGCCATGTTCCCAAAGGCTTCTTGCTGACTTTTGACGATGGGCTTGCCGACCACCATCGCTGGGTCCTGCCCCTCCTCAAGGAAAGGGGGCTGTTCGGTCTGTTTTATGTCTGCTCGGGTCCGGTCGAACGCCGCAAGCTGCTTGACGTCCATCGCATTCACCTAATCCTCGGACGGCTCGGGGGAGAGGCTGCTATGGAGCGGCTGCACCGCCATGTGACCGATGACATGCTGGGAGATGCGCAGCGTGCTGAGTTTCGCGCGGCGACGTATCGAAATCAAGTCAACGACAGTGCCACGACGACGTTCAAGCGGATGCTAAATTACTGGATCAGCTACGAATATCGCGAGGAAGTTCTCGATGTGCTGTTCGAAGAGGAGTTCGGTGAGGAGGCGAGGATCGCCGCGGAATTCTATCTGAACGAGGATGAGATTCGTGATCTCGATTGTTCAGGCATGATCGTGGGGAGCCATGGCGCTAATCATTTCCTCTTCAGCAAGCTTTCGATCGAACAGCAGCGCGAGGAGATTGCCGCTTCGTTTTCCTTCCTGGCGCGCGTGCTGGGTAAGCCGGTGACGACCTTCTGCTATCCCTATGGGGGTAAGCACGCTTTCACTGCCGATACGATATCTCTCCTCGAAGAGGCCGGCACACGGTACTCGTTTGATGTCGATCCGAGAGATATAACTGCAATGGATCTGCATGGTGGTCGTCAGGCGCTGCCTCGTTACGATTGTAATATGTTCCCATACGGTCGGGCGAGCCTGGGCGAAGCCCGGCCTGAACAAGCCGCCGCTTAATCGTCCTCGGGTTTGGCTTTCCTTTGCCCTCCAGTGGCGGCTGCGGCGATATCGAGAAACGCTCGACGAGAATAGAGAAAGACAGAATGACAAGAAAAGTTGCCGTCGTCGTAACGGCGCGGCCCTCATATGCCCGAGTAAAAACCGTTCTCAAGGCGGTTCAGGATCATCCCGATCTTGAACTCCAACTTATCGTCGCGGCGTCGGCCCTGCTCGATCGTTACGGCAATGTCGTGGAAGTCATGCGAAGCGACGGCTTCACGCCGACAATGGAAGTCCACATGGTGGTCGAAGGCGAAACTCCGCTCACGAGCACCAAGACGGTTGGCTTGGGCATCGTCGAGATGTCCAATGTATTGCATCATTTGCGGCCCGACGTGGTGGTTTCTGTGGCTGACCGGTACGAGACAATCACCACAGCAATCTCGGGGGCCTACATGAACATTCCCGTCGCGCATATTCAGGGAGGAGAAGTCACGGGCTCAATCGACGAGAAGGTGCGGCACGCGGTCACTAAGCTGGCGGATCTGCACTTCGTGTCCAATGAGAATGCTGCCATCCGCGTGGAGAAAATGGGAGAACACAAAGGGCGCATTCATGTGACGGGGTGCCCGTCCATCGATCTCGCTGCTTGGGTCGTCGCCAACCGGGAGCATCCTGAACTGCAGTCATCCGTGGAGTTTCACGTCAGGCGAGGTGTTGGCGAAGCGCTCGATCCGACGGGGAGCTATATAATTTGCATGCAACATCCGGTGACCTACGAATGGACCGATGCCGCGACGCAAGTGATGGAGACTCTGATCGCGGTCAAGGAGAGCGGCATACCCTGCTTTTGGTTTTGGCCGAATGTGGATGCCGGGTCGGACCTCACAAGCAAGGCGATCCGCGCTTACCGCGAGGAGAACGAGGTTCGCAATATCCACTTCCTCAAGAATATGCCGCCTGAGACATTTCTCTGCCTCCTGGCGCAAGCGCGCTGCATTATTGGCAATTCCAGCGCAGGAATTCGTGAGTCATCATTTCTAGGCGTGCCTGCGATTAATGTCGGCAGTAGGCAGCTCGGGCGTGACTGCGGCGTCAACGTGATGCACGTTAAGCATGATCGCCGCGAGATCTCCTCCGCCTTGAAGCACCAGCTTGCCCACGGCCACTATCCGTCGGATTCCGTCTATGGGGACGGCGTGGCAGGACGGCGTATCGCCGATCTTCTTGCGAGTGTCGACCTGACGACTGAAAAGAAGCTCGCCTACTGATAACTGTTACAGGTCGAGCGATGCCTGTCTTGACTGTCATCACGGCGCGGGGGGGTTCGACGACGCTTCCCCGCAAGAACGTCCTCCCCTTTTGCGGCAAACCCCTGATCGCCTACAGCATCGAGGCGGCTTTGAACGCCCATCGAGCCGTTGGTAACATCGATCGCGTGATCGTCTCGACCGACGATGCCGAGATTGCCGATATCAGCCGTAAATTCGGCGCGGATGTACCGTTCATGCGTCCGCCCGAACTCGCCAGGTCCGACACGCCCTCCCTGCCGGTGGTGCAGCATGCGATAGGCTTCGCAGAGCAAGAAAAGGGATTCAATTACGATTGGATCCTGCTGCTGCAGCCAACGTCGCCCCTGCGCACGGAAGAGGATATCATCGGGGCTTTGGATTTGAGCGCAAAGTCAGGCACAACGGCTGTCGTGAGCGTCACCAGCGCCAATTCGAGCCATCCGACTAAGCTCAAGCTGATCGAGGAGGGAATTTTGCGGCCCTTCCAGGACGATGGATTTAAGCCCGTTCGCCGCCAGGATTTTGGCTATGATGTCTACAAGACGAATGGAGCAATTTACCTCGCGCGCCGTGACCTACTGATGCAGGAAGGGTCGTTCTACGGCAACTGTCCGCGTCCATTGATCATGCCCGCCGAGCGTTCGATCGACATCGACACCAAGCTCGACTTCGACATCGCCGAGTTCCTCTACCGCAGGCAGCAATGCGGCGACGCGCAGGAGCGGGGGCGATGAAGCGCCTCAATTCGGCAATCACGATCTCCGGCCGCGCGATAGTCCAAGGTGGCCGTCCGTTGCTTATCGCCGAGGTGGCGCAGGCTCACGACGGCTCGCTCGGATTCGCTCATTCCTTTGTCGATGTAGTCGCTGACGCGGGCTTTGATGCGATCAAGTTTCAGACGCATGTCGCCGAAGCCGAGTCGACCAAGGACGAACCCTTTCGCGTGCCCTTCAGCTACGAGGACGCCTCACGCTTCGACTATTGGCGGCGCATGGAATTCACGCCGCCGCAATGGCAACGCCTGGCCGAACACGCGAGAGAACGGAACCTCTTGTTCCTGAGTTCGTGCTTCTCGATCGAGGCCGTGGAGATGATGCAACGCATCGGCATGCCGGCGTGGAAAGTCGGCTCCGGCGAGATTCACTCGGATGACCTGCTTGACGCCATGGCGGCGACAGGCAAGCCCATCCTGTTGAGCACGGGATTGAGCGGCTTCGCCTCGATCAAGCGGCAAGTTGAGCGTCTCGCCGCCCAAAGTGTGCCGATCGCGCTGTTCCAATGCACGACACGCTACCCGACCTCCTTCGAGGAGATCGGCCTCAACGCTATCGAGGAGTTGCACGAGCGGTTCGGCTGTCCAGTCGGCCTCTCCGATCATTCCGGAACGATCTGGCCATCTGTCGCCGCCATGGCACGGGGCGCTCCGCTCATCGAGGTCCATGTTGCCCTGCACCGCAAACAATTTGGACCGGACACGCCCGCGTCCCTCGATCCGCACGCGCTCGCGCAATTGGTCGAGGCCAGAGATGCGATCTTCGCGATGGTGTCCCATCCCGTGGACAAAGAGACGATGGAGAGCGAGACGGGCAGCCTACGCCAGATGTTCGGACGGTCGCTCGCGCTTAATCAGACCTTGCCGGCGGGAACGGTGTTGCGCGCAGGAGCATCTGACGTTGAAAAAGCCAGGCGGAGGACTGCAACAGGAGGATCGTCCTCAGGTTCTTGCACGGCGCCTGCGCCACGAGGTCAGTTCCGACCGTCTTCTTCGTCTGGAAGACTTGGAGCCGTCCTAAGGAACGGCTTCCGAACCCGTGCCGCCATCACCGGCTATCGAGCGGGATCTAACGGTTCAGAAGAGGGAACCGCTCACGATCGTGCTTGAACCCTTCGAACCCCCGCCGCGCGTGCACGGTCCCGACGCGGATGATGGCTCTCTGCAAGGGGCTTAAGCTTTCTCGCCACCTCTCGTCGAGGACAAGATCACGCGGTTGCCAGCGGAGGTTGTTTCCGCCCAGGGTGTGCTGTTCCTGCTCGAACCACCGCATCTGGTCGCTGTGGTAGCTGAGCCCGAGCGGCTCAAGGATCGTCTCCAACGTCTGTTTTGGATTCCCTACGAGATCCTCGTAATGCAGCACAACGTGAGGTACGCGCTTTAGCATCCGTCGAAGTTGCCCGTGTAGCCGAGCGTACCAGACGATATGTCGCCAAAACCCGTGGCTCTTCCTCCGGATTGACGCGATCTGACCCCGTGCATCCCTGACGAGATGAATGGGAAACACGTCGAGTTCGTTCGGGCCTAAAAGAGATAACAGGCGCCCAGGGCGCTTGGATGAATTGACCACAAATCTCTTCCCCGATACCGCTGAGATGGCCCTTAGGACTTCGGGGCCGGCCTTAAAAGTGTGGCCGACAGGGTCGTCATCCATTGAGGCGCCCGTGGATTCGCGTACATGGGCCGCTACGCGAGACCAAAAGTGACACTCTTGTAGTGAGGCGGCCCCGCAAGCGCACGGTATCGGGGTACCTTGCTCAATGTATGGCCAATTCGAGCCGCGCTCGAGGTCGATGAGTTCGCCAACAGCGCAGATATCGGGATGTGCATTCAACATCAGAGAAAGCAGAGTCGAGCCGCTATGGCTCATCCCCGCCAAGTAAATCACCTTCATGTCCCTCGCTCCCCCCGCGCCCCGAGCGCGACATAACGCATGTGCGACATTGCGCATCATTGCTATTCTTGCCAGGGGATCAGGTTGCCTAACCTGAGGCAAGCAAAAATGCGATTTGGACCCAGACGTGGGTCAGGCGGCCGCTTTAGGCACGTCGCGCTGAGGCACGCAAGACGGCGCTTCCCCTCGCAGAAACGAAAAGCCCTCTTGTTGCCTAACGACGAGGCCGCTCCGACCAAACCGGAAGACGCTCTCTGATTGATGGTTTCCCTTCGATCAGTCGACAGTCGGTGGCTCGTCAGCCACGTTACGCAAGTAGTCTCCGTAGCCGCTCTTCTGAAGCGGCTCGACCAACGCCAGTAAGCGGTCCCGACTTACAAATCCCATCCGATAAGCTACCTCCTCGACGCACGCGATTTTTATGCCCTGACGATGCTCGATGGCGCGCACGAACTCGGCCGCTTCGAGAAGCGACTCATGGGTGCCTGTGTCGAGCCAGGCATAGCCGCGGCCAAGCCGCTCTACATGCAGTTCGCCCCACTCGAGATAACGGCGATTGATATCGGTGATTTCGATCTCGCCGCGAGGCGACGGTTTGAGCCCAGCGGCGATGTCGACGACACGGTTGTCGTAGAAGTAAAGGCCGGTAACCGCCCAGCTCGAGCGCGGCTGGACCGGCTTCTCTTCAAGACTTAGCGCCTTTCCGTTGCGATCGAATTCGACGACCCCGTAGCGTTCCGGGTCGCGAACTTTGTAGGCGAGGACCGTCGCTGCACGATCACCCTGAGCGGCTTGTTGCAAGATGCTGGTCAGTCCGTGCCCAAAGTACAGGTTGTCGCCAAGGACGAGCGCGCAGCGCGCATTGCCGATGAAGTCGCGGCCGACGACAAAGGCGTCGGCGAGGCCGCGTGGTTGCTGTTGGATCGCGTAGTCGAGAGCAAGCCCCCATTGGCTGCCATCGCCGAGAAGGCTCCGGAACTGAGTTTGATCCTGCGGGGTGGTGATGATGAGGATGTCGCGAATGCCCGCCAGCATCAGGGTGGTCAGCGGGTAGTAGATCATCGGCTTGTCGTAGACAGGCAGAAGCTGCTTGGACGTGACAAGCGTAATTGGATAAAGCCGCGTGCCTTGTCCGCCGGCCAGAATGATGCCCTTCATCGGCTACCGACGGCGATCGTGGTAGGCTTGGCGTTGTCTCCGACGAGCCGCCGAACGCATTCGCCGACGCCGATTGGCCAATCGGGCAGGCGCACGCCGAAAACGCTCGCGCATTTCGAACAGTCAAACCGAGAGTTCGCGGGCCGCCTTGCCGGCGTCGGATATTGCGCGGTGCAAATTGGGCGCGCGCGCGCCGCGGGACCGCCAAGCGACTTCGAGTGAGCAAAAATGTCCTGTGCTAAACGGTACCAAGTCGCCTCACCCGCTCCGGCCATATGATAGATTCCCCACTCGAAGATCGTTTTCGAGACGATTGATAATCTGTCGGGCTACCGCGAGAATACCTGCTGCGAGATGCGGGGCGTAGGTGGGATTGCCAATTTGATCGTCGACCACGCCGACTTCCGACTGATTGGCGGCGAGCCGCAACATTGACTTGACGAAGTTGTGTCCGAAGGGGCTGTAGACCCATGCAGTCCGCAGAATGAGATGTCTTTGACAGACATCGGCGACCAGGCGCTCTCCTTCGAGCTTGGATTGACCATACACACCAAGAGGGGCGGGCTGATCGTCCTCCCGGTATGGTCGCGCCAGAGCCCCGTCGAAGACATAATCGGTCGAAATATGGATGAGAGGTATATTCTTGCGCGCGCACGCTTCGGCTACACGAGCCGCGCCCCGGGCATTGATGGCGAAAGCGAGTTCCGGTTCGGCCTCCGCCTTATCCACCGAAGTATAGGCCGCAGTGTTGATCACGATCTCCGACAGCGGCATTTTCAACAGCGCGCGCAACTGTGTCGGGCTTCAGAAGATCGAGTTCCGGGCGTCCCAGCGCAACAACGGAGGTGTCGGCTGATTTTGCACACTCTAACAAGGAGCGCGCAAGCTGCCCCTCAGCGCCAATCACCAATACCTTCATCAATCTAGGAGCCCGAGGCTGGAACATGTTGCGGAAGTCCCAGCCTTTCGCCGCCGAAGCTGTTTCGAAGAGGCTCCCACCATGCCCGATTGTGGAGATACCAGCGGACCGTCTTTTCGAGGCCTGAGTCGAAGGTTTCGGCTGCGCGCCAGTCCAACTCGGTTCTCGAGCTTGCTTGCGTCGATGGCATAGCGCCGGTCGTGTCCGGGCCGGTCGACGACAAATGTGATAAGGCGCTTGTGAGGTGCTCCTTGCGGGTGACACTCATCGAGGATGCTGCAGATGCGGTCGACGACCGCGAGGTTCGTCCATTCGTTTCGTCCGCCGACGTTGTATTTCTCGCCAAGGCGTCCCTGCGTGAGAATGAGATAGAGCGCGCGAGCATGGTCTTCGACATAGAGCCAGTCGCGAATGTTCTGCCCGTCGCCGTAGACGGGCAGCGGCTTGCCGGCCAAGGCGTTGAGGATGACCAGGGGGATCAGTTTTTCCGGAAATTGGTAAGGGCCGTAGTTGTTTGAACAGTTCGAGATGAGGGCCGGCAGACCATAGGTTCTGTGCCACGCCATGACGAGATGATCGGAGGCGGCTTTGCTTGCCGAATAGGGTGAGCTCGGCTCGTAGGGCGACATCTCGCTGAAGCTGCCGTCGGACCCCAATGAACCGTAAACCTCGTCGGTCGAAACGTGCAGGAAACGGAAATGCTCGCCTGCGCCATTGCACGAGCGCCAGTAGGCGTAGGCTGACTTCAGCAGGGTATATGTCCCGACGATATTGGTCTCGATGAAGGCGTCCGAGCCTGTGATCGAGCGATCGACATGGCTCTCGGCGGCAAGGTGGATAACGGCATCGGGACGGAAGCTATCGAACGCCTCGTCCATGGCAGCCCGATCGCAAATGTCAGCGCGTTGAAAATGATAACGAGGCGAGTTGTTAAGCGGCCCGAGCGAATTCAAATTGGCCGCATAAGTGAGCTTGTCGATGTTGAGAACGCTAACGCCGATTTCATTGACAAGAAAACGGCAGACAGCCGAACCGATAAAACCCGCCCCGCCTGTAACGATAACTCTCATAACCCCGCCCCTCGCCAAGCCCGCATCTCAGTGCCATTTTCTAATGCAAAGGCCGCTGGTTGTATAGCGACCAAGAACCGGCTAATTTTCGCTCAAAACGTGCAATGGCGGGGATTTTTCGGGCTGAGTCCCGGCGGTGCAACGACCTCAATTCGAGGCGCACGGGCTTAGCGTCTGCTCGGATAAGACGGCTGGTGATGGCAAAGGCATTGTGTATTATTTCGACGCCGCTGCCAGGGACCTTGCTTCTCAAACCGCGGCGCTTTCCCGACCCGCGCGGCTTCTTCACCGAAAGCTACAATAAAAGAGACCTCGCCGAGGCGGGCATCGCCGTCGACTTCGTTCAGGACAATCTCTCCTTCTCGGCGCCGATGCACACGCTGCGGGGTTTGCATTTTCAAACCGAGCCCTGCGCTCAGGCGAAGCTCGTGAGCGTCGTGTCGGGATCGGTTCTCGACGTCGCCGTCGATCTAAGAAAGACGTCACCCACCTTGGGCAGGCACTTTGCCGTCGAGCTCAGCGCAGCGGAAGGCAACCAACTTTTTGTTCCGGCCGGGTTCGCTCACGGCTTCCTCACCCTCGAGCCCAACACCTTGTTCTCGTATAAAGTCTCCGCATTCTATTCGCCGGAGAACGACACAGGCATTCGGTTCGACGATCCCACGCTCGCCATAGACTGGGGCGTCTGTGGGAATGCGGTCCTAACGTCCGACAAGGATCGAGATCTGCCGCTGTTTGAGCCGCATATTACCTACTTCCGGTGAGGAGTTCCTCGTACTCCTCTCAGACGAGGCATTTAGTGCCCCTGAATTGAAAATCTGGAGGTCTGGGACTGGCACGGTGTGTCTCGCCACTCGAAGGCTGTCATGAAGACCATGCTCGCCGGCGACTTGTCAGTTGGAGTGTCATTCACGCCTTCTCTGAAGATATTAGGCGTGAAATGGAGCATCGACTGATGGTCCGTACCGATCGGACCTCGAGCTCGGTGCATTGCAAGAGCCAATCATAGCTTATCGCTTCGCATGGAGCCCCTATGAGGTGATAATGAGATGCCACCATCACTTGTAAAGAGGACGCCTTGAAACGGCGGTCAATGCCGCGCGAAAGACAAAGATAGAGGACTAAGATGACGGTGCACGTTTTCACAAGCGCTGCCTTCAACTACATCCCTAAAGCGCGCCTACTGTTCCAGTCGCTCCGAAAGCACCACCCTGAATGGGTCCTGCATCTGGCACTCGGTGACGAATTGGGTGTGAAGTTCAACTTGGATCGCGAGCCCGTTGACACGATCATGCCACTCGACCAAATGGAAATTCCGAATTGGCGCGGTTGGGCATTCTGTCACACGATTGTTGAGCTGTGCACCGCGATCAAACCGTTCGCCTTAAAGCAGTTGCTGCGGCGGTCCGACTGCGAGAAGGTCCTCTATTTCGATCCCGACATCGTACTGTTCTCACGTGTCGACGATATCCTGGCGTCCTTGGACGAGGCGAACATCGCTCTCACACCGCATCTGACGAATCCCGAAAATAGTCTCGATAAGATCATTAAGAACGAGATCTGCAGTCTTAGGCACGGCGTGTACAATCTTGGATTTATCGGCGTGCGCGCGTCCGACGAAGGACTTCGCTTTGCCGACTGGTGGGCAGAACGCACGTATCATTTTTGCCGCGATAATATCCCAAGGGGTCTTTTCACAGACCAGCGTTGGATCGACCTTGTGCCAGCCTTTTTTTCTGGTGTGGCAATCATGCGAAGCCCAAGACTCAACCTTGCACCTTGGAACATCACGACCAGAAGCCTCACCGGAACCCTGGGGCACGAACTGTCGGTTGATGGCGAAACGCTCGGCTTCTACCACTTCACGGGTTTCGACACCGGGGCGCACCTCATTAATGCGACGCGATATGCGTCTGACGCAACCGTCGCATTCAGTCTCATCAGCTGGTATCGGGAGCAAATAGAACAACTCGGTCGAGACCCCATTGCCCAGATTCCGTGGGCGTTTGGCGCCTTTTCGAATGGCGAGAAGATCTCCGCCGCCCAACGTCTCATCTACCGCGAGAATCCTGACCTCCAAGTTGAATTTCCGAATCCATTCGACGCAAGGGGCTATTTGAAATGGTGGAAAACTGAGGCGCCATCCAAGTATCCCGCACTCTTCGGCAAGTCGCCTGCAAAAGAAATTCGAAAAATGGCGTCCAAGATAACGCCAGGTTTTCGTGGGGGAGCGCGAGCGCAGGATCGGATCGTTGCGGCGCCACCGAAACGCCCGATCCGGCGTGGCTGGGAGATTTTGCGCACTGAAGGCGTCAGTGGCTTAGTTCGCTCGCGCAGGTCACCCTAGATCGCCGAGATTGGACCTGCGGCGCCCGTGAGCTCTGTCGGCGCAATTGGATGCAGGACAAGCTTAGATTGCGCCCTAGTCGCCATGCCGCATAAGCGCTCAAAGCTTGCGCAGCCGCCTAACGGGCGACTAGTGGGCGGAGCCGGTTCGGCTAGCCCACGACTTTATGGTGCGTTGACCGGAGCTTGAACCTTGAAGGCAATGTTGGGCTGACAGGGGAGGTGCGGGGACCTAGCCTAATTTTGTGCGAGCTTCCCGGCGGAGCCTGGCGCGCCGGCACCCCCCATTTGCGCGCATTTTCGAACGTTGTCTACCGGATAAGCTCCCACCTCCACCTATGGATGGAGGGAGAAGCCCCGTAGCGCCCCCGCGTGCGGGGCTTCTCCAGTCTTTCGGATCTGCAGTTCCTGCCTCGGCTACATTTTCCAAGATGAGCAACTTTTCGACTCGGCGTAATATCCGTGCGGCCTCAGTTAAGACCGCTTGCGAAAGAACACTCCCTGGCCGTCTATCTCCCGTAAACGGACCTGCAAACCGCGACTATTCAGAAAATCATGAACCGCCTGCTTAGCCGTCGGAACGGAGTAATAGTCATCGACGATAATCCAGCCTCCATCAGAAATTCGATCAAATAGAGCTTTCTAATGGAACTATAGTTGATGCATACATGTCACCATCTAATCGCAGGACGGCAATATCCTTGCTTGGCACTAAAGTCATAGTATCTTTAAACCATCCTTTTACGAAAATTACCTTGTCGTCCAACAGACTAAATTTTTTGAAATTTCTCCGAACCTCTTTCATCGACACTGCCAAATACTTATATTCATGAAAACGAAGATTGAGCATCAGCAGGATAATTGTCAGGCTCTGGTGGGGGCAGTCCCTCAAATGAATCGCAGACTACAATTCGACGATCCGTAATATTGTAAGCTTGTAAAACGGCCTTCGCCATAATGCTTGCGCCACCACGCCAAACGCCGGTCTCGACGAAGTCGCCCGGGATATTGCCTTGTATAGCCGCTTCCATAAGTTTTCGCACGTTCCTCAGGCGCTTTAAACCAATCATTGTGAACGCTGAGCTAGGCCAATCTAGACCTACCTTCCTTATACTCAAATCATATTTTTCAGCTCCAAATACAGGAAGCGGCGTATCTTCGTGTATCATCCCACACAAGTCTTTGTCATCAGATTAAGATATAAATTTACACCAGCACTTTTATCGTGCTTTCGGTGTTTACACCAAATTTGCTTTAGCCTCATAGATGAGCCCCTGCGATGGCCAATGTCCGTGCGAACTTGGTTTCTAATGCTAGATAACGCTTGAGGGGAGCGTCAAGAAACCAATGATGCCGACCTACCGCGTCTTTTTTCGTGACGGGGCCGGATTGCCACGAGTGTGTCAAGCGCAGGCGATTGGCGAGGGCTTTCCAACCGCTTGCTAACTTTCGGTGCACAGCGCTTGTCAACGCTAATACCATTGGTAAAAAGACTGGATCGGAGGCCGCATGCTATTTCCTGGTCGGTTGGGTAATTGGAAGGGCCCTGCGCAAACCCTTGGTCGCGCTAGGCCTACTTCGCAGACCTGCCTCGAAGACGTACAAAGAGAAAAAATCGAAGAAAAAAGTGAAGGGACTACCAAATCACCTCAGATGCAGGATTTTTGGACTATAAAAGAATTTTCCCAATTCGAGTATCGAGGAATATCAACTCGGGAAAAGAAATACGAATTTTTATCCCCCAGATCCGTATCGGTTCTCTTGCGAACGCAGTTGAACAGGCCCAGACTTTTACGTAGATCGATTAAGATCGGTCTTCCATCAAGACTTATTTGGCGCTCACATTTCTATTCGTGTCATCCTATTGTTCAATAAAAATATCGGAATTGATCGTGTTAAAGCCCTGACAGCCGACGTCTTGCCCGAGCCCAAGAAGAACCACGTAGACATAACATTTGCTCCGTGTGAGGCTGCCACTCGGGGTGCGCTCCTTAGTGAGGGGCTACGCCTTTCAACCTCTGATTACGTTTTCTGTCTTGACGACGACGATTATATCTACCCCAATCATATTGCTACCTTAGTCTGCGCACTCGAAAATAGCGTCTGCGGTTGCTGCTTATACTGCCGCCGATATTATATATGTAGAGAGCGATGGTGATGGCGCGAATGAGATCGCCTATGGTACTGTTCATTACTCTCTTTGGTGGTCGTATTCGAAACTTGTCTCAACAATACTTTCCCGATTCAAGCAGTTATGTTCAGGCGGCCACCTGGAGAAGATCTCATTCGATCTCGGATCTTCATGCCCTCGAGGATTGGATGTTCTGGCTTCGACTTTTCGAAGGATCGCACCGATCATAGGTATCCCCAAACGCACGAGCGCGTATCGCGCCCCACTGTCCCGGTAGCGAATTACGAGAAATTGCGCAGCCGCGGAGCACCATGATTTACTTGGCGCGGGTCAGGGGATCGGAGCGGTGCCGCCGAATTGACCCCTGCTGAAATGGAATGAGTTGCGTCGCATGGGGCACTGGCGCGGAGACATGAAAAGATCGGTCTGCTTTACGAGTTGCAATAATGCCTATTTGGATCGCGCGGCGGTCTCTGGCCAAAACGTTCAAACAGCACCACGAGGATTGGTGGTTTGTCGTCCTGCTCTCAGACGTGCTGGAGGACAGTGAATTGATTTCCGCGAAGGTGCCGGAGATCGACGAGATCGTGCCGATCAGTGAGCTAGAGTTGATTTACGGTCCGTCTTGGACTTTCAAACACGACTCCGAAGAACTTTGCACGGCGGTAAAGCCGTTCTTTGCCCAAAGCCTTTTGGCTAAGGGTGTTCAGCAAATCCTGTATCTGGACCCTGACGTCGTCGTGCTGCGCCGCCTCCATGAGGTTACGGAATGACTAGAGCAAGGAGGATTTCTGCTGACGCCTCATGTTTGGGCGCCCAGCCCGTGAAAATCAACGCCAAATCGAAGTGAACGAGATTTCCTGTCTCGCACATGGGATTTTCAATCTTGGTTTTTTTGCCCTGCGAGCGGGAGACGACGCGAAGGCGGTTGTGGATTTCTGGTCGGACCGGCTTCGCAAATATTGCTATCGCGACCACGCGTCAGGTTTGTTCACCGATCAAAAATGGGCAAATTTTTTCCCGGTGTTTTTCGATTGCGTGCACGTCATGAAGGAGAGAACGCTCAACATTAGCTCTTGGGATCTCGTGAACGTGAACCTTGTGGGCGCGATCCCCGAGCTCTACTCAGATGGCACTCGTATAGGTTTCTCTACATTTCTCCGGCGTCAAGAGCGATGTTTTCACATGGGCCGCGGCGGAGGTCGGCGCTCTCACCAACACCGTTGCCAGCATCTTCGAATGGTACAAGAGAGCGCTGCACGAGATGTGCTCGCTGTCGTTTCCAGCATCCAAGTTCTATCAGACTTACCGCAGTGGACGACCCATCAGGAAAAGCCATCGGATTCACTTTCGCAGCAACGACGCTTTTTCCGAACGCTACCACGATCCCTATGATGATCAGGGAGAGGAGAGCTTCTTCGCTCGTGAAATAGCACCCCAAGAGGAAGAGCTCGTGCAGAAATTTGAGAATCCCGAATTCATTCCGCGGCGCTATTAGAGTTTGGAAGTGGCAGCGGCGCGTCGTCAATGGACTCAATGGCGGCCAGCAACAACTTCTATAGGCTCAGGCCTCTTATCACTGCGCTGCTTCAGACCAACCCACCCGCGCGGGGATTGTTCGGCTTGTGTGTCGTGAGCTTTGACAAATTGCGGCGGTCTCCGCCGCAGAATTGGCATCTCAAAGAAACGGAACGAGAGTTCGGCGACCAAGGCCGAGAGAAGCATTGTCGCCAGAGCGGTCAGCGCGTCCGGCATGTTGGCTGCCGTTACCGCATTGCTGATTAGGATCACGAATGTGAGGTGGACGATATAAAGGCAGTATGAGCGCTCCGCGAGCCAAGTGATCAGCCCTCTAACTGCGAGAAACGGAAGGCGGAGAGAGACCGCCCATGGCATGGCCAAGGCAAATCCGATCGATACGAAATTGAATGCTGTCGCCTTCCACCAAGAGCCGAGCAAGTAGCCGATAGGCAAATGGGGAAAGGCCGCGAGCAAGAGTCCGAGTGCGAGAGATGGATAGCGCCAACGGTGAAGCACGGAAGGCCATTGCCGATAAAGCGCGGCCATCACCACCCCATAGGCGATAGCGTCGAGGCGAAACACCATTACTTTTCGCATTCCAGAGTCCCATTCAGCATCTGGAACGTTGATATTGAGTCTCAGCAGCAGCGGCACGATGAGAAAGACCGCGCATGTGCCGAACACCGCAACAGAGCGCGAGCGAATTGTCAGCGCGATCATCGAACGCGCTGAAGAGAAGATAGAACCACTCCTCGACGGTTAGAGACCACGACACGGCGAACCAGTTGACATTGGCCAAGCAAAATTCTGAACCAAGAATGTATACTTAAGCGCAGTGACGGCAGGATTCGGTGGGGGAGCGACGACTAGCAGAACCAAGATCCACAACATGTAGACTGGAAGCGTGCGCATCCAGCGCCGGATCATGAAGATGCCCCAAGCGCGGATGCTCGGGTCGCGTTCGACGATTTCGAGGAGTAATCGGCCGATGAGAAAGCCTGAGAGTGCAAAGAACAGCTCGACGCCGTATCCGCCCGCGCCTGCTAACCACCAGTCGGTCCCAAAATGTAGGCCATAGATGCCAATATGCGTGATCAACACCCCGCTGATAGCGAGTGCTCGCAAGAGATCGAGACCGATGAGGCGGTCTTTTCCCTGCAAGCTTATCTTCGCCATTTCTGTGTCCCCGTCGACAAAGTATGAGTGTTTGCTCTTTGAGAGTTTAGGCCCGGGCTTTGTCCCTCGGGCTTTATGAAGCAGTGCCCCACGCCTGCGCCTTGCAGGCTTGTGTCGTGTCGAAAAGGGCAATGCGGTAGCTTCTACCAGCTGACACGCATGCCGGCCTTGCCGCCGACACCGTCGATGTTGTCGCCAAAGGTGACATCGAGCTTGGCGAAGACGCTCGTGTTGGCACTCGGGTTGAAGAAGTTTACGCCTGCCGACACCTCGCCCCATAAGTCGTCGACATTGTCCTCGATGTGGAAGGTCGTTCCGCTCGAGACGAGCGTCGCTTCATTGTTGTCGGATAGGTTACCCCACAGGCTCCCGATTACAAACGGCTCCATCGTGACCCCGGCCCACACCGGCGTTGAGGTACCGACCCTAAGCCCTAACCGGCCCCTCACATTGGGATCGTCCCCGAAGGACACCCTGTTGCCGCCGACAGAGAAGCCGTCGATGTCGGCCCAGTTGACCGAGATGGTGGCCAGCGGCTCGATGAAGGCGCCATGGCCGAACGAGCCGAGGCGATAGCCCGAGTTGGTTCGAACACCGACGGTCGTCGCGCTCATGGCCTTGGGAAAGCCCAAGGTCTGGCTGTCGATCTCCAAGAGATGCACGTTGACCAGAGTGTCGACGAAGAATCCGCCCTCAGATAGGTGGCGTAGCCACCAACCTGTGCGCCGCTGAAGGCAAAGGTGCTTACCAGTGCATCGTAATCGAGATCGGCGTGGACAAAGCCGCCGAGCGCCCCGAAGACCAGGATGTCGTTGTCGGAGAGTAGGCCGCGTTGGCCGAGGTCGAGACCGGTTTGGAAGTCGACGGTCTGGAGATCGTGATTGAGATTGTAGCGATAGTCTCTGCCATAGGCGGAGACATCGGCTGATGCGTCGCGGCCGAGCCAGGAGCCCGCGCCTCTTGCCCACATGGCAGGAGTGATAGTCGGAGAAGACGGCTCTTCCGCATATTGCGCGTTCGCGGCGTTGACCGCTTGTGCGTTCCCGCCATTGAGGAGAACTCGTAGGTCGCTGGTGCGGTCGAACCATGTATCGGATCCCGCATGCCACAGATCCTGCGCCTCGGTCTCAAGCTGCGGTAACACGAAGGCATTGGCGCCTAGGAAGCTCTTGAGCTCGAAAATGCCACTTCCGACGGGCGTGTAGAACAAGTCGTAGTTGAAGAGGCCAGCGTCGATAGGCTTGGTCGAGGAAAAAATCGTCGCTCTTGGCATTGCCGTTCACATAAACGACCGGAATACCCTCCTTGTTCAGAGAGCCGGGTCCAGCGTTGGCGTTGTTGACATCGACCAGCGTCTTTCCGGACACGTCGCCGTTGATGGTGAGTGTGTCGGACCCCGAGCCCGGTCCACCGAGTATTGCATCCACGGCGAGGGTGGAATTGCCCGATGCGACGAATTTGAGATCGCGCCCGCCCAGGGTATTCGAAATCTCGAAACTGTCTCCAACCTGCTTGTCCCGCAGCGAGATAAGCCCTTGGTTCTCGAAACGCTCGAGATTGACGAACGAGCTATGCGCAATGGTTCCGGGAACTGTGGCAGTCTGTAGCGTGCCGCCATTCTCGTTGCGGAACAGATCAGAGCCGGGCCCGAAGTCACTCGCGAGCTTAGTCTCGAACACGCCACCCGCGGAGTTGACGAAAGTATCGTCCGCGTCGAGGACCACATAACCCGAGATCCGCCCCGCATTGATCAACGTGAGCGCTGCCGTGATAGACGCCGAGGGCCAAGAGCGAGCCGGACGAGATATCCCCGGTGTTGAGGATCGTGGTCGCACCCGGACCTTCCGATAGAAGGGCTGCGAAGCCGCCATATAGGCTCCCCTTGTTGACAATCTTCGTGGTGCTCCCCGCTGCGGCGGCGAGAGTTGAAATACCGATGCCGTTGCTGCCCAGTCCCGATATCGTGCCCTTATTCTCGATGAGAATGTTGCTGCCCGGAGCATTTGTGACGAGAGCCACGGCAGTGCTGTAGGCCGAAACGCTTACAATGCCTTGCGTGAACACGAATGGCGTGCCGTCGCCGGTACTGGTCACCTTTCCGCTGTTGCTGAATGAGATCGGGCTTCCGTCGCCAAGCGTTAGCGCAAGAAATCCCATATGGGTCCCCTCGATCGTCCCCGCATTCTCGGCAGCGATCGGACTGTTCGGGCCGCTGGTCGTCAGCACCATGCCGATATCGGGATCGATGAGACCGTTGCTCGTGACCGAGATGGGGCTGTTGGCGCCGGAAGACGCGGCGCTGATGCCGTAAGAACCGGCGACGATGTCACCGAAATTGTCGATCATGATGGCGCTATCGTTGCCACCTGAAATAACCGCGATGCCATGGGCATGGTCGCCAGCCGTAGCGATGTCTCCCGTATTCAAGAGCGCGATGGAGCTGCTCGAATTGCTGGTCCGGGCAAAAATGGCATTGGCGCTGTCACCCTTTGTTGCGATCGGTCCGCTATTCTCGAGGCTGATGGTGGCGCCGATACCCGTGGTATCGGCAAATATTCCATGCGCGACGTTGCTCGGACCGGTATGACGATCGTTCCCGCGTTCTCGATCATGATCCGGCTATCGTTGCGGGGTGTGAACGCGAAGACGCCCCAATCGGACGACGTGACGTTGCCGCTGTTCTTGATGGAGACGATCACCGCCGGCGCTCGCATTCTGGATAAAAATTCCATGGCTGGCGGCTTTGATGTCTCCCGCGTTGTCCAACGCAAGGTTGCCCTCGGCGCCAAAACTGAAAATGAGCGCGTTGATGCCGTCGGCACCGGAAGAGATTCCGCCACTATTGTTGAGGTGGAGGTCACTGCCGCCGCCGTTCACAATGGCGGCAATGCCGTGACTGAGAGCCTTGATGTCGCCCGCGTTCTCGATCGTGATCGGCGCGGTCAGGCCGGTGGTTGTGGTATAGATGCCGTTCAGGCCGGCATTGAAATTGCCGCTATTGGCGAAATTGACCGAGGCATCCTTGTCGCTCGTCGTGATCTGCGCGCAGTGACCCAACAAGAAGGTGCAGTCATTGTCGTTGGTCACGTCGACGGGACTTGGCGAGGCTATGACGCTGACAGCCTGCTGCGCCGCAGCCGGTGATCCCGCAAAGACACTCGCCGACAGCAATGTCGAGAACAAGCGATGTGCGAGGATGATTGCCGCGCCTTCTCTGCGGGGACCACGACCCAACCTATCGAAAAAAAAGCAAAATCCGACCGCGCGCGGTCGCAAAACCGCCCCCCACCCATTTACGTCCCCTACTCAATACAAAAAGGAGCCCGTTACCGATAAGAAACGCTAATCGAATGGGGCGGCTCCGCCTATCACATTTCTGCACCAGCCACTGTGGAAATGACTGGCGTATCACTTTGGCACGGAGCGCACGGCCGAACGTGTCGCACCTCAACATCTCGTCGTCGAGAAACTGATTAATCCCCGTGGTCTGAATAATCGCCGTATCGGAAGATTAGATCACAGCATTCCCTTGGCGGGAATGACTTTTTTGTAGCCAAGAGCGTCAAAATCCTGCGAAAATAGTTTGTTGATCTTTATAATGGATTCGTCACTCATCAGCCTCGTGTACTTATAACCATTTGAATCCTGTCCGGCCCGATCCTCGCGCACGTTATCGTTTAATTTCTTGGAACCCTCCGAAATATCAAACATTGAACACATAGAGTAAAATCTGCATCGAAATTTTCGACTCGTCCTATGAAGTCAACGAATTGGGTTTCGCCAATATGGGTCCAGTACGTCGCTGGGTCTAAACAGAGCTTGTGTTTCGACCAACGTCATAAATTTGATCCTTGCGAGAATCCTAACCCATCTGTCGAAATCAGGTGAGAGTTGGGCAAAGTTTTCCGCAAGCTGACGCATGACCAAATCCCTAACCCAGGGCGAGGGAAACTCGGAGGATGGCTGCTCGTGTATGTCTCTCCAAACTTGCTGGAACCCTGATATAACTAGGTCATAAGGGTTTCTGACGAAGGCCGCGATGCGATAATTGAGTTTCCCTCAGGCAGAGCGAGAAGGTCGGCGCCCGTAATGTGTCCATGTACAACACGGCGCAACGTTTGATTGTAGCAATAGTAGACGGCTGTAGGCACTTTCGTTATAAGCCTTGAGACGCGCGTGTAATGTGCTGCTCGCGGCCTTCCATGTCGCTAATGCGCATGAATTGCTTCGATGACTTATAATCTATTTGAAACCGTGATGACCCCTCGTTCGGAGCATTGGGCGGGCCTGAAGGAAAACGCAGACCCGTTTACAACAGGGCTGAGGCGGGAATTGGCCGCGGTTGTCGAAGCGGTGATAAAATCCGAAGTGACGCAACAAAATCCGTGCCGCGCCAATATCGGTTTGAGGGGGTGCTACCCAGCCGTCTCTCTGCGAATATGGCTTCGATAACGGAGAATTCGCCAGTTGGATCCACCCTATGTCAATTTCCTCCTACGCAATACAAGATGATAAACCGCTTGCTGGTGAAACATGATCGAATGAATGAAACCGTATTACCACATCTAACATCAGCGCCAGTCGAAATACACTATGTGCTGTCGAAAAAAAAGCAGATAAATACTTTTCCCTACGAGCGCGATCAAAATCGGGTATCAATGGCCGATAGATTCACCGAAATGACCCAAGCCCATAACAATGGTGAGCGAGAGTTTGGTCTTGACTTAGTCAGAGTTAGCGCTATGCTTATGGTGGTTATTTTGCATGTTGCCGGAGAAGGTTTCAATTCGCCAGGGCCACAGTGGTACTTTGTAAATTTATACGATAGCCTCTGTAGGGCTAGCGTTCCGATGTTCTTTATATTAAGTGGTTGTCTGATTATTACCGAAGGAAATCGCGATGTAGTGACGTGCTTGCGTCGCATTGATCGAAGTTGGCTATGCCTATTATTATTTTGGTCCTTGGTATTTATTCTTCTAATGCGAAATACGGATCTAGGTACGCATGAAAAGTATCCGGGGAACAAATCTAAATATTACGCAGATATTCAGAGGGCCTATCTTAATACATCTTTGGTTCTTGTATACTCTTAATTGGTCTCTATCTTTTTTTCCCGATACAAAGCATATTTCTATAGGCATGCATCACATGTGCAGCAAAGTTTTTTATCTAGCAATCACAGCTTTTTCGGTTCCTCGATTTTACCATTTTTCCGCGCTGTAAGCCGGTGAAGTAATGGGTCGGGATCGATTTTTCTTCTTTTCCGATCTATGCTGGTTACATGTTTCTCGGAGCGATGTTGTCACGATGGATCCCATCTAGAAGAGACAAGCCTACTTCTAATTGGCCTCGGTGGGGGAGCTCGGCCTGGGAACAGCGCTTTTAACGACGTTGGCAACCCAGCGGAGTGGCCACCCGACAGAGACTTTTTACGCCTATTGGTCTCCCTTTGTAGTCTGTGCTGCGACCTGTCTCTTTTGGAGGATTACGCGGACTTGGTCAATCTCTCGCAGGATGCTCGGCAGATTGAACACCAATAATTGCATTGGCCCCACTAACATTTGGAATCTACATCCTGCACTTCCCAGTGTTGGTTTACCTGATGGACTGCAGGATTTGACGTATGATCGTCGGCGGAGCCGCGATGGGCATTCCCTTCTCCGCCGTGATCATTTTCCTAACCACGGCCGGTATCGTGGCTGCGATTCGGACCACGTTTCTCGGGCGAATTCTTTGGCCAGCCTAGGTGGAACCGAGGCCATCGTTTTCGGTGCGGCATCAAACCTAAGTCGGTCGTCGTCGTCGGATGGAGCTCTCGTCCCTCATAGATGCCATACATCAGATAATGCTCCAGTGGATCCATTCCTGCGGCGGCCACATCAGGATTGGCCGCGAGATAATCTTTGGTGTTGAATTCGGCGGACGGGTCTCGACCCTCCTTCCAGCCATAGAGAGCATAGTGTTCTAAGGGGTTCATTCCCGAAGCTACGACATCTGGGTTATTGGCGAGGTAATACTTAGTGTCAAAGTAGGCGTTGGGGTTACGACCTTCGTTCGCACCGTAATCGAGATAGTGCTGAAAGGCGTCGATCTTCGAGGCGGCCACATCAGGGTTTTTGGTCAAGTAGTACTCGTAATTGAAATCCCACGAGTCCACCTTTCCGATTGAAGCCTCAAACGTTCGCCCAGTCCCTTGACCGTAGACGAGGTAGTGATCGAGCGGATTGAGATCGGCGCTAGCAACGTCGACATTTTGCTTCAGGTAGAAATTCACGCTGAATAAGGCGGACGGATCACGTCCCTCCTTCCAGCCGCAATTCTCGAAATGCGTCAGAGGATCCATGCCCGACGGGCGACGTCCGGATTCGCGGCGAGATATAGACTAGTCGAAAAGAAAGCGTTCGGGTCGCGGCCCTGTTCCCAACCCCATGTCTCATAGTGGGTGTAGGGATCAATTCCCGAGGCCGCGACGTCGGGATTCATTTTGAGATAGTAAGCCGAGTCGAAGCCGGGGTGCACAGGAGTCGACAAACACCTTGTAATCGCGCTGCCGCTCGGAGTGCTAAGATTTGAGACTATCGTCGACGGCTCGAACCTCTAGGGTTGCCAAGCCGATCTTGTTGGCGTGCCAATTGTAGGTCCAATTGTCCCAACCGCTTGCCTTGTGCCATGTCAACCCTCCGTCGCCCGAGAACTCCACGCCAGCCACGACGCCGCCCCCCAAGATCTGCGGCTGTGCCGTTGACCGCGAAAGTACTGCCCTGGGTAACAACAAGTGCTGAGCGGGTTAATGGTTGCCTGTGGGGCGGTGTGGTCATTTGACAGAACCCCGACGACAAGTCCCGACTGCAGCGTGTGGGGCTGGATTCCCATTTGCGCGAGAAGGTTAACCATGGCCTGTTGCACGTTGGGGTCAGGCGTTATGCCTTGCGTGTTGTGGGAGTCGAGTGCGTCGGGCCAGAAGATGGTCCCAGCGCTGAACACAAGAGCTCCGCTCGGCGCGCGATAGAGCGTCAGATTGTGCGTGGCGTTGCCGGCCTGACTTCCGTTGGGTAATTGGTCTCCAGCGTGTTCACAGGGACCACTAGTTGACGAGAGGTCGATGAGCCCTGCCGGCCGGAAGCCATTGTCGAGGTCGACGTCCCACTCATAACCAAAAGAGCCCGGCGCAAGCTGGATCGACTGCCCGGGCTGCAGATTGGCAATGGCGGTATTGGCCCAGAACAGCAGTTTCGAATAGTCGGATGAAACGCTGATCGTATCGGAGCGAGGCGCGTCCACCATGAACATCGTGCCGCTCAACGCGTTCTCCGGATCAGCCCCGCTCGGGTTCATCGGATCGCGCCACGTTCCGGTCCATTCGGAACTGGGGTCAACTGCGTCCGCCATTCGATTCTTTGTAAGTCACCAAGGTGCGATAAGCGTCGGGCGTGGCATCCAGGCTCGGCTCCCAACGCGTCTCCCAATAAACTTCGTTTCCGCTCCAGAACGCGAGATTGACGCCGGCATCTCTCGCTGCCTCGACATTGGCCCGCTGCTCGCGCTGACCAATATTCGTCGTGGCCAACCGAAAGGAAAGCTTGTGATCGAGCAGTTCGCTGCCTGAGCGCGCGGTGTCCACGCCGGCGATATAGGAAACGTCGTAGCCGTTCTTCTCGAGCCAGCGAATGGCTGCATATTCACCGTCGCCAAAAATCGAATTGTCGTCTGGGTATCCAGCGGCCGATTGTAGCTTACGGCGTAAGCGCGATTGGCGCCCGTTGCCCAAAGTATTCGTGTAAAGACTGGCGCCGCCCCAGTCGTTGTAGGCTTGCCACGTCGTGTCTGAGGTTTGGAAGACGATGTCGGAGTGGCCGCCGTCGTCCCTGACGATGAAGGGAATCTGATTTTCACCTGGCGTGCCGTCCTCGCGCACCAGCTTTGCAATGTAGACGCCCGAGACCGCATCGGCGGGAACCGTCCACGTGTCGGTCACGCTCCAATTGCCAGCATCGACGGTTGCTGTCGTCAAGATCGACAATCGGAGCGGGCTGGTTGACAGCTCCGGTGTGCTCGATCGAACCGACCAGCCGCGCGCCGTCGCCGTTGTAATAACCGAGGCGATAGATATCGAGCCGGTAATCGGTCGCGTCCGTGTTGATCTTGAACTCAACGGTGCCGCCCACATCGGTGCTGATGTCGGTGGTGAAGCCTTCGATGCTTGAGCTCGCACCGTTGGGCAAACCCCATTCGCTTTCGGGATTTCCCTGCTTCTGATTCTCGAGGACGATTTCGTTGGACATGGTACTCTACCTTACTTTGACTGTTGACTCTGTTGACGCTTAGCTAGTCTTCGTCGCCTGTACGTGTCGACGATTGCTCTGAAATAGTTAGTTAAATCTGTTCTTATCGTTCGCGGAATGCTTTCTCGATCTGATCGCGGAGCGGCTTCACCAGATACGAGATCACGGTTCGATCATCGGTTCGGATGAAGCATTCGACTGGCATTCCCGGGACGAGCTGCAGCTTCAGGTCTCGCAGCTGCTCCTCCGGAATGGCGATGCGCACGGAGTAGTAGCCTTCGCTGGTCTTGGGATCCTTGGGATCCTGAACGAGGTCGGCCGAGACACCAGCGTGACCTTGCCATCGATTTCCGGCGTGGTTCGCTGATTGAAGGCAGAGAAGCGCAGGACCGCCGTCTGCCCGACATGAACCTGATCGATCATCCGCGGCGCAATCCGCGCTTCCACGTCAAGCGTATCGCCCACAGGGACGATCATCATCATTGCTTCGCCGGGCGCGACGACGCCGCCCACGGTGTGCACCGACATTTCGTGGACGGTGCCGTCCTGCGGCGCGCGAATATCGACTCGCGCGAGCACGTCCTCTGCGGCGACCTTCTTCTCCGTCGTCTCCGCCGTATCGGACTCTGATCGTGGCGAGGTCCTTGCCGACTTCGGCTCTCAAGTCCTGGTCGATCTGGAGGATCTGCAGCTCGATCTCGGCGATCTTGTTTTTGGTCTCTGCGACCTGAGGCGATCAGCTGCGCCCTGCTCACCTTGAGCCTTCGCCAGGTCCCGCTGCAGGCCAACTACTCTGCGTGAACTGAACGAGGTTTTTTTGCCAGAGGGTCATCACGCCCTCGAGCTCCTTGCGGATCCATTCGATCTCGCTCGCCTTGGCGGCTTCTTGCGCGGTCAGGCCGGTGATTTCCTGATTGAGCTGCGCCTTGCGCTCGGTCAGCTGCGCCTTCTGCCCCTCCCGTGCCTTGCGCCTGATCTCGAACAGCTTCTGCTGTCCGGCAATCAGCTTCGCGACGTCCGGATCGCTGCTGCGGCTGGTCAATGCCTCAGGGAAGTCGATCTCATCGGCGCCGTCACGCTCGGCTTCCTCGCGCGCTTGTCGTGCCATGAGCTCGTCGAGATGCTTGGTCAGAATTGCGAGATTGGCGCTGGCTTGGGTATCGTCGAGCTTCACGATGATCTGGCCGGCGGTCACGTGGTCGCCATTGTGCACCAGCAACTCGCTGAACGACGCCGCCGGTCGGGTGCTGGACCTTCTTCACGTTGGAGTCGACGACGACCACGCCGGGGGCTACGACGGCGCCGGCGATCTCGGTCGTGCCTGCCCAGCCGCCTGCGCCGACCACGAGCAAAGCGGCGGCGGCCATCCCCGCGAGGAGATGCGCTCCGAATGGATGCTTTCCTGATAGTCCTGTTCGCGCTGTCATGGCTATGCCTCTCACTAGGCTACAATCCTCTGATCGATTTCTTTCGGTACAGGCAGGCCTGCCGGAAGGACCGGAACTGGAGTCAGCACTTCGTCTCTCTTGCCGAATGCGCGCGGCTGGCCATTGAACAGGGCGAGGACGAAATCGACCGCGCCGAGAACGCTTGGCCGATGGGCGATGACGATCACGATGCCTCCGCGCTCGCAGACGCCCCGGATCGCCTTGGTCAAGGCGCGCTCGCCATCGGTGTCGAGATTCGAGTTCGGCTCGTCGAGGACGACGAGGAAGGGATCTCCATAGAGAGCGCGGGCGAGCCCGATGCGCTGCCTTTGACCCGCCGAAAGCGCCTCTCCACTCTCGCCGATCTTGGTCTCGTAGCCCTTGGGCAGGCCCAGAATGAGTTCGTGCACGCCGGCCGCCTTCGCCGCCGCGATCACGGCCTCCGATGACGCATCAGTTTCGAAGCGTGAAATGTTCTCGGCAACCGTTCCGTCGCACAGCGACACCTCCTGCGGGAGATAGCCGAGATGACGTCCCGAGCGCATCGCGCGACCATTGATCGAGTTCGGCTCCGTCGAGGCGGACCTTTCCTTGCAGCGTGGGCCACACGCCGATGAGCGCCCTCACGAGCGATGATTTTCCCGAAGCGCTGGGTCCCACGATTCCCGAGAGCCTGGCCGGCGCTCAAGTTGAAGCTGACGCCCTGAACCACAGTCCGCTTGGAGCCCGGCGGCGTGACCGCGACATTCTCGACCGACAAGGCTGGCCGACGGCGCCGGCAGCTGCATCACCTCGCTCTCGGCCGGCAAGAACTTCAGCAGACGCGGTCAGGCGGTGCCATCCTTGCCGAGCAGCGCCGAAGCCCTTCCAGTTGGCGATGGCAATATCGGCGGGAGCAAGCGCGCGGGCCGATAGAATCGAGCTGGCGATGATGATGCCGGCCGTCGCTTGCTGCTCGATGACGAGGTAAGCGCCGACGCCGAGCACCGCCGATTGCAGGACCATGCGTGACACCTTCGCAATCGAGCCGAGCCCTCCGGTCACGTCGGATAGGCGCTGTTGCGCACCGCTGTACTGCAGCGTTCGCGGCGCGCCAGCGTGCCGCCATCCGCCCAGTCATGCCGAGCGCATGAAACGCTTCGCTGTTTCTGCGGCTGAGTTCGGCAAAGGCGTTGCGGGCAGCGCCGAACCTCGATGCGTCGCGGATGGGCGCGCGCGAAAGAGCCTCGGTGAGCAGTGTCAGACGCAATGATGACGAGGGCGCCGACGGTCGCGGTCAGGCCGATATAGAAATGGAAGGCAAAGCAGAGACCGAGATAGATCGGGATCCACGGAAGGTCGAACAGCGCCACCGGTCCTGGGCTCGTGAGGAAGGTGCGAATGACGTCGAGATCGCGGATCGGCTGAAGTCCTTCCGGCCCGCGCGGCGCCTTGAGCGGCAATTTGAGAACTGAGTCGTAGACCCTCTCGGTCAGCGACGCGTCGAAGCCGGAGCCGATGCGCACCATCACGCGCGTTCTGATCAACTCGAGAACAGCCTGAAACGCGTAAAGACCGAGGACGATGAACGCCGAGGCCGATCAGCGTGGGCACGCTCTTGCTCGGCAGCACACGGTCATAGACCTGAAGCATGAAGAGCGAGCCGGTCAGCGCGAGCAAATTGATCAGCGCCGAAAACACCCCGACGCCGATGAATGCAGTTTCGAAACTGCTGCAACGCCCGGCCGAGCGATGACTTCGCATCATCGCCCGCATACACACTTTGGGAATTTTTGTTGCTCATCGTCTCGATCCGCGTTAACCGTGGGCCACCCGTTCTTCAGGGTTTGCGTACGCGGATGAGCATTCGCAGGAACTATGCCAGGTTTTTTGTGCTAATTTGATACGCGTGATAACTCACTGGCTCCGCCGAGCCAGGTTAACCGGCAACAAGGCTGGGTCGTGCCAAGGTAACGGCTATTTCTGCCGGGACGTCGGGGTTTTCCTGAAACTATAATCCATGACGGGTTCTCGCATCACAGCAAGCTCTAGATCCGAGCGAGATTGGCCTCCCTCCCTCCAACAGAGAATCCGCGTGTCAACCGTTCTATATCCCCGGAGCTTTGCTGCAAGCGGCAGAACCCTTTCCAGCGCGTGTGCCAAGGTTCCATCAACTTGGCCAGCCTCTTCCTCAAAGTCTTCGACGCCGAGGCCCAGTTCCAGAATTGGACGAAGTGCATCGGTTCGCATCCAAAACATTGAGCCGGCGGGAAACACAAAGTTAGCTGACAACCCGCGATAACGAATCCTCTTAGCCAGGTGGAGGACCCCGAGTCGATTTGCCCCCCAATGCCGATCAGCCGAAGTAGCGTGACCTTGCGGGATGATGAGCCCTATGGCCGGGTTTTCCTGAAATGAAGAAACAATGGATTGGGGGTAATCGCCCCATCCCAGGACCTTCTGTAACAAATCGCGTCGCCACTCCTCACCATTGCTCAGATGGGCAGAGCGCTTTGTATGTACCTTACAAAGGATATCCATACCGTCGGATGCTGCCGCGTTTGCTAGCGCCAAAAAAGGGGCAATGTCCCTGCCTCGGTTAGGAACCTCAATGACTGTGGCATCCGGAAACTCCTGCTGGAGTTGGGCCGCAGCATCCCCGTAGCGACTCTCCGGAAGGGACACGTAGAGTTGTGAAGGGTATTTGCCAGGTACGTAACCGATCTCCTATTTCCCGCCAAATGTCTGCATAGAACGCATGAACGATAACGCCAATCCTTGGCGTTTCTGACGCTCCTGCGGATTCCACTGCTTGGAGTGCCTTCGATGTTGCATTGAGATAGGCGTAACCATATCGATCGCTGGGCGCTAAAGCAGCAGGTGAACCATTCCATCCGTCGATAAAGACAATGTCGTTGGTGGAGTCACGTTGCATAGACGTGTCGCGGCAGGCTTTCTCCAGCCATTCTTGGTAGGTTGCTGCCGGTACGCCTTCAGCGGAGCCAGCATGGACGTCGGAACTGCGGGAATTCTCGCGGCACGCCACAACTTGAAAGAGAGGCAGGTCGGATCGACTTATTTCGGGGTCCGATCGCCGAATGAATGTTGCCGTCGAGGTTTCGATGCTTGCGGGGGAGGCGACGGAAAAACCAGGGATCCAAGAAATCACGGCATCAATCGAATCGATTTGTGGCCCGGCGTCGCGAGCTTGAAGCACAATAAGAAGTTCGCCTAAATCGTGGGACCGACAATATTCTCGCCAGCGCTGAGCAGTCGCGGCGAAGCCTGGTTCGATCGCTTCGTTGCCGACGAGCAGCAGGGCTCGTCCGTCTAGGCGCAAATAGCGGGAGCTTTGCAGAGCCTTCGCCAATTCATCGAGAATTGGTGAAGCCGTTGCTATGCAGTAACAGAATGCGAAGTTTTCGCTGGTCTTTGTGGCATAGGAGGAAATCTCCCTCTGCGTCAGAACCCTCGAGAACGTAGCAGAATGCCTTGATGCCGTGGCGCATGGCCAAGCTTATTTCAGTCGAATGACCGGCTTTGCTCATTTGGCTTCGGCGAATATCGAGCGAAATAAAATGCGATAAGGCTGGTCTGAACCGGAGGAGCGCCAGGCTCCAGCTCAACGGCAGACGGCATGTAGTCCCAGTCGCGCACAATGGGGCTTGGCACGCCGTATAGAAGCCACTCCCAGAAGTGAGCTGCCTGGCCGCCGGCTTTCTTCGTTCGGCGGCGCACCTGTCGACGGAGACGCTTAAGTTTGCGCGACCGGAAAAGCCGCTTATTGAAACGCCGAGACGCCGCGCCAAAGAAACGAAGAAATTTTCTCACCGCCCCGTCCTGCTAAACCTGGTCACCATTAAATTGCGCGGTTGGGATATGAGAGTCAAAAAAGCTCCACGCGACGACAGCAGTAGGCACGGCTGTACCAGAATGCTGGCGCAGAACGGTCGTGACGTCTCGCTACCCCAGCGTCCTATTGGATCATTAGCCCTTGGGCGCCTCGATTCCGATGATCCCCCTTCTTAAAATGAATAAGCGCTTCGGAGCCTAAGAACGCAGTTTCTGCTCACGAAGCGGGTTCGTAGCGAAGAAATGTTTCTTGTTTCCGATAAAGGGAGGCCAAGGAACCAGCTGCTCGACGGTGGTCAGGCAATTTTCGATGGCTTGGAAGCCGAGGAGAAAAGAGTTTTACCGGGATCGAGACTCGAATCAGACTTGCAATCACTTCAAGCAGCATCCAGCGCGGTTGATGGGTTGGTTTGACCGGCGCGTAGCCTTCCCCATCCACAAGAAGGTAGGGCCCGAGGCCCGCACACGAATGAGAGGCTCGTAAGCTCCGCTCGTCAGATTTCGACTTTCAGAACTTAAGACGACCTCGCTGAACTGAATTTATGAGGCGAGTGGAATCAGCATTGAATAAGGAACGCCTTAAGCTCCTTTTCGATTTGCGGGGCGCTGCACCTTTGCCGCACCGATTCCATCATCTCTAGACCGCGCCGCCACTCCGAACCTCCGAACGATTCCTTCACGCGGTCGATCATTTCCAGGACCGACTCTAAAGCCCCATCCTTCAGGATATAGGGATAGTCTGATCCCAAATAATAGCGCGCGTCGCTTTCGTCCTTGAGGACGATGAGGTTGGAATGACACTGGGCGGCCGTAAAGCCCTTCAAGAATGGCTTGAAACCCTCAGTCGAGTCCGGTTCGCGTACGGCATAGTGCACGTTGCAATGGCGCAACTTCGGGATCCAGCTTGCGTCGGAAACTTGCGTGTTGGTGAGGGAGAAATCCACTAAACCCTGCAATTCGTGCGCGTAACGCGCATTCACGATCTCGCCGAAATATCCGATATTGCAGTAATCTTCCGGCCCTCTGATCCCCGCTAACCGAGGGTCGGCGTGGTGTGTGATCAAATGAATTAACTTGTCGGCATAGCGTCCGGAGTAATGGATAAACTGAGTAATGGACGCGGCGATGTATGCATCGAGGTATTCGTGCAACTCCGCACGCACCGGGTCGTCAACATAGTCCGCGCAGATGATGTTTCCACGCTCCTTCAATTGGGCGAGCTCATCAGGGCAAGCCTGCTTCAAAAATCCTTTGGTGAGAATGAGGATTGAATCGGATTGCGAGCCAAGGCGGTATTCGTCCACATAGCTTACATCCGCGCTCGTGAGGCAAAGTCTTGCAATCTCGGAGAGCTGATGGCCGCGCATGAAAGTCGATGCCACAGCTTTGAACCTGTCTCGGCAAACCCAAGTCAACTTCGGCGGTAAACCCCGGCGCCTTCCGATCGGTGTCCCGTGGGCCATGTCATTTGCGGCATCTTCATCCGCGCCACGCTGCGGGACATTCGCGCATTCAAGTTCGACCGCAGTTTGCAGGTGGGGCGTCCGGAAAAAAAATTCGTTGTCGCGACTCGTACCGACATAGTCCGGGAGAATCGTGGGCCGTACCCCGGTTTTCCACATGAGGTAACTCAGAGCCGGTTGATCGCGGTGGCCTCCGAAGCGGACGAGAAAATCCCACCATTGCTGCATTAGGTCGCGAACCCGGTCGTCTCGATGATCCCGCCAAAGGAAAGACGCCTCGATAAGCCCGCTTTGTTGCGGCACCGCCTGGTCGCGAAAATAAGCGTACTGATCGAGGAGGGGAGCGGGCGGGTGATGGAGGCCCGTGAGAATTGCCTCTATCTCTTCATAAACGCCAGAGCGTTCGGGGTGAGCCCAGGCCACGAAGGTCTGGTTTTTCAACCAACGGCGATACACTACGAGAGGATCAGCTAAAAAAACGATGCTGGCGTCTATGTACAACGAGCAATCGTAATCCTTGAGGTAATCGTAGGGCAGTATCTTGATTCTACGGTTTTTCAGAGCCGGCGAGTTCAGCTCAAGATCGACAACACGGACCTCCCAGCCCGCAACGTCGCGGTGTCTGTCAGAGAAGCAGATAAACTTCACCCCCGGCGGCACGAAGGCTGGCGAATGAAGATAGTCGTACTCGCCAAACAAAGCCGTATACACACAAAAGCGGTCGTGGCTTCGTTCAGCGGCATCTTCGCCGGTCTGAGCAAGCGTTGGAAAAAAATCTCTGCTAGGGCGCTTGGGGGAAGCCGGCGGTGCATCCTGAAGGGCAAAATCCTGATCCCGAGTTGCTCTTTGCCAATAGTTTGTCCAATGGAGCCGCGCGAGTTCGATCTGTGAGGAGCGCAGATAGGCACGTCCTTCAGATAGCCAGAAGCGACTTGCTGTCGCCCTCGCGCTTTTTCAACTCCTGCACAATGCCAATGACGCGGTCGCAGTCATTGCCTCTGACCAGGCCCATGCATGCTTTCACAGCGAGCTGGGCATCCAGACCGAATTTGGCTTCGGCTTGCAGATCCAGCACCGTGTGCCATCGTTCAGCCGCTTGGCACCACTCTTGTCGAACCATCGCAATCTCTGCACGCTCGATCGCAATTTCGGCGCTCTTAGTCGCTATGCGAATATCTGCCGGATGCTTGGCTCGGCCCTCCCATGCTGTAACTTCTGCCGCATCTAGATCGCCTAGGATGCGGTGCGCTTCGTAGAGTGTGAGGAACGCTTTCGCCGGAGCCCTGTCGCCAAACTCGTCGATGATTTTCCGCCATCGCCAAATAGCTTGCGGCCAGTCCTCTTGCACCGTGGCGATCGTGGCGAGCTCACTGTTGAGCCTTACGTCGCCAGGATAATTGGCGAGGCCCTCGTGAATAATTTCCTCGGCTTTGGCAAGGTCGCCCTGATGACGATAGACACGGCTCAACTTTCGATACACTTCGGCTGACGGGTTAGGATCCTCATTCAGCAAAACCCGCCACTCGGCGGCAGCCTCGGACCAGCGCTTCGACTCCATGGCAATTTTCGCGCACTTGGCGGTCAGGCGAAGATCCGTGGGATGCTTGGCTCGTCCCTCCCGCGCCACAGTCTCGGCTGCGTCGAAGTCCCCTTGGTATTCGTGCGCCTTGCATAACGCGCGGAACGCCTTTAGTGGCGCCTTGTCGCCGAACTCATCGATGATTTTCCGCCATCGCCAAATAGCCTGCGGCCAGTCATGCGATCGAGAAGCCGCTTTGGCATCGATTACGGCGCGGTTTAGGGGACCTCTGACCATCGACGAGAAAAGCGTTCGAGCGCTACAGAGATTGCGGGCCAAGAATGAAGTTGCACCAGCAGGTCCGCGCAGCGACCTGATAGCTCTGCTTCCAGCAGTCCATTCCACACTTCGAAGATCTCCTTCGCGCGGAAGATGACCCGCCTCAATTTCGCTTATGGTCCTTCCTCTTCTCAGTGTCTCGGCTAAGGGTGTTCCATCAATCCGGCCCGCGCTCCCCAGACTGCTTAGATACCGCTTGATCGGCTCCACATGCCGCAACATCGACTCGTCCAGATACTCGTTCCTGTTAAGGGCGATTTCTTTCACGAACTGACGCAAGCATCCCTCCTCGCTAAAGCGCCAGGCGTTGGCAGGGTCCTCCACGACCGCCCCTGCTTCACCGCGTTGCGGCTTCCGCATCCAGCTAGCGAATGAGCGGCACTGGTAGTGGTTGATGCGGGCGACGCGCGTTTTGCCTGGGTAAAGCTCCTCCCGATACCGCCGCTTGTTGGCATCCACGCACTTGCGACCCGACTTCAATTGGCACCGATGTGCGCTTTCGATGGAAGCGATTGCGTCGTTCCTCGTCACGCTCTTGGTCCTGGCCCGGGGCTCCTTCATTCGACGAGTCAGGGATTCGATAACGAGCCCGGGAGGGTCCTCGTAGTATCCGTTGTGGCCGAACACATGCCAGTTCAGGGCGATCGAGTTGTAGCCCTCGAACTCGTGGAGGAACGCCTTGAGGTCGCGGTGCTCCTCGAGAGCGATGAACTCGTCGCAATCGAGGAAGGTCACCCACTCGTAGCTGGCGGCCCCATTTTCCAGGCAATGGGTGTAGGCCTTGAGCTGCTTGTTGCGACCGGGATAGCGAGGATCGTCGTGATCGATCAGCCAGGGGCGCAGGGTGACGTAGTCCCGATGCTGAGCAAGTATCTCGCCGAGGGGCTGCCGGGGATCGTTGTCGTAGAGGTAGAAATGGTCAACTCCAAGGAGCCGGTGGTAGGCGACCCACTCCTCGACAAAGCGACCTTCATCTTTGAGGATGGCAGCTACGCAAACCGTTTGCGGCCCGGCGCGCCTGCTGGATGGCATCCTCCTTTACCTTCCCGTCCCGCGGATACGTGCCAATCTTAGGACCGCCCAAATCACCTTTCGGGGGCGACTTAGTATCGCATCGTACTGGCCTGCTTCGTGCCTCGAGCGAATAAAGATTGGCTGGAGGGTTTGATGCAAAGTCTGAAGCCACGGCGACACAGGCTACCGTGCTTCCGTTGGAATGAAAATAGCGCAGGGCTCGCAGCGATCTCCACAATCTGCATGATATGCGTCCTAAGCACGTCCCACCGCCCCTTTCGGGCACAACACATTTGCCGCCTGACTATGAGCGAGTAAGCTCCGCTAATGCCCGCTCTCGCAACGTCTCGACATCGATCACTGCTGCGCTCGCGATATTCGCGAATGCATTACAGCGTCAAGCCGGCTCCACAACTGCGAGGACTCCTAACTCAAATCGGTCGATGCGCCGCAGTCGATGAGCTTGGCCGTTTGCACAGTAAAATCTCACACGGGAAGTTTTGGCATCCAAAATTGCCTAGGCCGCCACCCCCTCAGAACGTAAGTAGAAAAAGCTGGGGAAGCCGAGGAAGTCCCAATGGAACGTCAGCCGCTAGCTCTGTCCGAGTGTATATGAAGCCGACGATCAGCCTATTCCTTTTCCAGACAGATCCCGACAAGGCCGCATCCGCGTTAACTCAGGGAGTTGACACAATACTTTTCGATGTCGAACGGCAGGGCAAACGCGAGCGCCAAAACTCCTATGATACGTCAATTTCTGCCGCGCCGATCGACACCTTGGCTGAGTTCGTTGCCGCTAGTGGCATTTCGCCGATCTGTCGAATTGACGCATGGAACCAAACGAGCGTTAGACAGATCGAAGTCGCTATCGACGCCGGCGTCGAGGCACTCATCCTTCCTATGGCTAGGACACTCGAGGAAATTGATACGTTTGCTACGGCTGTTGCCGGCCGTACGAAGATCGGGCTGATGATCGAGACTCTGGAGATACTGAAGTTGCTTCGTGAAGTAGCCCACCGGGAGCTAAGTTTCGTCTACGTTGGACTCCAGGACTTAATGATCGCGCGAAAGGAGCGAAACGTCTTCCGCCCACTAGTCGACGGCACTGTTGAGCGCGTCCGCAACGAGTTACCTCAAGTTCCGCTCGGCGTGGGCGGCGCGACCGATCCGCGCTTCGGCGCTCCTATCCCATTCCCGTTGTTGGCCGCCGAGATGTCCCGCGTTGGCGCGGACTTTACCTTTCTTAGGCGCTCCTTCCTTAGCGACGTTCCCACTGACCAAATCCGAAACGCTGTGGAGAATATTCGCGACCTCTGGCTCACTTTAGCAGAGCGCGATGCGGAGAGAGTGGCCGCGGACCGGTTGCGATTCTGCCGAGCCGTAGAGATGCTCAGTGGTAGCCTCGGATGAGTGGCCTCTCCGTGCCAACTGCAGAACCCCAAACGGCTGTCGGAGCCTTGATCGGGACGCTATTTAGACAGGAAGTCTAACTGCAGGCATGCGCGGTTTTTTAGAAACTCGCGGAACATTTTTGATCCGAAGTGACGTACAAGAACGTTGCGCGACGTCGGTTTATCATAAAGAGATTGCCAGATCCTGTCGGCGAGGAATCGGAACCGCGAACCTTCCTGCTTCGCTGCGTATCGCGCAAGGGAAGCCTGCTTCAGGATATCGACGGATACTTCAGTGACAAGCCCAGGAAATATGGATTCGAAGCGATCGAGCAGGAGCGGCTCGACATACCGCATCAGCACTTCAACATGCTCTACTGCCGCCCTTTGTTGGACATCCTGGGTTGGTGCGCCCTGGTTTTCGTAGCCCACAACGCGATACTGTGTGAGCTTGCCGTCAAGGACAGAAAAGTTGCCCATGGCGGCCAAACGGATCCAGAGGTCGTAATCCGGCAACTGCACGAGACTTTCGCGGAGCATCCCCACTGCGCGGAGATCCTTATTTCGAACCACAGCCGACGGAAAGCAAAGGCAATTCCCGTGGTCGAAAAACCATCTCAACCAGTTTGCCCCGGCGCGCCCGCGGTTCTGAAAGAGCCCCTCTGCCCATGTGCCGATATCTCGTTCACCCTTTGCGTTGATGATCTCCACTGAAGTAAAGCATGCCGATGTCTCCTTATCGGATTCGAGTTCTTCAACCTGTTGTTCAAGCTTCTCCGAGCTCCAGACATCATCAGAGTTCTGGAACGCGATGAATCTTCCTGTACACCGCATCAGCGCGTGATTGCGACTGTGTATCGCCCGGTTTTTTTTGATGCTTATTAGCTTGAGGCGAGGGTCCCGGAAACTTGCCACAATGTCGGGCGTACCGTCGGTGGACCCATCGTCGACGACAATGAGTTCAAGGTCCGTCAATGTCTGGCCCAAAACGCTTTCAACGGCCTGAGCCACAAATCGCGCGTGATTGTAGGAGGCCATCGCGACTGAAACGAGCGGCGTCTTACGCGAAAAAAAGTACAAAAAAAAGCCTCCTCCAAAGATACGCCCGGGACTGGCATAACAGAACAGAGATCGACAGCAAGCATTTGAAGAAGGGTGGCGCTTGCGTTGCGGCGAACCCTTAAGTCTGCGGCATTGCGTTCGTCATCTCCGCTAAGGATCATCAGCCGACATAAGCATATGGGGCCAAAACCTCTTCGTTACCCAGAGTTCCCATCCCTTCGGCTCTGGAGTTGATCCTCACAACTCGAGCGGGGAGGCGCATTCCGTCTCGAGGGCTTGCGCTTAACCCTCTTCGCTCTTTTCGTCACCTGTCGGGAAGAGTGTATTTATGATCACGTTCGTGGGCACAGGCATTCCCAAAATTGCCCATAGGTTCCTCGAAAGGGAACTGGAGAAGCCCTGCGGCCCCCAAACTAGCGGGGCTTCTTTCCTTTCATACCAAATGTCACCAGATCGGGCGGGAGTAGCTTCGAGCCGCTGTGAGCGCTCGGTTTAGGGTCGCCTAGGCGCCGTGCCACCTGGCGCATTGATGTCTTCCTGGCGGCACAAGGCTTGCAATTCTCTGAGTCCCTTCCCGCAGTTTCGCGTATTCGGGGTTGGGACGAGCGGCTTCGGCCCTAAGGTGTGTCCACTAAGCGGGCCGAAGCTGTCTCGTTTTGGCATGACGCCCAACCCATTTCGATCCTTTCGCCTAGAGTCTATATTTTATCGCGCACCGTGAGGTGCGCCTGAGCGCTTTGCCGCCACGCTCGCCGCGCCCGCCATTTTGCGAAAACGTCTTCGATAAGCACTAGCTCGAAGATGTCGTGTTGACTTGAGTACGCGTGATAACTCCGGGTAAAGCCATAGGCCGGCGCACCTGCTCAAGCAACGCTGATGCCGCCCTGCGGGTGCGAGCCATCGGGGACATCGTCTTGGTCTCGACCACCGGACTAGACGGTTTTCGATCAAGGCTGAATTTGGCATCAACCGCAGCGCTGTTGATCTCGGAATTTGCGCTTTGGCGGCGCCGTTGACGCTCGAGGGTTCCTCCGGCTAATAGGCTTCGGCCCTGACTCATGTATGGGGGCCGCCAGCCACCTTGACCAAAGGCGACATTCATGGCGCGTACAGCCCTGGTGACGGGAATTACCGGCCAAGACGGTGCCTATCTAAGCCGCCTCTTGCTAGACAAGGGCTATCGCGTGGTCGGCGCCTTTCGCCGCGGCGCCTCGCTTTCGCTCTGGCGATTGAACGAGCTCGGCGTGACCGATGCCGATATCGAGTTCGTCCCGTTCGAGCTGCTCGAATATGCCAATCTCCGCCGCGCCATCGAGGATGCAAAGCCCGACGAGATCTACAATCTCGGCGCTCAGAGCTTCGTCGGCATCTCGTTCGAGCAGCCGCTATTCACCACCGACGTCAATGCACTCGGCGTAACGCGCATGCTCGAGGCGGTGCGCGAGGTCAATCCCGACGATCAAATTTTATCAGGCCTCCACTTCCGAGATGTTCGGCGAGGTACAGGCCGTGCCGCAAAATGAACGCACGCCATTCTATCCACGCAGTCCCTACGCCATCGCCAAGCTTTATGCCCATTGGATGACCGTCAATTACCGCGAGTCCTATGGCTTGTTCACCAGCAGCGGCATCCTGTTCAATCACGAGAGCCCGTTGCGCGGCATCGAGTTTGTGACGCGCAAGATCACCGCGGGACTGGCGCGTATCCGCGAGGGACTGCAAGGGGCGGTCGAGCTCGGCAATCTCGAAGCCAAGCGCGACTGGGGCTTTGCCGGCGACTATGTCGAGGGCATGTGGCTGATGCTCCAGCAGGAGACGCCCGACGATTATGTTTTGGCGACCGGCGAGACGACGAGCGTGCGCAAATTCTGCGAGCTTGCAGCGGCGGCGCTGGGATTCGACCTCGCCTGGGAGGGCGAGGCTGAGGCCACCAAGGGCATCGACAGGCGATCGGGCAAGGCGATCATCCGCGTCAATCCGAAATTCTACCGTCCCGCCGAAGTCGAGTTGTTGATCGGCGACCCAGCCAAAGCACGCGCCCGCCTTGGCTGGTCGGCTAAGACGCCACTTTCCCGACTGGTCGAGATTATGGCCGAGGCCGACCTCAAGCGCGCAAAGGCCGGCTTGATGCTGCTCTAGGCGCCGTGGCCGCCATATTTTGAGCACGAGCTAGGCGGCGATCAGCCAAGCGCCCACGGGGCCGCCCGATCGCCATGCCGGTGATCGCCTCCGAAGCCGCGAAATCCGCCATCCTCGAACACCATCAGTGAGGTTGCGACGATCTTGACCGTCGCAACGCGCACGATGCCGCCGATAAGCGGATGGCGTTGCTGTAGAAGATGAGACGCACCATTAGGGTCGCGCGATCCGTCCAGCAGGCGAAACGTCGAGGAAGCATGGCCTTATCGTAGGGTAGACCATAATCGAGGGGTTTGCCCGCAATCTGAAGATTGTGCCGTCAGCCTGAGGTTCGAGTTGTCAGTGCGTTTGGCCGTCATCCTTGTCAATTGGCGGAATGAGCAGCGAACGCTTCGCGCCATCGAAGCGGTGCGCGGCTGGGGCGCGCTCAAGCCCGAATTGATCGTGGTCGACAATGAATTCGACGGAAGGCTCGCGCAAGGCCCTCGGCACCGTGCTGCCGGCTAGCTCGCTCGTCACCAGCAAGGTCAATCGCGGCTATGGCGGCGGTAACAATCTCGGCATCGCCCGCGCGCTTGGCCGCAACGCCGACTTCGTGCTGCTGCTGAACAGCGACGCCGAGATCGCCGAGGCCGGCGTGGTCAGGCTGCTCGCGCGGCTCGCGCGCGATCCCGCGATGGGCGCGATCGGGCCGGTGATCCATGAACGGCAGAAGGACGGCGTCATTTGCCTGATCGGCGGCAAGGACATCGCCCAGAACGTGGCGACGCGGGTGACGGCAGATCCTGCCGAGCTCGCGACCGTCGCCGGGCTATCCCCTGATCGAGGTCGATTACGTGCCGGGCGCGGTGCTGCTTGCGCGCCGAGGTCTGTTCGAGACGATCGGTCTGCTCGACGAGCAATATTTCTTCAGCGGAGAGATCGCCGATTTCGGCAAGCGCGCGCGGAACAAGGGCTACAGGCTGTGCGTCGATCTCGATGTCCACGCCACGCACAATGTGCGGGAGACGCACCAGGAGCTGCGCGACACGCTCTACATCTATTACAGCCTGCGTAACCGCATGCTCTACGCGCGCAAGCACTATCCCGGAGAGCGCAGCAAATATCTCGCGCTCTGGGCGAAGGTCTGCCTGCTCGAAGCGGGGCGGGCGATCACGCAGAAGAAATTCGGCAAGGCGCGCGCCTTCCTGCTTGCGCTCGCCCACGCCGCGACCAACCGGTTCGGCAATCAGAACGATTCCTTCATTGCCGACCCGCCCATCGGCCCAAGCAAGACGCGCCAAGCGTGATGGGGATCCTTTATCTCCTCACCGCGCCCGAGCCGGCGATTGCTGGGACCGATGCCGTGTACCAGGAGGTCGCCGCGTTGCAGGGCGAATTCGGCGGCGCGACGCTCAATCTCAATCCGCGCACGCGGCCGAGAAGCCCATGGCCTCCGCAGCTGTTTGGCTTGCACAATCTTCCCGCCATCAGGTGGGCCGAGCGGAGCTGCCAGGTCAATCATCTCCATTATTCGACGCCCTACTATTTTCCGGTCTTGCGCGCCTTGCACAATCCAACCCTGCTCACGGTCGTCGCCGGTCTCAAAGGCAGGAAGCCGCCGCGCAATCTTGCGGGTCTCAAGTCGCTGCATCGCATCGTCGTTTTTGCGGCGGCGGTAAACGTGGTGAGCCGAATTACTGGTGCTGCCTGAGAGCACGAAGGGGCGCAGCATAAGCGTGGAGCTGCCGACAGGTGCCCCGAATGCGGCTCGTCATCGTCGGATGAAGCCCACGGCTTTTGGCCGTAATGCGCTTTTCGTGCTTGTTCGCGCGCGCCAATATGGCGTCTCGGCTTGTCGCCGTGGATTTGGCGAGGCCGATACCATTTTTTGGTTACCGGCACCGGACGAGTCGGCACGAGCTTCCTAGGCCAAGCGGCCGGACTCAAACAGACGGGCAAAGCTGGATCGCGACGCAAAAGGACTGCGTTAGTTGTTCTTCGCTAACTCGAAAAAGCAACTGACCTGGAGCGGCCGAAGCCGAACTTGGCCGGTGCGGTAGTCCACTGCGAATTTTGTTTGATGCTCAGATTGGCGTCATACGGAGTTTGGCGACCTCCCGTGGAGTGAACATATGGGTCGGCGATCGAATTGTTGCTCGCCAAATGTCCAGGTGACTTGTGCGTCGCCATTTGTCTCCGAGGGGGCGACCAAGTCATGGAGCATACGTCCGACAGTAGGCAGGACGCCGTAGTTCATAGCATTGTATCGATTGTTGACGTCAATGAAGATGACGCCATCGTCCCTGAGCAATCGACGCATCCTTGCTAATGCTGTGAGTTGCTTCTGATTGGTCTCAATGTGGCCGAGCACGTTCCACAAGCAGGTGATAACCGAGAAGCGACTCTCCGCCTCCGGCAGTTCTTCCGCACGAACTGGCCAGATTCTCCGCCTGCGTGTTTTGTTGGCAAAATTTCCTCATGCCAGCGCTCGGTTCAACCAAGACCACACTGGATATGTGCGCCAACCCAGCAATGCGCATCGCCCGATGGCCGTCGGCGGACCCGACATCCAGGAGGGAGTCCGCATTACCGGCACTTCTCCGGACGAGAATCTCCTCGATCGCTCGGAGATAGACAGCTCTATCGGCGCTCAAAGAGCGATAGTGGGCAGCAAGCTCGTCATAGGGTATCGATCGCGTAGCCTCGGTTGCACCATTCATGATATTTTCGTTTCAGCCCAACACTGGGTTGAGCCTAACATTGTCATTTTAACCACGCGTCCTCGGTATGATCGTCACAGCCTTGGCTGCACCCTCCATAAGCGCTACATCATCTATAATTGAACGCTTTCGTAGCTTTTTGTCTATCTTTCTGAGTACGGCGCTATAGCGAATGCGCGCGCGCTGGAGTTGGATGGTGGCGAAAGTCGATACCTCTGATAGATTTTAAGATAAGACTTGGCCTGTCTTCGACGACGAGATGGTCGAAGCCGCCGTGCGGGTGTTGCGTTCGGGCAAGGCAACTATTGGACCGGCCTCGAAGGACAACGCTTCGAGGTGGAGTCGCGCGAATCCTTGAATGTGCCCCATGCCGTATCGCTCACCAACGGGACGGCGGCATTGGAGCTCGCACTTCGCGCATTGGAGCATCGGCCCTGGCGATGACGTCCTCACGAGCCCACGCTCGTTCATCGCCTCGCAAGCTGTGCCTTGTCATGTGCGGCGCTCGTCCGATTTTTGCCGATGTGGACCGTCAGAGCGGGAACATAACGGGCGGAAACGATAGAGGCTGTGTTGACTCCTGCCACGCGCGCGATCGTCGCCGTCCATCTCGGCGGATGGCCATGCGACCTTGATCCCATCTTAGAACTTGCTGGCCAGCATGGGATCAAGGTGATCGAGGATGTCGCGCAGGCGTTTGGAGGCACGTACAAGGGCCGGCCGCTAGGATCCATCGGCGATGTCGGCGCCTTTTCATTCTGCGGCGACAAGATTGTCTCGACCGGCGAGGGAGGCATGCTCGCGACAAACACGAGAGCAGCTTCAAGAAGGTCTGGGGTCTGCGTGACCATGGACGGAACTGGGACGCCACCGAGAGCCAAGCAGATGCACCAGGATATAAATGGATCGCGAGGAATTCGGTACGAACTGCCGGATGTCCGAGCCTCAGGCCGCCATCGGTCGAGTGGCGTTGCGACGTTTGCCGAACTGGCTGGCCAGCGACGCCAAAACGCACGCCTATTGGCGGAATGTCTGGGCGATTGCGAGCGCTCTGCGCATTCCAAGAGCTCCTGATGGCCACGCCCACTATTGTCATATGTCTACATTGGCCGGAGCGCTTGAAGAACGGTTGGACACGAGACCGCATATTGGCAGAGCTACACTCCCGTGATGTACCTTGCTCCGTCGGTTCTGTGGGGAGCTCTATTTGGAGAAGGCGTTCGACGCGAGGGCCTCCGGCCCACCGAACGTCTCCCGGCGCGCGGGAACTCGGGGAGACTTCGACTTGCGTTTCCTGTTCACCCAGCGCTCACCGAGAACGACATGCAGAAGATTAGCGATGCCGTGAAGGCGGTACTTCGCAAAGCGACGTGACATGTACAGTGCACGCAGCCAGCTGCTAGGAAACTAGGCGATTATGGCAAAGCAATTGGCTCGGAACTCAATCGACGAATGCTCGATCGCTTCGCGCCGTTCTTGAGGCGGAGTTGATCGGTCCGGAAGCCTCGAGAAAGCCTCAAAAAGGCGAAGAGAAGATCCCGGGACTGCGAGCTTTCGATCAATGCTCCGACGGTCGATGAAGGGATCCTTTATTGCTCCGCACAGCTGTCAATTCCCTGCAGCGAGCCACAAGAGGTATGGTTTCGGCTGCCGAGCCAGTACCTTCCCGCCATAACGCGTCGCGCAGATCCCTTCATCCTCGCCACCCTCTTCGTGGCGATACAGTCTGGGCGAACGCTGCGTGTGACTGGCGTTCCTGCGTCTCGCTCGCTAT
>CAWFYQ010000004.1:0-51993 GCA_963820005.1 uncultured Alphaproteobacteria bacterium | reverse complement strand
TTGCGGTTCTGGGAGGCAAAGTTCGCCCAGTTGAAGCCCATGAAGCGGGGCGGTGGCCGGCGTTATTACCGGCCCGAGGACGTCGCCCTGCTGCGCGGCATCCGTTTCCTGCTCTATAACGATGGGTACACCATCAGAGGCGTCCAGAAGATCCTGCGCGAGCACGGCCCTCGCTATGTGATGGACTTCCGGCGGATCGCCGAGGAGCAGGATGAAGACGACGCCGTGGTAGAGGCCCACGCGATTCCCGACATCGCCGCCGAGGCCGCGCAAAGCGGTGCGCCGCTTCCGCGGGACGTCGAGCGGCCGGTGCGGGCACTCGACTTCGGCTCACTCGGGGCGTTGATCGAGGAGATCGAGGCCTGTCGCGAGATCCTGGTCGCCGTCAAGGAATAGCGCGGTCGCACGTCCCGGCTTGTTTCGTCAGCCTGAGCGTGTATAGCAATCAGCTTGATAAGCGGCTTCGGAGCGTAGCGCAGCTCGGTTAGCGCACCGGTCTGGGGGACCGGGGGTCGGGAGTTCAAATCTCCCCGCTCCGACCACTCCTCCCTAATTCTCAGCGACGATCGGCCGGTTGAGCGGAACGGATGGTTTCGCGTCGAACAGCGAGGGCGCGCCGAGCGCCGTCAACGTCACGAGCACGACCATGGTCAAGGAAACGCGGTGGCGGACGCCGCCACCGCCAGCGCGTAGATCGCACAGAAGAACATCTCCTAGTTGAGCATTCAGCCGAGCAGGATGATCTGGCGACTACGCGGTTGATTTTGGTGGCGCGCCGGACGGCTGCCGCCGACGTGCGCTAGCCGCGGCGTCAGGAGTGGCGGGCGCCGCTCGATCGGGCGAGCGCCAGGCCCCAGATCATCGCCATGATCAAATAGAGGTGGCGCCAGTGGTCGGTATCGATCACCAGGCCCTCGATCGCCATGCCGAAAAACGCCGCCACCATGACATTGCTCAGGCCGTCGCCGCCTTTGTCGCGCATCGCCTGGCGCAAGCCGAGCACGAGCGTGGTCAGCACCAGGAAGAAATAGAGCGTCCCGCCGATCCATCCGGTGTTGAGGAACATGTTGAGATAGACCTGGTGCACGTCCTCGTTATGGTAGACGCGGGCGAACTCGAGCGCGCCGATGCCGAGCGGATGTGTGATGATGAGATCCGCCGCCTTCTGCTGTCCGCCGAATCGCCCCTCTGGACCGACATCGTAAGACTGCTCGATCGTGGCGCGCTGGCCGAGCAGGTCGGCGATCTTGGGGATGTTCTGCGCCGCGGCGAACACGCCGATGGCGAGCACGACAGCCAGCGCAACGAACACGCCGAGTTTGAGCCGCTGGCGGTTTGAGGCGGCAGTGATGACGGTGAGATAGGCGTAGAGCCCGAGCGACAGCGCGAGGTTGATCCAGGCGCCGCGCGAAAAGCTGAGCAGCACGCCGAATAGAAGCAGCGGCCCGGCGAGCGCCCACAGGCTCGCGCGCGCCGGCCGCGTGGTCATTACAACATTGAAGGCGTAGAGCAGCGCCGGCACGAGGAAGGCGCCGAGCACGTTCGGGTCCTTGAATGTGCCGCGGGCGCGGCCGAACTCGGTGAACAGCTCGTAGGCCCCGGGCATCAGCGAGAAATAGCCGATCAGCGCCGCTGCGGCGGCGATCGTCGCCGCAACCATATAAGCCGACATGACGAGGCGGATGCGCCGGTCGGGACGCCGCGCGAAGAACGCCGCCATCACCACCGAGGAGATCGCCAGATAGAGCGTGATGGCGACGTGGCTCGCCGGAACGCCGAGCACGCCGGCCTGCGTCACAGCAATGAAGCCGCCGGCGACGATCCCGGTCAGCAGCATGAGATAAGGCGCGAGGCCGCGGGTGAGGGGGGCGAGGCCGGTGACCGGCAGAATGACGATCACCCCGATCATCAGCACGTCGTAAAGCGCGGGCTCGGAGAACACGATCGCGCCGGTGGCGATGGTGATCCACAGATAAGCGAGAGCGAGCCGTTTGATGCCGGCGCTGATCGCGCGCGGCGCGCGCGCTTCGACCCGCGCTGACGCGTCCTCATACGCCAAACTCGAAACCACTTAACTCGTCCCTTTAATACGCGTTCTCGCCCTTGAGCAGCGCGAACGGCGTCATCAGGCAGATATAGAGATCGAAGGTCACCGACCAATTCTCGATGTAATAGAGGTCGTGCTCGACGCGCCGCTGGATCTTCTCCTCGGTATCGGTCTCGCCGCGCCAGCCATTGATCTGCGCCCAGCCGGTGACGCCCGGCTTGACGCGGTGGCGGGCAAAATAGCCGTCGACCACATCCGAATAGAGCTTGTCCTCGGCCTTTGCCTTGAGCGCATGCGGGCGGGGACCGACCAGCGATAGATCGCCTTTGACCACGTTGAAGAATTGCGGCAGCTCATCGAGGCTCGTCTTGCGCAGGAAGCGGCCGATACGGGTGACGCGCGGATCGTCCTTGGTGACGAGCTTGCTCGCCTCGGCGTCGCTGTGATCGGCATACATCGAGCGGAATTTGTAGACTTCGATCAGCTCGTTGTTGAAGCCCTGGCGTTTCTGGCGGAACAGCACCGGGCCTTTGGAGTCGAGCTTGATGAGAAGCGCAATCACCGCCATCACCGGCGCGAGCAGGATTACGGCGAGCCAGCCGACGACCTTGTCGAACATCCATTTCTTGACGTGGTCCCAGTCGGCGATCGGCTTGTCGGTGATATCGATGAACGGCACGTTGCCGATATAAGAATAGGTGCGCGGGCGGAACCTGAGCTGGTTGTTGTGCGCCGACAGCCGGATGTCGACCGGCAGCACCCAGAGCTTCTTGAGCAGCGCGAGCAGACGCGTCTCGGCGGTGACCGGCAGCGACACGATCAGCAGGTCGAGCCGCGAGTTGCGCGCAAACGCCACGAGCTGGTCGATATTGCCGAGCTTGGGATAGCCGGCGACGATCGACGAGACGCGGTCATCGCCGCGGTCGTCGAAAATGCCGGCGATGCGGATATCCGTTTCGGTCGAGGCTTCGAGCGCCTTGATCAGCTCCTCGGCCTCGTGTCCGCCGCCGACGATTACCGCGCGGCGGTTGAGCCGCCCTTCCTTGATCCAGCGCTTGGCCATGAGCGAGAGCGCCAGCCGCTCGCCGAACAGCATCGACAGCGCCGCGAAATACCAGGTGACGATCCACACGCGCGAGAAGTCGGCGCCGACCTTGCCGAAGAAGGCGAGCGCCATCATGCCGACCACGACCATGCTCCAGGCGAACACGATGCGCGTGAAGCTGCGCACGAAGGCGCTGAACGCCGGCACCTCATAGAGGTTGAAGGCCTGGAAAGTGAGCATGTTGGCGGTGGCAGCGATCAGCACCGCGATGAGGTAGATGATATGGGTACTCGTCCCTTCGCGCTCGACATAAAGCAGATAGATGCCGAAGCCGAGCGCGGCGATCAGCAAAAACTCGATGATGCGCACCGAGCCGGTGACGACGCTCGGCGGCAGGAGATTGAGCGTGGCGCCGCGGCGGATCTCGGCGAGCCGGGGTCGGGGGTTAAGCCGACGCTCGATGAACGGCAGGCTCGATTTGGCCGACGATTTCGCCGACGACTTGGCCGAGTTTCCCGCCCGGCGAGATGCCGAGGGCGCCCGCGTGGGCAACGCTTCCCCTTCGCGCATTGTTCTAGACCCTTATTACCGCAGCATCTTGAGGCAGGCGAAAGGCCCGGCCCACCAGCAGATGGTCCCATTCTCGTATGCCACGGCGAGGCTTTTGGATGCGTGAAGCCCGGCCCTCGCGGAAGGGCAGGCTCGGTCTATGGTTAAGGCGAAGTTAGGCGGCGCGGCCTGGGCGTCAGGTTCCGGTCGCGCGCTGGGTGCCGGCGCGAAGCTCGGAGACATAGAAATCCACGACCTCGTAGGTCATGTTCTCCACCGTGAACCGGTTTGCGACATGATGTTGCAGCTCGCCGGCACGATCGAGGAAGGGCTGCGGATTGGCAAGGAACGCGCGGAGCTGGGCGGCGAGCGCGCCGACGTCCTCGGGCGGGACGAGCGGCATGTCGACATTGCCGACGATCTCGGGGATGCCGCCGACCCTGGTCGCGATCAGCGGCATATGCGCGGCGGCGGCTTCGAGCACGATATAGGGAAACAACTCCGCCCGCGAGGGCACCACCACGCAGCGGGCGCGGGCGAAAGCGGTGCGGGCGGGGAGCGGGCCCGAGAAGGTGACACGGGAGCCGAGCCCGAGCTTGCGGGCGAGCCGCTTGAACTTGCGCTCGTCGGCCCCGCTGCCGACGATCGTCGCGCGTCCCGGAAAGGTCGTTTGAATCGCCGCCATCGCTTCGAGCAGAATGTCGACGCCCTTCAGTTCGCGAAGCTCCCCGACATAGACGAAATCGACCGCATCGTCCGACAGCATGCCCTCGTAGAACTCGTGGCGGTAGAGACCGTTGGGGATGATCCGGATCGGGCATTGCGGGCGCCCGACCAACTCGGCATAGCGGGTCGCCGCGAATACGCTCTCGAAGATGAAGCCGTCGGTAAACGGTGCGAGCCTGCGCTCCGCGACGATGTAGAAACGGCCCATCAGCGTGGTCGGCGAATAATGCAGGCTGCCGCCATGGGGCGTGTAGACGACCTTCACCTTCATGCCCTTGCGCTTCAGCTTGCGCGCGGCGAGCCGCGCATAGGCCCCGCCCTTGGCGCCGTGGCCGTGCAGCACGTCGACGCCGAGCTTGGCGGCGAGCTTGGTGATGGTTGCCACGGTGCGCCAGTCGCCGAGTCCGAGCTGGCGGGTCATGGGAATGCGGGTCAAGCCTAGGGCGCAATTGTCGCCCAAACGGCCGAGCTGCACGGCGATTTCATCGCCGCCGGTGCGCGAATCGCACACCACGCCGACCTCCGCCCCAAACTGGGCCTCGCCGAGCGCGAGATCGTGCACATGGCGGAAAAGGCCGCCGACTGGCGCGCGCAGGCAATGCAGGATGCGAAGCGAGGAGCTCACGAGGACCCGTTCAGGAAACCTTGGCGACGGCTCTGTGAGCTTTAGAAGAAGCGTTCGAGGACGTAAATAGTGTCGCCGGGCTGGACGGGATAATCGGTTGGCACCATGACGCTTGAGCTGACGCCGCCGAATTTGCGGGTAAGGCGGACCATGCGCTGCCTGGCGCGCTCGGTATAGCCTTCGCCTATTGCCACCGCGCTCTCGACCGTCATGGCGTTGACGTAGGGGTATTGGCCGGGCTTGTTGACCTCACCCAGGATGAAGAACGGGCGATAGGCGTCGACCTCGACGCTGACCTTGGGGTCCTTGATGTAGTTCTTGCGGAGCTGGCCGCCGATGTCGCTGGCGAGCTGGGACGTGGTCAGGCCGCGGGCCGAGACGTTGCCGATCAGCGGGAAGGCGATTCGCCCGGCGGTATCGACGCTATAGAGCCGCGACAGGTTGTCCTGGCCGAACACGATGATCCTGACGCGGTCGCCGCTGTCGAGACGATAGGTCGGATAGGTGACGACCGGAACCCCCGGCGGGGCCGAGCCGGCATTGAGGGGCAGCGGTGCGCCGGGCGGCGGTAGGGGGGCCGGCGTCGCGAGCGCGAAGGCTGGCGTCGTTAACCCGGGTATCGCCCGCATGTTGCAGCCGCCAAGACCTGCGGCGACAACTACAGCAACAACAACAAGCAAGGCTCGCATGACCGTAACTCGTTCCATGCATCGGTTTTACGCCAGGCATGGTTAATGAATCTTGAGCGAGCGTGCCGAAGCGAACCGCGTCTTAAGCGGAAAACACATGAGACGCGGGAACAGAGCTCTGGCACCGGGGGCCAGGTGTCCCAGAACGGGGCGCGCCCGTCGTGCCGCAGATCTGGAACGATCCCAGCAGACCACGTCCCGGTTGGAAAGGAGCAGCCTTAAGACGGGAGGCTCCGCCCAATAATTGGTGCCGATTCTCAAGCTTGAGGTGAATCGACATTCGCGTTCCATCGGGCACGTGCCTTGCAAAGCAGTCCAGTCCGAATGTTGTTGCAGTCGCCCGGTGCGCATTGCGCCGCGGCCTTGTGTGCTGGTGCGAGGAGTATGACCGAGACAATTCAAGTTGCTTCGTTCGGGAGGGAGCCTCCTCGGGACGTTCCGCTACTACTCGGCAGGACACTAAAGACGCTCTGGCCGACAGCTGACGCCATTGTGATAGTCGGTCTTTCGATTCTGGCGGGTGTCGGGTACCACTGGACCGCTTATGGCCAGGCAGGGTCGCCTTCCACCTACGCTGAAGTTGGCGCGGCGGTAGCTCTGTTCCGCTGGGCCCTGCAGAATCCTCTTTCGGCGATCACCACCCGGCCTCGAGGATCTCTACATTTTCAGCTCTATCTTTGGACCGGCGCCTTCCTTTGCCTGCTCCTGCTTGGATTTTTCGGCAAGATTACCGAAAGCTACTCTCGTGGAACGATTTTGCTGTTCTACCTATTCGGGTTTCCTGGCCTGATCGTTTGGCAGAAGGGCTGGAAGTGGGTGGTTCGGCAGGGTTTCAGCGCGGGGCGCCTCGCCGTGCGCAAAGTGCTCCTGCTCGGCACGCTCGCCAAAATCGACGAATTTCGCCAGAGGTGCAATCCGACGCAGGTCGGCATGATCGTCAGCGATATCATCGTGCTCCCGGAGGAATCGCTAACAGACACTCCGACAGGCACGGTCATCCTCAAGGAAGGGCTCGGACGGGCGATCGAGTTGGTACGCCTTTCTGGTGTCGATGACGTCGTCGTGTTGTTGCCCTGGTCAGCAACGAACGCGCTCAATCTGTGTGCGGATCATCTGATGACCGTGCCGGCGTCTGTGCAGTTGGGTCCAGAAGCTATTTTCGATCGATTCTCACAGATCCACCTAGCGCGCCTTGGCCCGGCGACGATGCTCAGCCTTGTCCGGCCGCCGCTTAGCCAGCTGGAGGTATTGACGAAACGAGCGTTCGACTTTTCGGTGGCGCTCGCTCTGCTCATCGCGCTATCGCCGCTCTTGTTTGTTATCGCGATCCTGATCAAGCTCGATTCTTCGGGCCCGATCTTCTTCAGACAGTGGCGGCACGGGTTCAATCAGCGGCGCTTCAAGATCTTCAAGTTCCGCACTATGACGGTGACCGAGGATGGCGAAGCCGTCAGGCAGGCGACCGAGAACGATCCGCGCATCACACGGCTCGGCAGCTACCTCAGGCGCTGGAATATCGACGAACTGCCACAGCTTGCCAATGTGCTGCTCGGAGACATGTCGCTGGTTGGTCCGCGGCCGCATGCCTTGATCCATGATCGCGATTTTGAGCAGCGCATCATCTTTTACGCGCGCCGCCATAACATCAAGCCGGGCATCACCGGTTGGGCGCAGGTGAACGGTTGGAGGGGCGCGACCGACACGGAGGAGAAGGTGCACGCGAGAGTTCGAGCACGACCTCTACTACATCGACAATTGGTCGATCGCCTTGGACCTCTATATCCTCGCGCTCACTGTGCTCTCACCGAAGTCGTTCCGCAACGCGTGCTGATCACGCGCTATTGGGAGACCTAGCGGGATTGTGGGCCGCCGGATGTTGCGGCGTGCGCTCCCCAGGTTGCTTTCAATGCGGAGCCGTATATCGGGCTAGCCCGCGTAGTGCCGCTCTGTTGTCAGCGACGTCAGCCGCGGATCGTCAGAACTGCTCGGCGCTGGCCATGGTCAGCACTGCGGCGCAGCGCCGGCCGTTGGCCATCTGGAGCAGGTCGGCGGCCGCCGAGGCCGCCACTTGCTGCGACGTCACGGACGCCCTTGAGAGGAACAGGATCGCCTGCGAGATGGCCATCAGGCAGGCGACGTTGCGCTCGCCGCTCAATAGCCCCGCATCGATGAGAGTGAGGTCGTAGTCTGCGGTGATCTGGCGAAGCTCGTCGGTGAGATCGGTGCGGCTCGGCCAGCCCGTTAGGGACTGATTGTCGCCGACAAGTGAGAGGAACGAGAGCCCTAGCCGCTGATCGGTGACCATGCGGTGCCTCAGCTCGGCTGCGTCGTTGCCCTTGCCCAACACCTGGGTGAGCCCTGGATGAGCCGTGCTTGCATCGACTAGCAAAGTGCGAATGCCGGACGATGCGGCAGCCACCGCAAGGCTCAATGCAAGCGCGCTCTTGCCTTCGCCCCTCAGCGACGATGTCAGCAGGACGACGCGTGGCTGATCCCCGGTGTTGAAGTCGACCAGATATGATAGCAGGCGAAACACCGAGGCGCGAAACCCCGAGCGTTGGTCGCCTTCAAGGGTCTCGACCACGAGGTCATAGAAATTGGGTTTACGCGAATGAAGAAGCCTTTCGACCAGCCCGGCCTTAGCATGCAGCCTCGGGATCGACACGAGCGGCTTGAGTCCGGTCGAGGTTAAGAGCTCGGTTTCGGAATAGATGCGGCGATCGAGATGCTCGGTGGCAAAGGCGAGCGAGCCGCCGAGCACAGAGCCAAAGACGAGAGCGAGCGCAAGGATCAGCAGTTTCTTCGGCCAGCTCGGGCGCGAGGGGATGGTCGCCGGCGAAATGATGCGGGCATCTGGCGTATCGACTTGCTCGGTTTCGTTCATCTCCTTCACGCGGGACAGGAAGCTCTCATACACGGTGCGGGTCGTCTCGGCCTCCCTCTCAAGCTCGCGGAGCTTGATGTAGGCACTGTCGTGTGAATTCGCCTCCTGACGCGAGGCTTCGACCGCAGCTTCGGCAGCCTTGAGCCGCTGATGGGCTGCCTCGTTGTCCAGCTTGACTGCCGCCGTGATGCGCTCGATCTCTGCGCGGATCAGCCCGGCCAGGCGCTCGACTTCTGAATGGGCCTGCTTGATCATCGGGTGGGACGGCAGCAGGGTAGTGCCCAATATGGCTTCCTTCCGCGACGCGATGGCGTATTGGTCGCGTAGTCTCGAGACGGTTTCCGACTTGATCGCGTCGGCGACCATGTCGGGGTCGATACCATCGCGGAGCAGACGCTGGACTTGCTCGTTCTTAGCCTCGGTCTGGGCGACCTCGGCTTGAGCGTCTGTCAGCGTCTTATTAAGCTGCTCCAGTTGGCGCGTATCGATCAGGACGCCGTTCTCCGACTGCTGGAGATTGTTGTCGGCGCGGAACTTCTGAACGTTACTCTCGGCCTCAAGGAGCCGCTGGCGAAGCGTTGCGATCTGGCCGTAAATCTGCGTACTCGCCTGCTGGGTCGTGTCGATCTTCGATTGCGACTGGTCGTCAAGGTATGAGGTGGCGATGGCCTGCGCAATGTGCGCCGACTTGATCGGATCCGACGTCGTGACGTCGATTTTGATGACGTAGGTCTGCGGGTCGCGCGTGACCTTAATTTGGTCTTGCAGAGTCAGCAGGGCGTGGTCCTCGGGACTGAAAGCGACGTTCGACGGCGAACTGAAAACATCCGATAGAAATCCCATGAGGCTGCCGAGGACGCTCGGCGCCTCGCCATTGAACTCGGGGTCGGCGGCGAGGTGCTGTGACTTCACCACCGGTCGGAGCACGGTGGAGGACATGATGACCTTGACCTGGCTATCCACCAGAGCGAAATTGTCGCTGGCTGTCGTGCCGAGGCCGGAGGGCACGACCTCATTCTTCACCGTGTTCTTCTTGCGCGGATCGACAAGAATCTGGGTCGATGCGGTGTAGTAAGGCGTCGCCACGAGCAGATAGCCAATGGCCAACGCGAACACGATACCGACCGTTATCCCGATCAGCCCAAGGCGGCGCCGTAAGATGGCGACGAAATCCCCGATACGGGGCTGAGAAGAGTACACAGTCACGGCTTCCATGGCGCCATTCCTTCTTACGCACAGCCCTTCGCCAACGAGTCCGGTAAGAAGAATGCAACATCCGTTCCGGTCCGTCGGCGGGCGCCCGGCCTGGCGGATTGGGGTCGAGACGGCCCCCAGTGCTGGACCGTGTCGAGAAATTCCTTGGGTGGGAACTTAACACTCTGAATTACAAGCAATATTTAGCGTTATTTTTGATCTACCTCCGGCCACCGGCATGGAGACGGGGAGGGGCAAGAGCCACCACGGAGCCGGCCTTTCACGGCCAACCCGTGCCAGGCTGGAGCGCCCTGCACAGGGCGTACCAAATCGAGGCAAGGAGTGCGCGCTTGCGCGTCGAGAAATCCTAGGCGGCGACTGGTTCGCTGTGGCGCAGATCGTGATCGAGGATGCCGTCAGCGAGTAGCTTTCTGATGTGAGCAACGCGCTGGAAGCGGGGCCCTTCGAAGTCCTCCCAGCTGATATCGGCCTTGGTGTAAGCCTCATACAGCTCCTGGGCGCCCTTGCGCGCGTCCCATCGCGGCTCGAAGCCGGGAAGCAAGCGCTTGATCTTGTCGAAGTTCACCCGATAGGAGCGATTGTCCGGTGCCGCCTCGGGGGCATATTCCAGACGGCAGCCGGGGACCACCTCGGCGACGATCTCGGCGATGTCACGAATGCGGTAGTTGTGCGCCGTCTGGCCGACATTGAAGGCCTGATTGCGAACCGTGTCCTCCGGCGCTTCGAGTGCGGCGATGAACGCGCGCGAGATGTCTTCGATGTGGATGATCGGACGCCAGGGCGTGCCGTCGGACTTAAGATAAATGCTGCCCTTGGTAACGGCCCAGGCGACAAGATTGTTAAGGACGATATCGAAGCGCAGTCGCGGCGATACGCCATAGGCGGTGGCGGGGCGCATGAAGGTCGGGCAGAACCCGTCGTCCACGAGCTTCGAGACGTCGCGCTCCGTGCGCACCTTTGAGATGCCGTAGGCCGTCAGCGGCTTCAGCTCTGCCGTCTCGTCGACCATGCCATCGCAGGCAAGTCCGTAGTTGCTGCACGACGAAGCAAACAGGAAGCGTCTGACGCCGGCTCGCTTGGCGAGCTCTGCGAGTTGCACGCTAGCGCGATGGTTGATGGCGTAAGTCAGCTCAGGATCGAGATCGCTTAAGGGATCGTTGGACAGCGCCGCAAGATGGATGATGGCATCGAAGCCCACCAGAGTCTCGAAGCGCAAATCGCGCACGTCCTCGCACAAGTTCTGAACAGGGGAGATCGTGCCACCCCCGGCAAAGGTGCATCGCTCATATAGATCCGTGTCGCAACCGACGACAGTGTGACCGGCTGCGATAAGCATCGGTACCATGATGGTGCCGATGTAACCCCGATGACCTGTAACCAGGACCTTCATATCGCGCTCCTTGCCGCCGGAATGGGGTTTGTGGCGTTCACCGCAGTGAGGTGGCTCGGGCCCACCTCCTTCCGCACCAGATACTCGTCGAGCCACGTCTCGCCGAGGAAATGCCGGTACTGCTCCGCTCGTAGCCGGTCGACGAGCCTGCCTTCGGGCAGTTGCACGTCACGGTAGGTGACCACGGCGTCCTTGGCGACATCCCGCAGGAGACGGCAACCCTCGGCGAGGCCATGCGGCAAATAGCGGGCGCTTGACATCTCGTTGGTGTTCGTGACCTCGCCATACGTCATGTACATGCCATAGCCATCGAGAATCTCACCGCGTTTCAAGTCTCGCTTGGCGACTGCACAGACCTCGGCGACAGGACCGTCGAGGGGACGGGCTATGTTGTCGCGGAATAAAACGGTTCGTGCGATGGCGTTGTGCACTTCAAAGTGCACGAGATGATAGGGCACGAAAAACGAGTAGAGCGGACCGGTTCCCATCTTGTAGAGCTCAAGATAACGCTGCTGCTTCGGGTCGGGGTGCTCGGCCAGACAAAATACCTTCGTCAATGGGGTGCCGACGACGTAGTCGATAATGCCGCCGCGGCGGCGCAGCTCGTCGATATCGTAGGTCTCGCCAAGCTTCATGATGTCGCCGTGATATTCCCTGCCGCGAGACATGCCTCGTGACAGCGTCGTGAAGCCGGTCGCGTTGGCGACGATCGCCTGTTCGAAGCTGATCTTCGAGCCGTCAGCGCAGCTCGTGACCATGGCTGGGTTCTGTCCCCAACGCTCGGCGAAGCCCTTCTAAGTCGTCGGGTTTCGATAGCGATCCTGGAGACCTTTGATGTTTCCCATCACGCGCGGAGTGAAGCCGAGCCCCTTGACCCAGCGATAGAGGTTCATCTGAATGCCTGGCTCATCGCCCTCGCAGGCCGACAGGATCACGCCGTATTTGTCGGCATAGACCTGGAGGATCGGGCCGATGGTCGCGTCGATCTCGGCGTTCATCAGTACGACGTCCTTGCCGTGCTCGAAGGCTTCTAGAATGATCCTCGCGCCGAACTCTATGGCGCCGGTCACGTCGACAAGGACGTCGATCAGCGCCGAGCGAACCAAAAGCGTCGCATCTTCGGTCACGACGGGCTTGCCGGCGAGGATCGCATCGTCGAGCGCATTTTGCGTCTCGGCGACGAGCGCGTCCTCGCGTCCGGCATAGGCGAATACCTTGAGCGCCCGATCGCAGGTGCGGTTGTAGATCGCCACGACATTCATGCCCGGCACGCTGTGCAGGATCTGATTGGTGAGGCCTTGCCCCATGAAGCCAGCGCCGATCAGCCCGACGCGAATTGGGCGGCCGCTCGCCTCTCTGGCCTTCAATGCGTTGTCGACGATGATCATCTCAGTACCTCAAAGCAATTCCGGGGAACGGCCAGCGGCAGGCGCTGTCTCAAAGTCCTGCTCGGTGCGTATCTCGCAAAGCATGTGAGCCGCTTCGCGGCGTCGGTTGCCGACGCTCAGCCGCTGCGCTTGACGTTCTCAGGTAGGGATCGATTACGCTCACAGTCGGAATCGGTACGACGAATTTGGCCCCCCATTCACCAACGTGGGCCATCTGCGCAACGATCTCGTCCTTCAGGTTCCACGGCAAAATCAGAATGAGATCGGGCTTCGCCCTGTCGATTGCCTCGACCGGGAGGATCGGGATGTGCGTGCCGGGGGTGAAGCGTCCGTGCTTGTAGGTGTTGCGGTCAACGGTGAAATCGAGGAAGTCGGTGCCGATCCCGCAATAGTTCAAGAGCGTGTTGCCCTTGCCTGGTGCGCCGTAACCGCAAACTCGCTTGCCTTCGTTCTTGGCTGCGATCAGGAAGGCCAAGAGATCGCGCTTCGTGCGCCGCACCTTCTCGCTGAATCCCGCATAGCCTTCAAGGCGGCGGAAGCCGAGCATTTCCTCTCGCGCGAGGAGCGCGGTCACGCGCGGGCTGACGCGGTGCTGCGATCCAGCTCGCGCCAGATAGATGCGCAACGAGCCTCCGTGAGTTGGGATCTCCTCGACGTCGACAAAAGTGAGATCATGCATTAGCGCGAGGCGGGCGATTACCACGGCTGAAAGATACGAATAGTGCTCGTGGTAGATCGTGTCGAACTGATTGTCCGACATCAGCCGCTCGAGATGCGGAAACTCGAGCGTTGCGATGCCGTCCGGCTTCAACAAGAGGCGGATGGCGGCAACGAAGTCGTTGATGTCGGGCACGTGCGCAAGCACGTTGTTGGCGACGACGAGATCGGCTTGACGGCCTTCTCGCACGAGCTGTTGTGCAAGGTCGACACCAAAAAAGCCGACCGTGGTCGGGATACCTTTGTCCTGGGCCACCTTGGCGACATTGGCGGCTGGCTCGACGCCGTGCACCGGAACCCCCAAAGGACCGAAGTGCTGGAGTAAGTAACCGTCATTGGAGGCGAGCTCGACGACGAGGCTGTCGCTGCGAAGGCCGAGTCGCGACGTAATCATCGTGCAATAGGCCTTTGCATGCGCCACCCACGATGTCGAATAGGAGGAGAAATAGGCGTATTCGGTGAATATGTGCTCAGGGCTCACATATTCGCGCAGCTGCACGAGATGGCAGTGGTCGCAGACAAGGACGTGGAGCGGATAGAACGGCTCCATCGCATCGAGCCGGTCGGCAATGACGAAGCTTTCACACAAGGGGGACAAGCCGAGATCGACAAAGGTGTGCTGCAGCGGCTTGTGGCAGAGGCGGCAGTGGGGCGGGGTATTCAAGTCTGGGGTGGTGCCGGGCGATGTCATCGTCTGTGTCTTCTGCTCAAAATATTTATTCACTGGTTTTCGATGGCCTCTCTTGTGGCAAAGCCGGCCAATTTACTCGGCCGGCACCGCCATAGCGCCATGATCTCTCATGCTCATGCGCGTCTTGATCAGTTCCTCGATGCACGAATAGGACCGAAATGAGCGGTCCTTTTCCGAGATCGCGCTCACGGGCATCGGCCACTCGAGAGCGAGCGCCGGATCGTCGTGGCGAAGTCCTCCCTCGGCACTCGGCGTGTAGAATTCGCCGATGTGATAACTCGTCACTGTGTCGTCGCGGAGCGTTTGGTAGCCGTGCGCGAAGCGCCCAGGCACATAGAGCGCCCGCCAATTGTCTTCGCTGAGTTCGACCGCGATGTGATCAAGATATGTCGGGCTCTCAGGACGCAAATCGATGATGATATCGAGTATGGCGCCCCGCACGCAGCGCACGAGCTTCGTCTCGGCGGCTGGTGGATATTGGAAGTGCATGCCGCGTAGTGAGCCGGCCTTTGCGTTGAAGCAGAGATTGGATTGAACGAAAGTCGGCTTCAACCCGCGCGCCGCGAATTCTCTGTAACAGAATTCCCGCGCGAAGAAGCCGCGCTCGTCCTCGCGACGCTCAAGATCGATCGTGAAGGCGCCATCGAGGGAGGTCTCGGTAAAGATCATGGTTAAATCCTGTTGCGTCTTCGTCCCGGGCTACGGTTACCGGTCATCCGTTGCCGTTAATCGCGAGCTTTCGCAGGACTGCACGTACCGGGCCAGAGTGGGATCCCGTCCCAAAGCCTGTCGATTCCCCTGCGTTGTTTCGGACTGGAACAGGCTCAGCGCCCTTTCATCTGTGCCGAAAAGGGAAGCGTCCAGCGGTAGCGTTCCAAAGCCGAAGCCGGGCGAGCAGGATTAACCACGCCAGCGCTTGGCATCGGTTGTGCAACTGTCGGACCAAGCTGATGGACCGGTAGGAGCTGTCGTCGTGAAAGTTGTTCTCTTCTGTGGCGGCCTCGGAACACGCATCCGCGAGTACTCGGAGGCGATCCCTAAGCCGATGATCCCCGTGGGGGGCCAGCCAATGCTGTGGCACATCATGCAGTACTACAGCTCATTCGGGCACCGCGACTTCACGCTTTGCCTCGGTCACAAAGCGAGCGTCGTTAAGGAATTTTTTCTGGGCTACCGCCGCGAAGTGTTCAGCGATTGCGTCGTTTCCAACAACGGCGCCGAGGTCAAGTTGCTCGGCCGGCCGACGGACGACTGGTGCGTGACGATGATCGACACCGGCATTTGGCGGAACATCGGCGAGCGTCTGTGGGCCGTGCGCGACCAGGTTCAGGACGAAGAGATGTTCCTGGCGAATTACAGCGACGGCCTCTGTGATGCCGACCTCGATGAGATGGTTGCCGACTTCAAGGCAAGCGGCAAGATCGCCTGCTTTCTCGCCGTGCCGCCGCCGGTGACATTCCATCTAGCGGACATCGGCAATGACAAACAAGTGACGAGAATGACCGCAGCGGCCCGCGCCGATCTGTGGATCAACGGCGGATTCTTCATCTTCAGGCGCGAGATCTTCGACTACATGCGACAGGGTGAAGACCTCGTCATGGAGCCTTTCGCGCGCCTGATCGAGGAGGGCCAGCTGCTGGCCCACAAGCACAACCGCTTCTGGCGCTCCATGGACACGCTTCGCGACCGGCAGGTGCTCGAGGAGATGATGGAGCAGGGACGGATGCCTTGGTATCGGCGGGAAACTCTCGCCTGCCGCGTTGCTGCCGAGTGAGGCAATCCATGCATCCGCTCACGCTGGCAGTGCCAGGTCAACGACTCAAGGTTCTGTGTCTCGGCGCTCACCCGGACGATATCGAGATCGGCGTCGGCGGGACGCTGCTCGGCTGGATCGATGCCGGCGCAGAGCTCGATGTGCATTGGTGCGTGCTTAGCGCCGACGGCCCGCGTCGCGGCGAGGCCTTGGCGGGAGCGGAAGCCGTGCTGAAGGGCGCCGCCGCGTGCAATGTCGAATGTGCCGAATTTCGCGATGGGTACTTCGCCTATCAGGGCGCGGAGATAAAAGAGTGGATCGAGAACCTGAAGTCGAGGTGCAAGCCTGACATCGTATTCACGCATCGCAGTGACGATGCGCACCAGGATCACCGCGAGGTATCCGGGCTGACTTGGAACACGTTTCGAGACCACCTCGTGCTGGAATACGAAATTCCCAAATGGGACGGCGATCTCGGGCGGCCAAATTTCTATATGCCGATGTCCCGAAGGATCATCTCGCGCAAGCTCGCAATCCTGGAAGCCTGCTTCGGCACGCAGCGCGCAAAGGATTGGTTCGACGCAGAGACCTTTCGCGGCCTTGCGCGCATCAGAGGCATGGAATGCCGTGCGCCTGAACGATTTGCCGAGGCTTTCATCGCGAAGAAGTTGCGTTTCGACTGCGTCCCGATGGGAAGACCCACCGCATTAACCCCCAGTGCGGGGGCATCGAGGTCGACCAGAAAGTTTTCATTGACCACCTAATGAATGGGATCGGACTTCAGCCAGTACGGAGGGCCGGCGAAGTCAACAGTTTGGGTAATGCGAGATGTCAATGCGTGCGGGCGACTGGGTTCAGGTACGGAGCAAGGAGCAGATTCTCCGGACGCTCGATGGGCAAGCCCGACAAGATGGTCTGCCCTTCATGCCGCAAATGTTCCAATACTGCGGACAGCGCTTCCAGGTCTACAAGCGAGCCCACAAGACCTGCGACACGATCAGCGTCAAAAGCGCCCGCCCTGGTCGCAGGCTTGTGGATGGAATTCATCTGAACCTGCGCTGCGATGGAAAGGCCTACGGCGGATGCCAGGCGGCCTGTTTGATCTTTTGGAAGGAGCAGTGGCTCAAGCCCGTCGACGGACCAACCGACGGCGCCGACTCCCGGATGCCCTTGACCGACGTGTCGAACGATATCGGCAGGACCGTGGAGGGCGGTTGCACCGAAGAGGACGTTCGTAGCGCGTCGTGCACGATGGATTCAAAGCTGGGCGACGAAAGGGTCTATGCGTGCCAGGCGACGCAGTTGCTCGAATTCACCAAGCCGCTACCGTGGTGGGACCTCGGACAATATTTGGAGGACTACACGTCCGGCAACACGTCGGTGAGCCGGATCCTTCGCGGTTTTATCTACGTCTGCTACATCACCGCGACCCTTGACTCGAACCGGTTCGGCGCGCCTACCCGCTGGCTCTACGACCGGTTCCAGGCGGTGCGGGGCGGCGTTCCCTTCCCGCGACGCCGTGGTGAACTGCCGCTCGACCAGCCTGCGCCAGCGGCGACACTGAATCTCCAGCCCGGCGAACTTGTCCGCGTCAAGTCCTTCCCAGAGATTCGCAAGACCATTCACAGGGACAACAAGAATCGGGGTTTGGCGTTCGATGCGGAGCTCGTCCCCTATTGCGGTGGAACATATCGCGTGCGTGCCAAGATCGAGAGATTCATCAATGAAAGAACGGGAAAGCTTGAAGTACTGAGGACCCCCGCCGTGATCCTGGAGGACGTCTTTTGCTGCGCGCGATACACCCCGTGCCGCATGTTCTGCCCACGCGGCATCTTTTCATGGTGGCGTGAGATCTGGCTCGAGAGGGTCGCGCGCGGATGAAGAGTCCCATGTCTCCGACGATCGGCGCATTCTCGTCGGCGCCGCAACCGCCGCAAAGACCTTTCCCCTTCAGCATGCCGATGGTCGGCCGGCTCGGCTGATGCAATCCACCGATCCGAATGGCGGAGATGTTCCGAATGCGCCGTAGGGCTGCGACGTGAAGCATTTGAAGCAGAAGACGATCCGCGGCGGCGCGGCGAGGCTCGTCGGATATGCCGGAAGGTATATCGTGCGGCTTGGCCTGTTAATGGTGCTCGCGCGGTTTCTCGATCCAAGCGATTTCGGCCTGGTCGCGATGGCCACCGCCGTCACGGGCGTTTTCGAGGTGTTCGCAACCGGGGGCCTTTCGACGGCAACTGTTCAAAGGCAGGAGGTTTCCCACGCGGATTTGTCCACGCTGTTCTGGTGCAACATCGCTATTGGTGTGCTCCTCAGTCTACTTTGCTTGGCGAGCGCGCCCCTCGTTAGCGGGTTCTACAACGACCCACGAACGGCCCTCGTCATGTATGGCGATTGCGCCAGCCTTTCTCATCAACTCCTCGGGCGTTCAGCATCTCGCTATCCTTCAAAGGGAGCTGCGCTACGTCGCCCTGGCGACGATCGAGGTGGCGAGTGAGGGCGTCGCCGCGATCGTTGCCATTAGCATGGCCCTCGGGGGATTGGGCTATTGGGCGGTAGTTGCAACGGTCATTGCGGTTCCGACCTGCATCACAATCGGCGCGTGGTTGACGAGCGGTTGGAGACCCGGAAAACCGCGCTTGATCAGCGACGTCTCTTCCATGCTCCGCTTTGGCGGAACGATAACACTCAACGGCCTAGTCGTTTACGCCGCCTATAACCTCCAGAAGATTCTGCTCGGCCGCAATTTCGGCTCGGATGCTGTGGGGCTCTACGGCCGCGCCAATGAACTCGTCGAGATGCCGGCTCGGATTATCAACAATGCGATCGGGCTGGTGGCGTTCTCATCGCTCGCGCGACTACAGAGTGAACCCGAGATCTTCAAGCGATACTTCTTGAAAGGGTATTCGCTCGTCATATCGCTCACCATCCCTCTGACGATTGCCTGCGGGATCTTTGCCAATGACATTGTTCTCGTCGTGCTTGGTCCAAAATGGACGGGTGCCGTGACGATACTTCAGTTTCTCGTTCCAACCATTTTGGTCTTCGGCATTATCAATCCGTTGTCTTGGCTGCTCATGCGCTCGGGGACTGCAGGGGCGAAACCTAAGATCGCGCTGGCGCTGGGTCCCCTGGTGCTCGTCTCATACGTGATCGGCTTACCCATGGGCCAAGTGGCGTTGCCCTTGCTTCTCCACCGTGCTGGTTTTGTGGCTGGTGCCGCATGTGTTGTTGTCGCTGCACGGAACGATTATTTCGCCGCGGGATCTTTTGGTTGCCGCAAGCCCCCCACTTCTTGCGGTTGTCGTCGCAGCGGTCGTGGGAGTGGGCGTGCAGAGTTTTGCCGCGCCGGTGATCACGTCGGCCATACTGCGGCTTGCGGTCGGAGGAAGCGCGATGCTGGCGGTCTATGCCCTCTTGCTGCTGTTCGTGTCGAAGGAGAGCATTCTCTATTTCGAAGCCCTCCGGGGAATTAAGGGAACCGCCCGGATGACTGCCGCGCCGGTAGAGCCTCAATGTTGACCTTGCTCCTGCGCCAAAGCGAGCCGCAAGGGCGCTGGCACAACCTTTGCAAATTGGGTTGCGTCGGCTGTGCACCACCGTTGGCAGACAGCCTTCTTTGACGTTGACGATCGGTTGTCCAGATCGTCGACAACTCGGATCGAGGTAGCAAGCTATGCTTAAGGATGTCGTGCGGCGCGCACTGCCGGCCGAGGCCACATCGTTATTGCGATCGGCGATGCTGTTCTATTCGACACACACCCACAAGAAGAGAGTGGTTCGTCATCGCTACGGTGACAATTCCTTCTTGGTCCATCTCAACGATCCAACCGCCGAGTCTTGGTATGATCGAGATTGGCCGGAGCTCAAAGAGCTCTCGCTGCTGAAGCAGCACCAACTGAAGCCTGGCGCCACCGTCTTCAATCTGGGGGCACACCAAGGTGTCGTGGCATTGATGCTCGCGGCCATTGTCGGCGAAACTGGACATGTGATCGCTGTCGAAGCCGGTCCGCACAATGCGAGAGTTTTCGAGCTCGATCGAGTCGCCAACCGCGCCGAAAACTTGTGTGTCCTTAATGCAGCCATTGCCGCAGAATCGGGAACGTTGAGATTTGCCGATAATCTCTGTGGCCATGTCGACGACGGACACGGCGGAATTGAGGTTTCTGCACGGACCATCGATGACCTCGCGGACGAATACGGCCATCCCGCAGTTCTGTTCATCGACATCGAAGGATTTGAGTGTGAGGCTCTGCTCGGAGCGGAGAGAACCTTGTCGCTCGGCAGCGACTGCTTCGTCGAAGTTCACGGCGGTGTTGGGCTCGAGAAGTATGGCGGAAGCGCAGCCCGGGTCTTGTCGTTCTTTCCCCCGGAGAACTACGACTTGTTCTTTGCCGCTGAGGAGGGTGTCGACTTCATACCGCTGACTGACCGCCGCAAGGGGGCGGAGCAATTGCTTCAAAAGAAGTGGTTCTTGATCGCCGTCAGCAAAACCGGATTCTGAATACAAAGGCTGCGCGAAGCCCTCATACCGCCTACCAGACAGAAAACGCCAAGATATCGGAGACTCTCGTGCGCGAACAACCTAACCCGAACGCACCGTGGAGCCCCCTGATTACTATTGCCATTCCGACCTTTAACAGAACGTCCTTGCTTATGGACTGTGTCAGGAGCGCCCTTGGCCAGTCCTACCGGAACGTCGAAGTGCTGGTTTCGGATAACGCCTCGTCCGACAGTACGCTGGCCACCTTAAACGCCGTCGACGACCACAGATTGCGAGTGCTCACCAATCGGCGAAACCTCGGACCGGCCCGGAACTTCGACAAATGCATCCGCAAGGCGATGGGCGATTACATAGTACTCGTTTCGGACGACGACATCCTCCGCCCTTTTTTCATCGAAAAATGCGTGACGCTGCTCAGGGAGGAGCCTGGCCTCCCGATCATTGTTTCCGCGTATGATGTGCTGGTGGTCGACGAGTTCGTCGAGAATCAAAGGCGGCAAGTGCTTGCGAGGATCAGCAAGAGACTTTCGACCGGCATATGGCCTGGTACGGAGATAATGTCGGAATATCTTAGGGGAAACCTGTCCGCCCAACTTCTGAGCAGCGTGATCCGGACCGATATCCTCCGACGCAATGGTGGTTATTCGAACCATCCTTACGCTTCCGACGTGGCAACGTGGCTCCCAGTCTTGTTGGAGGGCCGCGCGGGGCTGGTCAATGAGCCCTGCATCACCGACTTGGTGCACCGCTCGAGTCTGAGCGAGCGCGCCAGCGCGGACAGCCGATTCGGCGACCTGTACGATGTGATGGAAGAAATCTCGCTTGCGATCGAGCAGAGTGTGGCGGACCCGGCGCTGCGCGGTCATCTTCAAAGACTGACAACTCGATTCGTTGCTTATGTTGCGATGATCAATCTCGTCATCTATCGGCGCGGTGGGGCGGGCTTGTTGGATGTTATGCGCAAGCTGTGGAGCTGGCGGAGGCTTATTGGCCAGTGCACGCTGGTGGACTTCGCGACGACGCTGCGGCTTCGGTCGCTGGGACGGATCTTGCTGCCCACGCCACTAGTTCGCTGGTCGCTCATGTTGCGATTGGACCGGCTTTTCTAAGTTGCACCCATTCGTCGAATAACCAGCGGGGCGGGAGAACAAATAAATGCGAATTCTCTGCGCCGCAGCGGCCTATCCCCCGCGAGGCAAAGGTGGAGGCCCCAAAGCGTCCGAGGCCCTCGCAAAAGCTCTCCATGCCCGCGGACATACAGTGCGCGTGGTCACGGTCGGAGACAGTGAAAGCCTCGAGCTGCGCGACGGAGTTGAGGTCAAGACCCTCCGCACGCTTAATATATATTGGAACTACTGGGTCAAGCGAGCGGCCATCGCCAAGCTCGTCTGGCACGCGCTCGAGAATTTCAATCCGCGTGCTTTATTGCGTATGCGCCGCGAGATCGCCGAGTTCGACCCGGACCTCGTGGTTACCATCAGCATCGAGAACGTCAACCCGGCGACGTGGATCGCCGCATGGCTGATGGGACGCCCGTCAGTGCACGTGATCCAAAGCTATTTCTTGATGTGTTGGCGCGGAACAATGTTCTCCAAGAATAAGAACTGCGAGCGGCCGTGCTGGCAATGCCGAACCGTGTCGATCGGAAAGAAGCTCTGCAGTCAGCTCGTTGACGGCGTGGTCGCCGAAGCCGCGCACTCCCTGGCCTTACACCAGACGTCCGGGTATTTCCGGCATGCTGCGGCAGGAGTGATTCCAGGCGAGGTGACCGGACCAAATTGTTTGTCAGAGTCGACGGAGTCCGAGGCGGTCGCCCTACGCGTCGGATACATCGGAATGATGACGCCGAACAAGGGTATCGGCACGTTGGGCGATGCGGCGGCCGCACTCGGCAAAGATGCACCGTTTGAATATCTCATCGCTGGCGACGGTAAGCCCGAGTTTGTCCAAGAAACGTTGGCAAAGTTTCCTGCGTCCAAAATGAAATACTTGGGTTGGACCGATGCGGCCTCATTCTACCTTGCGATCGATGTGCTCGTCGTACCATCCATTTGGGCGGAGCCGTTCGGCAACGTGTGCATAGAGGCCTTATCTTTCGGGGTTCCCGCCATCGTTTCGCGATCCGGAGCGCTGCCCGAACTGATTGAAGAGGGGAAAAGCGGGCTCGTCTTCAAAGCAGGCGATCATGAAGCGCTTGCTGGTTGCCTTCGAAAGATTGCGAGCGACCGGTCGCTTCTGAAAAGCATGCGCTCTGGCGCGCGCGCCCGGGCTAGGCTGTACTCTCCGGAGGCGTTGGCAACGTCGTGGGATAGTTTTCTCAGCCAAATTCACGCAGCTGCGTCCGAGAAGAAAAAAGCGGGTGGGCGGCGGTCTCTGGCAACCCCGCGTCCGGCCTCTCACCCGCGCGCCTAGCACTGAGGCGTTGTGGAACCGCTTGTGAACTGCGAGAGCACCCTCATCTGCGGCCGATCTACCCCGTCCTTCGGCTCGACGGAGTACATGTAGTCGCCCCACCATGGACCTCCGGCCCAATAGGTCCAACCCAGCCAGACGTCCTGATTGCGATGCATGTAGCACAGGAGGTCATGGCCTTCCTTCTGAGCCTGAGTGTTGGCGGCCCAACCGAACTCGCCGAGGAAGCCGCGCACCCCGTGCGCGCGCGCCCACTCGGTGAATGCAACGAGCCGCTCCGAGCCCGAGCCGGGGACTGCCGTGGCATGGCTGCCCGAGTTATCATAGTCGAGATATTGGTGAGCTTCGAAGGCGAAGTTGTTATCGGGGTCGCGGACGCCAGCCATGACCTCTGCATTGTCGGTGCTTGTCCAGGTATGGGCGGAATCCCAGTAAGAGCCGGGGACGAGGACGAGTTGCTTTGCGCCGGTCGCGCGGATCGCTGCAATAGCGGAGTTGGCGCCAGAAAGCCATTCTGCGGCGGTCTGCTGGTTGGGTTCGTTCATCACACCGAACACGACATTCGGCCGGTGAGCCACCTCGCTTGCGATTGTTTGCCATGCGGCGGCGAATTCCTCCGTGGAACCAGGATCTCGGCCGATCAACTTCCCCGAGAAGCTGCGGCCGTAGTCGTGCATATCGAGAATGACATCTGCGCCCTTGGTAGCCGCATAATCAATAAGCTCGGTGAGGATCTTCATGTCGTCCGTGGGAGCAAACCGATCAGTCCCTGCCGATTTGAGTACCCGCTTGGCCAGGAACGAAATCCTGAAAATCTTCACACCCTTGCCAGTGTAATAGTCGATGTCGCTTCTGGTCGGGTACGTGTAATCGAACTCGCGTCGGAAGCCGGGAGAATTGAAGCTTCCGCTTGGGAGATTTACGCCCGGCAGCGTCAGGCGGCTATCGGAGGGCAGAGAGCGAGATGCAAAGCCTGTCAGCGCGAGCAATGCTAGCGACCAAAACACGAGGGTCTGATTTGTGCGGCGGCTTACCATGTTGCTTCCGAGTTCGGAGCGATCAACTCGAAGCAGATACGCGGTGTCATACCGGAATGCGAGTCGCGAGCCGCTTAGCAGTGGCAAAATTGCGCGACAGCGTGAATGACGCATCTTCCTGGCGCGAGCTGAATTCCCGGCCGCAACAGGCACTCGGGTCAACCATATTTTCAGATCTGACTCGCTCACTGCGCCTTTTTCGCCTTTTGAAGGCTAAGCTGGCTGTTCCGAAAAAATTGTGGAGCTGGGTTCCTTGCGTGTCCTACATATCGTGCGACAGTTTCACCCCTCGGTGGGTGGCCTAGAGGACTTTGTCCTCGAGCTCGCAAAGCAGCAGCGAAAAGACGGTATCTCGGCCGAAGTTGTCACGCTCAACCGGACGAGGGGTTCGGACGCGCGGTTGCCGAGCCGCGACATGGTTGAGGGGGTGCCAGTTCGTCGTATCGGATATTTTGGTTCAGCAAGATATCCGATTGCGTTCGGTATAATGAAGGAGTTGCGAGGTTTTGATCTCGTTCATGTGCATGCGGTCGACTTTTTTTGCGACTTCTTGGCGCTTACACGCGTCCTTCACAAAAAGCCTCTCGTGCTGTCTACGCATGGTGGCTTCTTCCATACGGCCTTTGCCCGACCGCTCAAGGCGCTTTTCTTCTCTACGATCACGCCTTTGTCCATGACGCAGTATGGATGTGTGGTGGCAAACAGCACAAACGACCTCGATCTCTTTCGTCGCGTAACGAAAAGACGCCTGGTCATGATCGAGAATGGCGTTAACACAAAGAAGTTTGCCGAACTTGGCTCGCCAGTTTTCACACCGGGCCTCCTGTATATCGGCCGCTTTTCAGTGAACAAGAGGCTCGACAGGCTGATCGACGCCTTTGACGAAATCGCCAACGAGATTCCGGCTGCCCGTCTGCACATCGTCGGAAATGATTTTGATGGTCTTTCGACCCAATTGCAGCAGCGGATCGCTGAACGATCTAACGGTAGCAAAATTCAAATGCACGTGGGGCTGTCTGATGACGGCCTGAACGAGGTGATCAAGGCGTGCAGCTTCTTTGTTAGCGCCTCGGAGTACGAAGGATTTGGGCAGACCGTCGTCGAGGCCATGTCGGCCGGTCTTCTCCCGATCGTGAATCGCATAAAGAGCTTCGAAGGAATACTGGGGGCAACCTCTGTGGGACTTCTCGTCGATTTCTCGAATGCGTCGGCTGTGGGCAAGCAGGCGGCCGCGTTTATGCGGCAAACGGAGATGCGCTATAGCGAGGCCCGTATCAACGCGATCTCGGCGAGCAGGCAGTACAGCTGGGACGGGACCGCACAGCGATTTGTCGACGTATACGAGCGCGTGCTTGGAACGGGTGACGTTGCGGGGCTTTCTTCGATCTATTGCCCGAACGTCGGCTCGAACCCGGGAACCGCTGCAGACCGCTTGAACGGTCCGCCCCAAATTTAGGTTCGCCTACCTCCCGCTCCGAACTTTTTTAAGCTCGAGTCACCATGCGGTCCCGGAGCCGAGCTGCGCACGGATGCTGGCACCGCAAGTGGGCGCGGTTGTGCGAAGGGTTTCCTCTTTTCTCTGTCCAGATGTCTTCTGAAAAGAGCCGTGGATGAACCAGAGGAGCGCTGCCGTTTTGATGCTGAATAGGGAATAGCTGACAAGCATTGTTAGAGCCAGATAGGCGCACAAGGCATGAAGATATTTGACTTGTTGTGGGGTTCGTTCGTCTGCGTTGAGGACGATAAAGAGCCAAAACGCCACTAGGCCGATCACCGACTGCGTCGCTATCGCGTATGCGAGGCCGCTGTCCACCGCCGAACCAAGCAGGCGGTCCGAATTGCCAAACCATTCAGCGATGTCATAGCGATTCAGCAATTCGATGGCGTAAGCAACACGGCCTGGGAAGTTGTCTTCCGTGACGTCAGGATGCACCGCGATTACCAAAAGGACGGCGCTGACGAGGAGGAGTGGAAGGTAAAGCAAGGCGGACTTGCGAGGCAGAACGGGTACCACCAGGGTGGCGAGAACGACAATCACCGAGGACACGGCTGCAAGCCTGCCATCGCAACCGACGAGGGCGATCAAGTTGCCCAGCAGAAGGAACATGATCACTTTCAGGCTCATCTGCCTGTAATTGGCGCACAGGAACGCAGTGATGATGACGACATAGTTTCCAAGGGAAACCGGTTCCAACAACACAGACGACATTCGGTGGAGATCGACGAAGCTGAAGAATCGATCGGAGCGCGTGGCGCTCACGAACAAATCCGAACCGTTGTTCCAAAAGTCGGCAGCCGCTAACCCGCGTGTCGCAATGTAATATTGACGGATATCGAAAAGATCGGAAAACGCTTGCGTAAACAATGCCTCGAACAGAACGCCACCGACAACGATGACATGAAGGACCACCACCAAGGTCGTGAGCCGCCGCGGCGGCGTCGTCATGCCTAAGAGGACAAACGTCGGTATCAGCAGGACGTCGCGCATGAATTTTGGATCGAAGTTGCCTACGACCATGGCGCGCTCGAGCGAGAATAACGTAATGATCACGATCATCGCATACCAAGGCAGCATTTGTGGCCGATAGTTTGCGAAGATGACGGCATGCGCCGCCACGACGAGCAACGCCTCCGCCCCGATGACTGCGTTCGCCGAGAGAGGCGTGACATGGGCGTTGATGATTGCGAGGCCAGCGTTGAAAAGGACTGCCGCCAGCACAATCAGGAGAGGCAAGAGCCCTGCGTCCGACACCCGCTCGGGCGGTCTTGGCGGCGTGGCGCCCAGTCCCAAAGGGCGCCACGGGGTGCTGTCCCGCGAAAGCCAAACATTACCTTCGGGCATCCACCAGCATCCTGCCTAGAAATATGAAGTTGCCGATGAGGTATCGAGAAGCGAGCCGCGTCGGCTCCCGAAGTAGCCGGTAGGTCCATTCGCAGCGCAGTTTACGGAGCCATAGGGGTGCGCGGCGCGTGGCGCCGGCCTGGAAATCGAGAAGTGCACCAACGGCGAAGAACAGGTTGGCCCCCGTGTTGTGACCATGTTCATCGATCCAGAGTTCCTGCCGGGGATTGCCCATGCCGACGAGAACGCAATTGGCGCGCGCGGCCCGGATATCGCAGCAGGTTTGTTCGACGTCTTGTGGACCCAGGAAAAACCCATCGCGCCAGCCGACGATGGTATGGCGGGGGTAGGAGCGACGGAGGGCTTGCGCAGCACGCCCGACGACGCCATCAGCCGTTCCTATGAGATAGATGCGTAAACTATGCTTTGTGCGGCTAAGGTAGTCCGGCACGAAGTCGGTCCCATTAAGATTTTCGGTGAACGGCTTACCAAATTTGATACGGCTCGCGATATCGGTCCCGAGTCCGTCGTTAAGTACGAGGAAGCGGCTTAAGGCGGACTGGAAGTGGTAGTTGCGGTAAGCGATGTTGAGCGTTTGTGCGTTGGCGAAGCCAACATTGACTCTCTCGCCGAGCCCGAAAGCCTCATCGATGCTAGCGATAGCTTTGTCGCGACTTTGGTCGCGAATGGTCACGCCGAGAATGGTGCGGCGGTTGACCTCCTGCTTCAATTCGCGATTTGGCATGAGCACTTGTTCAATAGGAAAGTTATGACCGCCGCCGCTCGCCGGGCGGACTAAGGTATGCAAAGCGCTTGCCAGCGGTTCGTGATGACGCGCCGTTTGCCATTGTCGGGTCGCGGCTGCCGCCCACACTCGCTGCCAGGATCGGGAACGCGGACCGGTGGACCGAGGCGCCTCAGCCAGCCACCACGCATAGGTGGGCGCGAAGCTCGCTTCCAAGAAAGCATGGGGACTGAGTTGGGCACCTTCAGATCCCTCGTCGCGGCGGGTTGTGTCCTGCTCCTGTATCGCAGCGACACGCGGGCTTGTGCCAGAATGGAGCCGCCGAATGAGCGAGTTCATCGCGGGTCGAGGCGCCAGAAACTCCGATCGCTCGCAGTGAGCCTCAGAACAGGCGTTCGCGGACGCATAGTGTCACGGGATAATCGGTTGGCACCGTGACGGCTGAGCTGACGCCGCCGAATTTGCGGGTGAAGCGGATCATGCGGTAGGTGGGATAGGTCACGACCGGTCCCGCTGGAGGGGCGGGGCCGACGTTGAGCGGCACCGGCGCGCCGGGCAGCGGCAGGGGAGCCGGCGTTGCGAGCGCGACGGACTCGTTCCATGCCGTACTCGATCCACGCGCTCGTTCTACGCCCTCATGGTTAATGAATCTTGAGCGAGCGTGCCGGAGTGGGCCTCGCCTTAAGCATTTGGTTACGAGCGTTGGGTCTAATGCGAGAGACACACGAGGAGTTGACGCGGTGACAAAATCGCATAGGCCGGCCGCAGAGGACGTGGACCTTCCCACGCTCGGTCGGGCGCTCTGGCAGGCCAAAGGCTGGATCTTCGGAATTACGATCGGCGCCGGTCTGATCACCTTCGTCGTTTTGTCGATGGTGCGGCCGCTGTTCACCTCGGAAGCGCGCATTCTCATCCAGAACGACGAATCGGCGTTCACCCGTCCGACCGCCGACGAGGGCCGCGACCCGCGCCTCGTTCAGCTCGACGAGCAAGCGGTGCAGAGCCAGGTCCAGGTGCTGACCTCCCGCGACCTCGCCGTCGACGTCGTCAAGTCGCTCGACCTGACGAACAATGCCGACTTCGCCAAGGATGAAGGCCTCGGCCTGTTCAGGCGCATCTTGAACAGCATCGGGCTCAGACCATCGCCCAAGTCAGAGGAAGAGAAGGCCGCCAATACTTTCGCCGACAATCTGGACGTGTTCCAGCTCGCCAAGTCGAGCGTCATCTCTATCGAATACACGTCCGGCGATTCGCCGCTCGCCGCCAAGATCGCGAACCAGCTCGCCGATTCGTACATCGAGTGGCAGCGCAACGCCAAGCTCGAGCAGACCAAGGACGCGACCGCCTGGCTCCGCGACCAGATCGAGGTGCTGCGCAAGAAGACGGCAGAAGCTGAGGCCGCCGCCGAGCAGTTCCGCTCGAGCGAAGGGCTTTACTCCGGCGGCAATAACGTCACGCTCAACGCCCAGCAGCTCTCTGAGATCAACAGCCAGCTCATTCTCGCCAAGGCGCAGCGCTCCGAGGCCGAGGCGCGCGCACGCTTGATCCAGAAGATGATCGACGACGGCGGCGACATCGACGCGACGCCCGAGGTGCTGAAATCCGAGCTGGTCGGCAGGCTGATCGAGCAGCGCGTCCAGGTGCAGCGCGAGTTGGCGCAGCTCTCGGCGACGCTTCTGCCGTCTCATCCCCGTATCAAGCAGCTCAACTCCGAGCTCGCCGACGTGCGCGAGCAAATTCGCGACGAGGCCGCCAAGATCGTCAAGGGCCTCAAGAACGAGTCCGAGGTCGCGAGCGCGCGCGAGACCTCACTGCGCAACAGCCTGAACGACACCAAGGCGCAAGCCTCCGGACAAGGCGACGCCGAGATCAAGCTCCGGGCGCTCGAGCGCGAAGCCAAGGCCAATCGCGACCTGCTCGAGTCGTTCCTGGCGCGCTATCGCGATGCGAGCGCCCGCCACGACATGGGTTCGGTTCCGGCCCAGGCGGCGATCGTCTCTAGAGCCCATGCATCAATTCTGCCGTCATTCCCGAAACGCGGGCCGCTGTCTCTGCTGATCATGGCGGCGACGGCGCTGCTCGCTCTTGCCTATGTGGTGGCGCGCGAACTGATCGGCGCGCCGGAAGAGGGCAGGGACTTCCGCCGTGTGCGCGAGCCCGAGCCGCCGGTCAAGGCGCGCAAGGTGCCGGTGGCGTCGCCGGCCGCCGCACCAGATGAAGATGCCGCCAAGGCCGCAAATGCCGCCTGAGCCGCCGGCACAACCTAAGCCAGCGCCTGCCGTGGCAGTCGCATTCCAGCCGCCTAAGCCACCGATGGTCATCGCGCCGCCCAAGGCGCCGGCTGCATCAGCGCCGTCACAGGCTGCAACCGCCGCCGCTGCCGCCGTCATGCCGGCTACGGCCGACACGGCACTCGTCGCGGAAGCCAAGCCCGCGAAGGCGCCATCGCGCCCCCTGTCGCCGAAGCCCGAGCCGGTAATCGCCCTCGGACCGCCGCCCGAGGCGCCTAAGCCGAGAGTGGCGGAAGTACAACCGCAACCAACGATCGCCGAGCCTCTCGCCCGGCCCAAAATCGCCCAGTCTCCCGCCAAGCCGATGGTCGTAGAGGCTCAACCCGAGCCAATGGTGGCGGAGATCAAGCCCAAACCAATGGTCGTCGAATCTCAATCCAAGCCAATCGCCGCGGAGGCTCCGTCCAAACCGTCATTTGCCGTCGCCGCCGAGCCCGCATTCGCAGCAGCGGCGCTTGCTGGGGCTGCGCAAACCGCATCCGCTAAGGTCGAGACGAAACCTGCTTCTTCAGGAGCGGCCAATCCTCCTGCGAGTGAGCAGTCTTCCGCATCGGGGCTGCTCGACCGGCTGCGTCAGGGCCTCGCCGCCGCCCAGAACGAGCCCAACCCAGAGGCAACCGCGCCTTCGCCTGGACTGCTCGCGCGGTTGCGCCGGGCACTTCCCGGCGGAGAGGAAGCGAGCGAGCAGCCAGAGACCGCCAAACCCGCTCCGGCAGTCAAGCTTGGCGAGACGATCCCGCCGCTCAGGCCCAACGACCTCCGTCATTATTTGAATCAGCGCATCGCCCAGGCAACGCGCTCGCGCGGCGAGGAACCCAAAGTGACGCTGCCGGCGCCCAAGGTCGGCAACGGCAGGGTCGGGCCGGTGCTGAAATCGCTCGACGGCGTCCTCAATCACATCTTCGCCGCGGCGAAAGACGGAGCCCCGCGTGCGGTGCTCGTGTCAGGCGTGACGCCCCAGGTCGACGCCACGCAAGAGGCGATCAGAATCGCGCGCGCCCTGGTCGCAAGGCGCGAGCAGGTGGTGCTCATCGATTTGACGCGCGGCGCTTCCGCCGTGTCAGGCCCGCTCGGTCTTCCGCGGGCGCCCGGCTTCACCGACCTGGTGGCCGGCCGTGCCGGCTTCGACGACGTGATCCGTGTCGACACCGACACCTCGCTGCAAGTCATCGCCGCCGGCAATCCGGCGGTGAAGCCCAAGGGCGAGGAGGTCGACCGCTTCATGCGCGTGTTCGAGGCGCTGACCGAGGCCTATGACTGCGTTGTGCTGCATGCCGACCGCGACATCGTCAAAAAGCTTACGCCCGCGCTCAAATTCGAGCTGCCTGTGACGGTCGTGGTTCTGCCGCAAGCAGCGCGCGCGAATGCCGAGTCGGAAGATCTCGGCGACTTCGCCGCGCTCGGCTGCCCGGTCGTGGTTTACGAGCAGACCGGCAATGAAGGCCGCAGCGGTCTGCTCGGCAGGGTCGCGGCGATCTGAGCGTCTTAGCTATCGGTGCCGCGACCAAGCAGATTTCGCCGCAAGCGCTGCGCCAAAGGCCACGCATGCCGGTTGGATTTGATCGCGCGCTTGAGATGTGCCTTGGCGGCCAGCGGAAGGGTCAGCAGCAATCCCTGCGGCTTCACCGGGATGAAGCTATCGAACAGCTTCAGGACCACGTCGCACCATTCGTCCTTATGCCGCGCCGCGCCGACGCCGATGTCGTAGAAGGCGATGCCTTGGGCGGAAGCCTGCTCGATCTGATGCTTGAGCAGCAGCGAGCCAGGCGATTGCCTCTGGCGCTCGTCCTCGGCGAGCGAGGAGAGCGCGACGCAAAGACGGTCGTGGCAGAGCGTGCCGCTGAACGTCGCGAGCACCGTGCCATCCACCGTGAGAGAGCCGAGCCGGAGCCGGCTTGGATTATCGCCCTCGAGCAGAGCCACCTCGCGATAGAAGGCGCGGGCATGGGCATCGAACATGTCCTTGACGCCCATGGCGGCGAGCTGGCGCGACTTCTGGGCAAAGAAGGTGTCGAGCAGTGCAAGCCTCTCGTCGCGCGTCTCGGCCCAGCCATAGACGATCGTGCCCGACTCGGCGAGCTTGCGTTCCTTACGCTCGAGCGTGCCGCGCGAGCGCTTGCTGAACCGCGTCTCCCACAGCTTGGCGAAATCGCCGAGCTTGACCGCGTAGCCGCTGCTCGGCGCGCTCTGATGGGCAATCTTGGCGAAGGGATTTGCCACGCCGTCCCAGGCGAAGGGCTGCGCTGCCAGGATGGCGGCGGCCGCTCCGGTCTGGCGGCCGACCTCGCGCAGCAAGGCGGAGATGTCGTGGCCGGTGAAGCCCAAGGCGGCCTCGGGCGCGAACAGCCCCATATTATAATTGGCGTGATCCTCGCCGAGCCATTTCAGCAAGCCGATGCCTGCGAGCTTCGCCGTCTCGAACGGCCACAGGAACAGGAGAGCCCCGCTTGGCGCATACCCCAACACGATGAGCGGATCGCGGCCGTCAGGCCCGAGCACGTGGCGGGCCCAGGCCTTGGCCCAGTCATAGGTCTGCGGCGCGGTGCAGGGCGCGATCGCCTGCAGAGCCTCCCAGGGCTCTTCCAGGCTTGCCAGATCGTCGGTGATGCGGAGCGAGACCCGCCCGAGGCTCGTATTCACCGGGGTCGGACCGCTCCGCTCGATCCTTCGTCTTTCGATCTCGGCCTCGGTGCGAAAAAGGGCAGTGGAGCTCATACGCTAACGGCGTCCTTTACGCTGTCACAACGTTCGGCCCGCTAAATCCGGCCCGCACGGCAATCGTTTTGCAAGGAACCACGGCCACAATAGGGGTGCCTGGCCAAGACCATGGCAGAGCCGGGTTAATGGTTGATAGCGCGAAAAGGAGAGCGGCCATGGCCAAGGTGAAAACAGCCATGATGAAGGCGGCGCTGTCGGGCCTTTACCATACCCGCGCGCACCGCCTGCTCGCCCCCTATACCCAAGGCGTGGGGCTCATCTTCACGTTGCACCAAGTACGCCCCGATCAGGACCCGCCCAAAGCGTTCGCGCCGAACCGCATCCTCGAAGTCACCCCCGATTTCCTCGTTGCCGTGCTCGACCAGGTGCAGGAGGCCGGCCTCGACGTGGTCTCGATCGACGAAGCGGTGCGGCGGCTCAAGGAGGAGGAAGACCGGCGCTTCGTCTGCTTCACCTTCGACGACGGTTATCGCGACAATCTCGAATATGCCTACCCCTTGTTCAAGCGGCGGGGGATCCCGCTCACGCTCTACGTGCCGACCGACTTTCCCGACGGCGACGGTGAGCTGTGGTGGATCGCGCTCGAGGAGATCGTCGCCCGCGCCGACGAGATCGAGCTTTGCCGAAACGGGTCGCTGTGGACGCTGCCGGCCAGGACCGTGCAAGAGAAATATCGCGCCTTCGACGAGATCTATTGGTGGCTGCGCCTGATCGACGAGGCGACGCAGCGCCAGGTGGTCCGCGCGCTCGCCGACCGCTACGAGGTCGACATGACGGCGGATTGCCGCCGGCTGATCATGGATTGGGACGAGATCAGGATCATGGCTGCCGATCCGCTCGTCACGGTTGGCGCGCACACCAAGGCACATTACGCGGTGGCCAAGCTGTCGCCAGCGCGCGCGCTAGAGGAGATGAGCGGCAGCGCCGACCGCATCGAGCGCGAGCTCGGGTCGCGCCCCGTCCATTTCTGCTACCCCTATGGCGATCCGGCGAGCGCCGGCCCGCGCGACTTCGCGCTCGCCCGCGAGGCCGGCTTCAAGACGGCGGTGACGACCCGCAAAGGCATGTTGTTCCCGGCGCACCGGCAGCACCTTAGGGCGCTGCCGCGCGTGTCGCTGAACGGCGACTACCAATCGCTGACCTACACCGCGCTCTATCTCTCTGGCGCGCCGTTCGCGTTATGGAACCGCTTCCAGCAGGTCAGCGCCGCTTGAGGCGGTCGGGCCGCTGCATCCATCTAATGAGGAGCGCCGCCGGTATCACCCAGAGCAGCCCGGCAGCGAGGAAATAGGCGAGCTGAGCCAGGGACGATGCAGCCACGAAATGGCTCGCGCCGATGCTCACCGCCGCTGGCACATAGATGGCGAGGAGAATCAGCAGCGCGATTGTGCCGATCAGCTTGCGTGTGCGTGCTGGCATGATCTGACCTTTAGCAGGCGAGTGCGGCAAAGGGGCAGGCGGCTCTGGATTGAGTTTGCGGCCGACGCCGTTTATGACAGCCGCCATGTCATCGACCATAGCGCAAAGCGTTGCCGCCCCGCGCGGCGAGACGAGAATGCCGGCGAAGCATGTCCGCGCGCTCAGGATCTGGCTCGCGGGGCTGGCGCTGCTCATCGTCGCCATGATCCTGGTCGGCGGCGCGACACGGCTTACCGATTTCGGGCCTGTCCATCACCGAATGGAAGCCGATCATGGGCGCTGTCCCGCCGCTCAATGACGCCGACTGGCAGAAGGCCTTCGCTGCCTATCAGAAAATCCCGGAATATACCGAGATCAAGCGCGGCATGAGCATCGATGAGTTCAGGACCATCTTCTGGTGGGAATGGGCGCATCGCTTTCTCGGCCGCTTCATCGGCGTTGCCTTCCTCGTGCCCTTCGTCGGCTTCCTGATCGCCGGCTACATTCCCCGCGCGCTGCTGCCGAAGCTGCTCGGCCTGTTCGTCCTCGGCGGGCTGCAAGGCGCGCTTGGCTGGTACATGGTGAAGAGCGGGCTGATCGACCGCACCGATGTCAGCCAATACCGGCTCGCCGCGCATTTCGGCGTGGCGCTGTCGATCCTCGGCTACACGCTCTGGCTCCTGTTCGGGCTCGGCAGCCACGGGCGGGCCGGTCCCGCCCAAGGCTCGCGCGCTCCGGCCTATGTCGCTTGCGGCATTCTCGGCCTGATCTTTCTTCAGCTGCTCGCCGGCGCGCTGGTCGCAGGTCTCGATGCCGGCATGGGCTTCAACACCTGGCCGCTGATCAATGGCTCGTTCGTGCCAAGCGGCCTCGGCGAGGCCTCGCCCTGGTATCTCAACCTGTTCGAGAACCCGCTCACCGTGCAGTTCGACCACCGGATGCTCGGCTACACGGTGGTCATTGCCACGCTGGTCCAGCTCGCCTGGCTTGCGCTCGACCGCGCGTCGTCAACGCTGATCGGCAGCGCCATGACGCTCGCGCTGCTCGCCGTGCTGCAAGCGACGCTCGGGGTGTGGACGCTTCTGCTCGCCGTGCCGATACCGCTCGGTCTCGCGCACCAAGCCGGCGCGGTCGCCGTGTTCGCCACCGGCGTCTACCATTTCTGGCTGGCGACCCACACCCCGGAGATGGCGCATCAGCCGAGAGCAAGCGCCTGATCGAGATCGGCGATGATGTCGGCTGCGTCCTCCAGCCCGACCGACAGCCGCACCACCTCGGGTCCTGCGCCTGCGCGTACCCGCTGCTCGTCGCTGAGCTGGCGGTGGGTGGTCGAGGCGGGATGGATGATCAGGCTCCGCGTGTCGCCGATATTGGCGAGATGGCTGAACAGCTTGACGTTGCTGACGAGTGCGATGCCGGCGTCGTAGCCGCCCTTCAGCCCGAAGGTGAACACCGCGCCAGAGCCCTTCGGCGCGTAGCGCTTGGCGAGCGCGTGATAGGCGTTGCCGGGTAGCCCGGCATAATTCACCCACGATACTTTCGGATGCCGCGACAGGAATTCGGCGACGGTGAGCGCGTTGTCGCAATGGCGCTGCATGCGCAACGGCAGTGTCTCGATGCCGGTCAGGATCAGGAACGCGTTGAACGGCGAGATGGCAGGCCCGAGATCGCGCAAGCCCAGCACGCGGCAGGCTATGGCGAAGGCAAAATTGCCGAACGTCTCGGCGAGCGTGATGCCGTGATAGGACGGCGAGGGCGCCGACAGCGTCGGATAGCGGCCGCTGCCGATCCAGTCGAACGTGCCGCAATCGACGATGGCGCCGCCGATCGAGTTGCCGTGACCGCCGAGGAACTTGGTCAGCGAGTGCACGACGATGTCGGCGCCATGCTCGATCGGGCGGATGAGGTAGGGCGTGGCGAGCGTATTGTCGACGATGAACGGGACGCCGGCTTCCTTGGCGACCGCCGCGACGGCGTCGAGGTCGGTGACGATGCCGCCCGGATTGGCGATCGACTCGCAGAAGATCGCCTTGGTCTTGGGCGTCAGCGCCGCGCGGAACGAGCTCGGGTCGGTGGTGTCGGCGAAGCGCACCGTCCAGCCGCATTTGGCGAAGGAGTGGGTGAATTGGTTGACCGAGCCGCCATAGAGCTGCCGCGCGGCGACGAACTCGTCGCCCGGCTCGAGCAAAGTGTGGAACACCAGCATCTGCGCCGCATGGCCTGACGCGACCGCAAGCGCCGCCGTGCCGCTTTCGAGCGCCGCCATGCGCTCCTCGAGCACCGCCTGGGTCGGGTTGGTGATGCGCGTATAGATATTGCCGAAGGTTTCGAGATTGAACAAAGCAGCCGCGTGCTCGACGTCGTCGAACACATAGGACGTCGTCTGATAGATCGGCGTCGCCCGCGCCCCGGTGGCGGGGTCCGGCTGGGCGCCGGCATGGATGGCGAGCGTGTCGAAGCCTGGCTTCCGGTCAGCGGTCATGTCCTGCTCCTCGTCCACTCTAGCGATCGGTGTTGTTGATGGTGATGATCTGGTAGTTGGTGCCGATATCCGGAGAGCCCGGATCGCCGAACTGCTCGAGCCAGATATTATGGCTCCCTTCGCCGACCATCAGCCCCTGATAGTTCTTGAGATAGTGCTCGGGATCTTGCGCCAGGATCTGTTCCTTGAGCTTCGGACTGATGATGGTCGCGTAGTGCTTCAGGAACCAGTCCTTCGAATTGATGATGTGGTTCGGCTTGCCGTAATAGCGCACCGGATAATGCAGGTGCGTGACGAACCAGTCTTTGTCGTCGGCGCGCACGGCCGCCTGCATGGCCTTGATGATGTCGGTCTCGGGAATGAGGAAGGTCGAATCCTCGGCAGCCTTGCTCGGCGCGCCAAACAGAAGCACAGCAAGCGCAAAGGCTATCATCCACGGATGGCGCATCATTTGCCCGCGGCCTTGAGCACGCGATGCTGCACGCCCTTGGCGCCCAGCATCGGCCGCCGGCTCGACAGCATCCGCGAATTGACCCCGGCCCAGTTGAGCTCGCCGGAGAGCCGGCCATACTCGATCTTGGGGCAGCGGTTCATCACCACCTTCAGCCCGGCCCCTTCCGCGATCCTTGCCGCCTCGTCGTTGCGCACGCCGAGCTGCATCCACACCACCTTTGCCCCGATCCTGATCGCCTCGCGGGTGACGGCAAGAGCGGCTTCCGAGTTGCGGAAGATGTCGACGATGTCGACCGGTTCCTCGATGTCGGCGAGCGCGGCGTAGACCGTCTCGCCCAGGATCTGCCGCCCGGCATGACCGGGGTTGACCGGGATCATGTGGAAGCCCTTGGCCTTCAGATATTTCATGGCGAAATAGCTCGGCCGCGACTCATTCGGGCTCGCCCCGACCATGGCGATGACGCGGTTCGTCACGAGAATGTCCCTGATATAGGCGTCGCTATAGGCGTCGTGGTTCATGGGTCGTCGCGGGCGAGGGGGGTTCGCTCAGCGCGGCCAGCGCGGCTCGCGCTTGTCGAGAAAGGCACCGATGCCTTCCTCGGCTTCGGCATGAAGCATGTTCTCGACCATGACGGAAGAGGCGTAGGCGTAGGCCTCCTCCAGTGTCATCTCGAGCTGCTGGTAGAACGCGTCCTTGCCGATCTTGAGCGTCGCCTTCGGCTTCTCGGCTATTCTGCGCCCGAGCTCGACCGCCTCGTTTACCACGCGGTCGGCGGCGACCACGCGATTGACAAGCCCGAACGACTTCGCCTCCTCGGCGCCGATCATCTCCCCGAGCAGCAGCATCTCCATCGCCGCCTTGCGCGAGACGTTCCGGCTGAGAGCCACCATCGGGGTGGAGCAGAACAGTCCGATATTGACGCCAGGCGTGGCGAAGCGCGCATCGACGCCGGCGACGGCGAGGTCCGAGCTCGCCACCAATTGGCAGCCTGCGGCGGTGGCGATGCCATTAACACCCGCGATCACCGGCTTCGGCGAGCGGACGATCGTGAGCATCATCTCAGCGCACGCCTCGAGCGTTTTGGTGAAGAAGGCGCGGCCGCGGTCGTTGTCGGTGCGGTGTGCCGTCAATTCCCTGAGATCATGGCCCGAGCAGAACGCGCTGCCCGCGCCGGTGATGACGATGGCGCGGATCGCATCGCTTGCGCCGATCTCCTTGACCGCGCCGGTGACCGCCGCGATCAGCGCCCCCGACAGGCAGTTCCGCGCCTCGGGGCGATTGAGTGTCAGTACGGCGACCGGGCCCTGATCCTCGCGCTTGAGGATATCGCCGTGTGCTGTCGATATGGGCTTGTCGTTCATCTCGGTAGCCACTCGTAGGGTTTCCGCGAAGCTTCGCGCCTTATATCGGAGGGGAGGGCGCGCGTCGCTAGGCCCAGGGCCAAAGAGTCCAAGCTGCTGAGGGCTCGGGGACGTGTGGTATTTCTACACCACATATCTAACTAGCCGATTCTAAAATAGATTTCGTCCTCGCTTGACGCTGGCGAAGCAAGAAGTTAGAAGCGCCGATCCTTTGACCGAGAGAGCCGCCATGAAGACCTTTTCCGCCAGCCCGAAAGACATCGTGAAGTCCTGGTTCGTGATCGATGCCGCGGGCCTCGTGGTCGGCCGCCTCGCCGTCCTCATCGCGCAGCGGCTCCGCGGCAAGCACAAGCCGACCTTCACGCCTCACATGGATTGCGGCGACCACATCGTCGTGATCAATGCCGGCAACGTCGTTCTGACCGGCAACAAGCGCGCCGACAAGGTCTATCACTGGCATACCGGCTATCCGGGCGGCATCAAGGACCGCACCGCCGAGAAGATCCTCGACGGCAAGCACCCCGAGCGCGTGTTGCAGAAGGCCGTCGAGCGCATGATCCCGCGCGGGCCGCTCGGCCGCCAGCAGCTCAGGAACTTACGCATCTATGCCGGCCCCGAGCATCCCCACGAGGCGCAGAGCCCGGTGAAGCTCGACGTCGCCGCCCTCAATTCAAAGAATGCAAGGAGCGCCTGACCATGAGCGAGACGATGACGCTTGAGGATCTGGCTCCGCTCAAGAGCAGCGAGCCGCCGGCGCGGGTCTATGTCAAGAAGGTCGATGCGCAAGGCCGCTCCTACGCGACCGGCAAGCGCAAGGACGCCGTCGCCCGCGTCTGGGTGAAGCCCGGACCCGGCAAGATCACCGTCAACGGCCGGGAGCACGCGGTCTATTTCGCGCGCCCGGTTCTGCAGATGATCCTGAAGCAGCCGCTGGTCGCCGCCAAGCGCGAGGGCCAGTTCGACGTCGTCTGCACCGTGAGCGGCGGCGGGCTGTCGGGACAGGCCGGCGCCGTTCGCCATGGCATCTCGATCGCGCTCACCCGCTTCGAGCCCGAGCTTCGCGGCGTGCTGAAGAAGGGCGGGTTCCTGACCCGCGACGCGCGAACCGTCGAGCGCAAGAAGTACGGCAGAGCCAAGGCCCGCAAGAGCTTCCAGTTCTCCAAGCGCTAGTCATCTTCACTGATCAAGCGCTAGTCGTATTCCACTGATTCAGTCATGCCCGGGCTTGACCCGGGCATCCACGCCGTTGCACCTCAACGTTTAGAGGCGCAAATGGAATGGATTGCCGGGTCACGCCCGGCAATGACGAAGGTTATTTCACCATGGCGAGCAAGAAAACCATCAGAGCAGCGGTGCTCGGCGCATCCGGCTATACCGGCGCCGACATGGTGCGGCTTGCCGCACGGCATCCTAACATTCAGATCACCGCGCTGATCGCCAAGGGCCACGCCGGCCAGCCACTGGCGCAAGTCTTCCCGCATCTTGCGAGCCTCGATCTGCCCGCGCTCGTCACCTCGGATCGGGTCGACTGGAGCAGGATCGACGTCGTGTTCGGCGGCTTGCCGCATGGCACCGCTCACGCCGAGATCGCCAAGCTGCCCGATAGCGTCAAAGTCATCGACATGTCGGCCGACTTCCGGCTGCGCGATGCCAAGACTTACGCCGAATGGTATGGCGGCGAGCACAGCGCGCCCAGGCTGCTCAAGGATGCGGTCTATGGTTTGACCGAGCATTATCGCGACAAGATCAGGAGCGCGCGGATCGTCGCGTGCCCTGGCTGCTACCCGACCGCCGTGCTGCTCGCCCTGCTGCCGCTGGTCAAGGGCAAGCTCATCGCCACCGACGACATCATCATCGACGCCAAGTCGGGCGTCTCGGGCGCAGGCCGCGCGCTCAAGCAGAACATCCTGTTCGCCGAAGCGGGCGAGGGGCTGTCGCCTTACGGCATCGGCAATCACCGCCACGTGTCCGAGATCGAGCAGGAGCTTGGGGCAGCGGCACGCTCCGCCGTGACCGTCAACTTCACGCCGCATCTCGTGCCGATGTCGCGCGGCGAGCTCTGCACCTCTTATGTGCGGTTGTCCGGCAAGGCCACGGCTGCCAGTCTGCGCGCCGCCTTGAGCAATGCCTACGCGGCGAGCCCGTTCGTCCGCGTAGTGGAGGAGGGCGTGATCCCGGCGACCCAGCACGTTCGCGGTTCGAATTATTGCCATATCGGCGTGTTCGCCGACCGGCTGAAGGGCCGCGCCATCGTCGTCTCCGCCATTGACAATCTGGTCAAGGGCTCGGCCGGCCAGGCGCTCCAGAACTTCAACCTAATGCATGGCTTCGACGAGACGCTAGGGCTGGAGCAGCTGCCGCTGTTTCCCTGAGCCTACCAACTGACCCGCATGCCGGCCTTGCCGCCGAATCCCTCGAGGTTTTCGGCGAAAGTCGCGTCGAACTTGGCGAACACCGACGTGCCCGCCGAGGGATTGAAAAAGTTCACGCCGGCCGACACCTCACCCCAGACATCCTCGGGGCTATCCTCGAAGTTGAAAGTGGCATGGTTCGACGTGACGCTGGCGGTCTGCTCGCCTGACAAATTGCTCCACACGCTGCCGATGACAAAGGGCTCCATCGTGGTCCCGCTCCAAGCCGGCATCGAAGTTCCGACTCGCAAGCCCAGACGACCGCGCACATTCGGATCGCTATCGAAATTGACGTGGTTGCCACCGAGCGTGAAGTCCTCGAGATCGCTCCAGATCACCCCGATGGTGGCGAGGGGCTCGATGAAGGCACCGCCGCGGAAGCTGCCGAAGCGGTAGCCCGTGTCGGTGCGCACGCCGAAGCTAGTGGCGTCGAGCGCACTCGGAAACTCCACGGTCTTCTGCTCCTGCCGCAGGAAGTCTGCCTTGAACAGCGTATCTACGAACAACCCGCCCTTGAGATAGGTGGCATAAGCGCCCGCCTGGCCGCCCGACAGGTCGAACTGCCGGTTCACGCCGTCGAAGTCGACATCGCCGTGCACCCAGCCACCGAGAACGCCGAACACAAGGATGTCACCCTGTGTCAGAAGATCGCGCTTGCCGAAATCGATGCCGGTCTGGAAATCCTCGACGCTGAGATCGCTGCGCAGATCGTACTCATAGGTGCGGCCATACTGTTTCGTGGTCTCGGTGCCGTCTCGCCCGATCCAGTTTCCCGAGCCTCGCACCCACACCGCCGGAGTGATGGAGACTCCCGGCGCGGCCGCGTCATCGCCCGTCTGCGGTGAGTAGGAAGTGCCCCCTCCGTGCAACAACACCCGCAAATCGGCGGTACGGTCGAACCAGGTTTCGGTACCGACGTGGAAAACGTCCTGAATTTCGGTGACGAGATGGGGCAGGACATGGGAGCCGCCGCCCGGAAGGCTTTTCAGCTCGAAGATGCCGCTCCCCGTCGGCTTGAAGAAGAGGTCGTATTCGAAGAGGCCGGCGTCGATCGGCTTTTTCAGAAAGAAGGCGTTGCTGTTCACGTTGCCATTTGCATAGACGACCGGGATGCCTTGCTCGTTGAAGCTGCCGGGGCCGGGATTGGTGTCGTGCACCGTAAGCAGCGTCTGCCCGCTTACATTGCCGTTGATCGTGAGCGTATCGGAGATCGATCCGGGCCCACCGAGGAAGGTATCGACGGCAAGAGTTCGAATTGCCCGACGCCGCAAAGGCGAGATTGCGTTGACCGACGGTATTGGAGATCTCGAACGAATCCCCAGCCTGGCCGTCCCGCAAAGAGACCAGACCTTGGTTTTCGAAGCTCTCGAGATTGACCAAGGCGACGTGCTCGATCTGCCCGCCATCTGCGGCGGTGTGGACCGTGCCGCCGCTTTCGTTGACGAAGACGTCGCTCCCGCCGCCGAAATTGCTGGTCAGCCGCGCCTCGAAGGTGCCCCCTGACTGGTTCACGAAGCTATCGTTGCTATCGGTCAGCTCGAGGAAGCCGGTGATCTTGCCGGCGTTGAGTATCTCGGAGCTCGCCCCATAGATGCCGATGGCGAAGGACGACCCCGCCGAGATGTCGCCCGAGTTGACGATCTTGGTGCCGGTGAAGCTCACCGCCAGGATGCCGGCATAATCGCCATAGACGGTGCCGGAATTGGTGAGCTGGTTACGGCCGCCCGCCCCGACGGCCACGGCGTATAGCCCGACGCCGTAAGCTCCAAAACCCTTGGCAATTCCGCTATTGTTGATCGCGACATTGCTGCCGCCGCCAAGAGCGACAGCTCCGATGCCGATGCCGGGACCGACGAAGCCCGTGCCGTTCGACACCGCTGTCCCGCTATTGGTGATGGTGATGGCGCTGTTCGCCGCCCCGGTATAAGCGACGATGCCGGCACGGGTGCCTTCGATGTCGCCTGAGTTAACGATGCTAATCGCGCTGCCTTGAGCGTGGGTTTCGGCCGCGATGCCAATGTCGGGATCGATCGCCCCGCTATTCTCGATGCTGATAGAGCTGTTGACGCCATAGGTCCTGGCGTCGATGCCGTCGTCTTCGGCAGAAATGTCGCCTTGGTTGATGATGTTGACCGGGCTGTTGGCGAGGTTCGTCTGCACATAGATGCCATCGCCGGTGGTGTCGGGACCGACACTGGCGTGAAGATCGCCACTGTTGAGAACCGACACTCCGCTGCCGACTCCAAGAGTACGCGCATAGATACTGTCTCCGAGCGATGTCACCGCTGCCGAGTTGGTGATGGTGATGCCGCTGCGACCGCCATAGCTGGTGGCGCTTATGCCTGTGCCTTGCGCTACGAGATCTCCAGAATTCTCGATGGCAATCGGACTTGAGTTCGCACCGCTATAGGCGAGGATCGCCTCGCGTGCGGAGCTGATACCGCCGGAGTTGGTGATTTCGATTGAGCCGTTGGATCCGGTAGTCGCAGCATTGATGCCGATGGACTGAAAGCCGGTGACTTCGATCATTCCGGAATTGATGATGGAAATCGGCGAGTTGCCCGCTGTGGAGGCGCTTATTCCATGGGATACGTTGGCTGACGTGGTGATGTCGCCGCTATTGCTGATGAGGATGGCGCTATTGGCATTGGCGCTGATGCCGATGGCCGATAGCCCCTTCGTGGCAATGTCGCCGCTGTTGTAGATGGCGATCGGCGCATAAGGACTCGCAGTGGCGGCCTGGATGCCGATGGCATTAACGCCAAGCGTTGCGATGTCGCCGGAATTGATGATTGCGATCGGACTGAACGGAGAGGGCGCGTTGGCCGAGATGCCAATCGCTGCGTAGCCAATGGTCGCGATGTCTCCAGAGTTCAGCACGGCGATTGGACTGAAGGGAGATGCAGTCGCCGCGGCGATGCCTACCGCTCCAAATCCCGCAGTGGCGATATCACCGAAGTTTTGCACCGCAACCGGTGCGAATGGGGCAAGGGTCGACGTGCCGATCCCAACACCTCCAGACAGAAAATTTCCGAAATTGGTGAAGTTGATGAATGCGCCGGGGGTGATTGTGTTGATGATAACGCAAGGTAAGGGAAAAACGCAGGAGGCCGTGTTGGTGAGCACTACAGGAAAGGGCGAGGCCGGAATGAAAACGGCTTGTTGCGCGGATGCCGAACCCGGCGCCGCGAACAATAAACTCGAGGCAAGCGCGCTGCTGAGCAGCAGCGCCTTGCGATCAGTCCTGACCGTAGGCAGTATCGAGGCCTGACGCTTGGGCCTCGTCGAAGTCGCCGCGCCGCTAAGATAGGTGCCCGCGCGACGAACCCGCGGGCGAAATTGCCGAGCCCCCACCCGTCAGCCCCCCGACTGAAGCTACCAATCTCGTCACGGAATCCCGCGAAGTAGGCAAGCTAGCCCGATCTTCCTCTGCGCAACCAGTGTTCAACCGCAACTGGCGAGAAGAAAACCGGCCCCGTCCACAGGTATATCCGGTTGGGCGAGTTGCATGTCGGTAGAATCTACAGCCCCCGCGCTAATCGCGGCTCCGCACGTAGCTCCCTGGCGCGTCCTCGATCGGCTTGAGCGGACCGGTGGCGGGATCGCGCGCTGGAACTTTGGCGCCCGAATAGGCCGCCAGCCATGCCGCCCAGTCCGGCCACCACGACCCCGGCGTTTCGACCGCTTGCGCCGACCAGTCGGCGAGCGAGCCCGAGGTCCCACCCGACCAATATTGATATTTCTTCTTGCCCGGAGGGTTGATCACGCCGGCGATATGGCCAGAGCCGGCCATAACGAACCGCACCGGCCCCCCGAACAGCTTGGAGCCGATGAACACCGAGCGGGCAGGGGCGATGTGGTCCTCCTTGGTGGCGAGCTCGTAGATCGGGATGTTCACCCGGCCAAGATCGAGCGGCACGCCGCCAAGCTGCATCTCGCCCTTGCTCAAGCGGTTCAGATGATAGAACTCCCGCAGATAGAAGGCGTGATTAGCGGCCGGCAGCCTGGTCGAGTCCGCGTTCCAGAACAGCAGATCGAACGGGAACGGCCGCTTGCCAAGCAGGTAGTTGTTGACGACGTAAGGCCAGATCAAATCGCGCGGGCGGAGCATGTTGAACACGGCCGCCATGCGCGCGCCGTCGAGATAGCCGTGCTCGGCCATCATCTCCTCGAGCGACTTCAGCTGCGAGTCGTCGATGAAGATGAGCAGGTCGCCGGCCTCGCTGAAATCGACTTGCGCGGCGAGGAAGCTCGTCGAGGCGATGCGGTCGTCGCCCTTGGCCGCCATATAGGCGAGCGTCGAGGCCAGCAGCGTGCCGCCGACGCAATAGCCGAGTGCATTGATCTGCCGGCTCGCAGTCTGGCGGCTGACCGCCTCGACCGCGGCGAGGATGCCCTCGCGCATATAGTCCTCGAAGGTCTTCTGCGCGAGGCGCGCGTCGGGATTGACCCACGACACCAGGAACACGGTGAAGCCCTGACCGACCGCCCATTTGACGAACGACTTCTCCGGCACGAGATCGAGGATGTAGTATTTGTTGATCCATGGCGGCACGACGAGCAGCGGCCGCTCATAGACCTCCTCGGTGGTCGGCGAATATTGGATGAGCTGGATGAGGTCGTTCTGGAACACGACCTTGCCCGGCGTCACCGCGAGGTTCCGGCCGATCTCGAACGCCGACAGATCCGTCTGGCTGATGCGCAGCAGGTCTTTGGACTGGTTCAGGTCATCGGCCAATGCCTGCATGCCCTTGACCAGGTTCTCGGCGTTGGTGGCGAGCGTGGCGCGCACCACTTCGGGATTGGTGAACGGAAAGTTCGACGGCGACATGGCCGAGACCATCTGGTTCAGATAGAACAGGGCCTTCTTGCGCGTCTTGTCGTCGACGCCCTCGGTGTTGCGGGTGACGTCCTCGGCCCAGCGCGAGGTGATGAGATAGGCCTGCTTCCAGAAATCGAAGAACTGCCCGTTCGACCAGTCGGGGTCCTTGAAGCGGTTGTCGCCGGGCTCCGGCACGATGACCGGCTCGACCTCCTCACCGCAGAGGCGGCGGACCGAGCGGCCCCAGAGATCGGCGTAGCTCTTGAACAGCTCGCCTTGCGCGGCGACGAATTTGGCCGGCTCCGCGACGAAGTGGCGGGCGACCTCGCCGAGCGACTTGGCCGCCTCGCTGACCTCTGACGCGGCGCTGTAAGGGCCGTTGCCGTTCGCGCTAGTGCGCTCAGCCAGCGTCGAGAATACTTTGGCGCCTTGGTCGAAAAGCCGCACCATGTTGCGGGCAAGCGCATCGAACTGGTTGATCTGCTCAGATCCGTCCGGCCCGGTTGTTCCGGCGCCGCTACTACGTTCCTGCATCAAATTGTCCTTGTTTTACCCCCAATTAACCATTCTGACTGCGAAATTGGGCGGACCGAACCGGTCTCCACTCTCCTTTCGCGCAAAAGCTTATTGTGCTATGCAATATAACATGCTGAGCGCGATTGCCAGTCGCCTCGGGGGAGCTTCAGGAACTGCTTCTGCCCATGCCTCTTAGAATCCCGTTCTGCATCCTGGTGATGTTCGCGCCACTTTGGCTCGGCGGCTGCGCCGACACCGCACCGTCGGAGCGAGGGTTCAAGCCGTTTGCGTCGCTGATGCGGAGCGACGACCAGACGCTCACCAAAGAGGAGCAGAAGGCGGCGATAACCGAGCTCAGGAACGACAAGTCCAAGCAGGCGCAGCAGGCCGGCCAAGAGACTTCGGCAACTGCGGCTTCGGCAATCCCGGCTTCGGCAACTCCGGCAAAGGCCGCTGAATAGCCGGCGCTTGGGCGAAACCATCGCTCCGTGAGCGGCTTGCCCCTTGCCCCGGTTCTATGGTTCAAGGGGTGATTCTCTTTCAGGGTCTGGTCGGGACGGGGACCCGCGCGTTCGTGAGCAACGACTTTCATAGAATCAAGCGCCTGCCGCCTTACGTCTTCGAGCAAGTGAACAAGCTCAAAGCCGAAGCGCGCGCCCGCGGCGACGACATCATCGATTTCGGCATGGGCAATCCCGACATGCCGACGCCGGAGCACATCGTCGCCAAGCTGGTCGAGACGGTGCGCGATCCCCGCACCAATCGCTATTCGGCGTCGAAGGGCATCAACGGCTTGCGCAAGGCGCAGGCTGCCTATTACGCGCGCCGCTTCAATGTGAAGCTCAATCCGAATACCCAGATCGTGGCGACGCTCGGCTCCAAGGAAGGCTTCGCCAACGTGGCGCAGGCGATCACCGCGCCGGGCGACGTGATCCTGGTGCCGAACCCGACCTATCCGATCCATGAGTTCGGCTTCATCATGTCGGGCGGCGTGATCCGGCATCTGCCGGCGCGCACCGATTCGCAGTTCATGACCTCGCTCGACAAGGCCGTGCGGCACTCGGTGCCGAAGCCGTCGGCGCTCGTGCTCAATTATCCGGCCAACCCGACCGCCGTCGTCGCCGACCGCGATTTCTACCGCGAGGTCGTCGCCTTCGCCAAGAAGCACGAGCTGATCATTCTGTCGGACCTCGCTTATGCCGAGATCTATTTCGAGGACGAGCCGCCGCCGTCGATCCTCGAAATCCCCGGCGCCATGGACCTCGCTGTCGAGTTCACCACGCTATCGAAGACTTACGCCATGCCCGGCTGGCGGGTCGGCTTCGCCGTCGGTAACGAGCGGCTGATCCACGCCCTGACCCGGGTCAAATCCTATCTCGACTACGGCGCCTACACCCCTATCCAGGTGGCCGCCGCCGCCGCGCTCAACGGCCCGCAGGACTGCATCGACGAGATCCGCGCGATTTATCGCCGCCGTCGCGATTGCCTGGTGGACGCGCTTGGCCGCGCCGGCTGGCCGATCCCATCGCCGCCGGCCACCATGTTTGCCTGGGCGCCGATCCCGGACATGTTCGCCCATCTCGGCAGCCTGGAATTCTCCAAGCTCCTGCTCGAGAAGGCGGGGGTCGCAGTGTCGCCGGGCGTCGGCTTCGGTGAGTATGGCGAAGGCCATGTGCGTATCGCCCTCGTCGAGAACGAGCAACGCATCCGCCAGGCCGCGCGCAACATCCGTAAGTTCCTGCAAGACTCCGCTAGCACCCTGCACAACGTCATTCCCATTGCCTCCAAGGCGAACAGGACGTTCTGATCTTTTCCCATGCGTGATGGACTTAAGCTCGGACTGGCCGGGGTCGGCACTGTCGGGAGTGGCCTGTTGCGGCTCCTGGCCGCGCGCGGGCCCGAACTTGCCGCGCGCGCAGGGAAGGGGATCGAGGTGGTCGCCGTCTCGGCCAAGGACCGCCGCAAGAACCGCGACGCCGACATTTCCGCTTTCCGTTTCGTGAGCGATCCGGTTGCCCTCGCCAAGGACCCTTCGATCGACGTGTTCGTCGAGTTGATCGGCGGCGAAGGCGGCGTGGCCAAGGAGGCGGTCGAGGCGGCGCTGCGCGCGGGCAAGCATGTGGTCACCGCCAACAAGGCTCTGCTCGCCCAGCATGGTCCCGCACTCGCCGCTCTCGCCGAGAAGAACGAGGTCGCGCTCAATTTCGAGGGCGCGGTGGCTGGCGGCATTCCCATCGTCAAAGTGCTGCGCGAAAGCCTGCAAGGCAACGATATTGGCCGCGTCTACGGCATTCTCAACGGCACGTGCAATTACATCCTGACGCTGATGGAGCGCGAGGGCAGGGCCTTCGCCGACGTGCTGAAGGACGCGCAGGCTCAAGGCTATGCCGAAGCTGATCCCACCTTCGACATCGGCGGCTTCGACACCGCGCATAAACTCGCGCTGCTGACCAGCCTCGCCTTTGGCACGCGCACGAGCTTTGAGGCCGTCTATGTCGAGGGTATCGAGTCGATCACGCCCGCCGATATCGAGGCTGCCGGCGATCTCGGCTACCGCATCAAGCTGCTCGGCGTCGCGCTCCGCACCGAGAGCGGCATCGAGCAACGCGTGCACCCGACCATGGTGCCGAAACATACGGCGATCGCCGAGGTCGATGGCGTCTCGAATTGCGTCGCCGTCGACGGCGACTTCGTCGGCGACGTCATGTTGATCGGGCCTGGCGCGGGTGGCGGCCCCACCGCCTCGTCGGTCATGAGCGACCTCATCGATATCGCCCGGGGTCACATCGTGCCCCCGTTCGGCATTCCGGCCAAGGACTTGCAGCCGTATAAGAGGGCGCAGATGCGCGCACATGAGGGCGGCTACTACATCCGCCTCTCGGTCTATGACCGGACCGGCGCGTTCGCTACGATTGCGAGCCGCATGGCCGAGCAGGGCATCTCGCTCGAAAGCATCGTCCAGCGCCGCACGCCGGCCGAGTTGCCCGGCATCGACCGGCGGCACAAGGGCTCGCCGGCCGCCGTGGTCATGATCACCCATCAGACCACCGAGGCCGCCATCCGCAAGGCCCTGGCCGGCATCGAGCGCGACGGGCATGTCGATGCCAAGCCGCAGATGATCCGCATCGAAAAACTGTGATACTGAATGTGGTAGTATTGTCGTGTACCCCGACATGCGGCGACCATGATCGCGTGCGGGGAGGGAGGAACTACCGTGTTGAAGTCGGTGGCCAAGACCGAGCTCGACCGCGCGCTCGCGCTCGACATTGTTAGAGTGACCGAGGCGAGCGCCGTTTCCGCCGCCTTGTGGCGCGGCCGCGGCAATGAGGTCGCCGCCGATGAGGCCGCGGCCACCGCCATGTATCGCGAGCTTGCCCGCCTGCCAATCCAAGGCGTGGTGGTCGTCGGCGAGGGCGAGGAGAACGAGACCCCGCTGCTGTATATCGGCGAGACGGTCGGCGCCGGAGGCCCGTCGGGCCATCGTGTCGATCTCGCCGTCGACCCGGTCGAGGGCTCCACGCTCTGCGCCAAGGCGCTCCCCAATGCGCTCTCGGTCATGGCGCTCGCCGAGGGCGGCAGCCTGCTCAAGGTGCCGCCGATCTATATGGACAAAATCGCCATCGGCCCCGGCTTCCCCGAGGGCCTGGTCGATCTCGACGCCACGCCTGCCGATAACCTCAAGGCGCTGGCGCTGGCCAAGGGCGTCCCGGTCGCCGACATCGCCGTCTGCATCCTCGATCGGCCGCGCCATGCCAAGCTGATCGAGCAGGTGCGGGAAACCGGCGCCGCGCTACGCCTGATCGGCGACGGCGACATCGCCGGCGTGATTCACGTGACCGAGCCGCTCGAGACCGGCATCGACATCTATATGGGGACCGGCGGGGCGCCCGAAGGCGTGCTCGCCGCCGCAGCACTCGCCTGTATCGGCGGGCAGATACAGGGACGGCTGGTCGCCGCCAGCGAGCAGCACCGCTCGCGCGCCCGCGCCGCCGGCATTCACGATCTCGGCCGCAAATATTCCATACGCGACATGATCGCGGGCGATCTCTCCTTCGCCGCGACCGGCATCACCGACGGTTCGCTGCTGGAAGGGGTGCGCTTCACCAAGGAGGCGATCTTCACCCACAGCGTGGTGATGCGCGCTTCGAGCCGCACCGTGCGCTGGATCAGGACCGAGCATCCCGATATCAGCAAGTTCGACTGACGGCTTTCGGGGAGGCCTGACCGAATCAGCTACACTCGCTTCTTTCGAACAAGCGAAGTGAGCGTGGCGTGACGGCAGCCCTGAAATACCAGCTATCAGACAGTGCGTCGGTTTCGTCGCTGCTTGGCGTCGAGTGCTCGGCGCGCGGCTATCGCTGGGTCGAGCGGCTCGAGCCCGGGCGCGCTCATCTCGCGAGCTCGATCGCCCAGGTGCATGCACTGCCCGAGCTGCTGGGGCGCGTGCTCGCCGCACGTGGCGCCGAGATCGGCACCGTGTCGCGCTATCTTGATCCCTCGCTTCGCACGCTGCTGCCGGACCCTGCGCGCCTTCAGGACATGGAGCGCGGTGCGACGCGCTTCGCCGCTGCGATCACGGCAGAGGAGAGTATCGCCGTGTTCGGCGATTACGACGTCGACGGCGCGGCCTCGGTCGCCCTGATCGAGCGCTATTTGCGTGCCCACGGCCAGCAGCCGACGACCTATATTCCGGACCGGCTGACCGAAGGCTATGGTCCCACCCCCGAGGCGCTGCGATCGCTCGTGCAAGATGGCGCGCGCCTCATCCTCACCGTCGATTGCGGCACGACGGCTTCGCCCGCGATCGATGCTGCCAATGCGGCAGGAGCCGAGGTCATCGTCATCGACCACCACCAGGCCGATGAGGCGCTGCCGCGCGCTTACGCCGTGCTGAACCCGAACCGGCAGGACGATCTCTCAGGCCAGGGGCATCTGGCGGCGGCCGGCGTGGTGTTCTTGTTCCTGGTGGCGACGACGCGGGTGCTCCGGCGCGAGGGTTTTTATCGCGGCCGCGCCGAGCCGGACCTGCTCGGCCTGCTCGATCTCGTGGCGCTTGCCACCGTGTGCGACGTGGTGCCGCTCAAGGACGCGAACCGCGCCTTCGTGGCGAAGGGGCTCAAGGTGCTGCGGCTCAGGAACAATGCCGGCTTGCGCGCGCTTGCCGACACCGCTCGCATCGATGCGGCGCCGAGCCCCTATACGCTCGGCTTCATCTTGGGTCCCCGCATCAATGCCGGCGGCAGGGTAGGCTCATCGCATCTCGGCGCGAAGCTGCTCGCTTGCGACGACGAGATCGAGGCGCGCACCATCTCCGCCAAGCTCGAAGCGCTCAACGCCGAGCGGAAGGCGATCGAGGAGCGCATGCTTGAAGACGCCTTCGCCCGCGCCGAGGCAGCACTCGCCGCCACGCCGGACGCCGCTCTGCTCTTTCTCGGTGCCGAAGGCTGGCATAAGGGCCTGCTCGGCCTCATCGCCGGGCGCATCGCCGAGCGCTATCACCGCCCGACCTTCATCTCGGCGCACGAGCCTGATGGCACGGCGACCGGTTCCGCGCGCTCGATTGCTGCGGTCGATCTCGGCGCCGCGGTGCGCGAGGCGGTGCATCAAGGCCTACTTATCAAAGGCGGTGGCCACGCCATGGCCGCTGGCTTCAAGTTCGAGCGGCGGAAGCAGGAGGCGCTGTACGACTTTCTGCATCAGCGCCTAGCGGCGCCGGTCGCCTCGGCCGGCACGCTCCGGAAGCTTTCGATTGACGGCGCGCTGTCGGCCCGCGGCGCAACCATGGAGCTGATGGACCTGCTCGACCGCGCCGGTCCCTATGGTCCCGGCCATGCCGAGCCGCGCTTCGTCTTTCCGGCGCATCGCCTGTCGCGCGTGCGGAGCATCAAGGAGGCTCATGTTCGCTGCACGCTGGCCTCCACCGATGGCGGCCGCATCGAAGCCTGCGCGTTCCGCATCGCCGGCACCGAGCTCGGGCAGATGCTGCTGAAAGGCGAGGGACAGACGCTCCACGTCACGGGCCATTTGCGGCGCACGAGCTGGCAGGGCCGCGAGAGCGTGGAGCTGCTGATCGAGGACGCCGCCGAGCCTTAAAATTGGTTCGTCATGGCCGGGCTCGACCGGGCCGTCGACGTCTTGGCGCCCCGGCACGAACCCAGTTTCTTGCGTCGGACGGGAAGGCCTTCTATATGACGGGCCTCACCCGGCGCGCCCCCTTCGTCTAATGGTTAGGACGTCAGGTTTTCAACCTGAAAACAGGGGTTCAATTCCCCTAGGGGGTA
>CAWFYQ010000003.1:0-363533 GCA_963820005.1 uncultured Alphaproteobacteria bacterium | reverse complement strand
CTTAATCAGCGGGTCGTAGGTTCGAGTCCTACTGCGCCCACCAATTCTTCGAAGATCGGCTTGCAGCGGCGCACGGCGTGACAGCTGTCGGATATGGCTAGCGCTACGGGCGTCCAGTTTTCCAATACGCCGGTAACGCCCTCAGCCCTGATCACTGGACCGGCGCTTTTTCGTGTTGCTAATCTTGCAGGGCACCCGCTGACTTCAAGTCTTTGACGCTCTCGGAAGTCCAGTTATGCTTCATCGGGATTGAGGGCAAAATCTCACGGATGAGGGACCGATGCGGATAGCAGTGTCGATCGGAGCTACGGTCGTTTGTCTTTTGCTTATGGCCATGCAGAGCGCCTACGCTTGTCCCGAGGGCACCGTCTTTTCCGCGTATAATGGAAATGGAATCTGCGCCTATCCGGGACAGGGCGCGACGAAAGCTGTTCAGTGCACCAAGATGGTCAACTCGTGTCCGTCTGGAACGACGCACGAGCACAAAAAAAGTGGGGACAAGAGCGATTATTGTTGTCCCAAAATTCTAACGGGGGGGCAGTCCAAAACATGTGTATGGCGAGGGACACCGCCGTTCTGTGAAGGCAGCTGCGGGTCTTCGGAGGATTACATAGGCTATGCCCGTGACCAGCAGGGCGCCTCGTTTAACGTCGCCACTAAAAAATGGGAACAGAAGTTCGGCAAAAGCTGCGTCTCAGGCAGCAAGGCGCTCTGCTGCCACTTCGTTGGCCGATGATCTGCGCTTCGCGTATGAAGCTCGCGCACGCTGGGCCGCCATCGGACTCTTGATCGGCGGGTCGTAGGTTCGAATCCTGCTGCTCCCACCGATCATTCGAACGCGATCGGCTTGCAGCGGCGCCCAGCGTGACGGCTTTGTGACGAAGACGCTGAAATCTGCGCGTCGTTCGCAACTCTGCCAAGAAAATGCCGTTATTTGAAACCGCCCGAAGGGGATATGGTGTTTGCGCCTCGCTGAGCCGGCGTCCCGCTGGCGAACGCCGTCAGGCACTTCCCGACTTCGGAGACACTATGCAGCACCCCGGATTTTTCCAGCGCGGGGGGCCGTTTCCCTTGCGGCTCATCGCCGACACGGTCGGCGCCGAGCTCGTCGATGCCGTCGACGGCGGAATCGAAATCGACGATTTGCGCCCGCTTACCCTTGCCGGCGACACGCATCTGACCTTCTGCACGAGCCGCAAATATGCTGTCGACTTGGCGGCGACGCAGGCCGGCGCCTGCCTCATCAAGCTGCGCGACGCCTCGCTCGTGCCGGAGGGCGCAGCCGCCGTCACCACCGAGATCCCCCATCGCGCCTTCGCTCTCGCCGTCGGCTTGCTTTATCCAGAGGTGCTTCAGCCAAGGGCCGCGGCGTCGGCCGCTGCCGCCGATGGCGTGCTCATTCATCCGACCGCCGAGATCGCCGAAGGGGTCACGATAGAGCCTGGCGCGATCGTCGGCCGGGAGGCGCGGATCGGCACGGGCACGACGGTCGCCGCCGGTGCGGTGGTCGGCTATCGCGTGTTTATCGGCAGCAACTGCTATATCGGCCCGGGCGCCTCAGTGACCCACGCCCTGATCGGCGACCGCGTGACGCTGCATGCTGGCGCGCGGATCGGGCAGGACGGATTTGGCTATGTGATGAGCGCCGAGGGCCACCTGAAGGTCCCGCAGATCGGCCGCGTGATCATCGGCAACGATGTCGAGATCGGCGCCAACTCGACCGTCGACCGCGGGTTTCTCATGGACACGACGATCGGCGAGGGCACCAAGATCGACAATCTGGTGCAGATCGCCCACAACGTCGTCATCGGTCGCCACTGCATCATCGTTTCCCAGTCGGGGATCGCCGGCTCGGCCGAGCTCGGCGACTTCGTCATCATGGGCGCCCATTCCGGCGTCGTCGAGCACGTCAAGGTCGGGTCCGGCGCACTGATCGCCGGCATGGCCCATGTCAAGGACGACGTCGAGGCTGGCGCGCGCATGGGCGGGACACCGGCGCGGCCCTTCAAGGATTGGGCGCGCGAGCTCGCCGCGGTCAAACGCCTGGCCAAGAACGGCCCGTCGCGCGACGACAGCTAGACTGGCGATTGCCGTCATCGAGCCTTAAATACCCGGCAGAAGGTCGGTTGGGCGGTTTGCACCAGGAGACGATCATGGCAAGGGCTTACCTCGCCGGCGCAATGGTAATAGCGCTCGTGCTGGGCTTTGGTGCCGGGGGCGCCTTCGCGGCCGATGGCGAGTTCGGCGGCGAATGCGTGATGGGCCTCGCTCTCGGCAAGGACATCAAGACCGATTGCTCGGTCAACACCGTCTATAACGGCAAGACCTATTGCTTCGGCAACGAGACGGCGAAGTCGCTGTTCCTCAAGAAGCCCGAGGAGTTCCTCACCCAGGCGCAAATCTTCTACTCCGGCAAGCAGCCGCAATAGCCGCTTCTAACGCCCAGGGTCGTCATTCCCGCGAAAGCGGAATCCAGTAGCCACCTGGCTCACTCTTTCGACGACGACGATTACTGGATTGCCCGGTCAAGCCGGGCAAGGACAAGTGGCGGCACGATCCGTCGGAAAAGGCGGCTACGACCCGCTCGGCTCGGATTTCGCAGCGAACACCGCTCCGGCAGTGTCGGTGACTTCGACATCGAGGTTGTTGTTCGGTCCTCGCCCGAAGGTGAAGCGGAAATTCGGGTTGGTCGAGATCGAGAAAGTGCTCTCTATCGCCAGCACGAGCTCGCCGTCGCGCTTCACCACCACGTCCTTGACGAAGCGCGCCGGAATGATATTGGCCGTGTTGATATCGAGCTGCATTCCGTTTGAGTTCGGGTGCTTGATCATCACCTGACCGGACCAGATCGGACCCGACTCGAGCGCCGGCGGGAACACCTTCACCAATGTTTTGCCGAGATCGACGGACTCGGTGTCGGGGTCCTTGGCCTGCATCGCGCCGCAGCCGCCGGAGGCGGCCACGAACTTGGTCGCCATGTGAAGCTGGCCGTCCTCGGTCTCGAGCACGGCGCGCACATGCGAGAAATTGTCGATGCGCACGCGCGTCGAGAAGCTCCGCTCGCCGCCCGCGCCAGCCGCGGGCCCGAAGCTGATCTTCGCCACGATCGGATCGGGATTCTTGTCGATGAACAGCGTCAGCGTCTTGAGCTTCTGCTTGACCTCGGGCGGCACGCGCACGGTGATCGGCACCAGCGCCGGGTCGTCGGCCGTATAGGGCGCTTGGAGCACCACTACGCCGTCCTCGGCGCTGATCGGCCGGTCGCCGAAAGCCTGTTGCCTGAGGCCGGCCCAATCGTCCTCGTCGGCCGCCGCCGCAAAGGGCTGCGAGGCAATGGCGAGCGCGGCAAGGCCGCACGCCAAAGCGAGGCTCTTGATCGAAAGCTTCATGGCGCCGTTCTCCTGGAGCATGCTTGGCGGCAGTATATCATTCCCATTCGAGCTCTGCGAAGGCTCCGGAGACGTTCCGGACATGATAATGGTCGAATAGTTTCCAGGCGTCGCGCTCGGAGAATCCGGCCGTCTTGATCGCATCCTCCAAGGTCTTGCCCTCCTTGATCAGCCGCCTGACGTCGCCCGCGATCGAAGCGAGATAGCGCTCCTCGGGCTCGAGCGCCCCAGGCATCTCCATGGCGTGCGGCCCGTGCCCCGGCACCACGCGCGCTGCCTGCCTGCTCTTCAGCTCCTCGATCAGTGCCAGCCAGCCAATGATCGAGCCGTCAAGCGTGGGCACGTGCACCGAGAATAGGAGATCGCCGAGGAACAGCGTGCCGGTCGCGGTGTCGGTGATGGTGAGGTCGTTGTCGGTATGGGCGGTCCGCTGCGGCTCCAGCACCAGCTCGCGCCCGCCGAGATCGAGCGTCACTTTGTCGGCGACCTGCACCGTTGGCAGGATGATCTCGATGCCTTCGAAGGCGGCGGCGCCAAGCATCTCCTTGTTGATCGCGAGATAGCGTTCGGCGCGCGTGGCAAGGCCGCGGGCGAGCTTGTGATGGCCGACAAAGGTCGGCGCATCGCCCTTGAACGCCGCGTTGCCGAACACGTGGTCGGGATGCATGTGGGTGTTGATCACGTAGCGGATCGGCTTGTTGGTCGCGGCGCGGACTGCGGCCAGCAGCTCGGCCCCCGCGACCGCGCTGCCGAGCGTGTCGATCACGGCGACGCCATCGTTGCCGACGATGAAGCTAGCATTGGCCATGTCGCCGCGATTGTCGGGCGATTGCAGCTCGTAGCGACCCTGATGCACGAACACGCCGGGCGCGATCTCGGTCGCTTCGGCAGCGTCGTCGGCGCGCGCGGGGAAGGCGCGCAGCAACGGCGCCGCCGCCAGCGTAAGCGCCGCTCTCAGGAAATCCTGGCGCGTGATCAGCTGCCGGCCGCACATCTCGACATCGTCTCCATATTCGGCACCGTCATGATCGCCATTGCGGTCCTGCTTTGGGCGAAGTTGTGGCAGCGGGAACACGATCCCGCGCGGGGCCTTGGCGTTCTATGTCGGCTCGGCACCGGGCGCTCGCAAGGAGGAACGCAATGAAATCAGCGTCGTCCTCGGCTACCCATTATTACGGCCGTTACGCCTATAGCTGCGGCCCGAGGCGGAAACACCGTTACCGCCATTACGATTAGGGAAGAGGGGCTCGGCGGCGGGCTAACGTCGCAGGCGGCGAGCAAGCGGGTGAAAAGCGCGCCCGGCGCGCTGTTTTGTGCCAGAATCCCACCATTGGGGCCGGGCTCGCACCGGCCCTTTTGGTTTTGCTTCCGTTCGTATACGTTACGCCGCGGGAATAGGGAGGGTGTCTGAATGCGGATTCTTCTGATCTTGATTGTGATCGCTGCCGTCCTGGTCGTGGTGCAGGCCCAAAGGCACCACTGCAAATATGACGGCACCTTGATCAACTGCGTGCTCGGCAAGTCTGGAGGCGAAACTCCGGCGGCAGTCGGCGAAACACCGGCTCCGGCTCCGGCTCCGGCTGCGGCGCCCGAGACACCGGCTCCGGCGACGCCAATGGCGCCGGCGCCGGCGCAATAGTCCGAACGCTTCAGTTCGAACGAACGACGTCATGGGATCGGCGCGCCCGCCAAGGCGCGCCGGCTCCCTTTGCATGCCTAATTGGACGCTGCTTAGAGCGCCAATCTCGCGGTTTTCGCCCGGACTTGCGGTACCGCGCCACATCGAGACCGCTAAAACTTGCAGGGAATCCGTTAGCTGCGCGTCTGTCTTGCCATTGACAGCGAACCCCGGCTTCCCTGAAGTTGTTTGGTCTGAAGAATCTTAAGCGCGATAGTCATCTAAATGACATCAAACAGAAAATACGCCGAGCTTGCTGCCGCGGCGCTTGGTAAACTGCCGCCCGGCACCGATTCCAATGGCGTGGCCGACATCGTCGAGAGTTTCTTGGTTGACGCGACGCGTGAGCACGAAGAAGGAGAGCGTCAGCACGTGGCAGAGGTCGCGGCCGCAGCCGAGATACGGCTGGGGCGGCTGCTCGACGCCTCGCCTGCGGTGATCTACGCGTTCGAGGCCAAGGGCAATTTCTCCCCGACCTTCGTCAGCGACAATATCGAGCGCCTGTTCGGCTATCGCCCCGGCGAATATCTCGAAAACCCGGATTTCTGGCGGGAGCGCGTCCACGCCGAGGATTTGCCACGGGTCGAGGGCGAGATGGCGAGCCTGTTCAAAGCGGGCAGGCACGTCGTCGAGTATCGCTTCCGCCGCAAGGACGGCTCCTATTGCTGGGTGAACGACGACCAGCATCTCGTGCGCGACGCGAACGGCGCACCCGACGAGATCGTCGGCTCGTGGAGCGACATCACCGCGCGAATTGCCGCCGAGGCTGCCGAGGAGGAGGTGCGCCAGCGCCTCGCGCTGCTGCTCGAAAGCGCGCCGGCGGTGATCTATGCGTTCAAGGCCAAGGACGATTACGCGCCGACCTTCATCAGCGAAAATGTCAAGCGGCTGCTCGGCTATTGCCCTGACGAATATTTGAAGGACTCGGAGTTCTGGCGCGGCCACGTCCATCCCGACGACATCGAGAAGGTCGAGGCCGAGCAAGCCCTGTTGTTCGAGCAGGAGCGGCACACCTCGGAATACCGTTTCCGCAAGAAGGACGGCCAGTATCGCTGGGTCAGCGACGAGCAGCATCTGATTCGCGACGCCGACGGCAAGCCGCTCGAGATCGTCGGCTCGTGGAGCGACGTGACCGACCGCAAGCACGCGGAATCAGCCGAGGACGCCGCCCGCGCCAGGCTTTCATCGCTGCTAGAGAGCGCGCCCTCGGTGATCTACTCGTTCAAGGCCAAGGACGACTACGCGCCTACTTTCGTCAGCGAGAACATCAAGCGGCTGCTCGGCTACTGTCCGGAGAAATATCTCGAGCACGCCGATTTCTGGCGGAACAACGTGCATCCCGAGGACCTCGCCGCCGTCGAAGCCGAGCAGGCGAAGCTGTTCGAGAAGGGCCGCCACGTCGCGGAGTATCGTTTCCGCAAGAAGAACGGCAGCTTTATCTGGGTCAGCGACGACCAATATCTGCTGCGCGGCGACGACGGCGAGCCGGCCGAGATCGTCGGCTCATGGAGCAACATCACCGCGCGTAAGCAGGCCGAGCAGGAGAATAGCGCGGCCCGCGCCCGGTTCGGCCTGATGCTGCATTCGGCGCCCGCCGTGGTCTACAGCTTCGCCGCAACCGGCGATTTCACCCCGACCTTCGTCAGCGAGAACATCAAGCGCGTGCTCGGCTACGAGCCCGACGAATATCTGAAAGACCCGGACTTCTGGCGCTCGCGCGTTCATCCGGAGGATCTGCCTGCGGTCGAGAAGGCGCAGAACAAACTGTTCGAGGAAGGCCGCCACGTCGCCGAGTACCGCTTCCGCAAGGCCGACAGCTTCTATTGCTGGGTCAGCGACGAGCAACATCTGGTCAAGGACCAGAACGACCATCCGCTCGAGGTGATCGGCTCGTGGAGCGAGGTGACAGCGCGCAAGACGGCCGAGCAGGCCGCTCTCCTGCAGAGCGAGCAGCGGCTGACCGACGCCATCGGTTCGATCACCGAAGGCTTCGCGCTGTACGACGCGCAGGACCGGCTGGTGCTCGGCAATCACAAATATTACGAGCTGTTCGACCACGGCGATGGTCCGCCTCAGCCCGGCATGACCTATGAGGAGATCATCCGCGGCGCCGTCGCGCACGATCTGATCACCGATGCCAAGGGCAGGGCCGATGGCTGGCTCCGCCAGCGGCTCGACGACCACCGCCACCCGGGTGGAGAGCCGCTGCTGCAGCGCCGTTCAGACGGGCGCTGGCTCCAGATCAGCGAGCGCCGCACCGAGGCCGGCGGCACGGTCGCCGTCTACAGCGACCTGACCGAGGTCAAGGAGAGCGAGCAACGCGCCGCCGCCGCCAATCAGCTCATCGTGCAGAGCCTCCGCTATGCGAGCCGCATCCAGTCCGCGATCCTGCCGGCACGCCGCGATCTCGACGAGGTCGCCGCCGATCATTTCCTGATCTGGGAGCCGCGCGACATCGTCGGCGGAGATTTCTTCTGGTTCCAGCCGATCGAGGACGGTTATGCCGTCATGGTCGGCGATTGCACCGGGCACGGCGTGCCGGGCGCCTTCATGACGCTGATCGCTTGGGGCCTGCTCGACCGAATGCTGCGCACCGCCTCGAGCGACAAGCCGAGCGAGGTGCTGAAGGGCCTGCATCGCGGCGTGCAGAGCCTGCTCGGGCAGAACGAGGCGGGCGGTGAGACCGACGACGGGCTCGAGGCCGGCATCTGTTTCATCAAGCCCGACAAGCGCGAGATGAGCTTCGCCGGAGCGCGGTTCTCGCTGTGGCGCGCCAACGACAAGAACGTCATCGAGATCAAGGGCGATCGCAAGGGGCTCGGCTACCGCCGCTATCCGCAGGAGACGTCGTTCACCGACTATACCTTCTCCTTCGACGACCGCGATTCCTTCTACCTCACGACCGACGGCCTGATCGATCAGATCGGTGGACCGCGCGGCCGCTCGTTCGGCAAGAGGCGGTTCCAGGAGTTGCTCAAGGAGAATCTCGGCGTGCCGATGCGCGAGCAGGAGGAGACCTTGCGCCGCGCGATCGACCAATATCAGGGTGAGCAAATCCGTCGCGACGATCTCACCGTCTTGGGCTTCACGCCGCATTCATAGGAGACGGGGATGCTCGCCAGTCAACTCATGGACCTGCGGGAGACGCTGCACAGCCAGGGCATCATCTTCGCCTATAGCGGCTACGTCACCGAGCCGGTGCTGAGCGGCGTCGGCGAAGCCCTGAAACAGAAGCTCACCATCGACGATGCCGACACCAAGACGCTGCGCAGCGTATTCGCCGTGTTCGTCGAGCAGATGCAAAACATCATTCGCTACTCGGCCGAGAAGTCGCCGGACGGCGTAGTCGCAGACAAAAGCGAGGCCGCGCTATCGGAAATTCGCTACGGCATCCTCACCATCGGTAAAGAGGGCAACGACTATGTGGTCTGTGCCGGCAACCTCATCTATCGCAACGACATGGACCGTCTGGACCAGAGGCTCAGCAAGATCAGGGACATGAGCAAGGACGAGCTCAAGGTGCTCTACAAGGAGCAGCTCAGAGCCGAGCCTGAGGCCGGGAGCAAGGGTGCCGGCCTTGGCTTCATGGAAATAGCGCGCCGGGCCTCGAAGCCGATCGAGTTCGATTTCCAGGACTTTGGCGACTACGCGTTCTTCGCGCTCAAGGCTACCATCTGAGGCACCGGACCGATGCGTAATAAGCTCGACATTGAAGCCACGTCCCGCACGCCGGCGGTGGTTTTCGACTTTGTCCAGAACCGCCTCAAGATCGCCGGCGAATCCTACCCGGAGGATGTGACCGAGTTCTACGGGCCGGTGTTCACCGCGCTCGACGGCTATCTCGGCGAGCTCGGTGTCGGGACCTGTCGCTTCGATTTCGAGCTCATCTACCTCAACTCGTCGAGCGCCAAGGCGGTCATGATGCTGATGGACAAGCTCGAGGCGGCCGCCGCCAAGGGCGCCACGGTCGATGTCTATTGGTATTACGACAAGGAAGACGACACCATGCAGGAGCTCGGCGAGGAGTTCGGCGAGGACCTCGAGAACGCCAAGTTCCACTTGGAAAAGATGCCCGCCTGATGTCGACCGACGACCTATTCGCGGCCGAAGAGGGCGTCATTACGGCGGCGCAGGAGCTGATCGCCAGCGGCGGTATGATCGAGCGCGCCGACCGCCAGCGCTTCGAGCAGCTGCTCAAGGATTATCAGAAGCTGTTCCGCACCACGCGCCGGCTGATGAAGCTGAGCGACCGCAACGAGCAGCAGCTCAATGCGCTGAGTGTCGAGCAGCGCACGGCCAACGAGATCATCGCCATCAAGAACAAGGAGCTCGAAGCGCTCTCGAAGAAGCTGTCGAAATATCTCTCGCCGCAGATCTACCACTCGATCTTCACCGGCGCGCAGAACGTCGAAATCGCCTCAAGCCGCAAAAAGCTGACCGTCTTCTTCTCCGACGTTGTCAATTTTACCGAGACCACCGACAAGCTCGAATCCGAGGACTTGACCAACGTTCTCAACCGCTATCTGACCGAGATGTCGGACATCGCGCTCGCCCACGGCGCCACCATCGACAAATATATCGGCGACGCGATGATGGTATTCTTCGGCGACCCGGAAACGAGGGGCGTGAAGGAGGATGCCCGCGCCTGCGTGCGCATGGCCATGGCCATGCTGCGGCGCTTGCGCGAGCTCCAGGCCGAGTGGCAGGAGCTCGGCGCCGAGAAGCCGTTCCATCTCCGCGTCGGCATCAATACGGGCTATTGCACCGTCGGCAATTTCGGCAGCCAGGATCGCATGGACTACACGATCATCGGCAGCGCGGTGAACTTGACGGCCCGCCTGCAGACCGCATCGGAGATCGACGGCATCCTGCTTGGCCACGAGACCTATTCTCTGGTCAAGGATGAGGTGGCGGCCGAGGAGCACGCGCCGATCAAGGCCAAGGGGTTCGCCGAGCCGATCCGCTGCTACAGGGTGCTCGGGCTGTACGACGATCTTGCCAAGGAGGGGACCGTCATCCGCGAGGAGGCTGACGGCTTCAAGGTGCTGCTCGACCTGAACAAGCACGGCAGGGCCGCGGCCGTCGAGGCGCTCGAGGCGATCGTCGCGCGGCTGAAGGGCTGAAGCTGACGCGGTCTCGCACTTCACCAAAACTACATCCAGAAACGAGACCGGCAGGACCCCACACTTGACCTTTAGCGGCGCACCCTCTCTCAGCGCGCACGATGTTTCCGTGCTGATCGACTTTCTTCTTTTCGCCGCGACGCTTGCCGGCGTCGCAATTTTCCACCGTCATACGCTTGCCGCCGCTCTCCTCGGGCTTAGCGTCATCATCATTAAGAAGCTTGCAGGGACCGGTTTCGTCGAAGGCGCCGGGTTCCCAGGGCTGTTCGCCCATTTCGCGCATGAATGGGTGCTAATCACCAACCTGTTTCTGCTTTTGATCGGGTTTGCGCTCCTCGCACGGCATTTCGAGGCAAGCCGCGTCCCCGACTGGATGCCGGCCGCGTTGCCGGATGGTTGGACCGGCGGTTTCGTGCTTCTGGTCCTTGTCTTCGTTCTCTCCGCATTTCTGGACAATATCGCCGCGGCGCTTATCGGCGCGACCGTTGCGAGGCATGTCTTCAAGGGCAACGTCCGCGTCGGCTACCTCGCGGCGATCGTCGCCGCGTCCAACGCCGGCGGCTCGGGTAGCGTCATCGGCGACACGACGACGACCATGCTTTGGATAGCCGGGGTAAGCCCCTTTGCGGTGTTGCATGCCTATATCGCGGCCGTCTGCGCGCTGCTCGTCTTGGGCATTCCCGCCGCGCGCGCCCAACAGAAATACGCCCCGATCGTCAAAAAGCTGCCTTCGGGCGTCAGCATCTCGTTCAGATATGTTGCGGTGGTTATCGTCGTGCTCGCGGCGGCGATCGCCGCAAATGTCGGAGCCCACCTTCTGAACCCCGAGACTCTCGACGAGATTCCGCTGATCGGACTTGCCGTGGCTGCGGCGATTCTCGTGACCGCCCCGATCGCTCGGCCGGATTGGTCCATCGTGCCCCACGCCGCGCGCGGCGCGATCTTCCTCATTGCGCTCGTATCGGCAGCTTCGCTGATGCCGGTCGAATCCTTGCCGACGCCGAGCTGGGAAACGGCGCTCGGCCTCGGTTTCCTCTCGGCCGTATTCGACAACATTCCGCTGACCGTGCTGGCCATCAAGCAAAACAATTATGACTGGGGTTTCCTGGCCTACGCCGTTGGTTTCGGCGGCTCCATGATCTGGTTCGGGTCGTCGGCCGGCGTCGCGGTCGCGGGTCTGATGCCGGAAGCGAAATCCACCGGCCGTTGGATAAAAGAGGGATGGCCGTTGATCCTCGGCTATGTCGTCGGCTTCTTCGTCTTGCTCGCGCTGCTCGGCTGGAATCCGAAAAGCTTCTAACGAGGCTCAGCTAAGCTCCAAACCAGATGACCGTCACGGCCACGAACAGCGGCAAGAGGATCGCGCCGGACCACGCCATGTAGCCGATGAAGCTCGGCATCTTGACACCGCGCTCCTCGCAGATCGACCGCACCATGAAGTTCGGCGCGTTGCCGATATAGGTGTTGGCGCCCATGAACACCGCGCCGGCCGAGATGGCGAGCAGGGTCGAGCCGAGCGGCCCCATCAACTCCTGCGCGTCGCCGCCGGCGAGATTGAAGAACACGAGATAGGTCGGCGCGTTATCGAGAAAGCTCGACAGCCCCCCGGTCAGCCAGAAATAGGCGGCGTCGATTGGCTTGCCGTCGGGCGTCGAGACCAGGCTGAGCAGTGGCGCAAACGGTCCGTGTGAGCCGGCTTTCAGCATGGCCAGCATCGGGATCATGGTGATGAAGATCGCAGCGAACAGTATCGCCACCTCCTGCATCGGCGCCCAGGTGAAGCAGTTCTCTACCCTGATCGATTGCTTGGTCGTCTTCCACGACAGCAAGCTCAGCGCGATCAGGGTGGCATCGCGGATCAGCCCATTGAGCGGAAGCGCAATGCCGAGTCCGATCGGGATCGTAACGTCGCGGTTCCAGATGCCGCTGGCGATCACCGTGCCGGCGACCGCCGCCAAATAGAGCACGTTGGGCGCACCGTCGATGCTGATCCGGCGCGCGCCGCGCCTCTTACCCTTGAACTCCGCCGTTTCGCGGCTAAAGGCGCGGCGGTCGATAACATAAAACAGCGCGAGCAGGATGCCGCCGGTGAATAGCATGGGAGCGAGCATCGCCTGCAAGGGCCACAGGAAATCGACGCCCTTGAGAAAGCCGAGAAAAAGCGGCGGATCGCCGAGCGGGGTCAGCGAGCCGCCGATATTGGCGACCAGGAAGATGAAGAACACGAACACATGGGTTTTGTGCGTGCGGTCCTGGTTGGCGCGGATCATCGGGCGGATCAGCACGATCGAGGCGCTGGTCGTGCCGAGAAAGCTTGCTATCAGCGAGCCGAAGGCGAGGATCGCCGTGTTGGTCGCAGGGGTCCCGACGAGTTGGCCACCGACATGGATGCCGCCGGCGACCACGAACAATGCGAACAGCAGGACGATGAAGGGGAGGTAGTCGAGCAGCAGCGCATGCAGCACCTCCGTCGTCGTTGCGCCTACGCCGAATGCGATGGTGCAGGGGACGAGCAGCGCCAGCGCCCAGAAGCTGGCGACCTTGCCGAAATGATGCTCCCAGAAATGCGGCGCGAGGAGCGGCAGGAGCGCGATCGAGAGCAGAAGCGCGGCGAAGGGAATCGACCAGACAACGCCGAGCGCGGCGCCGTCGAGATGCGATGCTGTAGCGATCGCGCCGGTCAATTCTGAGACTCCTTCGGTCATGCAGGCGCGCTAGTCGAGAGCGATGCGGTAGCGGACAAAATCGTCAGCCGCCGCAAACTCGTCGTAGAGGCGCCGCGCGGTCGCGTTCCCCGCCCGCGTGTGCCAATAGAGCCGACCCCAGCCGCGTTCCTTGGCAAGCGTCAAAAGATCGGTGATCAGCGCGCGACCGACGCCGTGGCCTCGCGCCTTGGCATCGACGAACAGATCCTCCAGATAGCAAATCGGCCGGACTGTCCACGACCCTTCGTGCAGCACCGAGATGCTGAAGCCCGTGACCACGCCGCCCAACAGCGCGATGCGCCCGAGCATGGTCCCGCCCTGCGACACGATCCGCTTCCAGGTCGCGGCCGTCACCGCTTCCGCTACGGTCAACTCATAGAAGGCGCAATAGCCTGCCCAGAGATGCCGCCACGCGGCCTCGTCGTCCGGCAGGGGATCGCGGATAAGGAGAGATTTGCCTGGTGCCGTCACGGATGGGCCGGATGAAGGGTGAGACGATAATCCGCCGATCCTATAATGCAGGGCCGGACCGGCGAAAAGATTCAGGAGCGCTCGCGCTTGTCTTGCGGCGCGTCGTCATTGGCGGGCAGTCGCCGTGCGCTCTCTTTCAGAGCCTCTTTCAACGATAGCGGCCGGCGATATTTGCGCAGCAGATCGGTGAACGCCTCTTCCGCCAGAGCTTCGAGGCTGACGCCGCTGTCGCGCGCGAGCAGCACCAGAGCCTGCCAGATCTCTGGCTTGAACTCGATCAGCTTGCGCTTGCCGTCGCCGCGGCGCGGGGGAGCGAACATGGCGCGAGCATAGCCAATTCGCCGGCCCGTCGCGTGCTAGACGATCGCCGGCTCGGCAACGATGACGTGAAGCGCGCGCGGCCTCGAGCGATAGTTGAGCGGCGTGTGCAACATCCTCACTTCGCCGTCGAGCGCGACCAGGAGGCGGCTCGTCCGCGCGCCGATCTCGGCCTCGCTCAGCCGAAACGTGTCGAGGTCGCGCGCCTGCTCCATATGGCCGAAGCAAAGCCGCCAGACCATCAGCATGAATTCGGCGGGGTTGCGCGGCTTGACCACGTAGAACCACAGCTCGCCGCGATCGAGATGCTTGCGCTTGCCGAGGGTAAACAGCTCGGTGCCGTATTCGTTGTTGCCGACGAACAGACAGGGCGTGCGGTAGGGGATGGCGAAGCCTTGCGCCTTGATGCGCAAACGCCGCCGCGGGAAGTGCCGGAGCATACGGAAAAAGGCCGGCACCATGGCAGCCCATTTGGTGAGCTTGTGCGCGGCGCGCCGCCGCTCCCGGTCGATCACCATGTAGGGATAGATGCCGATCGAGGAATTGTTGATGAAGGTCTCGCCGTTCACCTCGGCAAGGTCGATCACGCGTACATGACCGTCGGCGATCGTCCCGGCAGCCGCCTCGACATGCAGTGGGAGGCCAAGATCCTTGGCGAAGTGGTTAAGCGTGCCGAGCGGCAGCACGCCGAGCGGCACTTTCGTGCCGGCCAGCACGCCCGCCAGGGTGCGGATGCTGCCGTCGCCGCCGCCGACCACCACCGCGTCGATCTCGCCGCGCTTGGCTTGCTTGAGCGCTTTCTCGGCTTCGGCCTGCAAATCCTCGCCGGCGACGAATTTGATGGTCGCCGCAACACCGCGATGGGCAAAGGCGGAGGCGAGCTCGCTTTCGATCTCGGCCGCGAGCTTCAGGTTGAAGGAGCCGGCCCCGGCATTCATCAGCGCAACGACGCGCCGCACGGCGACGGTGCTGCCGCTGAGGGCGTTCTGGTCGAGTGTCGGGGCGTCAGCCATGGGAGCTTCTTAGTCTGCCCTGCGGGCTAACGCTATAAGTGCCTCGCAATGTCGGAAAGGGCGCCGGAGCAGAATCCGGAAAAGTGGGCACCGGTTTCCGAAAAAATCATGCTTAGGGGGAAGTCCGCCGCCGCGCCTCACATCCGCTCATCAACGCCGACCCTCGGCTGGAGATGCAGCGCCGCTGGCAGACCGTCCAATAGAGCATCGGGGTCATGCGCGTGGCAATGAGCGGCAAGCCACGAATGTTGCAGGGCGGTTGCGGCGCATTTTGGGGTGAATCTTGGCGCAAGCCGGGCAAGCGGGCGTCAGGTTCTCTGCGCTTCCTCGATATAGAGCGCGCGGAAGGCACGGGCGATCGGACCCGGGCGCCCATCGCCGATCGCGATGCCGTCGATCTCAACGATCGGCAGCACGAAGGCCGACGCCGCCGACATGAACGCCTCGCGCGCGGCAAGCGCCTCCGCCACGCCGAACGGCCGCTCCTCGAGTCTGATGCCCTCGGTTGCAGCCAGCCTGAGCACCGCGCGGCGCGTCACGCCGGGCAGGATATGGTGCCCGAGCGGCTGGGTGCGGATCACGCCGTTAGCGTCGAGGATGAACGCGGTCGAGGAGGTGCCTTCGGTCACGTGCCCGTCCTCGACCATCCACGCCTCGTAGGCGCCCTTCAGCTTGGCTTGCTGCTTGCCCATGGCCTGGCCGAGCATGGCCACAGACTTGATGTCGCGCCGCTTCCAGCGGATGTCGGGGATGGTGATGATCTTCACCCCCGTCTCGGCATAGGGGTTCGCGATCAGCGGCCGGCTCTGAGTGAAGGCGACGATGGTCGGCGCGGTGTTCTCAGGATAGGCGAAATCGCGGTCGGCGACGCCGCGGGTGATCTCGAGATAGACGATCCCCTCGTTCACCTCGTTCCGCGCGATCATCTCGCGATGTAGGGCTCGGAGCGCGTCGTGGCTGAGCGGCGGGTGGACTGCGATCTCGGCCAGCGAGCGGTCGAGCCGGGCGAGATGGGCGTCGAAATCGAGCAATTGCCGGTCGAGCACCGCAGTCACCTCGTAGACCCCGTCGCCGAACAGGAAGGCGCGGTCGAACACCGAGATTTTAGCCTGCTCTTCAGGCAGGTAGCTGCCGTTCACGTAGACAATTCGGGACATGACGGGAGGCCGAAGCGGAAGGAGGTTTTGCCTAGCGCCGCCTTGAGCCCAACGCAAGCAAGCTTCGCTGCCGCCTCGCTTTCGCCTTCCCGCGGCTTAGGGCATACTCCCCCCGCTTTGGGGAGCAGCCCGATTAATGGGCTGCCAGAAGGGGGATAACGCATGACCTCGGCAAATCTTTTGATTGTTCTGTTGGTCGGAACGGTTGTCGGAGCCCTTGTTGGGCTTGGACTTGGGGGCTTTTTCGCAAACCCATGGTATCTCGCCATCGTCGCCGGCTTTGTCGCCACCATCGCCGGCGGCCTCGTCCGCGATTTCGTCGCGAGACGCGGGGGCTTGGGCGGCGACAGCTCGCGCATCCCGGGGCTGGTCCTCGTTTATTCCGCGGTCGCTTCGCTCGCCGGCAGCTCCGCCGCCATGGAGGTCGCGCAGCAAAGTGGGGTCGCGGCACCGGCCTGGATCGGCACGCTCGCCGGATTATTCTCGGCGATTCTCATGGCGATGCTGATGATCACCTACTACACCAACCCCGGTCAGGCGCCGAAACTTCCGCGGCTAGCGCGGTCGGTTACGCGCCGGCATGGAGCTTGAACGCGAAGGCCGGCGTCCTCGATCAAAGCGAGGTCGTCGGAGATGTCGTTATTGGCGGTGGTGAGCAGTTTGTCGCCGTAGAAGATCGAGTTGGCGCCGGCGAGGAAGCAGAGGATCTGCGCCTCGCGCGTCAGCGCGCGCCGTCCCGCCGACAGCCGCACGTGCGACAGCGGCATCAGGATGCGCGCGGCCGCCACCATGCGCACCAGATCGAGCGGATCGACCGGCGGGGCGTCTTGCAGCGGCGTGCCGGGCACGGCGACCAGAGCGTTGATCGGCACGCTTTCCGGGTGAGGGTCGAGATTGGCGAGGGTTTGCAGGAGCCGCGCCCGGTCCTCGACCGTCTCGCCCATGCCGATGATGCCGCCACAGCACACCTGGAGGCCCGCCTTGCGAACACACGCTAGCGTGTCGAGCCGGTCCTGATAGGTCCGCGTGGTGACGATCTCGCCGTAGAATTCTGGCGAGGTGTCGAGATTGTGGTTGTAGGCGGTCAGCCCGGCATCGGCGAGGCGGTCGGCCTGGTCTCCGGTCAGCATGCCGAGCGTGACGCAGGCCTCCATATCGAGCGCGCGCACCCCGCGCACCATGGCAAGCACGCTGTCGAAGGCAGGACCGTCCTTCACCTCGCGCCAGGCCGCACCCATGCAGAATCGCGTGGCGCCGGCCTCTCTCGCGACCCGCGCCTTGGCCAGCACGTCGTCGACGTCGAGGAGCGCCTCGCGCCCGAGTCCGGTCTCCTTGGCGTAATGGGCCGATTGCGGGCAATATTTGCAGTCTTCGGGGCAGGCGCCGGTTTTGATCGAAAGCAGGCTCGCGAGCTGGACCTCGCCGTCTTCATGGTGGCGCCGATGCACTGCTCGCGCCCGATCGACCAGCTCGAGCAAAGGGAGCGTGAGCAGGTCGACGATCTCCCCGCTCGCCCAATCGTGGCGTGGCTGAGGGGCCGGTTTCGACTCGCGCAGGCTCTCCGCCCGCCGGGCCTTGCCATTGATAGGATTCACGGTTTCGAGGGTATCTGACACGGCTCTTGAGCGATCCGATTTGCTGCGACTTAGCTACCTCGCTAATACAGGATCATGGTCGGAAGCGAAAGCAGCTACCGGGTGTTCCTCGAGGGCCTTGGCCGCGAGCGGTTGCAGCGGAGCCTCATCGATGTCGAGCCGGTCGATGCACGGACCATCCGCGTCGCCGGGCGCGACTACGTCAATCTCGCCAGCAACGACTATCTCGGGCTTCGATTCCACCAGGCCCTGATCGAGCGAGCGACGGAGTGGGCCGGGCGCTACGGCGCAGGCTCCGGCGCCTCGCGGCTCGTCACCGGCAATCTGGAGCCGTTCGCCGGCATCGAGCAGAAGGTCGCCAAGCTCAAGAGCAAACCGGCTGCGCTCGTCATGGCCTCCGGGTTCCAGGCCAATGCCGCGGTGCTCGCCGCGCTATTCGACAAGGCCGTGCTCGGCGCCGAGCCGCTGGTGTTCGCCGATCGTCTCAACCATGCGAGTATGCATTTCGGCTGCAAGGCTGCCGGCGTGCGCGAGCTTCGCTACCGGCATGGCGACGCCGCCCATCTCGGCGAGCTTCTGACTCAGTATCAAGGCGATAGAAGGCCGCGTTTCATCCTGACTGAGAGCGTATTCTCGATGGACGGCGATATCGCGCCGCTCGATGATATCGCGCGGCTTGCCCGTGCCCACGATGCCTGCCTGATCGTCGATGACGCGCATGCGACCGGAATTTTGGGGGAGGGCGGCGGTGGACTTTCCGGCGGGGCCGACATCGTCATCGGCACCTTCTCCAAGGCGCTTGGCAGCTTCGGCGCCTATGTCGCCTGCTCGGCCACGCTCCGCGACTATCTGGTCAATCGCTGCGGCGGGTTGATCTATTCGACCGCTCTCCCGCCGCAGGTGCTGGGCGCCATCGACGCCGCGCTCGACCTGATCCCGGCCATGGATGAGGACCGCGCCTACGTGGCGCGGCTCGCCGCGCCGGTTCCGCGCGGGCGCGCAGGCGCTAGGCTATGATACCGGCGCCTCGGCCACGCAAATCGTGCCGCTGATCGCCGGAGCGCCGGAAGCGGCGCTCGCGCTCAGCGACCGGCTGCGCAAATGCGGCTACTGGGCAACCGCGATCAGGCCGCCGACCGTGCCGGCCGGGACGGCGCGGGTGCGGCTCGCCTTCACCAGGGCGCAGCTTGAGAGCGACATTGACCTTCTGCTCGAAGCGCTTGCCGAGACGGCGGACCAAACCCACGCTAAACTGCACGCTCCCGCGCGTTCTCTGTGATCCATGCGTTTCGTCCTCGTCCATGGTTGGGGCTTCCACGCCGGCATCTTTGCCGACTTCGTCTCCCATCTCGGCGGCGCCGAGGTCACGCTGGTCGATCTCGGCTTCGTCTCGGGAGGACCCAAGGGCGCGAGCGACTGGCCTGCCGACGCCATCGCCGTCGGCCATTCGCTCGGGCTATTGTGGTTGCTCGAGCGCGGCCAGTCCCGGTTCAAGGCTCTGGTCAGCGTGCAGGGCTTCGACTGCTTCGCTTGCCATGTGGCGCCGACGCGCCTCGCGGCGCTTAAGCGCGGTCTGGAGCGCGAGCCCGGCGCCACCTTGCAAGCGTTCTGGCGGTCCTGCGGTGCCTCGGGCTTTGCCTGGCCCGAGGCGCTGAACGTGGCGAGGCTCGACGAGGGGCTCGATTGGCTGATGCAGTGGGACGCGCGCCCAGCCAAGGCGGCTCTGACCTGCCCGACGCTGGCGCTCGCCTCGCGCGACGATGCCATCGTGCCGCCGGCGATGAGCGAAGCGATCTGGGGCGAAAACATCGTCTGGTCGCCCGACGGCGGCCATGTTCTACCGTTGAAGCATGCCGAATGGTGCGCGCGCCATGTCCTTGAATTCGCCGATACTCTCCCGTCATAGCGCCACCGTCGCGGCGAGCTTCGGCGCGCGGGCGGCAAGCTATGAGCTGCATGCCGGAATGCAGCGCGCCATCGCCGCGCGGCTCGCGGGATTTCTGCCCGATGTCGCGCGCCCGCGCGTATTGGAGCTTGGCTGCGGCACCGGGCTGTTCAGCCGCCATCTGGTCGAGCGCTATCCCGACGGCAGCTTCGTGCTGACCGACGCGGCCCCCGCCATGCTGTCGGAGTGCCGGCGGAACCTTGCCGGTGCGCGAGCCCGGCAGATCGGCTTCGAGGCGATGGACGCGAGCTGCCCGGGCGGGCAGGGGCCTTACGACGTTATTGCCATGAGCATGACGCTGCACTGGCTCGCCGATCAGGCGGCAAGTCTCGACCGTCTCCGGCGGCTGCTGAGCCCGTCAGGCGTCCTGATCTACGCAGCGCTTGGGCCCGAGAGCTTCGCCGAGTGGCGCGCGGTATTGGCCGACGAGGGGCTGCCGAGCGGGCTCGCCGCCATCCAGAAGCTTCCCGGCATCCTCGCCGAGGAGCGGCTTCTTCCAGATACAAGCGCGCTCGGCTTCCTTCGCCGCATGAAATCGGTTGGCGGCCTGACCCCGCGCGACGGTTACCTGCCACTGTCGCCTGGCGCGCTTCGCCGCGCCATCCGCGCTGCCGATGCGCGCGGCGGCCGCATCACATGGCACATCGTCTATGGCCGCCTCACGAACTGACGACGATTTCCCCTCTCCCTTGTGGGAGAGGGCTTTGCGCCACGATCTTGCGCGCGAAGGCGAAGCCGAGCCTGCGCACGTCGCATGGTGCAAAGAGTGAGGGGGGTGAGTCTTTGGTGAGACGCCGCTTCGCGGCTTACCCCTCACCCTTTGCAGAGCGAAGTGGTGCTCTCCCGCAAGCGGAGAGCGGGGAGTTTGGCGCTCCGCTCGGGCAAATCCTATTTGGCGAGCGTATCGAGGCCTTCGATAAGTCCTTCGTAGGCGCGGGTCAGCTCGTCGTCGGTGATGCAGTAAGGCGGCATCAGATAGAGCGTCGAGCCGAGCGGCCTGATATTCAGCCCGTGGGCGAGATACCAATCGCGCAACGCCCGGCTCTGCGCCGATTGATAGCCGCCGGCAGCCTTGACGTCGAAGGCGAGGATCGAGCCGATCAGGCGAGGCCGCGTCACGTCCTCGCGCGCCGCAAGCTCGGTCAGCAGCGCCCGATGGCGGCGGTTGATGTGCGCGATGCGCTCGAGCGTCTTCTCCTCCTCGAACAGAGCGAGCGAGGCGAGGCCGACGGCGCAGGCGAGCGGGTTCGCGGTGAAGGAATGGCCGTGCGGGAGCGCGCGGTCGAAGCTGTCGCCCAGGAACGCCTCGAACACCGCCTCGCGCGCCACCGTAAGCGCGAGCGGCATGTAGCCCGCGGTCAGCCCCTTCGACAGGCAAACGAGGTCCGGCACGACTTGGGCCTGCTCCATGGCGAACAGCGTGCCGGTGCGGCCGAAGCCAGTCGCCACCTCATCGAAGATGATGAGAACGCCGGCCTTGCGCGCGAGCGCGGTCAGGCGTTGCAGGAAGCCCGGCCGGCAGATCCGCATGCCGCCGGCGCCTTGCAGCAGGGGCTCGACGATCAGCGCGGCGACGGTCTGGCCGCGGTCCGCCAGCAGCGCCTCGAAGGCCGACAGCGCGCCGGCCTCGCGCTCGTCGGCCGCGTCGTCGCCCTCGAAGGTCGACGGGTAGGGCAGCACATAGACCTTGCACATCAGGTCGCGGAACGGGCTGAACATCTGCGAGCCGCGCCCGAGCGACATGGCGCCGAGCGTGTCGCCGTGGTAGCCGCCGTCAAAGCCGACCAGCACGCGCCGCCGCGGCTCGCCGACATTGATCCAATATTGATAGGCGATCTTGAGCGCGACCTCGACCGAGGTCGAGCCGTCGTCCGAGAAGAACACGCGGTCGAGATCGCCGGGCAAAAGCGCCGCGACCTTGGTGGCGAGATCGACGGCGGGTCTGTGGGTGAAGCCTGCGAACATCACATGCTCGAACTCCGCAGCCTGCTTGGCCAGGGCCGCGTTGATCTTGGGATGCGCGTGCCCGTGGGTGCAGGTCCACCACGACGCCACGAGGTCGAGGATCTCGCGGCCGTTTGCGTCGAATAGAGACGCGCCTTTGGCGCCCGTCAGCACGATCGGGTCGCCTTCGGTCGCGTGCTGGGTGAAGGGGTGCCAGACATGACGCCGGTCCCTGACAAGCAAATCGTCCACGGACGTGGCGCGCGTCTTGGGGCTAGGATCGTCGTTCATGATCTGGCGAGCTGCATCAGGTCGAGCTCAGGCTGAATGGCGCGCAGCGTGGACCGGTTCACCGTATCGAGCCAAGGGATTTCGGCGATCACCTCGACCTGGCCGTAGCGCTCGATCGCCGCGCGGTTATGCGGCGTCTCGGGGCCGTTGATCACCACGCCGGCAAGCGGCAGCCCGCGGCGGCGGATCGCCTCTAACGACAGCAGCGTGTGGTTGATCGTGCCAAGCGTCGAGCGGGCGACGAGAATGACCGGAAGATGCAGCTCGGTGGCGAGGTCGATGACATAGGCCTTGGCGGTGAGCGGCACCAGCACCCCGCCGGCACCCTCGACCACCAAGAGCCGGTCGGTCGAGGGCGGAACGAGCTTCGCCATCACGATCTCGATGCCGGCGCGGCGCGCGGCCTCGTGCGGCGCCAACGCCTCGGGCAGCACGTAAGCCTCGGGCAGGATGCGCTCGGGCGCGACCTCGGCGAAGCGCCGCACGGTCGCGGCGTCGGTTTCGGGCAACGCCCCGGCCTGGACCGGCTTCCAGTAGCTCGCATCGAGATGGGTCAGCAGCCACGCCGAGACGAGCGTCTTGCCGACATCGGTGTCGGTGCCTGTGACAAAAAACCCTTCCATGGCGCCTCTCCCCGAGGGGTCCCCGGACTGTAGCGAGCCGGGGAGGATGCGCAATGGGCAGTGGACGAATGTATTGGTTTCGAGCGAAAACTAGCGGCTGCCTGCGGGGAAGCACGCGTCCATGACACGGTTGAGCACCAAGCTTCGCTACTTGCCGTCGAGCATCTTTGCCATCGTCGCGGCTGCCATGCTTCTCGCGCCGCATCCCGCTTCGGCGTCGCCGGTCCCGAGCACGACCGGAAGCCTGACCGGCCTGGTCATCGCCGGCATCCTGCTGCTGATCTTCGGTGCAGTCGGGGCTTACCTGGTCTATTCGGGGATCGAGAGCCGCGCGAATGCCCGCGCGAGCGAGACTTGGCCGATCTCCGGCGGAACCGTGCTTGCGTCGGAGGTCGAGACGCGCCCCCTCTATCATCGCAAGACCCGCACCACGACCTATTCTTACGAGCCAATGATCCGCTACAGCTACAAAGTCGCCGGCACCGCCTACGAGTGCTCGACAATCCGCTTTGGCGATCTCGTGCGGAACAGCGACCAGCTGGCGCAGCAATTGCTGGCGAAATATCCGACGGGCTCGACAGTAGAGGTACGTTACAATCCCGCCGATCCCGCCTGTGCCACGCTCGAAACCCTGTCGGCCGGAGGGAAGCAAATCCTCATGGGGGCCGTGTTCATCGCCATCCCGCTCTTCATCCTGGTCGTCACCGCATTCAGCTTCGGTCTGTGGCAAGGCGGTTCCAGCTCGCCGCCGCAAAGTGCCGATCAGTTGAACAAGCCGAACTGACCGCTGCGCACCGCGTTCCTCCCCCGATGCGTCCCACCCTCGTCCTCGCGTTACTCGGCCTGCTCGCAAGCGCCGTTGCCGCGCCGGCGGAGGCCAAGACTTTGCGCATGGCCTATGATTCCGACCCGACATCGCTCGATCCGCATGAGCAGCTCTCCGGCGCGACGTTGCAGATGTCGCATCTCCTGTTCGATCCGTTGATCCGCTTCAAGCAGGACCGCACCATCGAGCCGCGTCTCGCCAAGAGCTACGAGGCGATCGACGACCGCACCATGCGGTTTCATCTGCGCGAGGGGGTGAAGTTCCAGTCCGGCCGCACGCTGACCGCCGAGGACGTGGTGTGGACGGTCAACCGCCTGAAACAGAGCCCGGACTTCAAGGCGCTGTTCGAGCCGTTCGTCGGCGCCAAGGCGGTCGACGATCTGACCGTCGATCTGATCACCAAGGGCCCTTATCCGCTGGTGCTCAACCTCGCCACCTACATCTTCCCCATGGACCGCGCGTTCTACAGCGGCACCGACGAGCACGGCCATCCCAAGGACGCCATCGTCAAGGACGGCGCCTCGTTCGCCTCGACCCATGCGAGCGGCACCGGCCCGTTCATCGTCACCGGCCGCGAGCAGGGTGTGCGGCTCACGATGAAGCGCTTCGCCGATTATTGGGACAAGGCCTCGCCCGGCAATGTCGATGAGATCGTGTTCACGCCGATCAAGGAATCCGCGACCAGGGTCGCGGCGCTGCTCGCGGGCGACGTCGATTTCATCTCGCCGGTGCCGCCGACCGATCTCGCCCGCGTCAAGGACGCCTCGTGCTGCACGCTGATCACCATGCCGAGCACGCGCGTGCTGACCTTCGAGCTCAACCAGGATCGCGTCGCCGCGTTCAAGGATCCCCGCGTGCGCCTCGCCATGAACTATGCCATCAACCGCGACGGCATCACCCAGAAGATCCTGCGCGGCTTCGCCACCCCGGCCGGGGAGCTCAGCCCGCCGGGCTATGCCGGCTACGATCCCGCCCTCGCGCCCCGCTACGATCTCGACAAGGCGAAGGATTTGATGAAGCAGGCGGGCTACGAGTCCGGCTTCTCGGTGACCATGATGGCCCCCAACAATCGCTACGTCGAGGACGCGCGCATCGCCGAGGCCGTCGCCGCCATGCTCGCCAAGATCAATATCAAGGTCGACCTCCAGACCATGCCGAAGGCGCAATATTGGCAGCGCTTCGACGCGCGCGCCGCCGACATCATGATGCTCGGCTGGCAATCCGACACGCAGGACTCGGCAAATTTCTACGAGTTCCTGGCCATGACCCCCGACAAGAAGACCGGCTACGGCCAATACAATGCCGGCAATTATTCAAATCCGGAGGTCGACAGGCTGACGCTGGAGACCCAGACCATGACCGACCCCAAGGCACGGGCCGGCACGTTGAAGAAGATCGAGCGCATCCTCTATGACGACGGGGCACTCATCCCGCTGCACTGGCCGCACCTCTCCTGGGCGGCGCGCAAGGGCGTGAATATCGGCGCGGTGGTGAACGTCATCGAGATGCCGTATCTCGGCGATCTGGTGATGGAGTAGATTTCCGCCTCTGATTCGAACCGCGGAGTGCTGAGATGCTGAAGAAGATCCTGCTCGCCCTCGTGCTGATCGTGGCTGCGTTCCTGGTCGTCGTCGCCCTGCAGCCGTCGGAGTTCAGCGTCGAGCGGACGACCACCATCGCGGCCACGCCCGATGCCGTCTTCCCGCACGTGAACGATCTGCATAAATGGGATGCGTGGTCGCCTTGGGCGAAGCTCGATCCCAATGCCAAGGTCGGCTTCGGAGGGCCTGATGCAGGCGAGGGCGCCACGATGGATTGGGCCGGCAACAGCGATGTGGGCGCCGGCAAGATGGCCATCACCGAGAGCAAGCCGAACGATCTCGTCAAGTTCAGGATCGACTTCACCGAGCCGTTCGTCGGCACCTCGACCTCGTCCTTCACCTTCAAGCCCGACGGCGACAAGACTGCCGTCAGCTGGGGCATGCAGGCGCATCACAATTTCCTCGAGAAGGCGCTGTGCCTGGTGAGCAACGGCAAGGGCATGGTCGAAGACCAGCTCGACGAGGGCCTGGCCAAGCTCAAATCCGTGGTCGAGCAAGCCAAGAGCTAGCCGGATTGGCCGCCGTTCCGCATTGGTCAGGCTCCTCCGGTCAAGCTATAGTCGACGATAGCTGACGGCACGCGTCAGGGGACCAGGGGGAAGCGGAAGCACGTTTGGATTTGCCCGCTACCGGCCATGAAGTGGGACGTCCTTCGAACCGGCATTGTGCCGAGGCCGCCGCCTTGGCCCCGCGCCGTCGCGATTGCCGCCGGGATCGGCGCCGTGACCGGCTTCCTCTCGGGCCTGCCGTCGCCCTTGCCAGACCTCAGGCTCGAGGACCCCGAGCTCCTCATCAACGCCGAGGGCATCCCGCTCCACGCCGGCGTCGCCTTCGGGGCAGGGGTGGCGCTGATCCTCTGGCTATGGGCCAAGCGCGATCCGGGCAAATGCCTGCTCGCCATGGCGCTGACGCTGATGGGCTGGCTCGCGGCCGTGAACACGGCAAACGATGTGATGCAGGCTTTGGTCGGCTCAGAGCTGTTCGGCACGGTGCAGGGCGCCAAGGCAAGCCGGGAGATGCTTGGGTGGGTGTTGGCGGGGGTGATTGGCGGCGCGATCGGCGCTGGCCTCACGGCCTTCGGCGCCGGAGTTCCCGCCGAGGCGATCCGGCGCCCGCAAGCCTGGGGACTGATCGTCGCGATGGGAGCGCTGTTCGGGCTCCTGCTCTATCCCGCCGCCTTGGCCGATCTGATCATGCTGCTATTCGTCCCCTGGCAGGCCGCGGTCTTGGCCAGCGTCGCTTACGGTCTCGCTCGGCCGAAATGATCCGACCTCTCCCCATTGGGGAGAGGGGGAAGCTATGATCCGTCCATGAAAGGGATTGCTGCCGGGCTCGGCTTCATCGCGCGCCGTCTCGCCGAGGCCATGCTCGTCATGCTGGCGATCCTGGTCATCGCCTTTGCCGTGCGCGCCTCGCTCGGCGACCCGTTGCGCGAGATCGTCGGCGAGGCGGTGCCGCAAGAGCAGCGCGAGGCGCTGCGCCATCAGCTCGGCCTCGACGCGCCCTGGCCGGTACAGCTCGCCCGCTATCTCGGCGGCGCGCTGCATGGCGATCTCGGCATCTCGACCATCTACAAGCGCCCGACGCTCGATGTGGTGCTCGCCAAGTTCCCGGCGAGCTTCGAGCTCGTTCTCGGCGCGAGCCTGATCGTGCTGCTGCTCGCGGTCCCCGCTGGGGTCTATTGCGCCGTGCGGCCGCGTGCGCTTCCGGCGAGGCTCATCCTCGGGCTCAGCGTGCTCGGCATCTCGGTCCCCGTGTTCCTCACCGGCATCCTGCTCATCACCGTCTTTGCGGTCTGGCTCGGCTGGCTGCCCGCGTTCGGCCGCGGTACCACGGTCTCGATCGGCCCGTGGGAGACCGGGCTGCTGACGCTCGATGGGCTCAAGCATCTTATTCTTCCCGCGCTCACGCTCTCCTCGATCATGCTGCCGCTGTTCATCAGGCTGGTGCGCGGCGCCATGCTCGATGAGCTCGGCCACGATTATGTGCGCACCGCCCGCGCCAAGGGCGCGTCTCCGCCGCGGGTCTGGCTCAGCCACGCGCTGCGCAACGCTCTGATCCCTTTGGTCGCTATCGGCGGACTGCAAATCGGCACGCTGGTCGCCTACACGCTTCTGACCGAGACGGTGTTCCAATGGCCGGGCATGGGCTTCCTGTTCCTCGAGGCGGTGACCCGCGCCGACATTCCGCTGATCACCACCTATCTCGTTGCCGTCGGCCTCCTGTTCGTGATCGTCAACACGCTGGTCGACCTCGTGAGCCTCATGCTCGATCCTCGCATCAGCCTCGAAGGCTCGCGATGATTGCGCGCCCCGCGCACGCAGCGGCCGGCCGATGGCGCGGCGTTGCCGCGGCGCATCCCGGCGCGATGGTCGCAGCACTTCTGCTCGCGCTGATCGCCTCGGCCGCTCTGCTCGCGCCGCTCATCGCGCCGCTACGATCCGTTCGACCTGGCGAGCCTCGACGTGCTCGACGCCGAGCTTCCGCCGTGGTGGCGCGAGGGCAGCGATCCGCGCTTCCTGCTCGGCACCGACGCGCAAGGTCGCGATCTCCTGAGCGCTATTCTGTACGGCACGCGCATTTCGCTGACCGTCGGCGTGCTCGCCGTCGCCATCCAGGCCGTGATCGGCGTGCCGCTCGGACTGCTCGCGGGCTACCGGGGGGGCATCGCCGACACGATCGTCACCCGCCTGGCCGACATCCAGCTCTCGCTCTCGACCTTGATGATGGCGATCATCGCGCTTGCGCTGTTCCGCGCCGGGCTCGGCGGCGATGCCTTGAGCCGCTATGCCGTGCCGCTGCTGGTCGTGGTCATCGGCCTCGCCGAATGGCCCTATTTCGCCCGCACCGCCCGCGCCGCCACCCAGGTCGAGGCGGCCAAGGACTATGTGCGGGCGGGGAGGGCGCTCGGCGGAAGCGGCCCCGGCATCGTCTGGCGGCACATCCTGCCCAATATCATGTCGCCGCTCATCGTGATCGCCACCACCCAGATCGCCGGCGCGATCATGGCAGAGGCCGCGCTCTCCTTCCTTGGGCTCGGCATGCCGGTGACCAAGCCCTCGCTCGGCACTCTGATCCGCTCGGGCTACGACCTGATCTTCGCCGGCGCCTGGTGGGTGACCGTGCTGCCGGGGCTGGTGCTGATCGCCGTTCTGATCTCGGTCAATGTGCTGGGCGATGCGTTGCGCGATGCGCTCGATCCGAGGCTCCGGCGCGGTTGACCATAACCCGCGCATTCTTGCCAGTTGGATTGCCGAACACCCATAAGATAGAGTGCAGCGTGCCTGGCCTTGCCGTTCCACGCGAGGCGCACGACCCTGACCGTCCCAAGCCGGGATGGGTGTGAGGAGCCGTCATGGAGAATACGGGTGCGGTCAATCCGGCGCTCGTCTTTTCGCTCCGCAGCGTCACCGAGCGGGCGGCCTGCGCCGCGTTCAATTGGATCGGGCGTGGCGACGGCAGCGACGGCGGCCGTGCCGCGCTCGACGCCATGCGTAGCGCTTTGGCTGAGATCGACATCGATGCCGTCGTGGTCATCGGCGAGGCGACCAAGGGCGAAGCGCCGCAGCCCCAGCGCGGCGAGCGGCTAGGCCGGCCGATATCGTCCTTCAAGGCCGACATCGCCGTCGATCCGGTCGAGGGGACGAGCTACCTCGTGCGCGGGCTCACCAACGCGCTCGCCGTGCTCGCCGTCGCCCCGCGCGGCGCCATGATGAATCCCGGGCCCGCCTTCTACATGGAAAAATTCGTGGCTTCGGCGCCGGCGCGCGGCAAGGTCGATCCGCGCTGGCCACCTGAAAAGAAGCTCGCGGCGCTGGCCGAGGCGCTCGGCAAGGACGTCTCCGAGCTCACCGTGTTCGTGCTCGAGAAGCCGCGCCATCGCGAGCTGGTGAACGCGATCATCGGCGCCGGCGCCCGCGTCGCGCTCTACCCGGCCGGCGACGTGGCCGGCGCGCTGATGGCGGCCATCCCGGGTTCGGGCATCGACGCTTTGATGGGAACCGGCGGTACGCCCGAAGGCGTTATGTCCGCATGCGCTATCAGGGCGATCGGCGGCGAGTTCCTGGGCCGGCTCGATCCTCAGCTGCATACCGAGGCGAGGGCGGTCAAGGAGGCCGGGATCGATACGGTCAAATGGTACGACCGCGACGAGATCATCGCCTCCGACAATGTATTTTTCTGCGCGACCGGGATCACCACTGGCCTGATGCTCGAAGGTGTGGAACGATCGAGGTCGCATTATAAAGTGCAGACCATGATGATAACGGGATCGACTGGCGAGAGGCAGATCTTGACCAGCTACATCCCGAACGACCGGCTTGCGAACGTCGCCTCGCGCGACGTGGCGTAAAAGCCGGCGAGGAGGAGAGGAAACATGTCTGGAGTCATCAATGTCGAAACGGGTTGATCACCCGGTCATCCTCGGCATCGTCGGCGATTCGGCGTCGGGCAAGACGACGCTGTCGGCTGGCGTCGCCCAGATTCTCGGCGCCGAGCACTGCACGGTGATCTGCACCGACGATTACCATCGCTTCAGCCGCTCGCAGCGCGCTGCTGCGGGGCTGTCGGCGCTCGACCCGCGGTCGAACTATGTCGATGTGCTTGAGCAGCATTTGCGGCTGTTGCGGAGCGGCGAGCCGATCCTGAAGCCGGTCTACGATCATTCGCAAGGTACGCTCGAATCCCCGGAATATGTCCGGCCCAAGGATTTCGTCATCGCCGAGGGCCTGCTCGGCTACGCCACCCGCGCCATGCGCGATTGTTACGACGTGAAGATCTACCTCGATCCCGAGGAGGAGCTCAGGGTGAAGTGGAAGATCCACCGCGACACCACCAAGCGCGGCTATACCCTGAAAGAGGTGATGGCGCAGATCGAGCGGCGCGAGTCGCCGAGCCAGGCCTACATCCATCCCCAGCGCACCTTTGCCGACATCGTCATCCGCTTCCAGAAGCCGCGCGGCTCCAACGGCAACGATACCCAGCTCGATGTGCGCCATATCCTGCGCCCGACGCTGCCCCATCCTGACTTTACCCCGCTGTTCGACGGATCGAGCAATGCGGGGCTGCATCTTGAGCTCGCCCGCGACCGTGACGGCAAGCCGGTCGACGTGCTCGAGATCAACGGCAACATCTCCGACCACAGGGCCGAGCGGATCGAGGATTTGCTGTGGAACTTGATTCCCGAGGCGGGGCATCTGCGCGACCAGGTCGGCCAGATCGACGTCGCCAACGGCGCCCGCAAGAGCCACCCGCTGACGTTGAGCCAGCTGCTGGTCGGCTACCACGCGGTCAAGGCAGCCATTGGCGCCCGGGCCTATTGATCCCTTTTGTTTCTCCACACTGGTGAAAATCCCGCGTTGCTAGTAAGCATTGCGCGCATTCGCGAAGAGCAGTCCGAAAAAACCCGATGCAGGACCAGATTTCAGCCGAGGCGACCCACGCCGAAATGGCCAACGCCATCCGCGCCCTCGCCATGGACGCCGTGCAGAAGGCCGATTCCGGCCATCCCGGCATGCCCATGGGCATGGCCGATGTCGCCACCGTGCTGTTCACCCGCTTCCTGAAATTCAATGCGAGCGAGCCCGAATGGCCCGACCGCGACCGCTTCGTGCTGTCGGCCGGACACGGCTCGATGCTGCTCTATGCGCTGCTCTATCTGACCGGCTATCCCGGCATGGATGTCGAGCAGCTCAAGGCCTTCCGCCAGCTCGGCTCGCGCACCCCTGGCCACCCGGAATACGGCCATGCGCCCGGCATCGAGACGACCACCGGGCCGCTCGGCCAGGGGCTCGGCAACGCGGTCGGCATGGCGCTCGCCGAGCGGCTGCTCAATGCCCGCTACGGAAATGAGCTGGTCGATCATTTTACCTATTGCCTGGCCGGCGACGGCTGCTTGATGGAGGGCATCAGCCAGGAGGCGATCTCGCTTGCCGGTCATCTCAAGCTCGGCCGGCTGATCGTCCTGTTCGACGATAACCAGATCTCGATCGACGGTCCGACCAGCCTCTCGGTCTCGGACGACCAGCTCGAGCGCTTCAGGGCGTCGAACTGGCATACCGCCCGCGTCGACGGCCACGACGCCGAGGCAGTCGCTCTCGCCATCGAGAATGCGAAGTCGGTGACCGACCGGCCGTCTCTGATCGCCTGCCGCACGGTCATCGGCTTCGGCGCGCCGAGCAAGGCCGGCACTGCCGCCACCCACGGCTCCCCGCTCGGCGACGAGGAGATCATGGGTGCGCGCGAGCGCCTCAATTGGCGTCATGCCCCGTTCGAGGTGCCGAAGCGGATCATCAAAGCTTGGCGCGAGGCGGGCGTGAGCCATCGCGCGGCCTATGAGGCGTGGTCGCAGGCCGCGAGCCGCCTCGATGCTTCGGCGCGTGCCGGGCTGACCGATCCGATCGACGGCGCGGTCAAGACCAAGATCGCGGCTGCGATCGGCGCCACCAAGGCGGCCTTCGCGCAAGAACGCGCCAAACTCGCCACGCGCCAATCTTCGCAGAAAGTGCTCGAGGCCATGGTCCCGGTCGTGCCGGGTCTGGTCGGCGGCTCGGCCGATCTCACCGGCTCGAACGGCACGCTCACCAAGCTGCACAGCCTGGTCAAGCCGGGCGACTTCGCCGGCAATTACATCCATTACGGCGTGCGCGAGCACGGCATGGCGGCGGCCATGAACGGGCTCGCGCTGCATGGCGGCATCGTGCCCTATGGCGGCACCTTCCTGGTGTTCTCCGATTACTGCCGCCCCTCGATCAGGCTGTCGGCGCTGATGGGGCAGCGGGTGATCTACGTCATGACGCATGACTCGATCGGGCTCGGCGAGGACGGGCCCACGCACCAGCCGGTCGAGCAGCTGGCGGCGCTCCGCGCCATTCCCAACGTTTATGTGATGCGCCCGGCCGACTCGATCGAATGCGCCGAGTGCTGGGAGATCGCATTGCTCTCTAACAATACGCCGTCGATTCTCGCGCTGACCCGCCAGGGCCTGCCGTTGCTTCGCAACGCTGACAGCAAGGAGAACCTGTCAGCCAAGGGCGCCTATGTGCTGATCGAGGCTGAAGGCGAGCGCGACGTGACGTTGATCGGCACCGGCTCCGAGCTGATGCTTGCCGTCGAGGCGGCCAAGGCGCTCGCCAAGGACGGGATCAAGGCGGCGGTGGTGTCGATGCCGTGCTGGGAGCTGTTCGGGGCGCAGCCGGAAGATTATCGCGACCAGATCTTGGGCGAGGCTCCACGCGTCGCCGTCGAGGCGGCGGTCGAGTTCGGGTGGGAGCGATGGCTTGGGGCAGGAGGCGCGTTTATCGGCATGCACGGATTCGGTGCTTCAGGCCCGGCGCAGCACCTATATAAGCATTTCGGCATCACGGCAGAGGCAGTGGCATCGGCCGCCAAGGATGTCATTGGAAGGAAGCAATAAGGGACTGGCATGGCTAATAAGCGCGTCGCCATCAATGGATTTGGCCGGATCGGCAGGCTCACGTTCAGGGCCTATCTGGAATCAGGCCGTGAGGATCTCGACTTCGTGGCGATCAACGACCTCGGCTCGGCCGAGATGAACGCCCATCTGCTTGAATTCGACAGCGTGCACGGGCGCTTCCGCGGCAAGATCGATGTCGCCAACGGCCACCTCAAGACCAACGGCCATGACGTCGCCGTGCTGTCCGAGGCCACGCCCGAGAAGCTTCCCTGGCGCGACCTCGGCGTCGACATCGTCATGGAATGCACCGGCCGCTTCACCGACCGCGAAGGCGCCGCCAAGCACCTGGTCGCCGGTGCCAAGCGCGTGCTGGTCTCGGCGCCTTGCAACGGCGCCGACTTGACCGTGGTGTTCGGCGTCAACGAGGACAAGCTCACCCAGGCGCATCACGTCGTCTCCAACGCGTCCTGCACCACCAACTGCCTCGCGCCCGTCGCCCAGGTGCTGAACGAGGCGGTCGGCATCAAGCACGGCTACATGACCACGATCCACGCTTATACCGGCGACCAGCGGACGGTCGATACGCTGCACAAAGATCCGTATCGCGCCCGCGCCAGCGCCGTGAACCTGATCCCGACCTCGACCGGCGCCGCCAAGGCCGTCGGCCTCGTGCTGCCCGAGCTCAAGGGCAAGCTCGACGGCGCCTCGATCCGCGTGCCGGTGCCGAATGTCAGCATGATCGACTTGACGTTCCAGGCCGCGCGGGCGACCACCGCCGAGGAGATTAACGACGCCATGGTCAAGGCCGCCGACGGGAAGCTCAAGGGCATTCTCGGCGTGAACGCAAAGCCGCTGGTCTCGACCGACTTCAACCACGATCCGTTGAGCTCGATCTTCGACCTGAACGGCACGCACGTGGTCGACGGCACGTTCTGCCGCGTGGTGTCCTGGTACGACAACGAATGGGGCTTCTCCAACCGCATGAGCGACACCGCGGTCGCCATGGGGCGGCTGATATGACGGAGCCGTCCCCGCCGGTTGGCGGGGTTGGCGATCTGTCGGGCGTGAGGTCGGTCGAAGGCGCCGACGTCGGCGGCAAGCGCGTGCTGATCCGCGTCGATTTCAACGTGCCGATCGAGAACGGCGTGGTTGCCGATGCGACGCGGCTCGAGCGCGTGCTGCCGACCATCCGCAATCTGGTGGGACGCGGCGCCAAGGTCGTGGTGCTATCGCATCTCGGCCGGCCTAAAGGCGTGGCGACGCCTGACACCTCGCTCCTGCCCGTCGCCGCTAAGATGAAGGAGCTGATGCCGGGCACCGTCATCAGCTTCGTCGGCGATTGCGTCGGTGACGAGGCTATGGCTGCCGTCGCGGCGCTCAAGCCCGGTGAGGTCGCCGTGCTCGAAAACGTGCGCTACCACAAGGGCGAGGAGAGCAACGATCTCGCCTTCGCCAAGGGGCTTGCCGCGCTCGGCGACCTCTATGTCGACGACGCGTTCTCCGCGGCGCACCGGGCGCATGCCTCGATCGAGGGCATCGCGAAGCTGTTGCCGTCTTATGCCGGACTGTCGCTGATGGCCGAGATCGACGCGCTGCGCCGCGCGCTCGACAATCCCGCGCGTCCGGTCATGGCCATTGTCGGCGGCGCCAAGGTCTCGACCAAGATCGAGGTGCTGACTCATCTCGTCGCGCACATGGACCAGCTCGCGGTCGGCGGCGGCATGGCCAATACCTTTCTCGCCGCCAACGGCATCGACACCGGTGCGTCTCTGGTCGAGCCGGAGTTCTTCAACACCGCCAAGGAAATCATGGCGCAGGCGCGCAAAGCCGGCTGCGAGGTCGTGTTGCCGTCCGATGTCGTGGTGGCCAAGGAGTTCAAGCCGGGGGTCGAGGCGCAGATTTGCCCGGTTCGCGCCGTCCCGGCAGGCACCATGATCCTCGATTTCGGCCCTAACAGCGTCGCCGACCTGAAGCGGCGCATGGGTCAGGTCAAGACTGTGCTGTGGAACGGCCCGCTCGGCGCCTTCGAGACCGCGCCGTTCGGCGAGGGCACCTTTGCGCTCGCCCGCGAGGTGGCGCGGCTGACGCGGGAAGGCAAGCTCGTCAGCGTTGCCGGCGGCGGCGACACGGTGCGGGCTCTCAACATCGTCGATGCTGCCGACGACCTCACCTATGTCTCGACCGCGGGAGGAGCATTCCTGGAATGGCTTGGCGGCGCGGCGCTTCCTGGCGTCGTGGCCCTCGCCAGGAGCGGCGGTCGGGCCGCTTCTTGAGGATTCTCCACGCTGGTCATTCCCGCGAAGGCGGGAATCCAGTAATCATCTAGCGAGAGTTATCTGCTAATTCAGGGGCTGCTGGATTGCCCGGTCAAGCCCGGTAATGACAATGGGTTTGAGGCTCATGGCCCGCGACATCATCATTGCCCCCTCGATCCTCTCGGCCGATTTCGCGCGGCTCGGCGAGGAGGTGCGCGCCATCGACCAGGCCGGCTGCGACTGGATCCATGTCGACGTGATGGACGGCCATTTCGTACCGAACATCACTATTGGCCCCGACGTGGTGAAGGCGCTTCGTCCGCATTCCAAGAAGCTGTTCGACGTGCATTTGATGATCGCGCCGTGCGATCCCTTTATCGAGGCGTTCGCCAAAGCAGGCTCCGACATCATCACCGTGCACGCGGAAGCCGGCCCCCATCTCGACCGCTCGCTCCAGCTGATCAGGAGCCTCGGCAAGAAGGCCGGCGTCAGCATCACCCCGTCGACGCCCGAGAGCGCGATCGACTACGTGCTCGACAAGGTCGACCTCGTGCTGGTGATGACGGTGAACCCAGGCTTCGGCGGCCAGGCCTTCATCCCGGGCCAGCTCGACAAGATCAGGGCGATCCGCAAGGCGATCGGCGCACGGCCGATCCATCTCGAGGTCGATGGCGGCATCAATGCCGAGACGGCGCCGCTCGTGGTCGAGGCGGGAGCGAATGCCATCGTTGCCGGGTCGGGCGTGTTCAAGGGCGGCGCCTACCAGGACAACATCGCCGCCATCAGGGCCGCGGCACTGCGCGCCCGCGCCGCCGCCGCGTGATTTCAAGACCTGACGCTAACGTGACTTGTCGTTGTCCCGCCTGACAGGGCAACCCAGTAGCCTATTGAAGCAGTTGTGTTTACTGGATTGCCCGCTTGTCGCCGGCAATGCATGAGAGGCCGAAGTTGAACGTCACCTATTTCGGCGCGCTGCTTGCGGGCTTGCTGAGCTTCCTCAGCCCCTGCGTGCTGCCGCTCGTGCCGCCTTATCTCTGCTTCCTCGGCGGCACCACCTTCGATCAGCTGACCGGCGAGGACGAGACGCCCGCCCATGTCTACAAGACCGTGATCATGTCATCGGTCGCTTTCGTGCTCGGCTTCACCACCGTGTTCGTGATTCTGGGCGCCACGGCCACCGCCGCCGGCCAGCTCGTGGTCGACAACCTGCCGCTGCTCGGCAAGATCGCGGGCGTGGTGATCATTATCGCCGGCCTGCATTTCCTCGGCGTCTTCCACATCCCCATGCTGCACCGCGAGGCGCGCTATCATGCCGACGCGCGCCCCGCCGGGCTGATCGGCGCTTATTTCATCGGCCTTGCCTTCGCTTTCGGCTGGACGCCGTGCATCGGGCCGGTGCTCGCGGCGATCCTCGCCATGGCGGCGGGCGAGGACTCGGTGCGCCAAGGCGTCGGCCTGCTGTTCGTCTATTCGCTCGGCCTCGGCATCCCGTTCATCGCCGCCGCGATCGCCATCAAGCCGTTCATGAGCACCATGCAGCGCTTCAGGAAGCATCTCGCCACCGTCGAGAAGCTGCTTGGCGGATTCCTCGTGTTGACCGGAATTCTGTTCCTGACCAACTCCATGACCCTGATTTCAAGCTGGATGCTCGAGCTGTTCCCGGGCCTTGCGAGCATCGGCTGATTGGGCGCTTTCGCCTGACGCGAGATCGGCCGATAGTCACGCCATGACGGCAATCGCTCTCACCGTCGCCGGCTCCGATTCGGCCGGCGGCGCCGGCATCCAGGCCGACCTCAAGACCTTCGCGGCGCTCGGCGTTCATGGCGCAACCGCGCTCACCGCGCTGACCGCCCAGAACACGCGGGGCGTCGAAGGCGTCCATGTCGTGCCGCCGGATTTCGTGCTCGCGCAGATGAAGGCAGTCGCGCGCGATCTCAAGGTCGGCGCCATCAAGATCGGCATGCTGGCGACGAGCGGCGTCATCGCGGCCGTCGCCGAAGGCCTGAACGAGTTTCCCGGCATCCCTGTCGTGCTCGATCCGGTCATGGTGGCGGCGAGCGGCGACGTCCTGCTCGACAAAGATGCCATTGCCACGCTCAAGCGCCTGCTCATGCCGCGTGCCGTCGTGATTACCCCCAATCTGCCCGAGGCCGCGCAACTCCTTGGGACCTCGGAAGCGGCCACTGAAAGCGAGATGCGGGCGCAGGCGAAAGAGCTGATGGCGCTGGGGGCCAAGGCCGTGCTCATCAAAGGCGGCCACGCCAAGGGTAAGACCGCGACCGATCTCCTGCTCGACAGCGAGGGCGAATTGCGGCTCGAAGCCCTGCGCGTGAACACCAAGCACGACCACGGCACCGGCTGCACGCTCTCCTCGGCGACGGCGGCCGAGCTCGCCAAAGGCGCGTCGCTGCGCGAGGCGGTGACAACCGCCAAGGCCTATGTCACCGCTGCGATCGCCGCCGCCGGTGAGCTTCACATCGGCACGGGCAGGGGCCCGGTCCACCATTTCCACAAATGGTGGTCCAAGCCCGCTAACAGCTGAAACGCCGTCAAAGCTCTAGCCCTCGGCCACGACCTTCAGCCGCTGCTCGCCGAGGCCCGAGACGGCGAGACGGAGCTCATCGCCGGGCTTCAGGAACACGCGCGGGTTGCGCGCCATGCCGACGCCCGGCGGCGTGCCGGTGGTGATCACGTCGCCCGGCACCAGGCTCATATATTTGCTGATATAGCTCACGAGCTGCCGCACCGTGAAAATCATGGTCGAGCTGTTGCCGGTCTGCATGCGCGTACCATTCAGATCGAGCGTGAGGTCGAGCACTTGTGGGTCGGGAATCTCGTCGGTCGTGACGAGCCAGGGCCCGAGCGGGCCGAACGAATCGTAGCTCTTGGCCTTGATCCATTCGCCGGGTCCGCCTTTCTGCAAGCTTCGCTCCGAGACATCGTCGCAGATGCAGTAGCCGGCGACGTGGTCGAGCGCGTCGGCCTCCGACACATTCTTCGCCCGCGTGCCGATCACGACCGCGAGCTCGACCTCGAAATCGATGCGATCGAAGCCTGGTGGCTGGAGGATGGGATCGTAGGGCCCCGATACGCAGGAGCTCGCCTTGGCGAACACGATCGGCACCTCGGGAATTGGCTGGCCGGTCTCCGCCGCGTGATCGCGATAGTTGAGGCCGATGCCGAAAAACTTGGGCACGATTCCGACCGGCGCGCCGATGCGCGGGCTCCCTTCAACGAGCGGAAGAGCGGCCAGGTCGAGCGCCTTGATCCGACTCAGGCTTTCGCGTCCGAGCGCCTCGCCGGAGAGGTCGCCGATCACCGCCGAGAGGTCGCGGATTCGGCCGTCAACGCCAAGAATTGCTGGTTTTTCCTGCCCGGTTTGGCCATAGCGCAACAGCTTCATCGTTCTTCCCCCTGGCTCGATTTTTTTGCATGATGCACGCCGGCGCGGGGGGCGGCAACGGCGCCTTGTACCTGGTATTTCGCCAGGGCTGAATCTCAGCGATCAAACTCGAGAGGAATAGGCATCCATGGCAGCTCGCTTGCTTCCGAAGTGGGTCGGTAAGGTTACGCCGGTCTTCGCGCTCTTGCTGGTGGCGCTCGTGTCGTTGCCGGCCTGGTCGGCGACCAAGACGGCGGCGCCCAAGGGCACCGGCAACCCCTTCGATCTCCTGAAAGGCTATTGGAGCGGCGGCGGCACGGTTGCGCCGGGCAAGGGTGCGCCCGAGAAGGTCAGCTGCAAGGTCACTTACAGCGTGGAGGGCAGCGCCGTATCCCAGAACATGCGCTGCGCCGGGACCGACTATAAATTCAACACCAGCTCCAAGCTCAATTATGCCGGCGGCAAGATTTCCGGCTCGTGGAGCGAGACCACCTACGACGCGTCGGGGAGCGTGAGCGGCACGGCGGCCGGCAACACGGTGCATGCGATCATCAATGGCGCCAAGTTCTCCGGCCGCATGAGCATCAACGTGTCGGGCTCGAGCCACTCGATCAATATCGTGCAGCTCGATGCCAAGACCGGCGCTTACCACCAGGCTGCGAGCGTCTCGCTGCATCGCTAGGGACGCGACTCGTTGTTGGGCGAATCGCTCGCTCAGCGCCAACATCTCTCCTGTTTTGTCGTGATTCTCCAGTCACTCAGCCGATGCTGTGGCGCGTTCGCCGGGCCGTTGCCTAACTGCAACAAACCCCAGCAATGTTTTCGCCATAATGTGCCCGGAAATGCGTTTGGGATGGGTACGCGGCAGCGCCGAGTTGTGGCCTCACAACTTCTCACCGCGAGTCAATAGAGGGCTGATTCTCAACAATAAAGTTTATGCTTTGCGAGATTTGCCGGTGTCGTCCCAGCGCTCATTTGCATTTGCGCAACAGTCGCCTTCCGAATTGCGTGCCACCCTTGCGCAAGGTTGAAGCACGCCACGTGGCTAGGCTAGCTTTGCTCATCAAGTGGGGGACGGGGCTGGGGGGCCTAGTTACCTACGGGGGACGGGGCTGGGGGGCCTAGTTACCTGACGGACGACAGAGCATCACGAGGGATCTGACACTTCCGGACTTACGGCTCAGGGAACAAGAATGGGGGGGCGAGCCAGCCCGCTATTAAGGCCATGCCTTTGGCGCCAGGCTCGTTTCGCAGGGAAGACCGGCCCGGTTTATCCGGGCCGGTTCTTTTTTGCCCCAAGGGCTTATAGCCCAAGCCGCGCCAAAGTGCGGTCGATCGCCGTCAGATACCCCGACCCGAACAGCCTGACGTGAACCAGGCTCGGATAGAGATTGTAGAGGCCGGCCCTGATCTCGTGGAAGCCGGGCTCGAGCGGTAGCAGGCTCGCATAAGTCTCGAAGAAGGCCGCTCCGAACGTCCCGAACATCGTGGTGAAGGCAAGCTCGATCTCGGGGCTGCCGAAATAGATGGCCGGGTCGACGAAGCCGGCGATGCGGCCCCCGCGCACCAGCACGTTCCCGGTCCAGAGATCGCCATGCAGCAGGCTCGGGAAGCTCGGCTCGATCAGATAGTCCTCGATCCGCTCTGCCAATCGCTCGATGCGCGTCAGCAGCTCAGTGGGGAGGGCGCCCTCGCGGCATGCTTCCCGCGCCATGTAGAGCAGCCGGTGGTCGCGGAAGAACGGCACCCAGAGCGGCGCCTCCAGATTGGGCTGTAGGAGAGGGCCGATCAGCGTATCGCGGTCATAACCAAATCGCTCGCGAGGCGTGGCGTGGAGGCTCGCGATCAGCTCGGCCGCGTGCCGCTCTACCCTCGGCGTGATGCCGCCGCCGTCATTGACGATGAAATCCATGACGAGCAGATCGCAGTCCGAATAGTGCACGCCGGGCACGGGGAGCTCTGACAGCCTTCCGAGCTCGCCGAGCATGAAGGCTTCGATCTCGAGCCCGATCCTTGCGTGCGTGCCGCGCACCCGGGCCTTGACCGCAAGATGCCGCCCGTCGGCGAGGGTGACCTCAACTCCGGTGAGTCCGAAGCCGACCGGAAGCGATCGTGCCTCGACGACGCGCGAGCCGAGTAGCTCGTAAAGCCGCGTGTTGAGGTTCCGGCCACTCGCGTTGTCGCTGTTAACCACCGAGCCCGTCCATGTCACAAGGCTGAAACAAAATCACTTTAAGTCCCGCTTCATCGTGTTGAAAACACAGGATGATGACGTGCAGCATGAGCCTGGGATGAGGCGCTACCGCGCACTTTTCGTCTCGGATCTGCATTTGGGCACCAAGGCCTGCCAGGCAGAAGCCTTCCTCGACTTTCTCCGTTGCCACGACGCCGACTGCATCTATTTGATCGGCGACATCGTCGACTTCTGGCGCATCAGGCGCGGCATCTACTGGCCGCAATCCCACAACGACGTGCTGCAGAAGATCCTGCGCAAGGGGCGCAAGGGCACCGAGCTCGTGCTCATCCCCGGCAATCACGACGAGGCGCTGCGCGACTATTGCGGCGTGAAATTCGGCGGCATCGCCATCGAGCGCAACATTGTGCATGTCGGCGCCGACGGCAGGCGCTACCTCGTCATCCACGGCGACGAGTTCGACGTGGTGGTGCGCTATGCCAAATGGCTCGCTCTGCTGGGCGACTGGAGCTACGAGCTCGCGCTATGGGCGAACACCCGTTTCAACGTGCTGCGCCGCTGGTTCGGCATGCCCTACTGGTCGCTGTCGGCCTATCTCAAGCACAAGGTCAAGCGCGCGGTGAACTATATCGGCGAGTTTGAGACGGCGCTGGCGCAAGAGGCGCGGAAGCACGGCGCTCAAGGCGTGATCTGCGGCCATATCCACCATGCGGCGATGCGCCAGGTGGGCGAGGTGATCTACATCAACACCGGCGACTGGGTGGAGAGCTGCACCGCGGTGGCTGAGACCGAGGAGGGGATTTTCGAGATCATTCGCTGGACGCATACCCGAGAGGGCATGAGTTCGCCCGAACCCCTTGTCGAGGAGCTCGAGGCTGCCGCTTGATGCGGGTCCTGGTCGCGACCGATGCCTGGCATCCTCAGGTCAATGGGGTGGTGCGCACCTACGAGCGGCTCGCCGCCGAGGCGCCGAAGCAGGGCTGCGAGGTGAGCTTCCTCGCGCCGACGATGTTCTACACGCTGCCGTGTCCTACCTATCCCGAGATCAGATTGTCGCTGGTTACCCCCGGCGCGATCGCCCGCCATGTCGATGCGGCGCGCCCCGATTTCATCCACATCGCCACTGAGGGACCGATCGGGCTCATGACGAGGCACTATTGCCGCAAGATGCATCGGCCGTTCACCACGAGCTATCACACCCGCTTCCCCGAATATGTCTCGGCGAGGCTCCCCATCCCGGAAGACTGGTGCTACGCGCTGCAGCGGCGCTTCCACAACGGCGCCGCCGGCACCTTCGTCGCCACCCAGTCGGTCGCTGCCGAGCTTGCCGCGCGCGGCTTCGAGCGGTTGATGCCTTGGTCGCGTGGCGTCGATACCGAGCTGTTCAGGCCGCGCAAGGTGCGGCTGTTCGGCGAGAAGCCGGTCTTCCTCTATGTCGGCCGCATCGCCGTCGAGAAGAACATCAAGGCGTTTCTCGAGCTCGACCTACCCGGACGCAAGGTCGTGGTCGGCAGCGGCCCGCAGACCGGGGAGCTGGAGCGGCGCCATCCGGATGTCCTGTTCGCCGGTCCCAAGCACGGCGAAGAGCTCGCGCAGGCTTACGCCTCCGCCGACGTGTTCGTGTTCCCGAGCCTGACCGATACGTTCGGGCTTGTGCTGCTGGAAGCTTTGGCCTCAGGCGTGCCGGTCGCCGCCTTCCCCGTGAGCGGCCCGCGCGACGTCATCACCGATCCGCGCGCCGGGGTGCTCGGCACCGATCTCAGGGCGGCGGCGCTTGCCGCGCTCAAGCTCGACCGCGGGGCCGCGCGCGCTCACGCGCTCACCTATAGCTGGGAGAACTCGGCGCGGCAGTTCATCGAGAACATGCTGATCGCCCACAATCTCGGTCTGCCCGAGCGGCGCGCCCGCTTTCGCCGCTGGCGGGGCAAACGCACCACACAAAAGAAGACGGCCCGGTTGGGGGGGAACCGGGCCGTCACATTCTCATGCGTCAGTTTGGGGGACGCTTTGGGGGACATTGCGTCCTCTTGAAGATGGTTAGCAGGCTTTTAGATTTCAAGTTCCGGCCGGCAAAAAACCACCAAATCCAGGCTAAGCTACTGATGCGGCTCGCAGAAAAAAATTTGCGCTAGCCGAACAGCACCGCCATTTTCACCGCTTGCAGCTCGGGAAAGCTCAAAGGTTCTGGCCGCTGGAACCGCAAGCTGTCCTTGGCCGAGCTCTGGGCCTGGGCTTGCCCCGGCTCGCCCATCTTTGCCGGCCGCTCGGAGGCCGCAGCGAGGGATTTCCGCTCGTGCGCGGTCAGCATGCGGTCGACCTCGGCCTGCTTCAGGCCTTCGCCTAGGCTCTGCGGTCCGTTCAAGAGATGCGCGTCCTCGCGGCGCGTGGTTTCGGCAAAGGCCTGCATCTTGCTCGCGATGTCGTCGACCTTGAAGGCGATATCGTCGACGCCCCAGATCTCGATCATGGCGTCGATGCGCTGCTCGATGAAGCGGAGCGCCCGCACCACCTTGCCGGTGCGCTGGCCGGTGATGTCCTGGAACGAGCAGGCGGTGTAGATGTCGGTGGCGCGGAGGTCGATCGTGTCGCAGAGCTCGATCTCGATGCCCTTCTCGCGCAGCGTCCAGGCGACCTCCTGGATTTCCTCCGCCGCCTGAAGAATCTCCGAGGTCGCCTTCTCGGTCGCCTCGACGATCTGATCGAGCTCTTCGGTCGCGCTGCTGAATTGCCGCTCGAACTGGACCGGCGGCCTGATCTGGGCGATCTCGCGGCGGGTGCGCGCGATTGCCTCGCTCATCTCGACCAGCTCGGCCATAACATTGCCGGGCGCGCTTTGCCGCTGCGGCTTGAGCACTGCGATCTCGAGCTTGCCGATCGCCTCGAGCAGCATGTCGGTCTCTGCGGTGCGGCTGCGTCGGGCGTATTCGGCGAGGAACCAGCGGCCGCGCGGGGTCGCCGCAAGCGCCGCCTCGAGCGCGGCGTAGTCCTCGGCAAGCGATCTCTGCGGCGCCTGTGCTGGCGCTCCGCTGATGCCCTCTCTGGCGCGTTCCGGCATGGTGGCGAGGCTAGCCTGATTCGGGGTGAGCGGCGGAGTGTAGCCTAGGAACCGCAAGGGATTCGTTAACCGCGCATGCGCCGCCCATGAACCGCCCGTGACGCGCTTTGGCGCACCTACCACGCGCTTTTCCGCCCGTGACCCACTTATGACATGGCCCGTCGGCGCGCCTCGTGCAGAACAGCTTTTGCCGCGAGGCCGGCTGTTGATCCGTCTCAAGGCGGTCCGCGAGCGGGCGTATAGTCTGCAATGCGGACAAGTCTGCGGGGCTCGGTTCTGGACGGGGTCCACAAGGAGGATGCGATGCGGATGCTTCATGGATTGGCGCTTGCGAGCGGTTTGACGGTCGCCGCCGTCACGTTTTCAGCCATGGCCCAACAGGACCACGGGCAGATGCCGATGATGGGCCAGGGCGCTGGCGGCGGCATGATGGGACAGAGCGGCGACGCCAAAGCCGGCACGACGGGCCAGGGTGCCGGCGCTCCGGCTGGCGGAATGATGGATCAGGGGGCCGGCGGCATGATGGCTAACACGCGCGGCATGATGGGTCACGACAAAGGCGGCATGATGGGCCGCTGCTCGATGATGGGCGGCATGGGCGGCGGTATGCACGGCATGATGATGAGCTCGGTTCCGATGATGGAAGGCCGGCTCGCTTATCTCAAAGCCGACCTCGGCATCACGGATGATCAAGCCTCGGCCTGGGAGGGTTATGCGACGGCGGTGAGGGCGCAGCACACCGCGATGGAGAGCATGCATGACGACATGACGAAGACCATGGGGAGCGGCAGCGCCCTGGACCGCATGGACACGCGCATCAAGGCCATGGAGGCCATGGTCGAAAACCTGAAAGCGCTCAAGCCCACGACGACGGCTCTCTATGCCGTGCTCACCGACGCTCAGAAGGACAAGGCGAACCAATTGCTTGGCGGCGCCTGCGGCATGATGTGACGATGAGCTACCACTTTTCCAAGAGACTCGACCTTCCGTTCGATCAGGCCGTTGCGGGCGTGGTCGAAGCGCTGAAGCATGAAGGCTTCGGCATCCTCACGGATATCGACGTCAGCGCGACCATGAAGGCGAAGCTCGGCGAGGAGTTTCGCCCCTATCGAATCCTCGGCGCCTGCAACCCTCAGCTTGCTTATCGCGCGCTCAAGCTTGAGGACAAGATCGGCACCATGCTGCCCTGCAATGTCGTCGTGCAGCAGCACGCAGACGGCGGCGTGGAGGTCTCAGCCGTCGATCCGGTCGCCTCCATGCAGGCGATCGACAATCCCGGCCTGGCCGATCTGGCGACTGAGGTCAGAGCCAAACTCAAGAAGGTCGTCGAAGGCCTATAGCGGAGCGTCTTAGTGGTTCAGCCCCACAGCGCGGGCTCCGGCGGGAAGACTTCGCCGGCCGCATAGGCGAGGCAAGGCTCGCGGTCGCGTCCGAGCAGCAGAGGTCCGTCGAGGTCGACCCAATCTGCGTCTTGCGCGAGGATGAGGGCAGGGGCCATCGACAGCGAAGTGGCGACCATGCTGCCCACCATGATCTTCAAGCCGAGAGCGCGGGCGCGGCCCGCGACGAGCAGGGCCTCGGTAAGCCCTCCCGTCTTGTCGAGCTTGATGTTGACCGCGTCGTAGCGCGAGGTGAGCGCCTCGAGCGAGGCGAGCCCGTGCACCGACTCATCGGCGCAGATCGGGACGGTTCGCTCGATCTCTGCCAGCATCGTGTCGTCGCCGGCGGGAAGCGGCTGCTCGATCAGCTCGACGCCTGACGCCTTCGCCGCGCCAAGAAACGATTCAAGATCACGCGGTTGCCAAGCCTCGTTCGCATCGGCGATGAGCCTTGCATGAGGCACCGCCTCGCGCACCGCGGCGAGCCGCTCGCGATCGCCGTCGCCGCCAAGCTTGAGCTTGAGGAGAGGATGGGCGGCCGCCGCGCGTGCGCTAGCCGCCATCGCCTCTGGCGTCCCGAGCGACAGGGTGAGGGCGGTCGGAACGGCATGCAGAGGCGCGAGCCCCATCCGCTCGGCGACGCGCACGCCGGAGCGTTTCGCCTCTAAGTCCCATAGTGCGCAGTCGAGCGCATTGCGCGCGGCACCTGCCGGCAGCAGAGAGGCAAGCTCGGCCCTGGTCAGCCCGTTCTCGATCCTCGCCGCGCATTGCTCGATCGTCGCGACGACGCCCTCGACGCTCTCGCCGTAGCGCGTGTAAGGGACGCACTCGCCGCGGCCAGCAAAGGAGCCGACGCCGATCGCGGCGACCACCACGACCGCCTCGTGCTTCGAGCCGCGCGAGATGGTGAATCCGCCTTTGATCGGAAAGCGCTCGACGCTGATGGCGAGCCTCAACGCCCCTCCCATGACGCCTTTCTTTCTCCTGGATTTTCGTTCAAAAACAGTGCGTTTCTAGAAGCGTCGAGACTTAACGCATCAATCCGGCAAACTAAGCCCTTCCATGCTCAAGCGCGACCATCAGCTTGTCCTCCCGACGCAGGCCCGCGCGCCCGGCTTCCGCGTCGAGCTTAGGGGCACGACCTTCCGCCTGATCGCGACCGGCGCCTGGACGGTGGCCGAGGCCGTCCGCCTCGACACCGCTCTCAAGCGCCTGCGCGTGCCGATTCCGCCGACGCCCGACTTCACCGGCGAGATGGACATCGCCGGCATCGCCGAGATCGACACGGCCGGCGCCTGGCTGCTCCAGCGCACTGCCGCCGCCTGGCAGGCGAGTGGGCTCCGCACCCATTACGCCGGGGCCACCGAAGGCTTCCGCGTGCTGATCGAGGAGGTGCAGAAGCGCGGCAACGCCGAGCGGCCCAAGATCGAGAAGCCGAACCCGTTCACCCAGTTCTTCGAGGACATGACCAAGACGGTGACCGGCGTGTGGCAGGAAATGGTTCAGCTCACCGCCTTTCTCGGCGAGGTGACCGCCGCGCTCGGCCGCATGATCCGCCAGCCCTGGCGCTTCCGCCGCACCTCGTTCGTGCATCACCTCGACCATGCCGGCTTCAGGGCGGTGCCGATCATCGCTCTGATCTGCTTCTTGATCGGCGCGGTGGTGATGCAGCAGGGCGTGGTCCAGCTGAAGCCGTTCGGCGCCGAGCCGTTCGCCGTGAACATGGTCGCGATCCTCGCGCTCCGCGAGGTCGGCATCCTGCTCACCGCCATCATGGTCGCCGGCCGCTCGGGCTCTGCCTTCACCGCCGAGATCGGCTCGATGAAGATGCGCGAGGAGATCGATGCCATGCGCACGCTCGGCATCGACCCGATGGACACGCTCGTGCTGCCGCGCGTGCTCGCGCTGGTGGTGGCCCTGCCGCTGCTCACCTTCCTCGGCGACATCATGGGTCTTGCCGGCGGCGGGCTGATGGCCTTTGCCGTGCTCGGCCTCGACACCTCGAACTATCTCGACAAATTGCGCGAGGCGATCAACTACCAGCATTTCATGGCCGGCATGATCAAGGCGCCGTTCGCTGCCATCATCATTGGCCTGGTCGGCTGCCTGGAAGGGTTGAAGGTCGAGGGCAGCGCCGAGTCGCTCGGGACCCATGTGACGAGCGCCGTGGTCAAGGCGATCTTCCTGGTGATTATTTTGGACGCGATTTTCGCCATGTTCTTGTCGGGGATCGGGGTGTGATCGTCGAGAACGGCCGGGAGGTCATCATCCGCGTGCGCGGGCTCGCCAAGAAATTCGGCACCCAGCAGATCTGGGACGGGCTCAGCCTCGACGTCTATCGCGGCGAGATCCTCGCCATCGTCGGCGGCTCCGGCCAGGGCAAGTCGGTGCTGATGCGCGTCATCACCGGCCTGATCACGCCGGAGAAGGGCGACGTCGTGCTGTTCGGCCAGAACGCCAAGTCGCTGGCGCCGGCCGAGCGACTCGAGATCGAGAAGCGCTGGGGCATCCTGTTCCAGGACGGCGCCCTGTTCTCGTCGCTGACCGTGCTTCAGAACATCCAGGTGCCGATGCGCGAGCATCTCGAATTGCCCCAGGCGATGATGGACGACCTTGCCTTTCTCAAGCTGACCATGGTCGGCCTGCCGCCGACCGCCGCGCATAAATTCCCCTCGGAGCTCTCGGGCGGCATGCGCAAGCGCGCCGGCATGGCCCGCGCGCTCGCGCTCGATCCTGAGATCGTGTTCCTCGATGAGCCCACGGCAGGGCTCGACCCGATCGGCGCGTCTGACTTCGACCACCTGATTCGCAAACTACAACAGACACTTGGCCTTACGGTCTATATGGTGACCCACGACCTTGATACGATCTTCACCGTATGCGACAGGGTGGCGGTGCTTGCCGACAAGAAGATCGTCCGCACCGGCTCGCCGATGGAGTTGCAGCGCGAGCCCAATCACCCCTGGATCAAGGAATATTTCTGCGGCGAGCGGGCGCGCGCGGCCTCGCCCGGCGAAAAACCCAAAATACCGATTACCGCCTAGCTGCCGTTGCTAAGGTCGATTTGAGGAACCGGTCGGATGGAAACCAAAGCCAACTACCTGATGATCGGGGGATTTGTGCTGGGCGTGCTCGCCTTTGCCTTCATCTTCGTATTCTGGATGAGCAATTTCGCGGGCGGCGGCAAACGCTATTACGTCGTGTTCGACAGCTCGGTGGCGGGCCTGACCACGGGATCGAGCGTCGGTTTTCAGGGCCTCAAGGTCGGCGAGGTGCAATCCTTCTCGCTCGACCCCGAGGACGCCCGCAAAGTCCACGTTCTGATCAGCGTCAGCGACACCACCCCCGTGCGGCAGAACTCCCGCGCAAGCCTACAGTCGATGGGCCTGACCGGCGGCAGCGGCATCCAGATCACCCCCGGCACGCCGGACTCGCCCTTCCTGGTCGCGAGCGACAATGATCCCGTTCCAACCATCAAGGCCGATCCCGGCGGCGGGCAGGGCCTGTTCGATGCGGCGCCGGCGGTTATGAACAACGCCAACGCGCTGCTCACTCGGCTGAACGACCTGGTCGCCGAAAATCAGGAATCGATCCACACCACCGTCACCAATGTGGAGCAGGTCACCTCGATGCTGGCTTCCAAGAAGGACGAGATCGCGCTCGCCATCAGCGACGTGAAGGATGGCGCCGACAACTTCAAGACCCTTTCGGGCAAGCTCGAAGTCTCGTTAGGAGACAACATGGACGGGCTCACCCGACAGGCCAAGGATAGCCTTCAGCAATTCAGCGCCTTCATGGCCGAAGGACGCCGCACCGCGGTCACGCTGAACCGGATTCTGGAGAAGCTAGAGGCTGATCCTAAAGGGTTTTTGCTTGGTGGAAACCAGGTCCCGGAATATACTCCGCGGGGACAATAACGCACCCTGGGGGGGCCAGTTAGGGTGACTCCTGTGAGGGGGGCGAGCGCAATGTCACGTTCGGCGCCGACGCTTGCTGCGGGCCTGCTTTGCCTGGCCCTAGCCGGCTGCGCGCTCGCCGCGGGTTCACGGCCACCCAACACCTACGATCTTGTCGCGCCGCGGTCATTCTCGGCCGCGCACAAATCGGCATCCTGGCAGCTCGTGGTCTACGAGCCGACCGCGATCCACGCGCTCGAGACCGACCGTCTGATGGTGCGCCCGAGCTCAGATCAGGTTTCCTATTACAAGGGCGTCGCCTGGAGCGACCGCCTGCCGCGGCTGGTGCAGGCGCGCATCATCGAGACCTTCCAGAATTCCGGCGCGGTCAAGTCGGTGAGCGCCACCAATGGGCAATATGCGCTGGTCACCGATCTCCGCGCTTTCCAGATCGATGTGTCGAGCGGCAAGGCCATCGCCGAGATCGAGATCTTCGCCAAGCTGATCAATGTGAGCTCCGGCAAGGTGCTCGCCACCAAGAGCTTCAGCGCGCGGGTGTCGGCCAGCACCGACGCTCCAGGCGATGCGATCGCCGCTCTGAACCAGGGCTTCACCGAGGTCCTGCAAGACACGACCACCTGGGTCGCCTCCCGCCACGTTTAGCCTCATCATCGACTAGCGCCACGGATCGTCATGGCCGGGCTTGACCGTGCCATCCACGTTCGGGTTGCGACTTTGAAAATACGTGGATGCCGGCACAAGGCCGGGCATGACGGATTGGGGCGTGAAGGGCGAACTCAGAGCCCAAAAAGCATTTGCCCCCCGCCTCCTTTTCAGGGGAGGGCGGGGGGCCAAGGCTGGGGGAGCCTAACTCGCCGGCATAATCCGGAAAACTGGGAACCGGTTTTCCGAACGGATCATGCGCAATAGAACGACTTAGCGGAGCCGTCCGCTCGCATGCGCGAGCAGGAGATAGACGCGGCCGGTCTCCGAGACGAGATAGTTCTGCAGCATGCGGCCGTCCGGATCGCTCTGCTCGGCCTCTCCGAGCAGCCGCTCGAAGTCGCCCATGTAGCGGTCGACGGTCATGCGGAAGTCTCCGTCGCGGTCGTAGCGGCGCACGATCTCATCGAACGTCGTCTGGCCGTCGAGGCTGTAGATGTGGCGTCCAAGCGCGCCCCGGTCGCCGGCCCGCAAGCGGTGCCAGACATCGGCGGCGGTGCGCTGGTCGACGGCCCGCGCAAGCTCGTCGAGCCTCAGCTGATTGCCGCTCGTGACGGCAGGCGCCTGAGGCTGCATGTTGCGGGTGCCGAAGCCCTGACCGCCGGGCAGCTCTTGCGCCCGCGCCAGGATATCGCTCGTCCCGAAATTGTTGCCACGGCCAGCGCCTTGCTGCGGATAGGAGGGCGCGGCGCCGGTCAGTTGCTGCGCCAGGCTGTTGGTGACCTGATCCATCTCTGTGCCTTCTGCGCCGCCCGGGACCTGGCGGCCCCTCGCGTCGAATCTCGGCGGCGGCGACAGGTCGTAGCCGGAGGACGGTCTCGGCTCCTCTTGTGGCGCATAGCCGCCGTAGCCAGCCGGCGGAATTGGCATCTGACCCGGGCGGGGCAGCGGCGACTGCTGGTAAGGCGGGATCGGCGAGGCTTGCATCGGTGCCTGCATCGGCATTGGAGCGGCCTGTATCGGCAGGGGGGGAACGGCAGCCTGCGCGGCCTGCGTCGCCGCCCGCGTGATCTGCGTCGTGCTCGCCTCGATCTCCTTCACCTGCTCCGACAGCGCCTTGCGGATGGCAGCCGTGGTCTGAGCGGTCTGCTCGGGCAGCGTCTCCATGCGGTTCTGCATTTCCTTGCGCAGCCCGTCGAGGTCGCTCGCCGTCTTCTGCGCCGCCTCGTGCATGCCGCGCGAGGTATTGTCGAACTGGCCGCGCATCTGCTCGAGCTGACGCCCGATTTGGCTGATGATCTGCTCGAAGGCGCTTTTGAGGTCGCTGACGGCGCGGGCGGTGTGGGCTTGCGCTTCCTCGCGCAGCCGCTCGATCTGGGCGACCGCCGCTTGCGCCTGGCCGGCGGTGTCGCGGGCGAGCGCGGAGCCCGCCTGCTTGGCTCTCGTCTCCGCATGCACCATGGCGTTCTCCACCATGCCGGCATAGGAGCGCATCATCTTGTCGAGCTCTAGCCCCTTGGTGTTGACGGTGTGCAGCAGCGCGATGATCGCCTGGTGACGGCCGTCGAGGATCGAGTCGATCTTGGTGTTGGACGAATTGAGCGCCTTGGCCGCGGTGAGGATCGCCTGGCCCTGGCTCTCGAAGCGCTGGGTGAGACCGTGGATCTGGTCGAGCAGGTTGCGCGACACTTCACGCAGCGTTTGCGTCTGGCTGGTCAGGATGCCGACCGCCTCCTTGGACTGCGCGCCGACCTGGTTCGCGGTCTGCTGGAGGATCTGCGAGTTGTTGGCGAGCACCTGGCCGAGCTGCGAGGTCTGCTTGCCGAACGCGTCGGCGGCGGAGCGCGTGTGCTCGCCGAGCATCCGCTCGGTCTCGACCGTGCGCTGGCCGAACGTCTGGTCGATCGCCTTGAGGCGCTCGACCAGGGCGGTGATGACCTGCTGGGTCCGCTCGGTCATGGTCTTGTCGAGCGAGCCGGTCTGCTGGACGAGCGTGGTCTCGATCGTCCGCACGCGCTGGATCAGGGAATTGGCAAAGCCCTCGGCGCGCTCGGTCAGGCTCTTGTCGAAGGCGATCGTGCCCTGTTGAATCGCGCCGATGAATTGCGCGGCGCGCTGATCGAGCGCTGCCGTCAAGACGCCGGTGCTGTCGGCGAGCTGCTTGTCGAGGAGCTGCGCGCGCTGGTCGACCATGGCATTGAAATGTCCGGTGCGGTCGGCGAGCGTCTTGTCGAGCATGACCGAGCCCTGGGCGATCGTATTGGTCAGGTTGTCCGTACGCTCCTTCAGCGTCCGGTCGAGCGCAACGGCGCCCTGCGACACGAGGTTGGTGAGCGAGTTGGTACGCTCGCGCATCATCCGGTCGATGCCGCCGGCGCCCTGGCTGACCGAGGTGACGAACTGATCGGTGCGGTCCTTGAACGTCTTGTCGAGCAGGACGGCGCCCTGGCCGATCGTGTTGGTGAGGACGTCGGTGCGCTCCTTGAGCGTTTTGTCGAGGATCACGGCGCCTTGGCCGATCGTATTGGTGAGGGCGTCGGTCCGGTCCCGCAAGGCCCTGTCGAGCGCCACGGCGCCCTGGCCGATGGTGGTGGTGAGGGCGTCGGTCCGCTCCTGCAAGGCCCTGTCGAGCGCCACCGCGCCCTGGGCGACGGTGCCGACCAGGGTCTCGCTGCGCTCCTTCAACGTGTTCTCGAACAGATTGGCGCCCTGGACGATGGACTGGGTGAATACCTCGGTCCGATCTTTGAAGGTCTTGTCGAGGTTGATGGCGCCTTGGCCGATCATCGCGGTGAACGCCTCGGTGCGGTCCTTCATGGTCTTGTCGAGCAGGATGGCGCCCTGCGCGACCGAGGTCTCGAGCCCCTTGATGCGGGCGGCGAGCGAGCCTTGCAGCGCCTCGGTGCGCTCCTTCATGGTCTTGTCGAGCGCGGTGGTCCGCTGCGCCACGACGCTTTCGAGGGCGGCGAGGTTCTGGGTGGCGCCGTCGATCACCTGCGTCAGGCGCCCTTGCTCCTTGCTCAGCCGATCGAGCAGGCCAGGCACGGCCTCGGTGACCCGGGTCTGCGCCTTGTGCACTTGCTCGGCCGCCTCGCTCGAACGCGAGACGAGGAGCTCGGTGAGCTGGGTGCCGCGCTCGGCGAGCTTCTTGTCGATGGTGCTGGAGGCAGCGGCGATGTCGCGGGCGACCTGAGCGCCGACGCCCTTCAATGCATCGCTGACGCGGGTGCTGTTATTGGCAAGCGCCTCGCGCTCGGTGGCGAGCTCGCTGATCAGCGTCCTGACGCGAAGCTCGTTCTCGCCATAGGAGCGCTCGAGCGCCGCCACTTCGCTATGAACCATGGCTTCGAGCTCGCTCGCCCGGCCGATGGCGCGGGAGATGGCGTCGTTCATGGCGGCAACCTGGCGGCGGATGGTCTGGCCGACCGAGGCGACCGACTGCTCGGCGAGCTTGTCGGGCTCGGCGAGCCTGACCGCGACCTCGGTCATGGCCGAGGCCATCAGTCGAAGTTCCTGCGCGCGCCAGACCAGCAGTGCGAGGAACCAGAAGATGGCGATGGGAACCAGGATGGCGACGGCGGCGGTGAGCGCCGCGGCGCTGCCGAACAGGCCAGTGGCTCCCGCCGTGGACATCTGCGCCGAGATCAGGCCGAAGGCGAAGAAGCCGCCGATGACGAACCAAATCACCGACGCGGCGAGCGCCATCAGGAACGGCGTTCGCGACGGGCGCTGTTGCAGCGCGAAAATAAGCCCGCCGATCGACGGCAAATCGTCATTGGCGGGTGGCGCGAGGCGTCGCTGCGGGGGAGGGCCCGCCGGGCGGCGCGTGCGCGTGAATTGCTTGGGGGACGCTCCCGCCGAAGGAGCCGGCGGCGTCTCGGCGAAATCGAGCGGGGCCTTGGCTTCGTCCTGCTGCTTCGGCTCTTCGCGGGGCTCAGCCGGCTCGCGGCGGAAATCCTCGCGCGCCTTCAGCAGCTCATCGCGCTTTCCCTCGTCGCGCGCGGTCGCGGTGTCGTCGCGCTTCACCAGCTCGGCGCCGCGCGTCTCGTCGCGCTTCAGCAGGCCTTCGCGCCTCGTCTCGTCGCGCCGCGCCTCGCCCCGCTTGGGCTCCTCGCGCTTGCGCTGCTCCGCCTTGAGCCGCTCGGCCAGGGTCGAACGTCTCGGTAGCTCAGTGCTGCGCTCGGGATTTGGCGTATCGCCGGATTTACTCTCGGCCGGCCTGAACAGGCCTTCGAGACCCGATTTGCCTTCGTCCTTGGCCTCTTGCGCTGCCCCCGCAGGCGGCGTCTTCGCTTGCTCTTGCGCCATCACGCGTTCCTCGCACCGACTAGAATCATTGAGAGAAGTTGCGCGCCCTCGTCACCCCAAACCCGTCACGCAGCAGGCGCGAAGCGTCTAAAGCAGAGGCGCCTTTTCCTCCGGATCAACTCTATCCGGAAGGGCCCCCGACGCATTTCCCCCTCTCCCTTCATCGTTAACGAATTTTTAGGGCTAAAAAAAGTTTAATCGGTTGGTATGGTTTACGGCCTTTAACCTTTTCGTAATCCTGGAGAATTCCGGCTGTATTAGGCATGGGAATCGCGTAGATGGACTGAGCTGGTTGCAGGAAGGTGACAGCATCTTACCTGACTGCCGGTCACATAATCGCCTTCTGTCGTTCCGCAGTGCAACAAAAAAGCGTCCCATTCGGCGGCGAATAGCACGTGCCAGGCGCAAGACGAGGCGCCTCGACCTTGCAAGGGAGAAGCAGGACCATGGCGAGCGAAATGGCGGCAGCGGCCGAGGCGGGGCAGCGGCGGGATGGCCGCACCGCCTCATCGCGGCCGGTCGATCTGGTGCATCTGTCGCGCTACACGCTCGGCGAGCGCGAGCTTGAGCGCGAGGTGCTGGAGCTCTTCTGCACCCAGTCCTTCGTCTATCTCGAGCGGCTGAAGGAATCCTCCTCCGACCAGGATTGGAAGGATCTGACCCATTCGCTCAAAGGCTCGGCCCGGGCGGTCGGCGCCTGGCGGGTGGCCGATGCCGCCGAGCGGGCCGAGCGGGCCGAGCCCCTGGCCGGCGATGCGCTGGCGCCTTCCCGCGCCGCGCGCATCGGCGAGATCGACGCCTCGGTGCGCGAGGCGGACGCCTATATCAGGTCGCTGCTGAACGACCGCTAAGCCGGTCGCACCGCGCGCCAAAGTCGGCTATCGAAGGCGCTGGAATGTCGCCGTCAATTGCCCTATAGAGCACGGGCCGCGAGCGGGCACGCCTCTCGCGCTCATCTTTCGGGCGCGAGCGCTAGCCGGTGTCCGGAGCCCCCGATGTTAGGACGATCGCCGCGCGCGCCAAATCATGGCCAGGATTACCTTTATCCAAAAAGACGGGACCGAACGCGTCGTCGATGCCGAGCCCGGCATGACGGTGATGGAGGCCGCGGTCAAGAACTCGATCGCCGGCATCGCCGCCGAATGCGGCGGTGCCTGCGCCTGCGCCACCTGCCACGTCTATGTCGAGGAAGCCTGGCGCGAGAAGACCGGCCAGCCCGAGCAGATGGAGGAGGACATGCTCGACTTCGCCTTCGACATTCGGCCGTCGAGCCGCCTTTCGTGTCAGATCAAGGTCACCGACGATCTCGACGGGCTCGTGGTCCGCATTCCCGACAAGCAGTTCTGAGCAGAGCCAATGGCAGAAGACATTATCAAGACTGACGCCGTCATCGTTGGCGGAGGGCCGGTTGGGCTCTTCGCCGTGTTCGAGCTCGGCCTTCTCGATATCAAGGCGCATGTCATCGACATTCTCGACCGCGCCGGCGGCCAATGCGCCGAGCTCTATCCCGAGAAGCCGATCTACGACATTCCCGGCATCGTCATGGTCACCGGCCAGGAGCTGACCGACCGGCTGATGGAGCAGATCAAGCCGTTTGGCGCCGAGTTCCATTTCAGCCAGAGGGTCGAGACGCTGGAGCGGGTCGACAATGCGTTCAGGCTGACCACCGACATCGGCAAGGTGCTCGAATGCAAGGTGCTCGTGATCGCCGCCGGCGGCGGATCGTTCACGCCCAAGCGCCCGCCGCTTCCCGGCATCGAGCAGTACGAGGGAACCTCGGTGTTCTACTCGGTGCGCAAGATGGATCACTTCCGCGGCCGCGACGTGCTCATCGTCGGCGGCGGCGACTCCGCGCTCGACTGGACGCTGAACCTGCAACCGGTGGCGAAGTCGCTGACGCTGCTGCATCGCCGCTCGGAGTTCCGCGCCGCGCCCGCCTCGGTGCAGAAGATGTTCCAGTTGGTGGAAAAGGGCGACATCAGCTTCAAGCTCGGCCAGGTAACCGAGCTGCATGGCGCCGACGGCAAGCTCACCTCGGTGACGGTGAAGGGCTCCGATGGCGCCACCTTCGAGCAGAAGGCCGAGGTGATGATGCCGTTCTTCGGCCTCACCATGAAGCTCGGCCCGGTCGCCGATTGGGGACTCAATCTCGAGGAGAACCTGATCCCGGTCGACACGGCGAAATTCGAGACGAGCGAGCCGCGCATCTTCGCCATCGGCGACATCAACACCTACCCGGGTAAGCTCAAGCTCATCCTGTCGGGCTTCCACGAGGCGGCGCTGATGGCGCAGGCCGCGCATAAATACGTTTACCCCGAGAAGAAGCTGATCTTCCAGTACACCACCTCATCGTCGAGCCTGCAGAAGAAGCTCGGCGTCAAGTGACGCGCTGCGCTCACCGCTAGGCGAGCGAACGGTAGATGGCGATCTCATAGGGGCTGAACAGCTTCACCTTCAGCCTCTCGGGGAAGGGCAGCTCCATCCGCGCGAACACCCCGCTCGCATCGACCAGGTCGGTCGCCACCGGCTCGATCAGAATGAGATAGAGCCGCCGCGGGCGCTTGCGATAAGACACGACAAGATTGTGCAGGACCTCGGCGAACATTTCGCGCGAGAACGGGTTGAAAAAGTAGTTGACCGAGTCGCCATCGGGAGGCCCGAGCGTACTCGCATCCTCGAGCACGCATTCGACATTGCGGCACTTCATGCGCGAGCGCGGATACTGCGCGATGTTCATCACCGCGTCGTCATGCAGCTCCTCGGCGAACTCGATGCCGCCGACGGCAGCGAAGGGATGCTCGGAGGCGAGCAGCAGCACGCGCCCCTTGCCCGCACCGTAATCGACGAAAGTCAGCCGCGAGAAATCGTAGTCGATCGCCGCGATGGTCCATTCGAAGATGCTGCACGGCGTCGGCCGATAGTCATGGCCGTGCGCGCGGTTCGGTCCGCGAATGGTCAGTCCCGATAGCGGCACGGGCGTGCGCGTCTGCTTGAAGAACAGCTGCTCGGTCGATGGATCGAGCACCCGCTCATGCAGGCCGAAGAGATATTCGCGGTAATCGCTCTTCAGCCGGTCGGGGCGCGTGCGCTCTCTGAGTTTGGCGCCGGTGCGCTCGATCTCGGGGAGGACGCTCTCGCGGCCGATCTTGGCGGCGCGCGCCAGACCGACTTTGCTGGCGGCGACGGCACTGGAGGTTTGCGCTTTGGCCTGGTCGGCGATCCGCGCGGTGCGCTCTGTCGTTTGGGTCTTCTTTGTCGCGTTGCCGCCGACAATAGATTTCCACCAAGCGCCAACGCCAGCGGCGCGCGCATTGCTCGTCGTGTCCTTCGTCCCGACTTTCGCCTGCGCCACGCGCTCCTTGACGCTCGCGCGTTGCGACTCGATGGACTTGGACTCCGTCTGATCGGACCTATGGGGCACGACTGACATGTAGGAGACATCCCCGCCCTTGCGCAAAGATTGGGCAGCTTGCCGCCCAAAGCAAGAGCTTTTTACCGCGCCCCATGAGCGCAGCGATCGAGCCCCGCCGCAATTGTGCTATCCTCTTGATTCGCGTGGGATGTTCGCACGCAAGGCCAGCACTCACCAGAACGCGGCGGGGGGCTGCAAGGTGCAGGCAGAGGAATTTCACGACTCGATACGGCCGGGCCTGATCGCCATGCTGCCGCGGCTGAAACGCTTCGCCGACCTTCTGGTCGGGGAGCGCAGCGAGGCGACCGCGCTGCTCAGCCGCGCGCTCAACGTGATGCTCGCCGAGCAGCATCGCTATCAGAGGGGGAGGGCGCTCGACAGCTTCGCCTTCGCCGAGATTTATCGCCATTGGCTCGCCGAGCTCCGCGACCATTCCGATCCGATTGCGCAAGCCAAGACCGACGCTGCGAGCTTCGCCGAGTTGTTCGGCGATGACCGCGACGCGCTGACCACGAGCTTCCTAGCCAACCTGCCGGCGCAGCAGCGCCTCACGCTGCTCCTCGTCTATGGCGAGAGGTTCGACTATGTCGAGGCCGGCCGGGTGCTCGATGTGTCGGCCGACGTGGTCGCCTCGCGGCTCATCCGCATCAGCGCGACGCTCGCCGACCGGCTGAGCACGCACATCGACGCGCTCGATCCGGACAGCGCGAGTGATTTGTCATGACCGAGCTCAGCGACGAGCTGCTGGTGGCTTATGTCGACGGACAGCTCGCCCGCCGGCAGTCGAGCGCGGTGGAGAAGGTGCTCGATCATGACGACGTCATTGCCCGCCGCGTCGTTGCGCTCAAGGATGCGCATAGCCGGCTCGAGGCGGCCTTCGAGGCGATCCTCGCCGGCGAGGAGGTGGCAGTCACCGCGCCCGAGCCGCTGCCGCCCGGGTTCTACGTCACGTGGCGCGCGGCGATGACGGCCGGGCTTACCGGGATGGGGATCGCCGGGGCTCTCGTCTTGACGATGGGCGGCTACGGCGAACCGCTCCGCACGCCCGAGCTCGCCCGCGGGTCCGTAAGCGCCACCGAGCCGCAATTTACCGGAAGCCTCTCGCCCTCATGGCAGGAGGCGGCGGCACGCGCCCAGGCCCTGCTCAGCCGCTCGAGTCTGGAGGTCGGTCTCGACAGCCAGGGCAATCGCGATCTCGTCGCATTTCAACTCGCAGAAGCGCTCGGGCCAGGCGTCAAGCTCCCCGATCTCGACGCGCAAGGATTGCGCTTCGTGCGCGCCCAGCTGTTGCGGAACGGAAGCGAGCCTCTGGCGCAGCTCCTCTATCTTCGCTCGACCGGGGCGCCGCTCGCGCTCTACGCCAAGACAAGCGAGGGCAGCGAGGCTCCTTCCTTCAAACGTTACGGCGGGATCGGCAGCGTGGCGTGGTCGGAAGGAGGCATCGCCTATCTTCTGGCCGGCGAAGCCGATGAGGGCGACCTGATGCGGCTTGCCGAGACGATCAAGTCGGAGCCTTCGCCCGGTGAGACGAGCGATGCCGGCGAGGCAGCTGGCGCCGCGTCGGCGCCATACCCGTCGCAGACCGGCAAAGCCAAGCCTTAGCCGGCGATGGCTATTGAGCCATCCGCGCCGTCGGCTCGTAGTCTCCGGTGAGATAGCGGTTGAGGTCGCGCCTGATCGCCGCCGTCCGATCCTTGCTGCAATAATTGATGTCGTCCTTGATCGATTCGGCCACCGACTGCCGCGTGTAGTCATAGGCATGCTCGATCTTCGGCATCATCTCCGGCGGGACGCCCATGCGCGCCTCCGAGGCGAGGAAGTCGGAGCGGAGCTGGTCGGGATTGAACACGAAGCCGCAATGGCTCGCGCGCGCCGATGTCCAGCCGACCTGGATCGGCCGCGCCATCGGGTTCTCCGGCGAGACGTAGCGCGCCTCCTTGTCGGTGGTCGCACCGACGCTTGTGGATGTCGTGCCGCGCACGCGGTCGACCGCGCCGCAGCCGGCGAGCGCGGCGATGACGAGCGCGGCGGCGCAGACGACTACGGCGCCCCGCGCGATGCTGTGGAAAGTCCCTCTCATGGCGGCGCGATCTTAACCGCGGTGCCGCGCCGGCTAAAGGGGTGGTGGATGGCGCAAATTGGCGCAAAAAAAAGGAAAGGCGGAGCTTTGGGGCCCCGCCTCCCTGTGCGATGTCGGCTTCACGCCCGTTCGGGACGATCAGTCGGCGCCGCGAGACCTTTCGGTCTCCAGTCACGCGCTCGGCTTTGCGGTTGCCCGCAAAGTGGCGGCGTGACCCGACCACGGTCCTTATTTTACGTCGCGTTGCTACGACGCGGCTCACGCCCTGGCCGGGCTTGAACCGAATGGCGGCGGGACTTGCGGCGCGGAGCACCCCTTCGGCTCCACCTCACGGTATTGCGGCGACGCCGAAAGACCGTGGCACTTCGCGCTTGCGCGCCCCTCCGCCTTCAGCCGTCCATGGCTATGGACGACCCCAGGCTTGCCTTGCCCTGTGAGCTTTTCCGGCTGCTTTCCGGTGCCTTCGGATTTCTCCGCCGGCACCGTTCCACAATCGGGGCCGCTCACACCTAGGAGCATAGCGCAAGGGGACGGTGACGCACGCGGGAAGGAGAAGCTTATCCCCGCTATCCACCGGCCGCCGAAAAGCGTCCTGTGCGCCGTAGCGCCTGGGTCGCCTTGCCGCAGCCTTGGCGCGGGCTTTGTCCGGCAACGGGTCGCGGCCCGCCCCGCCTCCGGACCGAGCGTTCCACTGACCGGCGAAGACCGGTATGCTGAGACTCGCGCAAGAGGTCTTGCGCGGTTCATGCGGCGTATTCGCGGGTCGTACCAATGCGCGCCCTAGGCAACCACCTTGGCGCCCGCACAATCTGTTTGGCGTTGGTTGCGGGTTTGCTTGCTTTCGAGGCTGCGCTCGCGCTTGGCGCGGGCGCGGTCGGCATACCGGGTCTCGTTCTCGTTCGGCTTTCGCGCGGGAGCGATGACGTGCAAGCCGCGGTCGGCGCTGCCAGCCAAGACGGCGGCGAGACGGTGGTCGCCAAGCTCGCCGAGATTGCGGCAAGTGCTCCCAACGCCCAGCAGTTTGCCGAGGTTGGGCCGAAGCAAGAGGCGCCGGTCGGCGAGCCGAACCTTGCCGGTCTCGCCGAGAGCCCCCGGATCATGCCGTGGGATCAGGAGGCGAAGCCTGACGAGAAGCCCGAGAGCCAGCAGAAGGCATTCTCTCCCGACGCCAAGGGGAGGGAGGAGCTGCCGTGGGATGCGGTCGAGCCGTTCCCGCCGCCGTCGGTGACCGGCTCGATATCCCGAGCCGCCGCGCCAGCCGAACCCGCGCTTGCTCCGGCACCGGCGGCGCCCAAGGTCCAGGCGCGGCTTCCCGCCATTGGCGTGGTCGAGGGCTGGGTCAAGGCCAAGGCGACCGAGATCAAAGGCGAGGACCGCGGACGGCCGCTCTATCATTTCGAGCTTTGGCTCGATGCCCCCGCCGAGATGAAGCAGCGCCTGCTCGCCGTCTCCTACGACTTCAACACGGCGGCGGTCATGCCGCAGTTGCAGATCTCGAACGAGCAGAACACGGGCTTCCGCGTCAGCGTCGGCGGACTCGCCTGCGCCGACAAGATCATCGTGACCCTGAGATTCAAGGACGGCCAGTCGCAGCAGGTCGCGGTCGATGGCTGCCGGCTCTTAGGCTAGGCTCAGCTGATGCCGGCCACCTCGGCGACCAGCTCGCGGAAGCGCGGCCTCTGGCTCTCGATATAGGGGAGCGGTCGGCACACATCGATCGCGGCGATGCCGATGCGCGTGGTGAGCGCGCCGTTGAAGATGCCCTCGCCGAGCCGGGCCGAGAGCTTGGCCGTCAGCCCGTGGCCGATCACCTGCTGGATCACGTCGTCGCCGAGGGCGATGCCGCCGGTCAGTACGATATGCGTCACCACCATGCGCGCGAGCTTGAGCAACGAAAGCGTGCCGGGCCGCGCGCCGTATAGCGTAGCGAGCCGCCGCAACATGCGCAGATTCTCGGTAGCGACGAACGCCATGTCGATCAGCGCGCCGGGGCTCACCGCGGTCACCACCGACACGCGCTTGGCTGACGCCGCGACGATGGTCCGCGCGTAAGGATCGAGCGGGGCGACGAGGGTGCGCTCGGTGAGCCGCATCAGCTCGCCAGCATCCATGATGTCGTGCTCATGCTCGGCGAGGCGCGCGAGCCCCCAGGCAAGATCCTTGCGACCCCCATAAAGCCGCTTCAGCCGGTTGGCGACGTCGATCGCGAGCGGCTTGTCGTTCTGGCGCGCGGCTTCGTCGGCCTCGTGCCTGATCTTGCCGAGCCGGCCGAGCCGGGCGAGCCCCGCAACCTCGCGGAGGATGATCATCAGCAGCGCGAAGAGCACGACGGCGAGCAGCGCGACGGCGGCCCAGCCGATCCAGTCGTCGCGCGCGATCAGCGAGACGGTCCAGTCGTACAGCCAGAGCGAGGCGACCAGGCTGACCAGGCCGCTAAGCGCGCCGAACAGGATGCTGCCCCAGCGAAGCCCGCGGCCGAGATCCGGCATGGCGCGGGTGCGTGGCCTCGGCAGCTGAGCCGGCTCCGCATCGACCGGCGCGACCGGCGGCACGAAGATCTCGACGTCCTCGACGCGGAACGCGGCTGGCTTCCTGGCGACGGTCTTGCTCATGCGAGCCGATCTCCAATCAGCGCCTGAATGGCGCGGTCGAGCCGGATATTTGGGAACGGGGCGAAGCCTCCGCTAGGGAGCGGGATCGGGTTCGGCGGCCGGAAGCGCACGAAGCGCATGTCGCCATGCTCGGTGTGCCAGCCCTTCAACGCAAGCTCGGGGTCCTTGGGAAGATCGCCGGGGAAGATGGCGAACTCCTCGTCGCCGTCGAAGGTTCGCTTGCCGATGGTCTCGCCGGCGAGCGGATAGCCGACGATGCAGGGTAGCGTCTCGCCGTTCCGCCGCGCCTCGCCCTCGCGTGTCGCCCGCACCGCGGCCAGCGCCAGCACCTTCATCTCGGCGCCGGCGAATTCGGCGCGCGCCATCGCTCGTCCGGTGAGCTTGGCGAGAATCGCTTCCAGCCGGTCGTGGCTTTGATGATGCAGATGGTCGGCCTTGGTCGCGGCGAGCACGATGCGGTCGATGCGCGGCGCGAACAGGCTCGACCAGAGAGAGTTCGCTCCGGTCCTGAAGCATTCGAGGATCTCGGTCATGGAACGCTCGAGATCGCCGACCGCTTCGGCGCCGCCGTTCAGCGCGGCGAGCGCGTCGATCAGCACGATCTGCCGGTCGAGCCGCGCGAAATGATCGCGGAAAAACGGCCGCACCACATGCGTCTTATAGGCCTCGAAGCGCCGCTCCATCATCGACCAGAGCGAGCCCCGCGCGAAGCTCGTCGCACCGCCCGGATCGAGCGGGGCGAAGGTGAGCGCCGGCGAGCCTGCGAGCTCGCCCGGCATGAGGAAGCGCCCGGGCGGCAGCGTCGACAGCGAATATTGGTCCGCGCGCGCCTCGCCGAGATAGGTCTTGAACAGGTCCGAGAGCTTCGCCGCGAACGCCTCGTCGGCGGGGCCCGCCGGATCGATCTCGCCGAGAGCCTTGCGCCACTCCTTAGAGGCCTTGTTGCGATCTGGCGCCGCGGCCTGCTCGAGTGCCGCGCGCGACCATTCGCGATAGTCGATGCGGAGCAGCGGCAGGTCGAGCAGCCATTCGCCGGGATAGTCGACGATGTCGATATGCAGCCGCTCGCGGCCGAGCTGCCGCTTCCAGAATTTCCGCGTCTCGTATTCGAGCGTGAGGCGGAGCTGGCTGATGCGCTGCGTGCTCTCGGGCCAGCGGGGAGGCGAGCCGACCAGATCGGCGAGATGCGTCTCGTAGTCGAATCGGGGCACGGCGTCGTCGGGCTGCGGCTCGAGATAGACGCGCCGCAGGCGCCCTTCGGCGGATGCATTGAAGAACGGGAGTCGCGCGCCGGCGATCAAATTATGCACGAGCGCGGTGATGAACACCGTCTTGCCCGAGCGGGCGAGCCCGGTCACGCCGAGCCTGACGATCGGGGTGACGAGGCCGGTCGCGTAGTCGCCGATACTGCGAAGCGCATCGCCGACGCCGTCGGTGTAGGTGGAAATCGGCACGAATGGCTCTTAGCGCGGCAGCGGCATGCGGGGAAGGGTTAGCTGAGCGTTTGAGCGGCAATCTCGATCGCCACTTATAGCGCGACTTCGATCCGATTTACTGCAAGTCCAAGCTCTCTTGTCCCGACTGTCGGGCAACATATCAAAGGTCGCATGGTCCGCTGCCGCGGAAAGGAGATGCGCAAGTTGTCGACCGAGCCCTCGGCATATGACGTCTCGTGGGTCGCCCGCTGACTCAGCATGGCCAGCGCCAGCCGGTTCCTGCCCAAGAAATGTGCGCGAACGGCCGGCTACAACCCACGAAATATGACGGAATTGCAATGCTTCGGCTGTCGCTCTTTCGCGTTTCTGTCAAGCCAAGTCTGCCGTCTTGACTTGTTGACTCGCTTCCGTAAATACGTGGCTGCCCGGCGGGGACCGCTGATCCTCAGCGAGCCGGTTCAAGGGAGCGGGGCTATCGCGCCCAATGACGGAACAATGATGCGTCTGGAAAAGACTCTCATGCGGGCAGTGAAGAAAAAATTGATTTCCGACGATTACCGGCCAACGGACGACGAGCCGTTCATGAGCGACCGGCAGCGGGCCTATTTCCGCCGGAAGCTGATGGCCTGGCGCGACGAGATCATGCGTTCGACCAAGGAGACGCTGCAGCACCTCCAGGACGATTCGGCGCAACACGCCGATATCGCCGACCGCGCCACCTCAGAGACCGAGCGTGCGCTCGAGCTCAGGGCGCGCGACCGCCAACGCAAGCTGATCGCCAAGATCGACGCCGCGATCGCACGGCTCGACGACGGCACCTACGGCTATTGCGAGGAGACCGGCGAGCCGATCAGCCTGAAGCGGCTCGACGCGCGGCCGATCGCGACCTTGAGCGTCGAGGCTCAGGAGCGCCACGAGCGGCGCGAGCGCGTCTACCGCGACGAATAGCCGAGATCTCGGCCCCACTTGCCTCCGTCCTTCCGGCCAAAGCCGGAATTCATTCGCCTTCATTTGCCGGTCTTCGCCGGCATCACGGTCAATTGCCGGGGCTGCGCGGCGTAATCGGGAAATCGAAGATCGTGTCGGGATAGGGCTCGCCGTCGAGGGTGTAGTGCCACCACTCCTTGGCGTAATTCGTGAAGCCCTGCTTCCGCATGGCCTCGACCAGGATGGCGCGATTGTCGCTCTCCTCCTTGGTGAGCCCAATGGCGGCGGTGTTGGCCTTCACGTCGAAGCAGTCGAAGCTGGTCCCCATCGCGAGGCTGCCGTCGGGGGCCTGCTTTGCTTGCGGCGCGGTGCAGGGCTTGACCTCGGCCCCTGCTTGAGCGGGCGCGGCGCTCGGCTGATCGAGCGGGACGAGCGTGAGATCGAGCGTGGCGCCGCGTGAGTGACCCGAGCGCGTGGCGATGTAATCGGGAAACAGCGCGGCCTTCGGCAGGTTGGGGTAGTAGACCGTCTTGGCCTTCGGGTCGTCGGGTTCCTTGGCCCAATGCACGAAGGCGGCCACCGCGCGCGCCGGGCGGTAGCAATCGTAGACTTTGAGCGTGAAGCCCTTGGTGCGCACATCGGCCTCGACGCGCTTCAGCGCCTCCGCCGCCGGCCTGACCAGCACGCATTCGCCCGCATCGTAGCCCGGCACCACTCTGCCGATGAAATTGTTGGCGCTGCCGTAGCGCATGTCCTGCTCGATGGTGGGATCGATATCGGCGAGATAGACGAAGTCCTTCGGCATCTCAGCCAAGGCCGGCGAGGCGAGAAATCCGAGGATGAGCAATGTGGCCAAAGGCGTGCGCCGCCGTTCCCACCGATGCTTGGGCTTGGCCAACGGCACGCCGCTCTCCACGCTAGGTCTGCGCTTGCGCATGGTCCGCCTCCACATAAAAAAACTCCCCGCTGGAGGGCGGGGAGTGGAGAGGTTTTGGGGGACTGACATGACCGGCCGAAGCCAGTCGGTGTCGGACCATTAGCAGGGAACTGCCGGCGCTCTTACGGTCTCAGCGGTCGAAAGTACCGGCGTCGCCTCAACCACCGCCCCAACAACACAGGGCAACCGTAAGCTCGAACCATTTGTTTACCCCAACTTAACGCCTGGGACAAGAGGGTCTGAGCGTGATATTTCCGCAACAGTCAACCGAAAAGCGCGGTCAGAAGGCGCTATTTCTTGGTGAAGTCGGGAGCGGGCCTGGTCTCGTTATGGGCGATGATTACGTCGCCCAGCGGCGGCTCGAGATGCGGGCGGCCCTTGATGCCTGTCTCGACCACCATATCGACGGGGCCGCCGACGATAATCAGATGCTCGACGTCGTCGCGCCGTACCAGCAACAGCCGCCGCTTCTGGTCGACGGTAGCCGTCTCGACCACGCCGAGCCGCTTCTCGCGCGGCCGGATCATCCCGTTCCGCCCACCCGCGGCGAAGCTCTTGAATGCCCAGGCGGTGAGCGCGACCAGCGCCACCACGAACAGGGCTGCCGCGACGGCGAGAATGAGAGTGTCGAAGGTCATGGCGAAATGTTTCCTACCCGCTTCCTGCTAACAGCGCATTAACCACGCGTGGCCCTTGATAGTCCGGCGCGTGGCCGTGCGACTTTTGCCCGGCCGGGCGCTTGCGAACTGCCCTTAGGACGCATCGGCTTAACGGCGTTTGCATGACAATCTCCGGTCAACACAAGTCGAATCGGGTAATTTGCCTGCCATGAGCGATGTCGATGCGCCGATGCGCTATGCCGAGCCCGCCGCGGAAGTTCCCGCGCGCGACGGGAGCGTTGGCCTCGTCGTGGTGCTCGCGCTCGCTTTGGCGGTCGCCGCCGTCGGGCTCGCGATGGTGTCGCGCGAGATGGCCGAGCCGTTCGTGCTGGCGATCCTCGCCGCGCTCGCGGTGGTTGGCGTGTTTTGCCTGTTCGCCGGCGCGGTCGGCATCCTCTATTTCGGCCAGCGCCATGCCCGCAACGACATCACCAAGGCATTCGTCGACAATTTGCCGCAAGGCGCCCTGATCGCCGACGGCGCGGGACGCGTGCTCTACGCCAACCAAGCCTATCGCTCTCTGCTCGGGCTCGACGCTGAAGCCGCCGTGCCGTCGCCCGACCGCGCCTTCGGCGGCAACCCCCATCTCGCCGAGGCGATCTTTCGTCTCGCCCGCGCGGCGCAGCAGGGCCGCAGCCTCAAAGAGGAGTTCCGCCTGCCGCCGCCGGGAGAGAACGAGGAGGACAGCTCCGTCGCGCCCCGCTGGTTCCGCATCTCGGTCCAGCCGATGCCGCCGGACCCGCGCTCCGGCCGCAAGGGCGCGCTCACCGTGTGGCAGGTCGATGAGATCACCCTCGATCGCGCCCGCGAGGAGGCGAGCTTCGCCAAGGTGCAGTCGGCGATCGCCTATCTCGACAGCGCGCCTGCCGGCTTCTTCACCGCCGACGCCGACGGCAATATCGAGTATCTCAACGCGACGCTCGCCCAGTGGCTCGGCCTCGACCTCACCGAGGTCGCCAACGCGCGGCTCGAGCTGTCGCAGATCATGTCGGCCGACAGCTCGGCGCTGATCTCGCGCGCCGGCCGCGGCAGCACGCAGAGCGGCACGCGCCGCTTCGACATCGACCTCCTCAAGTCCGACGGCACCAGCCTTCCCGTTCGCATCCTGCACCGTCTGCCGCGCGTCGGCTCCGGCGCGCTCGCGCATGCGCTGGTGCTCAGCCGCGCCCCTGGCGAGGCCGAAGCCGCCGGCGCCGCCGAGCTCAGATTCGCACGGCTGTTCCACTCGGCGCCGATCGCCATCGCCACGGTCGATGCGCAAGGCCTGATCAGCGCGACCAACACCGCCTTCGTCCGCCTGTTCGGCGATGCCGCGGCCGATGCGAACCGCAAGACCAGCCTCGAAAGCCTGGTCGGGCGCGAGAACCACCAGGCGCTTCGCCGCGCGCTCGATGCCGCGCTCGCTCGCCAGGGACTGATCGAGCCGGTCGACATCGCCTTTGCCGGCGGCGAGCGGAGCGGCAGGATCTATCTCAGCCCGGTCGAGCAGCAGGAGAGCGTGGGCGAGGCGGCGATCGCCTATGCCATCGACACCACCGAGCAGCGCGCGCTCGAGATGCAGATCGCGCAGAGCCAGAAGATGCAGGCGGTCGGCCAGCTCGCCGGCGGCATCGCGCACGACTTCAACAACATGCTGACGGCGATCATCGGCTTCTCCGACTTTCTGCTGATGAACCACCGGCCGACCGATCCTGCCTTCCAGGACATCATGAACATCAAGCAGAACGCGAACCGCGCCGCAGGGCTCGTGCGCCAGCTGCTTGCCTTCTCGCGCCAGCAGACCCTGCGGCCGCAGGTGCTCCAGCTCGGCGACGTGCTGTCGGATCTGTCGATCCTGCTCAGCCGCCTGCTCGGCGAGAATGTCGAGCTCAAGCTCGAGCCGGGCCGCGACCTGTGGACGGTCAAGGCCGATCAGCCGCAATTCGAGCAGGTGATCATCAACCTCGCCGTCAATGCCCGCGACGCCATGGCCAACGGCGGCAAGCTCGCCATCCGCACCGCCAATGTCAGCGATGCTCAATCGCGCGAGCTCGGCCAGCGGCACATCCCGCCCGGCGAATATGTGCTGATCGAGGTGAGCGACACCGGCTGCGGCATGAGCGATGAGGTGAAGCAGAAGATCTTCGAGCCGTTCTTCTCCACCAAGGAGATCGGCCGCGGCACCGGGCTCGGACTGTCGACCGTGTACGGCATCGTCAAGCAGACCGGCGGCTATATCTTCGCCGAAAGCGACGAGGGCAAGGGCACGACGATGCGCGTCTACCTGCCGCGCTATATCGAGACCGCGCACGAGGTCGAGCAGGCCAAGGTCGAGCGCCGCGTCGAGAAGCCCAAGGATCTGACCGGGCACGGCACCGTGCTGCTGGTCGAGGACGAGGATGCGGTCAGGAGCTTCGCCGCCCGCGCGCTCGGCCAGCGCGGCTATAACGTGCTGCAGGCGACCACCGGCGCCGAGGCGCTCGAAATGTTCAACAACCACCAGGGCGAGGTCGACCTCGTGGTGAGCGACGTGGTGATGCCGGAAATGGACGGCCCGACGCTGATGCAGCAGCTCCGCCGCCAGCGCCCCGACCTCAAGATCATCTTCATCTCGGGCTATGCCGAGGACGCCTTCCGCAAGCACCTCGCCGAGAACGAGGAGTTCATGTTCTTGCAGAAGCCGTTCGACCTGAAGGAGCTTGCCGCCGCCGTGAAGGCCGCGCTGCAGGCCTGACCTTTCCCAGACGATTGTCATTGCCCGGCTTGACCGGGCAATCTAGTAACCACCGACCGACCTGATCGCGATACCGTGGTGACTGGATGGCCGCTTGCGCGGGCATGACACTTTATAGTTTGGAGCGACGCGTGCCGGATTACGAGATCGTCCCAGCCGACGAAGAAGGCAAGGCCACCCGCAGACGCCGCGCCAAGCCGCGCATGCCGGCCCTCACCATCGAGCGCTATGGCGGCAGGCTGATCTATTTCTGGTTCGGCATGCGCTTCGTCGATCTGATGAAGCTGTTCGCGCGCGGCCGCTTCTCCTTCACGCTGAACACCATCCCCGACACGCTGCTGCTGTTTTTGTGGGTGCCGTGGAACTCGGTGCTCTATTGGCTCTCCGAGGCCAAGTACCGGCGCGCGGCGCAAAGCCTCAAGCTCGACCAGCCGCCGATCTTCGTCATCGGCCATTGGCGGACCGGCACGACCCTGCTGCACGATTTGTTCTCGGTCGATCCGAACCTCGCTTACCCGACCACCTATGAGTGCTTCTTCCCGCATCATTTCCTCCTGACCGAGGGCCACCTCGACAAGGTGATGAAGGTGCTTCTGCCCAAGAAGCGCCCGCAGGACGACGTGCCGGTCGGCTTCGATCGCCCGCAGGAGGAAGAGTTCGCCATGATGATGCTGGGCGAGGGCACGCCCTATTTCACTCATGCCTGGCCGCGATTCGGACCCGTCGACAGCGACTATCTCGACTTCAAGGGCGTGCCGGAGAACAAGCAGAAGCAATGGGCCGACGCCTATATGTGGCTCTATCGCCGGCTCTATCTGAAGCATGGCGGCAAGCGGCTGGTGATGAAGACGCCCGCCAACGCCGCGCGGCTCAAGCTGCTGACCAGGCTGTTTCCCGACGCGCGCTACGTCTATCTGGCGCGCAATCCGCTCGACGTGTTTCCCTCCACCGTGAAGCTCTGGCGCGCGCTCTATTCGGTGCAGGGGCTGCATAACCCGCCGCAGCTCGATCCCTGGCTCGACGACTACATCCTCGACATGTTCGCCCGGCTGACCGAGGACTACGAGGAGGATCGCCATCTGATCCCGCAAGGCCACCTCGTCGAGCTTCGCTACGAGGATATCGTCAAGGATCCGCTCGCCACCATGCGCGACATCTATCAGCGGCTCGACATCGCCGGCTTCGATCAGGCCGAAGCGCCGATGCGCGAATTCTTGGGCGAGCGCAAGGAGCACCGCGTCTCGCGCTACGAGCTGCCCGACAAGCTGAAGCGCAAAATCATCGACCGGCTGAAGCCCTATATCGACCGCTTCGGCTACCGCGCAGCGGTCGAGGCCAAGGGTTCTGCGCATAAGCCTTCTGTCCAGAAGCCTGCGGTGCGCGAACGCGAGCGCTCTTAGGTTTCTCTGCGTTCCTTTCTCCACAATTGTCATCGCCCGGCTTGACCGCGCGATCCAGCAATCGCTGACCTGAATTTGCGCGAGACCGGTGATGACTGAATGCCCGCCGCGCGGGCATGACAGCTTCGGGCACGCGGAAACGTCTCGCCGGGATCGCCCGCGAGGCATGAGGGGATGGCGCGCCGAAAGACGCAGACCTGTAGTGTCGCGCTTCGAAGAGAAGCGCGCGGGCGCCTTCCGGCGCGCCAATGCGCTCAAGTAGGCCAGAGGCCGATAGCGCATCAAACGAAGCGCTCAAGTAGGCCAGGGGCCGGTGGCGCATGCTTATTCACGGTGGCTTTCGGCAGCGGGCCTCGCTTTAGTCCGGTCCGTCGCGCATCTACGCGCCGACCGATCCTTCAGCCAGCTCCTGGCGGGGACTCCTAGTGGTCCCGGGAGGAGCTCCGGTGCCGCCCGAGTGCCTGGCAGCGAACCAGACCCGCGGGCACCGCGCCTCGTCCCGCCTCACGACGCCTCATGAATGCGCCCCTCAACGGACGAGGTGGACGCAGCATAATCGCGAATTCGGGCGCGGGGATAAGGCTGGCGCCGCTACCCAGCGGGGGTCATGGCCGGGACTGCCTACGCGCGCATGACCGCAGCCTCAAGAAAAGAACAGATTGCGAACGGAGAACAAAACGTGTACATTGCGTCCAGTCACACTCCGCTGCGCGCCGCCGGGGCAGGGTGAGTTGCCGGAGCCCGGCGCCGCAGCGAGCAGGGACGCCGAGAGTGTCGTCATTTGCGGGCCCGATGGGGCTATGAAATAAGGGAGAATCAGATGCAGAACGTCGCGCTGCGCCTCGTTGAAGGAGCCGAGATGGATAAAGAGAAGGCGCTGGAGGCGGCGATCTCGCAGATCGAGCGGGCCTGCGGCAAGGGCTCGATCATGCGGCTCGGCCAGAACGAGAAGGCGGTCGAGGTCGAGGCGATCTCCAGCGGCTCGCTCGGGCTCGATATCGCGCTCGGCATCGGCGGGCTGCCGCGCGGCCGCGTCATCGAGATTTACGGCCCCGAATCCTCGGGCAAGACCACGCTCGCTCTGCACGTCGTCGCCGAGGCGCAGAAGCGCGGCGGCATTTGCGGCTTCATCGACGCGGAGCATGCGCTCGACACGATCTATGCGCGGAAGCTCGGCGTCGATCTGGAGCAGCTTTTGATCTCCCAGCCCGATACCGGAGAGCAGGCGCTCGAGATCACCGACACTCTGGTGCGCTCCGGCGCCATCGACGTGCTGGTGGTCGATTCGGTCGCCGCTCTGACGCCCAAGGCCGAGCTCGAAGGCGAGATGGGCGACATGCAGATGGGCAGCCAGGCGAGGCTGATGAGCCAGGCCTTGCGCAAGCTCACCGCCTCGATCTCCAAATCGCGCTGCATGGTGATCTTCATCAACCAGATCCGCATGAAGATCGGGGTGATGTTCGGCAGCCCTGAGACCACCAGCGGCGGCAACGCGCTCAAATTCTATGCCTCGGTCCGCCTCGATATCCGCCGCATCGGCGCCATCAAGGAGCGCGAGGAGGTGGTCGGCAACCAGACCCGCGTGAAGGTGGTCAAGAACAAGGTCGCCCCGCCCTTCAAGCAGGTCGAGTTCGACATCATGTATGGCGAGGGCATCTCCAAGACCGGCGAGCTGGTCGATCTCGGCGTCAAGGCCGGCATCGTCGAGAAGTCGGGCGCCTGGTTCTCGTTCGACTCTGAGCGCATCGGCCAGGGCCGCGAGAACGCCAAGGCCTATCTGAAAGAGCATCCCGAGATGGCCGCCAAGATCGAGCGCGCCATCCGCCAGAGCGCCGGCCTGCTTGCCGGCAGGATCCTCGAAGCCGCCGGCGAGGCCACGCGTGGCGAGGCCACTCGTGGCGAGGGAACCGCGCGCGGTGATGCCGATGAGGAAAGCCCAGGCGGTTTTGCCGAAGGCGAGGCCGCGACGCCGATCTCTGGCGGTGCGGCACGGCGCGGCAAACGCGGCGCCTGAAGCCCGAGCTAAGCCTCAAGACCGGGGCAGGGGAGTGCTGGACACGCCCAGTTCCTGACCTTATGTGTGCCTTCGGGACCGCGCGCCCTCTTTCCATCCTGGGAAGAGGGCTTAGCGGCGTTCGGCGGAAGCGAATCGGCTAGGCTCTGCCGGAACGCTCATGTCCCCGGCGCAACAAGGTTTCCGCAACACTTACCATGACCTCCGCCAAATCCTCGACCGCGAAGCCGAAGGGCGCCGCGCGCGCCAGCGCCTCGGATGACGTTGCCGGGGGCCACTTCACCAAGCCGACCCGCACCAACGACATCCGCGCCGCCTTCCTCGATTTCTTCGCCAGGAACGACCACGCGGTGGTCGCCTCGAGCCCGCTCGTGCCGCGCAACGATCCGACCCTGATGTTCACCAATGCCGGCATGGTGCCGTTCAAGAACGTGTTCACCGGCCAGGAGAAGACCGCCTTCCCGCGCGCCGCCTCGGCGCAGAAATGCGTGCGCGCCGGCGGCAAGCACAACGACCTCGACAATGTCGGCTACACCGCGCGCCATCACACCTTCTTCGAGATGCTCGGCAATTTCTCCTTCGGCGATTATTTCAAGGAGCGCGCGATCCTGCTCGCCTGGGAGCTGCTGACGCGCGACTTCGGCCTCGCCAAGGACCGCCTGCTGATCACCGTCTATGCCGACGACGACGAGGCGGCCAAGCTCTGGCGCAAGATCGCCGGGCTGCCCGATGACAAGATCATCAGGATCGCCGGCGCCGACAATTTCTGGTCGATGGGCGACACCGGGCCGTGCGGTCCGTGCTCGGAGATCTTCTACGACCATGGCGACACGATCAAAGGCGGGCCGCCCGGCAGCGCCGACGCCGACGGCGACCGCTTCGTCGAGATCTGGAATCTCGTGTTCATGCAGTTCGAGCAGCTGGCGGGCGGCGAGCGGGTCGCTCTGCCGCGGCCCTCGATCGACACCGGCATGGGGCTCGAGCGCATCGCCGCGGTGATGCAGGGCACCCACGACAATTACGCGATCGATTTGTTCCGCACGCTGATCGCCGCCTCGGTCGATCTGACCGGGGTGCCGGCGAGCGGCGTTCATGCGCCGAGCCACCGCATCATCGCCGATCATCTGCGCGCCTCGTCCTTCCTCATCGCCGACGGCGTGCTGCCGTCGAACGAGGGCCGGGGCTACGTGCTCCGCCGCATCATGCGCCGCGCCATGCGGCACGCGCATATTCTCGGCGCCGAGGAGCCGCTGCTCTATCGCCTGGTGCCGACGCTGGTTGGTGAGATGGGCCGCGCCTATCACGAGCTCGAGCGCGGCCAGAGCCTGATCGAGGAGACGCTCAAGCTCGAGGAGACCCGCTTCCGCGAGACGCTCGAGCGCGGGCTTAAGCTGCTCGACGAGGAGGCGAAGCATCTGACGCGCGGCGACACGCTGCCGGGCGAGATCGCCTTCAAGCTCTACGACACTTACGGCTTTCCCTACGATCTGACCGAGGACGCCCTGAAGGCCAAGGGCATCGGCGTCGATGCGAGTGGCTTCGCCGCCGCGATGGAGCGGCAGCGCGCCGAGGCGCGGAAGTCGTGGGCGGGCTCCGGCGAGGCCGAGACCGGCAAGCTCTGGTTCGAGCTGAAAGAGGAATTGGGCGCGACCGAGTTCCTTGGCTACGAGACCGAGACCGCGTCCGCCGAGATCCTCGCTTTGGTCAAGGACGGGGCGCGCGTCAAAGCCCTGAAGCAGGGCGAGCGCGGCATCGTCATCGTCAATCAGACCCCGTTTTACGGTGAATCCGGCGGCCAGATCGGCGACCGGGGCTGGCTCATGATGGGCAAGACCACTCTGTTCAACGTCGAGGACACGCAGAAGAAGCTGCATGGCCTGTTCCTGCATGACGGCGTGGTCGAGAACGGCGCGCTGCATGTCGGCGATCAGGTCGCCCTCGAAGTCGATCATGCGCGCCGCACGGCGACCCGCGCCCACCATTCGGCGACCCACCTGCTGCACGAGGCGCTGCGCCAGGTGTTGGGCGGCCATGTCGCGCAGAAGGGCTCGCTGGTCGAGCCGGGGCGGTTGCGCTTCGACTTCTCGCATCAGAAGCCGATGACGCATGCGGAAATCCGCGCGGTCGAGGACCTGGCGAACGCCAAGATTCTAGAGAACGAGCCGGTCGAGACCCATTTGATGACGCCAGACCAGGCGATCGCTCAAGGCGCGCTGGCGCTGTTCGGCGAGAAATACGGCGACGAGGTCCGCGTCGTCAGCATGGGGTTGAGCGACACCAGCACCAAGTCGGGCCACGCTTATTCCATCGAGCTGTGCGGCGGCACGCATGTGCGCCGCACCGGCGATATCGGCCTGCTCGAGATCGTGAGCGAGAGCGCGGTCGCCTCCGGCGTGCGCCGCATCGAGGCGCTCACGGGCGAAGCCGCGCGCGCCTATCTCGCCGCCCAGGACGAGCGCGTGCGCGAGGCGGCCGAGCTGCTCAAGGTCACGCCCGACGAGATGATCACCAGGCTCGCGGCGATCATCGACGAGCGCCGCAAGCTCGAGCGCCAGCTGGCCGACGCCAAGCGCGAGCTTGCGCTCGGCGGCGGTGGCGGGAACGCCGGCGGAGACGCCGCTTCGGCGGTGCGCGATCTCGGCAAGGTCAAGCTGCTCGCCCGCACCGTGCATGGCGTCGCGCCGAAAGATCTGCGCGGCCTGGTCGATGACGCCAAGAAGCAGATCGGCTCGGGCATCGTCGCGGTGGTCGGCGTCAGCGAGGAGGGCAAGGCCGGTCTCGTTGTCGGCGTCACCGCTGACCTGACCGGCGCCTATAACGCGGTCGAGCTCGCCCGCATCGGCGCCGAGGCGCTCGGCGGCAAGGGCGGCGGCGGCCGGCCCGATCTCGCCCAGGCCGGCGGGCCTGACGGCGCGCGCGCCGGCCACGCGATCGAGGCGATCGCCGCCAAGCTCGCCGGCGGAGACGGCGCTTCTGCCGCAAGCCCGCCGCCCGACAGCGCCGAAACCAAGCACCGCGCCGGACGCGCCTAGAGCATGACGGCGACGACCGTCTGGCGGGGCTGGCGGCGCGAGATTCACGAGATCCTCGAGGTCGGCGGCGACGCGCACCCGGCAGGGCGTGTGGTCAACGTCTTCATCGTCGTCCTCATCTTCCTGAACGCGATCGCCTTTGCCGCCGAGACGGTGGACGAGCTCTACCGGCGCTACGCCCTGGAGTTCGAGATCTTCAACATCTTCTCGGTGATCGTGTTCACCGTCGAGTATGTCTTGCGGGTGTGGAGCTCGGTCGAGATCCCGATGCTGAGCCGGCTGCCGCGCTGGCGGGCGCGGCTCAGATTTGCCTCGCGCCCGATCATGATCATCGACCTGCTCGCCTTCCTGCCGTTCTATCTCTACTGGCTCGTGCCCATCGACCTCAGGGTCCTCAGGGTCTTGCGCCTGTTCCGGCTGCTCAAGCTGGTGCGCTATTCGCCGGCGCTGCAGACGCTCGGCCGGGTCATTGCCGACGAGTACCGCGCGCTGCTCGGCGCGCTGCTCGTCATCCTCGTCCTGCTGCTGTTCGCCTCGACCGCGATGTATTTCATCGAGCGCGGCGCGCAGCCCGACAAGTTCGGCTCGATCCCGTCGGCCGCCTGGTGGGCGCTCGCCACGCTCACCACGGTCGGTTACGGCGACGTCGTGCCGATCACCCCGCTCGGCAAGATGCTCGGCGGCGTGGTGATGCTGCTCGGCGTCGGCATGATTGCGCTGCCCGTGGCCATTATCGCCACCGGCTTCAGCCAGGAATCGAGCCGGCATCAGTTTGTGGCGACGTGGAGCATGGTTTCGCGGGTGCCGGTCTTTGCCGCGATGGGGACGAATGATGTCGCCGAGATCACCAAGCTGCTTTACACCCGCAGCTATCTTCCCGGCGTGCCCATCGTTCGCACCGGCCATGCCGGCGAGGCGATGTTCCTGATCGCGAGCGGCGAGGCGATCGTCGATCTCGGTGGCGGCAAGCAAACGATTTTGACGGAAGGCGATTTCTTCGGCGAGATGGCGCTGCTCGAGAGACGGCGCCACAAGCACGACGTGACCGCCCAGACGCGCTGCCGCGTCTATGTCCTCGACCGAGAGGCCCTCTCGCGGATCAGCCGGCGGGTTCCGGAGATCATCGAACAAATCCGTGCCGTCGCTGCCGCCCGGGCAAAGGCCGACGAGACCGCAGGGGCGACGGCCGAGGGACGCAAGCGCAAGCCTAAGAGCACGACTTGAAGCTCAGGCGGCGGCGCGGGCGGCCATCTCTTTGCGGAGATTGGCGTCGATCTTGTCGAGGAAGCCCGATGTCGACAGCCAGCTCTGCTCGGCGCCGACCAGGAGCGCGAGATCCTTGGTCATGAAGCCGGCCTCGATGGTGTCGACAGCCACCCGCTCGAGCGTCTCGGCGAAGCGGGTGAGCTCGGCATTGCCGTCGAGCTTGGCGCGATGCTTGAGCGCCCCGCTCCAGGCGAACACCGAAGCCATGGCGTTGGTCGAGGTGGCCCGGCCCTGCTGATGCTGGCGGAAGTGGCGGGTGACGGTGCCGTGCGCGGCCTCGGCCAGGACGGTCTTGCCGTCCGGCGTCATCAGCACGCTGGTCATCAGCCCGAGCGAGCCGAAGCCCTGCGCCACGGTGTCGGACTGCACGTCGCCGTCATAGTTCTTGCAGGCCCATACATAGCCGCCCGACCATTTCAGGCACGCCGCCACCATGTCGTCGATCAGCCGGTGCTCGTAGGTCAGTCCGCGCTTGTCGAACTCGGCCTTGAACTCGGCGGCGAAGATCTCGGCGAACAGATCCTTGAACCGGCCGTCATAGGCCTTGAGGATGGTGTTCTTGGTCGAGAGATAGACCGGCATGTGCCGGGCGAGCCCGTAGTTGAACGTGGCGCGGGCGAAATCGCGGATCGAGTTGTCGAGATTGAACATCGCGAGCGCGACGCCGCTCCCCTTGAACTCGTGCACCTCGTGCTCGATTTTGCTGCCGTCCTCGCCGACGAAGGAGATGGTGAGCTTGCCCTTGCCCGGCACGCGGAAATCGGTGGCGCGATAGACGTCGCCGTAGGCATGTCGGCCGATGACGATCGGCTTGGTCCAGCCCGGCACCAGCCGCGGCACGTTCTTGCAGATGATCGGCTCGCGGAAGATGACGCCGCCCAGGATGTTGCGGATCGTGCCGTTCGGCGACTTCCACATCTTCTTGAGCCCGAACTCCTTCACCCGCGCTTCGTCGGGCGTGATGGTCGCGCATTTGACGCCGACGCCGCACGCCTGGATGGCATGCGCCGCCTCGACCGTCACCTTGTCCTCGGTCGCGTCGCGATTCTCGATGCTGAGATCGAACGTGAGCAGCGGCAGGTCGAGATGGGGGAAGATCAGCTTGTCCTTGATCATCTGCCAGATGACCCGCGTCATCTCGTCCCCGTCGAGGTCCGCGACCGGGTTTGTCACCTTGATCTTGTTCACGCTTGCTGCTCTCCGGCGCGGGAAGATTGAATTCGCTCGCGGCACCCATTGCGGGCAACCGCCTGTCTATTGCATCGTGCTTCCATGGTGAAAGCAAGGGCCGAGAGCAGAAAGCGCGTGCCTGCCAAAACGGCAAGCCTCGAAAGTGCCGCCTCTTCGTTGGGCGCGAGCCGCAGCGGCGCGACCGCGGCGGAGGCGCCGGCGATCATCCTCGTCAAGCCGCAGCTCGGCGAGAATATCGGCTTTGCCGCCCGCGCCATGGCGAATTTCGGCCTGACCGATCTCAGGCTGGTCGAGCCGCGCGACGGCTGGCCCAACGACAAGGCGCATGCCGCCGCCGCCGGCGCCGCTTATGTCGTCGAGCAGGCGCGCGTCTATCCGACCGTCGAACAGGCGATCGCCGGGCTCAACTACGTGCTCGCGTCCACGGCGCGGCCGCGCGAGCTGGTGAAGACCGTGCTGTCGCCCGAAAGCGCCGCACGCGAGCTGAAACTGCGCACCGAGCGCACCGAGCTGACCGGTGTGCTGTTCGGCCCCGAGCGGAGCGGCCTCGACAACGACGTCATCACGCTCGCCGACGCCATCATCACCGCGCCGGTCAATCCGGAGTTCGCCTCGCTCAGCCTGCCGCAGGCCGTGCTGCTGTTCGGCTATGAATGGTTGAAGAGCGCGAGCACCGCGCCATCGCTCGGCCGCGTCACCGCGTTCGACGGGCCGCTCGCCGAAGGCATCGTCTTCGCCGACACGCGGCCCGCGACGCGCGAGGAGTTGTTCGGATTGTTTCACCATCTCGAGGACGAGCTCGACCGCACCGGCTTTCTCTATCCACTCGAGAAACGCGCCTCGATGGTGCGCAATATTCGCAACATGTTCCACCGCATGGCGGCGTCGGAGCAAGATGTGCGCACGTGGCGCGGGATCGTCGCCGCGCTCTCGCGTGTCCGTCGAGCCAAGGACGACAAGGTGTCATAGTTCCGCCCCGTTTCTCCTATTGCGATGGCCTCAAACGATGCTAGCTTCCGCCACGGAAGGGAGGGGGGCAATTGATGCAACGGGCGTGTATTCAGTGGAGCGGGGCCGCGGCCGCCGTGGTCTTGGCGCTGCTGCTGGGCGCGCCGGTGCGGGCCGAAGACAACTCTGGCGTGAAGACGGCGGCCGAGGAACTCGGCCAGCGCACCAAGCCTGCCGCGGTGCCGGAAGCCGAGCAGAAGGGCGGGCTCAGCGACAGCGCCGTGCGCGTGCTGATGACCTATGCGCTCTCGATCATTCCCGACACTTATCCGGGGCCTAACGGCAAGCCGCTCAAGGTCAACAAGGACGACCCGAACAAATTCGTGATCCCGGTCGACGACGCGCGCCGCATCGTGCGCGCCGCCACGCGCTCGGCCTACGCCGAGGTCTGCGGCTTGCAAGATCTCGCGCGCGAGAACTACCAGACGCTGATGAGGGGCGAGGAGGCCAAGAAGACCTGGAGCCAGGACCAGATATTGCTCATCAACGCCCTTCATTTGTTCTCGGTCTCCTATTTTACCGGCAGCGCCAAGATCACCACCGAGGAAGAGCCAGCCACTGCCAAGAAACCGGCCAACGGCGCCGTGCCCGTCTCCAAGGGAGACGAAGCGGTGCAGCCTGACGCCGCCGATCCGACCGCGCCCGAGACCGAAATCGTCACGCCGAAGCGGCCGACCTGCTCGCCTGAGCAGAAGGTGAAGGTAACCAACGCCATCATCGCCTATGTGGCGGCGGCCAAGGAGACGACGCCTGCGGCCCCAGAGGGGGCCACGGCGGCCCGCAAACCGGCGGCACCGGCTAGCGGCGGCTCCAATTGACACTTTCCGTCATTCGCGTGTAGACAGCGGAGCCAAGCTCAAGCCCGTTCGGCTTTAGGCCCTGCCGGAGACCATCCCGGCAGGCCGTCGCATCACCAGCAACGGTTCTCATCATTGGCGCGGGGTAAGATGCCCGCGGAAGCGCTCGATTTGACTTTGGAGTCCTTGAGGCATGACGAAACGCATTCACGCCAAGCACAAGATCGACCGGCGGCTCGGCGAGAATATCTGGGGCCGGCCCAAGAGCCCGTTCAACAAGCGGGAATACGGCCCCGGCGAGCACGGACAGCGCCGCCGCGGCAAGCTGTCTGACTATGGCCAACAGCTGCGCGCCAAGCAGAAGCTGAAGGGCTATTACGGCAACATCACCGAGAAGCAGTTCAAGGCGATCTATCGCGAGGCGGCGCGGCTACGCGGCGACACCTCGGAGAAGCTGATCGGCCTGCTCGAGCGGCGCCTCGACGCCATCGTCTATCGCGCGAAGTTCGTGCCGACCGTGTTCGCCGCCCGGCAATTCGTCAGCCACGGCCACGTGCGGGTCAACGGCAGGCGCGTCAACATCCCGAGCTATCGCTGCCGCGAGGGCGACGTGGTCGAGGTGCGCGACAAGGCCAAGGACGTCGGCATGGTGCTCGAATCGGCGCAGAGCCCCGAGCGCCAGGTGCCCGACTATCTCGATGTCGATCACGGCAAGATGACGGCCAAGCTGACGCGGGTGCCGATGCTCTCCGATGTTCCCTATCCGGTGATCATGGAGCCGAACCTGGTCATCGAGTTCTACTCGCGCTAGCCCCGCGCCGTTCACGGAGAGCCATAGAGGAGAAGCGCGGCGCCGCCGCCGACCAGCAGCGCCGCCATCGCCTTGGCGGCCGTGCCGCCGAAAGGCGTGAGCTTCTCAAGCACCACGAAAAGGGTGAGCCCGGCGATCCACAGCAAATTCATGACGCCGCCGACGAAGAGAAGCAGCATCAATACGGCACAGCAGCCGACGCAGTAGCCGCCATGCGTCAGCCCCATGCGCCATGCCCCGAGCGCTCCTGGCTGCCAATGGGTTGTCATGAAGGCGGCGGGCGACCGGCAATGTTTGAGGCAGGCACGCTTGAGCGGGCTGAGCTGGTAGAGTCCGGCGCTGATAAGGAGAGTTCCTGACAGCAAGACGCTGCGTGAGCCCATCAGCGCCGAAAGCGCGCCCAAACGTTCAAGCCCGAATTGCAGCGCAACCGCCAACGCGGCGAAAAGAATCCACAAGGCGAGATAGCCGCAACAAAAGGCCGCGACCGAGGTGGAGACGCGGCTTGCTTTCCCTTCGCTCTCGGCTCGCCGCAACACGCGCGCATAGAGCAACACCATGGGAGAGGCCGACGGCAGCATCATCGCCACCATCATGATCGCCCACATGAAGAAGGCGATCAGCCAATAAAGCGGCGTCCACGAAGAGCTGATCGCGACTGGCAGCGTCAGCGGCAGGAACCAGCCACTCATCGCCGCGGGATCCATGCCGGTGCCGGCGCCAGCCAGAAGCACACCCCAGGCAAGCAAGATCAGCGCGCCGAGTGCTCCGGCGACGACCATGTCGTCGCGCCTTAAGAGCTTTTCGAGCACCGCGCCGGCCATGGCTACGCACGCACCATGCCGCTTTGGCAGAGATGGATGCGGGCGAACTGTCCGTAAGTGTCGGCCAGCTCATAATCGATCGGCCCGCTTGCCTTTGACCACCCGCGCCCGATCTCGGCCTCGGCGAACTCGAAACCCTCCGGCTGCACAATACGCACCCGGTGCGGCGCGCCGGTGACTGGGTTCACGATGGGCTCTCCGCGCATATCGAGCACACCTTCGATGCGGGCTCGCGCCGTGCGCCCGTCGATGTCGAGCTCGAAGTCGATATCGGCGATGATCGGCGGATGCTCCTTGTCGCAGGTCGCGGAGAAGACTTGAAAGACGGTAGCGAACGGCTCGGTGTCCTCGCCGCGCAGGATGCGCAAAAGCGCTTCCCGCTGCGCGGCCGTCGCCCGTTGGTCGACGATATGCACCGCCTCGCCTTTGCCCTCATGGATGGGGCCCGGCCAGCGAAAGATGCCCGCGGCTCTGAGGCCATCGAGCCGGGTCGTCCCGTGAAAGCCTTGCTCGATGTCGTACACCGCCAAGCCATGGCAGTGGCCATGGGTCGGCAGCGCATTGAACTGGCACGGGCAGCTATAGTCGCAGTTGCAGTTGCCGAACTCGCTCCCCTTGATCTCCCATTTGGTCATGGCGCTCTCTCTCCGGATTTTTTACGCAAGGGGGGTCATGGCGGGCGCGTCTCCCCCATCCACGTCCTGAGCTATTTGGGCAAAGTCGTGAATGCCGGGCGCAACACCGGGCATGATGGAATTCAAGACACGCGGCGCGGAACTTAGGCGGGGAGCGTCTGGGCGTTGTGGGCGACGCCCTTGGTCGAGAGCAGCTCCTGGAGCTCGCCCGCCTGGAACATCTCGCGCACGATATCGCAGCCGCCGACGAACTCGCCTTTGACGTAAAGCTGCGGGATGGTCGGCCAATTGGAATAGGCCTTGACCCCGTCGCGCACGCCCATGTCCTCGAGCACGTTGATGTCCTTGAAGTCGACTCCGAGATGCTGAAGGATCTGCGCGACCTGCATGGAGAAGCCGCATTGCGGCATGGCCTTGGTGCCCTTCATGAACAGCACCACGTCGTTGCCGGCAACCTGCTTGCCGATCCACTCCTGAACATTGCCCTGGGGGTTCATTATTCGATCCTTTCGTTCGCGCGCGTCATTTATGGCGCCGCAGTCTTGAGCGCAAGGGCGTGCAGCACGCCGCCCATGTTGCCCTTGAGCGCATCATAGACCATCTGATGCTGCTGAATGCGCGTCTTGCCGCGAAATTCAGCCGACGTGACGGTTGCCGCGTAATGATCGCCGTCGCCGGCAAGATCCTCGATGCTGATCTCGGCGTCGGGGAAGCGCTCCTTGATCAGTCGCGCGATGTCGTCTGCCGCCATGGTCATGGTTGTAAGCTCCTTGTCACCGCCCGCGATCTTAGCCGTGAGCCATGAAGCTCGGCAACCAGTCCTCGTGCGACGCTTTGAGCGCGGCAAGGGGCATAGCAGCTTCCCCGGCGAGCGTGATCGCGTCACCGCCTACCCTGCCGATCAGCCGAAGCGGCACTTTGGCGATCGCTGCGCCCTTGTGGATGGCGTCGGCCTTGTCAGGTGACGCCGCGACCAGGTAGCGCCCCTGGTCCTCGCCAAACCATAATGCGTGAGAGGGCAGCGGGACCGGAAGCTGATCGAGCTCGACGCCACGGCCGCCGGCAAGCGCCATCTCGGCGATGGCGACCAGAAGCCCGCCATCGGAGACGTCGTGCACCGCCGATACGACGCGCTCGCGGATCAAGAGGCGCACGAGGTCGCCCGCTCTCCGCTCCTGGTCGAGATGAACCGGGGGAGGGGCGCCCTCGCTCCGGTCGAGCAAGATATGCTGATAGAGCGATTGGCCGAGATGGCCGGCCTCGGCGCCGAGCAACAGCAGCACGTCGCCGTCGCGCTTGAGCGCGAGAGTGGCCATCGGCGCGCCGTCGGGGATCAGCCCGATGCCGCCGATCGCGGGCGTCGGCGGAATGGCGATGCCGTTGGTCTCGTTGTAGAGCGAGACATTGCCGGAGACGACCGGGAAGGCCAGCGCCGTGCAAGCCTCCGCCATGCCTTCCACGGCTTCGGCGAACTCGCCCATGATCTCGGGCCGCTCGGGATTGCCGAAATTCATGCAGTCGGTGACGGCGAGCGGGTCGGCGCCGACCGCCGTCAGATTGCGCCAGCACTCGGCGACCGCCTGCTTGGCGCCTTCGCGCGGATCGGCGGCGCAATAGCGCGGCGTCACGTCGCAAGAGATCGCCAGCGACTTTTTCGTGCCGTGCACGCGCACGACCGCGGCGTCGCCGCCTGGGCGCTGCAGCGTGTCGGTCATGACCATGTGGTCGTATTGCTCCCAGATCCAGCGCCGCGAAGCGAGCGCGGGTGAGCCCATCAGCGTCTGTAGCGCGGCGAAATTGCTGTTCGGCGCCGGCACGTCGCGCGGGTCGATGACGGGCAGCGGCTCCTTCACCGTCCACGGCCGCTCATAAAGCGGCGCCTGATGCGCGAGAGCGGCGAGCGGGATGTCGGCCTCGACCGCGCCGCGATGGCGCACCACGAGCCGCCCGGTGTCGGTCGTGTAGCCGATCACCGCGAAGTCGAGTCCCCATTTCCTGAACACCCGCTCGGCGATCTTCTCGCCGGTCGCGTTCAGCACCATCAGCATGCGCTCCTGGCTCTCCGACAGCATCATCTCATAGGCGGTCATGCCGTCCTCGCGGGTCGGCACGCGATCGAGCTCGAGATCGATGCCGACCTCGCCCTTGTCGGCCATTTCGACCGATGACGAGGTGAGGCCGGCCGCGCCCATGTCCTGGATGGCGACGATCGCATCTTCGGCCATCAGCTCGAGACAGGCTTCGAGCAGCAGCTTCTCGGTGAACGGGTCGCCGACCTGCACGGTCGGGCGCTTCTCCTCCGACGCCTCGTCGAACTCGGCGGACGCCATGGTCGCGCCGTGAATGCCGTCGCGCCCGGTCTTGGAGCCGACATAGACCACGGGCAGGCCGACGCCCTTGGCGGCAGACTTGAAGATGCGGTTGGCATCGACCAGCCCGACGCACATCGCGTTGACCAGGATGTTGTCGTTGTAGCGCGGGTCGAAATTGGTCTCGCCGCCGACCGTCGGCACGCCCATGCAATTGCCGTAATCGCCGATGCCCGAGACCACGCCGGCAACAAGATGCCGCGTCTTGGGATGGCCGGGCGCACCGAATCTGAGCGCATTCATATTGGCGATCGGCCGCGCACCCATGGTGAACACGTCGCGCATGATGCCGCCGACGCCGGTCGCCGCGCCCTGATACGGCTCGATGTAAGACGGGTGGTTGTGGCTCTCCATCTTGAACACGGCAGCCTGGCCGTCGCCGAGATCGACCACGCCCGCGTTCTCGCCGGGGCCCTGGATCACCTGCGGCCCCTCGGTCGGAAGCTTCTTCAGCCACACCTTCGAGGATTTGTACGAGCAATGCTCCGACCACATCACCGAGAAGATGCCGAGCTCGGTCAGCGACGGCTCGCGGCCCAAGCCTTCGAGCAGCAGCTTATATTCGTCAGGCGATAGCCCATGCTCGGCGACCAGCGCCTCGGAGATGCCTTCGGCGTGGCGCGCCGCGTGCGCCGCCCCGCTCACGGCAGCGCCTTCACGAGCGAGGCGAACAGGTTGGCCCCGTCGGTGCCCGACAGCGCCGGATCGGCAAGACGCTCGGGATGCGGCATGAGACCGAGCACGCTGCCGGTCTCGTTGTAAATGCCGGCGATGTTGTTGCGCGAGCCGTTGGGGTTGGCGTCGCTGGTCGCGGCCCCTTGCGCGTCGCAATAGCGGAAAGCGATGCGGCCCTCGCCCTCCAGACGCGCCAGCGTCTCCTCGTCGGCGAAATAGCTGCCGTCCTTGTGGGCGATGGGGAAGCGCACCACCGCGCCCGCCTGATAACGGTGCGTGTAGATCGAGTCATTCCGTTCGACGCGGAGATGCACGTCCTTGCAGATGAATTTCAGCGTCGCGTTGCGCATCAGCACGCCGGGAAGAAGCCCTGCCTCGGTCAGCACCTGGAAGCCGTTGCAGATGCCAAGCACCGGTGTGCCGGCCTTTGCCCGCGCCGTGACCTCGCGCATCACTGGCGAATGCGCCGCCATGGCGCCGGAGCGGAGATAGTCGCCGTAGGAGAAGCCGCCCGGCAGCACGATCAGGTCGCTTGCGGGAAGCTCGCTGTCGCCATGCCACACCATGGCAGGCGGTTGGCCGGTCGCGGCCTCGAGCGCCACCGCGGCGTCGCGGTCGCAGTTCGATCCGGGGAAGACGATGACGGATGCTTTCATAGCGCCACTTCCGCCTTGTCATCGCCCGGCTTGACCGGGCGATCCAGTAAACACCGGCACGGATTACTGGAGGCCCGCCTTCGCGGGCATGACAATCGTTTCGATGAAAGGAAACGCAAACCTGCTTCAGGCCGCCTCGAGCTCATAGGCGTAGTTCTCGATGATGGTGTTGGCGAGGAGTTGCTCGCACATGCGCTCGACCTCGGCGCGGGCGCGCTCCGGGTCGCTCTCCTCGACCTCGACCTCGATATATTTCCCCTGCCGCACGCCGCCGACCGAGCCGAAGCCGAGCGAATGCAGCGCGCCTTCGATTGCTTTGCCCTGTGGATCGAGCACGCCCGGCTTAAGCGTGATGGTGATGCGCGCCTTCATGGCCTCTTCGCCGGCCTCGACCCTATTTGGAGCGCACCAGCACGGGGCCGGTCCGCGTCCGCGACGGGCTGTCGACATGCAGCCCGAGCCGCCGCGCGACCTCCTGATAGGCCTCGACCAGCCCGCCCATGTCGCGGCGGAAGCGGTCCTTGTCGAGCTTGTTCTGCGTCTCGATGTCCCACAGCCGCGAGCAGTCCGGCGAGAGCTCGTCGGCGAGCACGATGCGCATCGTGTCGTTCTCCCACAGCCTGCCGAACTCGCATTTGAAATCGACCAGCCTGATGCCGACGCCGAGAAACAGGCCCGACAGGAAGTCGTTGATGCGGAGCGCGAGCGACATCACGTCGTCGATCTCCTGCGGCGTCGCCCAGCCGAATGCGGTAATGTGCTCCTCGGTGACCATCGGGTCGCCGAGCGCGTCGTTCTTGTAATAGAACTCGACGATCGACCGCGGCAGAGCGGTGCCCTCGTCGATGCCGAGCCTGGTCGCCAGCGATCCGGCGGCGACGTTGCGCACCACCACCTCGAGCGGGATGATCTCGACCTCGCGGATCAGCTGCTCGCGCATGTTGAGCCGCTTGATGAAATGCGTCGGCACGCCGACCTCTCCGAGCTTCAGGAACAGATATTCGGAGATGCGATTGTTGAGGACGCCTTTGCCCTCGATCTTGTCGTGCTTCTTGTTGTTGAAGGCGGTGGCGTCATCCTTGAAATGCTGGATGAGCGTCCCCGGCTCAGGGCCCTCATAGAGGATCTTGGCTTTGCCTTCGTAAATGCGCCGCCGGCGGTTCATGTTTGGTTCCTTTACCACTGATGGCTCTGACCACTGCCGACAAACGCCAAACGCGCGGGGAGAGGGTCACCCAGGCCGCGCGCAAGGTGTAGATCGCCATCGCCGGAATCGATCAAGGAGTCTTGGTGCGACCTTAGCGTAAGGGGAAGGGCCATACAACGGCTCCCGGGGCTTCTCCATGCTCTCCCCGCAATTTGTTGATTTCCGGGGCTTTGGGCGCTATGCCTCGGGCCCAGAGGAACGCGACTTTCCAACAATTTCTGCGGGGTCTGCCCCTCGAATCGAGGGGCCCTTAGGAGGGCAGATGACGAGCTTTGAAGATCGCGAGAAGGGTTTCGAGCGGAAATTCGCCCATGACGAGGAGCTTCGGTTCCGGGCGACCGCAAGGCGCAACAAGCTGCTCGGGCTGTGGGCGGCGGGCGAGATGGGCATTACCGGCGACGACGCGCTGGGCTACGCGCGCGAGGTGATCAAGGCCGACCTTGAGCAGCCGGGCGAAGAGGACGTATTCCGCAAGCTCAGAGGCGACTTCGACGCCAAGGGCATCGAAATGTCCGACCACCAGATCCGCCACAAGATGTCGGACCTGATGGGCGAGGCGCTCGGGCAGATCGAAGCCGAAGGCAAGGCGTAAGCGGGCCGGGATGGGCGAGGATCGCTTCCGTGATGCGGCCAAGGCGCGCCGCACCCTGTTCAATGCCTGGCTCAGCCTCAACAACCCCCTTCTTATCGAGTTGATCGGGGAGGCGGGCTGGGACTGCGTCACCATCGATCAGCAGCACGGGATCGGCGGCAATGAGACGCTGCTCGCGTGCCTGACCGCGGCGCGGGCCGCGGAGCTTCCGGCGATCGTCCGCGTCGCCCGGAACGATTCGGGGCTGATCGGCCGCGCGCTCGATGCCGGCGCCCAAGCCATCATGTGCCCGATGATCGACACCGTCGAAGACGCCGAGGCCTTCGTGCGGGCTGTCAAATACCCCCCGCGGGGTCTCCGGAGTTGGGGCCCTTACCGCGCGCGGCTCGACTATGAGGGCGACTATTTCACCTCCGCCAACGGCTTCACCGTCGCCTGCCCGCAGATCGAGACCAAAGGCGCGCTCGACGCGCTCGACGACATCCTCGCGCTCGACGGCGTCGACATGGTGTGCTTCGGCCCGAACGACCTCTCGGTTGCGCTGACCGGGCGCCTCGATATCTGGGCGAAAGAGGTCCAGGAAGCGATGACTCTCGTCCTCAGCAAATGCCGCGAGATGTCTGTGATGTCATTGATTTTTGCCAACGACATCGACTTCGCCAAGCCGCGGATCGCGGAAGGGTGGGACATCGTCGCGGTCGGCACCGACGCCGGCTGGTTCGGCAACGCCGCCGCAGCCATCAGGCGCGAGGCCGGCAGCTGAGGTAGCTGCCGCGTCAACTCTCCGGCTGACGCTTGGGCGCGGCTGTGCCAGAATGAGCCTTGAGGGGAATGAGGGGGCTCGCATGCGATCGCTGCTTCTAAGTCTTGTTGCCATGACGGCGCTCGCCTGCGCCACGGCTCCGGCCTCCGCGGCGCAAGGCACCACCACCACCGGACTGTCGCTCAGGGCCGGTCCCGCCAGCAACACCGAGCTGCTCCTGACCATACCGGCCGGCGCAAATGTCGGCGTCGGCACCTGCTCGGGCGGCTGGTGCTGGGTCAGCTGGAACAGCTATTCGGGCTATGCCCCCAAGAGCGGGCTCGTCATCGTTGCATCGAGCCGGGTCAGGGGACCGGTGCGCGGCGGCATCGCCACGGCCGACGGGGGCGAACTCTGGCCGATCTTCCCGCCTTACCCCTATCGCTCGGGCTATTACCCGAAGGCCGACTGGTATCACGACATCCCGCCTTACGTGGCGATCGAGCCGTCCTACTACCGCAAGCGCTATTTCATGATTGCCCAGGAGAAGAACCGCTACCGCTACATGCCGCATATTTTCCAAGGCAACAGCGATGGTGGCGGCCGCATCGACGATATCGACCTTCAGGCCATCAGCACGAACCTGTCGAGCACCTACGGCCGCTAGAGCATGATCCCGAAAAGTTGCAGACTTTTCGGATCGGATTATGCGTCAGAGACAAAGATCTCGAGCGAAATCTCGATTCAACTTGGATGGATTTCGCGCTAGGCGTTCGGGCCGAACACCCGGGCGAAGATCGTGTCGACATGCTTGGTGTGATAGGCGAGGTCGAACTGGGCGCGGAGCTCATCCTCCGATAGCGCCTTCCGCACCTCCGGGTCGGCGAGCAGAATGGCGAGAAAATCCCCGCCCTCGTTCCACACCTTCATCGCGTTCCGCTGCACGATCTTATAGGCCTCCTCGCGCGGGACGCCGGCTCCCGTGAGCGCGAGCAGCACGCGCTGCGAATGGATCAGCCCGCCGAGCCTGTCGAGATTGGCGCGCATGCGCTCGGGATAGACCAACAGGTTCTTGACGATGCCGGTGAGCCGCGACAGCGCGAAGTCGAGCGCGATGGTGGCATCGGGCCCGATCACGCGCTCGACCGATGAGTGGGAGATGTCGCGCTCGTGCCAGAGCGCCACGTCCTCCAGCGCCGGCATGGCGTAGGCGCGCACCATCCGCGCGAGCCCGGTCAGGTTCTCGGATAGGACCGGGTTGCGCTTATGCGGCATGGCGGAAGAGCCCTTCTGGCCCTCGCTGAAATATTCCTCGGCCTCCAGCACCTCGGTCCGCTGCAGATGCCTGATCTCGGTCGCGAGCCGCTCGACCGAGCTCGCCACCACCGCAAGCGTGGCGAAATAGGCGGCGTGGCGGTCGCGCGGCACGACCTGGGTGGAGATCGGCTCGACCCGAAGCCCGAGCTTGTCCGCCACATAGGCCTCAACCTTGGGATCGACATGGGCGAAGGTGCCGACCGCGCCCGAGATGGCGCAGGTCCGGACCTCCTCGCGGGCGGCCAGCATCCGCTCCCTGGCGCGGGCGAACTCGGCATAGGCGACGGCGAGCTTCAGCCCGAACGTGGTCGGCTCGGCATGCACGCCGTGGCTCCGGCCGATGGTGAGCGTGTCCTTGTGCTCGAACGCGCGCAGCTTCAGCGCGGCGAGCAGGCCGTCGAGGTCGGCGATCAGGATATCGGCCGCCTCGACCAGCTGCACGTTGAAGCAGGTGTCGAGCACGTCGGAGGAGGTCAGCCCCGAATGGAGGAAGCGCGCATCGGGCCCGACATGCTCGGCGACCGAGGTGAGGAAGGCGATCACGTCATGCTTCACTTCGCGCTCGATCTGGTCGATGCGGGCGATGTCGAAGCCGCCGCGCTCCCTGACCGCGTCCGCCGCGTGCTTGGGGATCTGGCCAAGCTCGGCCATCGCCTCGGCGGCATAGGTCTCGATCCTGAGCCAGATGCGGAATTTCGCCTCGGGCTCCCAGAGGCGAGCCATTTCGGGGCGGCTGTAGCGTGGGATCATGCGGGCGGGAAAGCCTCTTCCCGGAGGAATTTGCGGATGCGGGGCTAAGCTCTAGCAGAGGAGGGGGCCGCGCTCAATTCGGGAAGACTTGAACTTGGCGCGGGCCAAGTCCTGACCCCTTCACGTCTCGACTTCCTTGGCCTCGCGCGGACCGAAGATCGTCACGTAGAGCGCCGCCGCCAGGATCATGGCGGCATAGGCCGCGCGCGGCGGCACCAGCATGAAGATCACGAACGAGACGAGGTCGCTCTGCGACGCCCAATAGAGGCCCTGGAGCGACCAGTCCTGCTGGCTCGGATTGTTGACGTGGCTGAAGATGACCCTGAGCAGGCCGCCGAAGCTGGAAAACGCCACGACGAAGATGAACAGAGCGAACAGGAAGCGCACCACGAAGCCGCGCTTGGCGGCGAAGCCCTGCACCCACCAGGTGGTGAGCGCGGCAAGCGCGCCGGCAAAGCCGACGATGCGCAAGGTCTGCTGGGCCTGGTCGTTCATCACGGCGTTCATGTAGTCGCCGACCAGAAGCGCCCACATCGAGATGCCTATGACCAGCGCAAAGCAAGCGGCGAGCACGAAGCCGACCACCTTGTCAAAAGTCAATTTTTCCATTGCCGCATTCCCCCGCGTGCCCTCGGAGCGAGACTATGCCGGGGAAACGGCGCCGCCGCAATCCACGCGAGCCAGCTGACTTCTGCCGCTTCGGCGTTTATGGTGCCCTCCGCGACCATCCAAAGAGGCTTGAGGAGGCGAGACGTCATGGCATTCGACGACCTTGAGGCTGAGCTTTCGCTCCTCATCAACCAGATGGACACCCCGCCTGAAAACCCGCACGACCTCTATCTCCGCATCATGGAGAAGCTGAACGAGTTCAAGGGGCTCGGCCTGCCGCTGCCGGACGACCTGGTGCGCGTCGAGAAGGAGCTCGAGGCGTATTTCGCCGAACAGGAGGCTGCCGCCAAGAAGCACTAGCGTCTCCGCTCAGCCAGCGGGCTTCGGAGCCTCGTCGCCGATCTCCTCGTAGTTGCCGTTCGACCAGCGATAGACGGCATAAGGCGGCAGGTTCGGGTCGCCCTTCTCGTTGAACTTGAACTTGCCGATCACCGTGTCGAACTCGGTGTCGTTCAGCGCCTTGACCACCTCGGCGGACTCGACCGACTTCGCCTTCTCCGCCGCCTGCTTCCACGCCTGGATCGCGGCATAGGTGTAGAGCACGTAGCCCTCGGGCTCGATGCCCTTGTCCTTGAAGCGCTTGACCACCTCGGCGGCGGCCGGGTTTTTGCGCGGATCGGGCGAGAAGGTCATCAACGTGCCTTCGCCGGCCGGCCCGGTGATCGACCAGAACTCCTGGGTGATCAGCGCGTCGCCGCCCATCAGGATGGTGTCCATGCCCTGGTCGCGCATCTGGCGGATGATGAGGCCCGCCTCGGTGTGGTAGCCGCCGAAATAGATGATGTCGATGTCGGCCTGCTTGAGCTTGGAGACGAGCGCGGAGTAGTCCTTCTCGCCGGCGGTGATCGCCTCGTACATCTCCTCGTTCTTGCCGGCGGCGTTGAGCGCCTTCTTGGTCTCATCGACCAGGCCCTTGCCGTAAGCCGTCTTGTCGTGGATGAAGGCGATCTTCTTGTCGGCGAAATGCGTGGCGAGATATTTGCCGGCGACGCCGCCCTGCTGATCGTCGCGGCCGCACACGCGATAGATGTTCGGTCCGGCGCGGTCGTCGGTGAAAGCCGGGTTGGTCGAGGCCGGCGAGATCTGCACCATGTCCGATTCGGCATAGACCTTCGACGCCGGGATCGAGGAGCCGGAGCAATAATGGCCGGCGACCAGCGCCACGCCGTTCGCGGTCATCTGGTTGGCGACGGCGACCGCCTGTTTCGGATCGCAGGCGTCGTCGCCGATATCGAGATCGAGCTTCTTGCCGAGCACGCCGCCGGCGGCATTGATGTCGTCGACCGCCATCTGGCCGCCATTGGACATCTGCGCGCCGAACGAGGCGTATTGTCCGGTGACCGGGCCGACAATGGCGACCGGCGTGGTCTCGCTCTTCTTGCCGCCGTCACCGCAAGCGGTCATCGACGCGGCCACAGCAAGGGCTGCGATCAGCCCGGCAATACGCTTCATCGTTACCTCCCTCTACAAGGATAAATCGGCTTTAACTGTACATCATTTGCGGGATCGAAAGGCGACGGCAATATTCAGGCGCGGCGATCGCGCCAGCTCAGCGGACCGGCGCGTTCGTACAGCCAGCGATATTGCGTGACCATCTGCGTGGTGCGCATGGCACGGAAGCCGAGCGTGGCGGCGGCGAGCAGCCAGACATAGGTGACGAGGTAGTAATACAGCGACAACAGCTCGCCGTCGAACAGGGCGTAGTGGAAGAAGCGCACCGCGGCGGCCAGCATCAGCATATAAAAGGAGATGCGCCAGAACGGCTTCCAGCTGCGCGCGAGCCCGCGGCCCGACAGAAACGCCGCGCCGCCGCCCAAGATCACGGTCATCACCAGGAACACCAACGGTCCGTCGTCGGAGAGCCAGCTCATTTGCGCACCCCGACCCGTGGCGCACTATGCGCGCCGCCTTCGAGATAGGCCGCCTGCACCTCGGGGCTGCCCAGCAGCTCGGCGCCCGTGCCGCTCATGGTGATCCTGCCGTTGACCATGACATAGCCGCGATGGGCGAGCCTGAGCGCATGATAGGCGCTCTGCTCGACGAGAAAGACGGTCAGCCCGTAATCGGCATTGAGCGCGCGGATCGCCGCGAAGATCTGCTTCACGATCAACGGCGCAAGGCCGAGCGACGGCTCGTCCAGCAGCAGAAGCCGCGGGCGTCCCATCAAGGCCCGGCCGATCGCCAGCATCTGCTGCTCGCCGCCCGAGAGCGTGCCGCCGCGCTGAAACTGGCGCGCCTTGAGCAGGGGAAACAGCGTGTAGACGTGCTCGAGGTCCTTGGCGAAATTCGCCGGATCGTTGGCGACGAGGGCGCCGAGCTGGAGATTTTCCAGCACCGTCATGCGCGAGAAGATGCGCCGCCCTTCGGGTGACTGCACGATCCCGAGCCGCGCGACTTCGTGGGTCGGCAGCTCGGTGATGTCGCGCCCCTCGAACACGATGCGCCCCGCGTTCGCCCGCGGGCGGCCGAAGATCGTCATCATCAAGGTGGTCTTGCCGGCGCCGTTGCCGCCGATCAAAGCGACGATCTCGCCCTTTTGTATGTTGAGGCTGACGCCGTGCAGGATCGGAAGCACGCCGTAGCAGCTCGTCACCTTCTGAAATTCGAGCAACGTCTCGCTCACGCGCGCACCTCGCGCTCGACCAGCGGGAGTTCCTCGTCGGGGACGCCGAGATAAGCGGCAATGACGCGCGGATCGTTGCGCGCCTCGTCGGCGGTGCCGTCGGAGATCCCCTTGCCGTAATCGAGCACCACGACGTGGTCGGAGATGCGCATCACCACGCTCATGTCGTGCTCGATGAGAAGGAGCGCGATGCCATCCTGCTCGCGGATCGAGAACAGCAAGTCGTTCAGTCCGTCGCTTTCCCGCGCGTTGAGCCCGGCGGCCGGCTCGTCGAGGCAGAGCAGAAGAGGCCGCGTGCACATGGCGCGCGCAATTTCGAGCCGCCGCTGATCGCCATAGGGCAGCAAGCCTGCCTGTTCGTCGGCGCGCCGGGTGATGCCGACCCGGTCAAGCCAATGGCGCGCGTGCTCGACCGCCTCCTTCTCCGCCCTGGCGAAGCTAGGCAAGCCGAGCAGCGCGCCGAAGGTGAGGCCCGAGGCTCCGTTCAGCACCTGGTGCTGGGCGACCAGCAAATTCTCGAGCACGGTCATGCCGCGGAACAGCCTGATGTTTTGGAACGTGCGGGCCACGCGGGCGTCGGAGTTGATGTTGTGGTCGTCGAGCCGCTCGAGCCGGAAGGTCGCGCCGCCGGGGTGGCGCAGCTCCATGCTCCCCTCGGTCGGCTTGTAGAAGCCGGTGATGCAGTTGAACACCGTGGTCTTGCCGGCGCCGTTCGGCCCGATCAGCGCGGTGATGTCGTTGCGTCCGACCTCGAAGGAGACGTCGTCGACGGCGGTCAGCCCGCCGAAGCGCATCGTGAGGTGCTCGACCTTGAGCAGGGGGTCGCTCTGCCAGGGCCTCATGCGCGGCTTTCTTCGACGTGAGCTGAGGATATGGCTTTGGCTTTTTCGAGCACGATCGAGGGCGTTCGCGAGCCGACGATGCCGCGCGGCCGCCACACCATGATCGCCACCATGGCGATGCCGAACAGCAGCATGCGGTAGAGCGCGGGGTCGAACTGCTGGCCGAAGATGTCCTGGAGCCAGTCGGTGTGGCGGAGCGCCTCGAAGCCGCCGACCATGACGATCGCCGCAATCGCGACGCCGAGCTGGCTGCCCATGCCGCCGAGCACGACGATGGCGAGGATGATGGCCGATTCGATGAAGGTGAAGCTCTCGGGGCTGATGAAGCCCTGGCGCGTGGCGAAGAAGCTCCCGGCCAAGCCGCCGAACAGCGCGCCGGTGGCGAACGCCGTGAGCTTGGTGATGGTGGTGTTGATGCCGAGCGAGCGGCAGGCGATCTCGTCCTCGCGCATCGCTTCCCAGGCGCGGCCGATCGGCAACCGCCGCAATCGCAAAGTCACCAGATTGGTGATGAGGGCGAGGCCGAGGATCACGTAATAGAGGAAGATGATGCCCTGGATCGGATCGTATTTGAGGCTGAAGAAGCTGGCGAAGGTCTCAGGTCCGGTCGCCGCGAACGGCAGGCCGAAAAAGGTCGGCTTGGGAATGCCGGAGATGCCGTTAGGCCCGTTGGTGACCACGGTCCAGTTGAGCAGGACGATGCGCACGATCTCGCCGAAGGCGAGCGTGACGATGGCGAGATAGTCGCCGCGAAGCCGGAGCACCGGAAAGCCGAGAACGATGCCCCACAGCGCCGCCGCGGCGCCGGCGATCGGCAGGCAGGTCCAGAAGCCGAGGCCGAAATGGGTGGCGAGCAGCGCGAATACGTAGGCGCCGACGGCGTAGAAGGCGACATAGCCGAGGTCGAGCAGGCCGGCGAGGCCGACCACGATATTGAGGCCCCAGCCGAGCATCACATAGGTGAGCACGAGGATCGACAGGTCGAACAGATAGCGGAGCGGCAGGCCGAGATGGAACGCCTTCTCCAGCAGGTAGGACGAGAGCGGGAAGAAGATTGCGAACAGGATGCCGGCGACGGTGAAGATGCGCGCGTAAGGGAGGTCGGGAAAGAAAAAGACGATCACGCGGCGGACCACGCCGATGGCGAGGAACCCGAGCACGAGGCCAGTGACCAGCTGATAGGCTGGCGCGCCCATGATCGCGGCGACGATGAACACGAGCATGGCCGCGCCGGCGACGCTGCCGAGCACGACGACATCGCGCCGGTCGAAGCGCTCGCGGGTGAACAGCTTGGCGAACGGCGTAGTGATGGGATAGTCGGCGTGCCAGACGAACAGATTGAGCAGGAACCGGCCGACCACCACGATAGCCACGACGATGGCGAGCAGGGCGGGGCGCGGCTGAAGCGTCAGCCCGGTGACCTTGTCGACCGTGCGCATGCCGAGCAGCAGGCAGAACAGAAGGAAGGTGATGCAGCCGGCGATGATGGCGTCGGCGATGGCCGACTGGACAACCTGGCCGTAGGATTTGCCGGGCGCCGCCAAGGGGATCAAACCTTCTCCACCTCGGGACGGCCGAGCAGCCCGGTCGGGAAGAAGATGAGCACGATGGCGAGCATCGAGAACGCCGCCACATCCTTGTACTCAATGGTGAAATAGGCCGACCAGAAGGTTTCGATCAGGCCGATGACGAGGCCGCCCAGCATCGCGCCCGGCAGCGAGCCGATGCCGCCGAACACCGCCGCGGTGAACGCCTTGATGCCGGCGACGAAGCCGATATAGAAGTCGATCACCCCGTAATAGAGCAGGTAGAGCAGCCCGGCGACGGCGGCGAGCGCCGCGCCGATCACGAAGGTGAGCGAGATGGTACGGTCGACATTGACGCCGGACAGCGCGGCCATCAGCCGGTCCTGCTCGCAGGCGCGCTGCGACCGGCCGAGCGCCGTGCGGGTGATGATCAGCCAGAACACCGTCATCAGCACGAGCGTCGTCGCGACGATCAGGATCTGGATGTTGGACAGGATGACGGTGAACTCGCCCTCGCGGAACAGCTCGTAGCCGCCGGTGATCACCGGCTGGAGCGGCTTGACCCGCGCGCCTTGCGCCACCTGGATGAAATTCTGGAGCACGATCGACATGCCGATTGCCGTGATCAGCGGCGCGAGCCGGAACGATTCGCGGAGCGGCCGGTAGGCGATGCGCTCGACCGTCCAGCCCCACACCGCGGTCAGCGCCATGGCGATGATCAGCACGATGAGGAGGGCGAGCGGGATCATGGTCACCCCGAGGCTCATCAGCAGCAGAAAGGCGATCAGCGCGATGAACGCACCGACCATGAAGATGTCGCCATGGGCGAAATTGATCATGCCGATGATGCCATAGACCATGGTGTAGCCGATGGCGATCAGGCCGTAGATCGAGCCGAGCGCGATCCCGTTGATCAATTGCTGTACGAAATAGGCCATGGCTTTTGCCTGCCTCGCCTTTCCCCAAAATGGGCTTGCAGACTAAGGAATGCGGGCCCCGCCACCCGCTTGCGAGCTCCTTCTTAGCAAGAAGGTCGCGACGCGTACAACGCTGCTTGGAGGCAGGAACAGCCCAAAATCACAGCAACAGGTGCGAGCCGTCGCAAAACGGCGGGTCGCCGGTATCCTTGCAGCCGCACAGCAGCGCCGTCTCGTCGCGCTCGGCGGTGAACATCAAGGGCTCGATCCCGGTGCCGGCATGCGAGCCGTCGCAAAACGGCTGCTTCTGGCTCCGCCCGCACCGGCACCAGGCATAGCGCCGGCCGGCTTGGAGCTCGACCTGATAGGGGCTGAGCTGCGGTCGCTCTGGCTCTGACATGACGTTTCCCAGCAGGGCTCTTCGGCCGATTCTGCCCCTGCTTAGCCAATTCGCCCCCGCCCGGCAAGGAACAGGGGCTGCAAGTGCTGACGGCTGCCTTCGGCGTGCTCGGCCTTCTGCTTGTGGCCATTGATCGCATGCTCGGCCGGATCGAGGCGCCTGGCACGCCATGAGAGCGTCACCCGCGGCCGTTAATCCGCTGGGAATCTGTTGGCTGCAGAATTGCGGCTTGGACTGAATCACCGGCGATTCGGCCAGCGGGCCGCCCGTGGCCTGACGGCAGGAAAGAGCTTGAGTTGATGGCGCAACCGGACCATAGAGGGCGAAAAGCCGCAACGGCGCCGCTCGCGCCGGTCGCAAGAATTGCCCGTCGAAGGGCGCTCCGGCTGGGGACGGATCATGGCCAAGGCGCGTTTGGAGGCCGTCCATGGCTGAGTTGATTTTCGTTGGCATCTCGCTCGTCGCTGTGTTCGCGCTCGCCATGAACCGCGCGCCGCTCTGGCTCTGGGCGCTCGCCGCCGCGCTGTTCACCTTCACCGCGCAGATGGGCCTCGTTCATGGCCAGCTGCATTGGCCGATGTTCCCGTGGTGGTCGCTTGTGGGCTGGCTCATCGCCGCGCTTCTGTTCGTGGCGAGCTTCCCCGAGATCAAGCGGAAATACATCACGCTCCCCACTTATCGCGCGCTTCAGGGCGCCATGCCGACGATCTCGCAGACCGAGCGCGAGGCGTTGCAGGCTGGGACCGTCGGCTGGGACGCCGAATTGTTCGGCGGCAAGCCGAACTGGTCCAAGCTCCGCCGCACGGCCCCGATCACGCTCACGCCAGAGGAGCGAGCCTTTCTCGACGGGCCGACCGTCGAGCTCTGCAAGCGCCTCGACGATTGGCGCATCCGCCACGAGCTGCACGACATCCCCGACGACGTGTGGCGCTTCGTGCGCGAGCAAGGCTTCCTCGGCATGCTGATCTCGCGCGCCCATGGCGGCCTCGGCTTCTCGGCCCAGGCGCAGTCGCTGATCCTCGGCAAGATCTCCTCGCGCAGCCCAGACGGCGTCACCATCGTCATGGTGCCGAACTCGCTCGGCCCAGGCGAGCTGATCGAGAAATACGGCACCGACGCGCAGAAGGAGCACTTCCTGCCGCGTCTCGCGCGCGGCGATGAAATTCCCTGCTTCGCTTTGACCGGACCGTTCTCCGGCTCTGACGCCGCCTCGATGCGCGATATCGGCGTGGTCACGCGCGGGCTCAACGACGGCAAGGAGACGATCGGCATCAAGCTCAGCTGGGACAAGCGCTACATCACGCTCGCGCCCAATGCCACGCTGCTTGGACTCGCCTTCCGCCTGTTCGATCCGGACAACCTGCTTGGCCGCGGCGAGGATATCGGCATCACGCTCGCGCTCGTGCCGACCGACCATCCAGGCGTCGAGATCGGCCGGCGGCATCTCCCGGCGGGCGCCTCGTTCCCCAACGGCCCGACACGCGGCCGCGATGTGTTCATTCCCATCGACTGGATCATCGGCGGGAGCGAGCGGGCAGGGCAGGGCTGGCGCATGCTGATGGCCTGCCTCGCCGCTGGACGCTCCATCTCGCTGCCGGCGACGAGCGCGGCGTGCGCCAAGGCGATGCTCCGCACCAGCACCGCCTATGCCCGCATCAGGAAGCAGTTCAACTTGCCGATCGGCTTCATGGAAGGCGTCGAAGAGCCGTTGGCGCGCCTGGTCGAGACGGCTTACGAGCTCGAGGCCGCGCGCGCCGTGACCGCCTCGATGGTCTCGGCCGGCGAGAAGCCCGCGGTCATCTCGGCGCTGCTCAAATATGTCTCGACCGAGCGCATGCGCGGCAGCGTGAACGACGCGCTCGACATCCATGGCGGGCGCGGCATCTGCGACGGTCCCTCCAACTACATTCAGTCCGCCTATCAGATGGTGCCGGTCGGCATCACGGTTGAAGGCGCCAACATCCTGACCCGCACGCTCATCACCTTTGCCCAAGGGGCGCTTCGCAGCCATCCTTACCTGTTCACCGAGATCGAGGCGTTGCAGGACGAGGACCGCGAGCGCGGCATCGAGCTGTTCGAGCGCACCTTCGACCAGCACGTGTCCTTCACCCTCTCGAACGCCGCCGGCGCGCTGTTCCACAACGTGACGTTGGGCGCGTTTGCCTCATCGCCGCCGAATGCCGGCGCGACGCGGCGCTGGTGGCGGCAGCTTGCACGCGCGGCGCGCTCCTTCGCGCTGGTCGCCGACATGACCGTGGCGCTGCTCGGCGGCGGCCTCAAGGTGAAGCAGAAGATCACCGGGCGCATGGCCGACGCGCTCGCCGAGCTCTATCTGCTCTCTTGCGTGCTGAAGCGCTTCGAGGACGACGGCCGCCAGGCGGCGGACCTCCCGGTGGTGAATTATTGCGCGCGGAACTGTCTCTATCGCTTCGACCAGGCGCTGCTCGGCGTGCTGCGCAATTTCCCGCTGCGCTCCGCCGCATGGGCGATGTGGCCGCTCGTCTTCCCGTTCGGCACGCGCCATCCGGCAAGCGACCGTGACGGCAAGGAGATCGTGCGCGCAGCGCTTCAGCCTGGCGCGTTCCGCGACCGCCTTACGCGCGACATCTTCGCCTCTGACGATCCTGCCGACCGCGTCGGGCTGCTCGAATACACGCTGAAGAAAGCGATCGCCAGCGAAGAGGCCGACAAGAAGCTCGAGCGCGCCATCCGCAAGGGCGAGGTCAAGCGCTATCACAACAACGATTGGATCGAAGAGGCCAAGTCCAAGGGCGTGCTGACTGGAGACGAAGCCAGCGCATTGGCCGAGCTCCGCGATCTCGTGGCGCGCGTCATCGCGGTCGACGATTTCGATGCCGCTGCGCTCGCCGCGCGCAACACGCCGTCCGACCCGAAGCCGCAGCCGGTCGAAGCGGAACCGCCGCAGCCCGAGTATCCCGAGCATATTGCCGCCGAGTAGAGCTGATCATGGCGACCACCCTCCCCAACCTGCAAGACTGGCGCTTCACCGTCGATTTCGAGGGCATCGCCTGGGCGATCATCGACCGCAAGGGCGAGAGCATGAACTCGCTCGGCCGCCGCCCGACCGAGGAGCTCGGCGACATCGTCAAGGCGGTCGAGGCCGCTGCCGCGAGCGGCGAGGTCAAGGGCCTGGTCATCATGAGCGCCAAGGAGCGGAGCTTCATCGCCGGCGCCGACATCCGCGAGTTCGAGAGTTTCGACACCGAGCCGAGGATCAAGGAGGTGGTCAGGCAGACGCTCGATCTGTTCGACCGCATCGAGCGGCTTCCGGTCACCGTGGTCGCCGCGATTCACGGCTATTGCTTGGGCGGTGGGCTCGAATTGGCGCTCGCCTGCGACTGGCGCATCGCTGACCGCGAGGAGGGCACCCGGCTCGGCTTCCCCGAGGTGAAGCTCGGCATCTTCCCGGGACTGAACGGCACGGTGCGCTCGATCGCGCTTGCCGGCCCGACCGACGCAATGACCGCGATGCTGACCGGCCGCATGCTGCGCCCGTCCGCGGCACGCGCCATCGGGCTGGTCGATCAGCTCGTCGCCACCCATCACAATCTCCGCTGGGCCGCGCGCAAGGCGGTGCTCCAGAAGCGCGCGTCGAAGGGCGCGCCATGGTGGAAGCGGCTGATGCTGAAGCAGCCGATCCGCGGCATGCTGGCGAAGCAGATGCGGGCCAAGACGGCCGCCAAGGTGCGCGAGGAGCATTATCCGGCGCCGTTCCGCCTGATCGAGCTGTTCGAGCATTACGGCGACGATCCGGAGAGCATGCGCGTCGCCGAGACCGAGATGTTCGCGCCGCTGATGGCGAGCGAGGCGTCGCGCAACCTGCGCCGCGTATTCAAGCTGTCGGAGATGCTGAAGGACGAAGCGCCCAAAGACGGCTTCAAGCCGCTCCGCGTGCACGTGATCGGCGCCGGCACGATGGGCGGCGACATCGCCGCCTGGTGCGTGACGCAAGGCATGCAGGCGAGCTTGCAGGATCTCGACGAGGCGCAGATCGGCAAGGCGCTCGCCCGCGCCAAGGGCCTGTTCAAGCGCCAGCTCCGCACCAAGCTTGCGATCGACGCGGCGATCGGGCGGCTGATCGCCGACCCCAAAGGCGCTTACGTCAAGCATGCCGACGTGGTGATCGAGGCGATCGTCGAGAAGCTCGACGTCAAGCAGAAGCTGTTCACGGCCCTTGAAAAGCAATTGAAGCCGGGCGCCGTGCTCGCCACCAACACCTCATCGCTGAAGCTCGAGGACATCGCCCGCCCGCTCGCCGATCCCGGCCGGCTGGTCGGTCTGCACTTCTTCAACCCCGTGGCGCAGCTGCCGCTGGTCGAGGTGGTGCGCGGGGCAAAGACGCGGGAAGGGGAGGTGCGCAAGGCGTGCACCTTCGTCACGGCCATCGCCAAGTTGCCGCTGATCGTGAAGGATTGCTCCGGCTTCCTCGTCAACCGCGTGCTCGCGCCCTACATGATGGAGGCGGTGCGCCGCTATCAGCTCGGCGAGCCGCGCGAGAAGATCGACCAGGCGGCGATGAAGTTCGGCATGCCGATGGGCCCGCTCGAGCTGATGGACATGGTCGGCCTCGATATCGCCAATCACGTCGGCCAGGAGCTGAACTTGGCGCCGGAGAGCGACACTGTGCTGGCGAGCCTCGTCAAGCAGGGCAAGCTCGGCAAGAAGACGGGCGAGGGCTTCTACGTCTGGGTCGAGGGCAAGCCCAAGCGCGAGGAGGCGGTCTACGATCAGGCCGAGCTCGCGCGCCTTGGGCGCGAGCTGGTCAAGCCGATGCTCGACGAGGCCGAGCGCGCTCTGGCCGACCAGGTGGTGGCAAGCGCCGACCACGTCGATGCAGGGGTGATCTTCGGCACGGGCTTCGCGCCGTTCCGCGGCGGACCCATCCACTATCGAAACGCGGAAAAATCTGCGGCGGCGACCACCGCCGCTGCGGCATAGGCGAGCGGGCCTCGAGGGACATATGGCTGAAGCTTCGATCAGGCGGGTTGCGGTGCTGGGCGGGTCGCGCATTCCGTTCTGCCGCTCGCACACCGCTTACGCCGAGCTCACCAATCTCGACATGCTGATCACCTCGCTCGGCGGGCTGATCGATCGCTTTGCGCTCGCCGGCGCCCATATCGACGAGGTGGTCGGCGGCGCCGTCGTCACGCACGCCAAGGACTGGAACCTCGCCCGCGAGGCGGTGATCGGCAGCGCGCTCGCGCCCACCACCCCCGCCACCACCATGATGCAGGCTTGCGGCACGAGCCTCGCCGGCGCGCTCAACCTCGGTGCCAAGATCGCCACCGGCCAGATCGAATGCGGCATCGCTCTGGGCACCGACACCACCAGCGACGCGCCGGTGGTGTTTCAGCGCCGATTCGCCCAGCGCCTGGTGCAGGCGAGCCGCGCCCGGGGCTTCGGCCAGAAGCTCGCGGCGTTCAAAGGCTTCGCCCCCGCCGAGCTGACCCCCCAGCCGCCCTCGACCTCTGAGCCCCGCACCGGCTTGAGCATGGGCGAGCATTGCGAGCTGATGGCCAAGGAATGGGGCATCACCCGCGAGGCGCAGGACCTGCTCGCCTATGAAAGCCATAAGAAAGCTGCCGCCGCCTACGATGAGGGCTTCATGGACGATCTCGTCGTGCCGTGCGCCGGAATCTTCCGCGACAATAATATCCGCGGCGATATCTCGCTGGAGAAGATGGCGGAGCTTAAGCCCGCCTTCGACCGCTCCGGCAAGGGGACGATTACTGCCGCCAATTCGACGCCGCTGACCGACGGGGCTGCGACCATCCTGCTTGCGTCTGAGGATTGGGCGGCCAAGCGGGGCCTGCCGGTCCAGGCATATCTGACCATGGGCCGCACTTCGGCCGTAGATTTCGTTCAAGGTGAAGGGCTTCTGATGGCGCCGACCGTCGCCGTGAGCGAGCTGCTCAAGCAAACCGGCCTTGCGCTTCAGGACTTTGATTATTATGAGATTCATGAAGCGTTTGCAGCGCAGGTGCTAGCAACATTGAAGGCATGGGAATCCGAGGACTATTGCCGGCGCCGGCTGGGACGGGACGCCCCTTTGGGGCCGATCGATCGCTCCAAGCTAAACGTCAAGGGCTCTTCAATAGCTTTCGGGCATCCTTTTGCAGCGACCGGCGCACGCATCCTGGCGGTTCTCGCCAAATTGCTGCATAGTGGCGGTGGCCGCAGAGGTTTGATTTCGGTGTGTACGGCCGGCGGCATGGGTGTCGTCGCCATGCTTGAAGGGGTACAGTCCAAAACATAGCGAGCGCCGGGAAAACCGGCCGAACTCCACAAAAAAAACGCGAATAAGGCGTATCGGGTGAAATTCGGTCCTTTTCGGGACTCAGGGACAGGGGGCAAGGAAGCGAAATTCGCCATGGCGCCGGAGGCGCCATTGGCCTGAGGCATTACGGAGGTTCTTATGAGGCATCATGCGTTCGCCGCGGCGATGGGACTTGTGACCGCTGCCATTCTTGCTCCAGGCAGTTCATCCCAGGCGGCCACGGCTGATCCGACCGGTTATTGGTACAAGCCGGACGCCGAGCGCGAATCGAAGATTCAGGTCTTCAAGTGCGGCAAGTCGCAGCTCTGCGCGAAGATCATCTGGCTCAAGGACCCTAACGACAGCAAGGGCAAGCCGCTCCACGACATTCGCAACGAGAATCCCGCGATGCATGACCGGCCGATCGTCGGGCTCACCCTGTTTAGCGGGATGGCGCCGAGCGCGCCGGCAACCTGGACCGGCCAGATCTACAATCCCGAGGACGGCCACACCTACGCAGCGACGCTGACCATGCTGTCGCGCACCGAGATCAAGCTCCGCGGCTGCAAGGCTTGGCTGCTTTGCGGCGAGAAGCAGTGGCTCCGGACCTCAGCACCGCCTGCCGCAGTGCCGGCGATCGCTCCTGAAGGCACGCAGCAGATCGAAGCTTCGGCGACGCCGGCTCAGCCCAAGCCTGCAGCCGCTGTTGCTGCCGCGACGCCTGCCGCCGCGCCGAAGGCCGAAGTCGCCGCCGCGACGCCCGCGCCGAAGGCCGAGGTCGCGACCGTGACGCCGTCGATGGACGCCGCGACCGCTCAGGCGGCGGCGATGACCGCGGCTCCGGCCCCGACGAGGGAAGCTGCTGCCGATCCTGCGCCGCAAGCCCAAGAGACTGCGTCCACCCAACCCACGGCCGAGCCCGTCGCTCTCGTTTCCCCCGCACCGCAAGCCGGCGCCGGGGATGCCCAGAAGGGCTATGGCTTCTTGAACGCATCTGCCACCTCGGACACCGCCGCGCAATATACCGGCGACAACGTGACGAGCATGTTCAAGATGACGAGACCGGTCGCGACCGGAGCGGTTCCAAGCGCCGCCGCGCCTGCTCCCGCGCAAGAGACCGCGGCCGCTACGCCCGAGCCCGCCGCTACCGCCCATCCTGCGGCGATAGAGGCGTCGGCTGGCGGCGATCCGGTTCCGGTTCCCGACCAGAAGCCCAAGGTCAAGACGCATGTCGCTGCCGTCAAGTCGACGGCGAAGGCTTCTACCGGAGCGACGACTGGCGAGCAGGGCGCGCCCGCGCCTGAGGACGGCACAGTGGCGCAAGCCGAGGTCGATCCGCAATCGGCGGAGCTCGACACGGCGGTTGCCGAGCCCCTGACCCGCCGTCAGCGGCGGCTGCTCAGGAAGCAGCAGGAGCAGGAGCCGTTCCTGCCCTGGCTGCGCTAGCCCAGCACTCGAAATTTGGATTGCACTCTCGCCGGCCTTTCGCCGGCGAGATCGTTTTGGCGAGGCTCGCGAAGCTCTAGCGCTTCGCCTCGGCGCGCAGCTCGCGCTTGGAAAGTTTGCCGACCGGCGTCTTCGGCAACTCGTCGCGGAACTCGATCTCGGCCGGCAGCTCGAGCTTGGAGAGCTTCTCTTTCAGAAAATGGATGAGCTCCGCCGCCGTCGCCTGCTTGCCTTCCTTCAGCTTGACGAAAGCCTTCGGCGCCTCGCCGCGATAGTCGTCCTTTATCCCGATCACGACCACCTCGGCGACCGCTTGATGCTCGTAGAGCGCCTCCTCGATCCTGCGCGGATAGACCTTGAAGCCCGAGGCGTTGATCATGTCCTTGATGCGGTCGACGATAAAGATGTAGCCGTCCTGGTCCATGTAGCCGACATCGCCGGTGCGAAAGAAGCGCCCGACGAAGCAATCCTCGGTGTCTTGCGGCTTGTTCCAATAGCCGGTCATCACTTGGGGCCCGGCGATGCAGATCTCGCCGGTTTCGCCCGTCTTGACCTCGATCCTCGGATCGTCGAGCGAGCGGATCGAGATCTCGGTAGCGGGCATCGGCAGGCCGATCGATCCTTCGCGGGGCGCCTTCGGCGGATTGCACGCGGCGACCGGCGAGGTCTCGCTCAACCCGTAACCCTCGACCAGAACGGCGCCCGAAATCGCCTCGAAGCCACGCTTCACCTCGATCGGCAGCGGCGCGCCGCCGGCCATGCAATATTTGAGCGACGTCAGGTCGAAATTGCCGATATGCGGATGCCTGAGCATGGCGTTGAACAGTGTCGGCACGCCCGGCATCATGGTCGGGCGCAACCTGCCGATCAGCTTCAAGGTCGGGATCAGCTCGAATTTCGGCAGCAGGATGATCTCGAGCCCGTGGTTGATGCCGAAATTCATCACCGTGGTCATGGCGAAGACGTGGAACAGCGGCAGCACGCCGACGATTCGGTCGCCGGCGCTGACGATCTGGTTCTGCCAGGTCTTCAGCTGGCCGATATTGACCGAGAGATTGGCGTGGGACAGCATCGCGCCCTTGGGCGTTCCGGTGGTGCCGCCGGTATATTGCAGCACGGCGATCGCATCGGGCGTGATCGCCGGCCGCTCGAATCGTCCATCATTGGCGAGCAGGTCCTCGGCGCGAATGATCTTGGCCGGTTCGCCTGCGCGGCCGATCGCAGCGAGCTTGGTCCGCTGCGTCAGCCTGAACCCCACCGATTTCAGCGCCGGCAAGAGCGAGGTGAAGCTCACCACCACCGCGCGCTCAAGCGTGCCGCGCTCAAGCAACGCCCTGATCTTGTCGTAGGTTATCGCGAGATCGAGCGTCACCATGATCTTGGCGCCGCTGTCGCGAATCTGGCATTCGATTTCCTCGAGGCTGTAGAGCGGATTGAAATTGACGACAGTCCCGCCTGCCTTCAGCACGCCGTAGTAGAAGATCACGAAAGCCGGCGTGTTCGGCATGAACATGCCGACTTTCACGCCTTCGCCGACGCCCTGCGCCCGCAAACCCTTGGCGGCGCGGTCCGACAGCGCGCCAATCTCGGCGTAGCTCAGCCGCTTGCCCATGAAATAGGTGCACGGACGGGCGCCGTAAGCCGCGACCGCCTGGTCGAGATGGTCGCCGAGCAGCGTCGGCTCAAGGCTCACATCCCAGGCAACGTCGTCGGGATAGGCCTTGAGCCAGCGATGATCTTGCACCGCCGCCTCGCGAGGGGCCGTCTCCAAGGAGTTCCGCATCAAGGCCTTGGGGGTTGGCGTGGTGGCCATGGGTGCCTTATGGTTTCACCATGCTTTACCGCCGCTTAACGAGTCGAAGAGTGTTGCCCGGAGGCAATAGGCCGCACGCGCGTTAGAGCATAGTATTAGCACGAAGCGATGATGGTGCCGCCGGAGCATAGCGCGATGGTTCCCCGCGAATATGCTGAAAGGGTGGCGCGGTCCGGCGCAAAAACGCCAATTTTGTTGGCGATTAGAGCGCCACACCGAGCATGAAGAGGGCACGGACACGGGTAGACTCGACCAGATTTTAAGTCTATTCCAATGCCCGACTTGCCCTCGGATTAGCTATGATTTAGCCAGGGACCATTAGACACGGACCCCTTAACGGGGCAGGGAGAGCGATATGGACGAGGTGGCCACCAAGATCATCGAGATTTTGCGCAAGAACATGAAGGATCCATCGAAGCCTGTCCTGCTCGAAACGCCCCTGAGCGATCTTGAAATCGAATCGCTCGACCTCGCTGTGATCGTGTTCGATATTGAGGATACCTTCGGCATCGAAATCCCCTATAATGCGAACGAAGAGGTTGAGGCGTTCGCGACGGTAGGGTCCGTCGTCGATCGGGTGAAGGGCATCATCGCAGAGACGAAGGCTTCGGGCGCGGCAGCTTGAACCCTGACACTCGCTCGGCCTTCCCGGGACGACACAGCAGGCTTGGAGTTACGGCTTAGCACTATATGACACACACTAATGGGCGAAGACGCGTCGTGGTCACTGGCCAGGGCGTCGTCACTCCTTTGGGCACGGGCGTAGACAAGTTTTGGGCTGCGCTCCAGAAGGGCGAGTGCGGCATCCGCCAGGTGCAGAGCTTCGACACTCAGGACCTCTACATCACCATCGCCGGTGAGATCCCTGATTTCGATCCCAAGGAGCGGCTGCAGAGCAAACCTCTGCTGCTCGCCGACAAGTTCTCCCAATATGCGGGCTGCGCGGCGGCTGAGGCCGTCGCCATGTCCAAGCTCGAGACGCCGCTCAAGGGCGACGCCGCCTATCGCGCGGCGTGCATCATCGGCTCGGGCGTCGGCGGCCTCACCACGCTCGAATTCTCCTACAAGATGCTGTTCAAGGAGAACAAGCGCGCGACCCATCCGCTCACGCTTCTGAAGGCGATCGGCAGCTCGGCTTCCGCTCATGTCAGCATCGAATACGCCATCAAGGGCCCGACCTTCGGCGTGGTCAGCGCCTGCTCGACGGCGACGCATTCGATCGGCCTCACCTACCGCATGATCCGCGAGGGCCTGGTCGACCTCGGGCTCGCCGGCGCGGCCGAAGCCTCGCTCAACTGGGGCGCGACCCGCGCCTGGCAGGCGATGCGCGTGCTGAGCCCCGACGGGCTCTGGCCGTTCGCCAAGCGCCGCAACGGCACCGTTCTCGCCGAGGGCGCCGGCATTTTGATGCTGGAGGAGCTGGAGCATGCGAAGCGGCGCGGCGCGCCGATCCTTGCCGAGCTGCTTGGCTACGGCATGACGGCCGACGCGGCCGACATGGTCAATCCGTCGATCGACGGCGCCTCGACCGCCATGCAGATGGCGCTCGACGACGCCTCGCTCGCGCCGTCGGACATCGACTACATCAACGCCCACGGCACGGCGACCGCGGTCAACGACATCAACGAGACCCGCGCCATCAAGCGCGTGTTCGGCAACGCCGCCAACAAGGTCTCGATCTCCTCGACCAAATCGATGCACGGCCATTGCCTTGGCGCCGGCGGCGGCATCGAGGCGGTCGCCGCGGTCAAATCCATCAACGAGAAATTCGTGCCGCCGACGGTCGGGCTCGACGAGCCGGATCCCGAATGCGATCTCGACTACACGCCGAATGTCGGCAAGCGGCGCGAGGTCAATTTCGCGATGTCGAACTCGTTTGCCTTCGGCGGCTTGAACGCGGTGCTCGTGTTCGGACCGGCGCCGGCTTAGGCCGACGCCTCGGCCTTTGGTACGCTCCCCACGCCTGCTCCTGATTTTGGCGCTTGCCGCGCTCGCCAGCGCGGTCGTGGCCTATGCAACCGTCGGCTATGTGCGCCACGCGCGGCAGGAGAGGGGGATCGGGAGCCACGCCGAGCAGATCTTCCACGCGAAATCGAGCTTCGTCGCCGGCAACCCGCAAGGCGATGTGAGCGTCGTCGCCTTCCTCGACTATAATTGTCCCTATTGCCGGGAAGGCGCGCCCGACCTCGCCAAGCTCATCGCGCAGGACGGCAAGGTCCGCCTCGTGCTGAAGGAGCTTCCCGTCCTCGGCAAGGATTCAGAGGAGGTGGCGCGCATTGCCCTCGCCGCGGTCCCGCAAGGCAAATATCTCGAGCTGCACCAGCGGCTGTTCGCCGAGCCCGGACGCGCCACCAAGGCCAAGGCGCTCCGCGTCGCGGGAGAGCTTGGCCTCGATATTGCGCGGCTCGAAGCTGACATGAACGATCCTTCAATCACCGCGACGCTGCTCGATAACACGCGGCTCGCCAGGGATATCGGGGTGAGGGGCGTGCCGTTCTATCTGGTCGGCGACCGGCGCGTCGCGAGCGAGGACGGCGACCTCTATGACGCGCTCGCCGAAGGCGTGGCCACGATCCGCAAGGACGGCTGCCGCACGGCCTGCTAGCCAGCCTTCATCCCCGGGGCAAGCCCGGATCCGGTACGTAAGAAAATCCCAATCTGGATTCCGGCCCGCCGGAATGACGAGATTGCCGCCAGCCCGGCTAAATCAGCCCGAGCCCGCGGAAGCTCGCATGGCCCTGCTTGCCGACGATGATGTGGTCGTGCACCAGGATGCCGAGCGGCTTGGCGGCGGTGACGATCTGCTTGGTCATCTCGATGTCGGCCCGCGACGGGGTCGGATCGCCGGAGGGGTGGTTGTGTACCAGCACGATCGCCGTTGAGGACAGCTCGAGCGCGCGCTTCACCACCTCGCGCACATAGACAGGGGTATGGTCCACCGTGCCGGTCTGCTGCACCTCGTCGGCGATGATCTGGTTCCGCTTGTCGAGGAACAGGATGCGGAACTGCTCCTTGGTCTCGAACCCCATCGACGCCCGGCAATAATCGAGCACCTGGCTCCACGAGGAGAGCACGGGGCGCTCCAGCACCTCGCCGCGCATCAGCCTGACGGCCGCGGCCCGCACCAGCCTGAGCTCGGTGATGGCCGCCTCGCCGATGCCCGGCACCTCGCGCAACAGCTCGTCCGGCGCGTTCAGCGCCTCGGCGAACGTGCCGAAGCGGGCCAGCAGCGCCTTGGCGAGCGGCTTGGTGTCGCGCCTGGGCGCGGCGCGGAACAGGATCAGCTCGATCAGCTCGTAGTCGGGGACGGCATCGGCGCCGGCATCGCGGAAGCGTCGCCTGAGCCTCTCGCGGTGGCCAAGGTAATGTGGCTTGCCAGCATCCTTGAAGCCCATTCAGCCTTCGCTCGATTGACGACCTACCGGCGGCCGGTCAAGGCCAAGCGGCGAGAGGGTGAACACCTCGCAGCCCGTCTCGGTGACCCCGACCGTGTGCTCGAACTGCGCCGACAGCGAGCGGTCGCGGGTGACCGCGGTCCAGCCGTCAGACAGGATCTTCACGTGCGGCTTGCCGATATTGATCATCGGCTCGATGGTGAACAGCATGCCGGGCTTGAGCGGCAGGCCTTCGCCGGGCTCGCCATAGTGCAAAATGTTCGGCCGGTCGTGGAACACCTTGCCCAAGCCGTGGCCGCAGAAATCGCGCACCACGCTACAGCGCTCGGCCTCGGCATAAGTTTGGATCGCCGCGCCGATGTCGCCGGTGGTGGCCCCGGGGCGGACCGCCGCCACGCCCTTCATCAGGGAATTATAGGTGACCTCCAGCAGCCGCTCGGCGGCGCGGGAAATCTTGCCGACGGCATACATGCGGCTCGAATCGCCGTGCCAGCCGTCGACGATCAGGGTCACGTCGATATTGAGGATGTCGCCCTCTTTCAGCGCGCGCGGGCCCGGGATGCCGTGGCAGACCACGTGGTTGAGCGAGGTGCAGATCGATTTCGGGAAGCCGCGATAGTTGAGCGGCGCGGGGATCGCCCCGCGCTCGAGCGCGAAATCGAACACGAACTGATCGAGCGCATCGGTGGTCACGCCGGGCTTGACCTGATCGACCAGAAGGTCGAGCGCCTCGGCCACGAGCCGCCCGGCCTTGGCCATGCCGGCGAAGGCTTCGGCGCCGTGCAGCTTGATCTTGGTGTCGCGCGCCTGGGCGCGGGCAAACTCGAGATTGGACATGGGCCTCAAGTCACAAAAACAACCTCTGATGACTTAAGGCGAAATCCCCCGTTGTGCAACGGGAGCTGCTTCGCTTTATCGCGGCGCACCAAAGGAGCGCGTGTAGGGTGGCGACAAGCATGGTCGTCGCGGTCAATAATGCCGCATGAGCACGCCTGACGAAAATCGCAGCCGGGAAACCGTGACCGCCGCTCTGGTGGTCATCGGCGAGGAGATCCTGTCGGGACGCACCAAGGACGAGAACATCGCCTATATCGCCGCCTATCTGACCAGGATCGGCATTCTGCTGCGCGAGGTGCGGGTGGTCGCCGACCTCGAAGCCTCGATCGTCGCGGCCGTGAACGAGCTCCGTCCGCGCTTCGGCTATGTGTTCGCCACCGGCGGGATCGGCCCGACCCATGACGACGTCACCACCGACGCCATCGCCAAGGCGTTCAGCGTCCCGGTGGTCACCGATCCCGGCGCCGTCGCCGCCATGAGCAAGCGCTTCACCCCGACCGAGCTTACGGCGGCGCGGCTCCGCATGGCGCGCATCCCGGCGGGCGCGAGCCTGATCGACAACGCCATCTCGCGCGCGCCCGGCTTCATGATCGAGAACGTGATCGTCATGGCCGGCGTGCCGCGCATCATGCAGGTGATGCTCGATGCCGTCAGCCCACGCCTTGCCAAGGGGCGGCCGATGCTGTCGCGCTCGGTCCGCCTCGATGTGCCCGAGGGCGACGCGGCCGAAGGTCTCGGCAAACTTCAGGCGGCGCATCCCGAGGTGCAGATCGGCAGCTACCCGTTCTTCGAGAACAAGCGCCTCGGCACCTACGTCGTGCTCCGTAGCGTCGATGAAGCGAAGCTCGCGGCGGCCGAAAATGCGCTGTGGAAATTTATTGCCGAGGAGGGCTTTTCGGCCGCCGCCGGCGACGGTTGAGCCCATTTCCGTCCATAACAGCGAATCACTTGGGGGAGGCGACGCCGGTCCGCGCGTCGGTTTCGCCCTCGATCGTCCGGCTCATGAAGGTCACGAGTCCGCGCGCGACCACGCCGGCATTCGAGCTCGCGAGGCCTGGCGTCACGCGCGCCACCGCCTCCTCGGCCGACTGCGATGGCCCGATGAACGCCATCGACCACTCCTCGAACTGGCGTGCGGCGATGGCATCGGCGAGAAGCTGCGTCACGCCGGTGTGGCGCTGATCGCGCGCGATTCGGCGATAGGCGGCCTCGATCGCGCCGCGCTCGCCTTCGAGCACCTGCGCGAAGCGGTGATCGGTCGCGAGTAGCGCGCCGGTGATCTCGGCCTCTTCATTGTTGCGGCGCGAGGCGAGCAGGATGGCGGCGATGTCCTCGCGCTCGCGCGGCGTGCCGGCAAGGCGCGAGGTGCTGATATAGGCGATCCGGTAGAGCGGCATGGTCCTCACCACGAAAGAAGGGGGACAGCATGAAGGGGGAGGGTGACAGCCGCGTTAATGCGGGCCGCGCAGTGCAAACCATCGACCGCGTCAGCTCTGGCTTGCCCAGGATGCTTACAAAAAAAGCGAGGAGCCGATGAGCGGCCGCCTCGCTTGTAACCGATTATTTTGAAATGGAATAAAGAAGGCGCGGGGACGAGCCCCGCGCCCTTGCAATCTATCTCTTCTTGGCGGTCTTACGACGGGCGGTGCCCGTCTTCTTCGCCGTCGTCTTCTTTGCCGCGGCGGTCTTGCGCACGGGCTTCTTCTTCGCTGCGGGCTTCTTCTTCGCTACTGCCATAGTGCATCCCTCCTTCAGGGCTGGCTGGCTGTGAAAAGCACTCTAGCTACATCCACTCGTCGAACTGCACGTTTCGCATTTGAGACACGTGCCGTCACGCCGAGGTAAGCCGCAATTTTTTTCTCACGCATTTCCTTCATAGGTCTTAACGTGCAACTCGTAAACGGCTCGGTCGCACTGCGCCATTGTAAGGTCATTCGCGAATCGTCTTCAGGCCACGCGCGGCTTACTAATTCGAATACGACATCATGAGCTTGTACACAATCTTTTCAATCATCATCGCTGCGGTCCTGTGCAGTGATCGGATGTCCGCGGCGTTCAGCTTCGGTGAGTAGATCAATCACCGACTTCGGTAACTCGCGCCGCCGCTGACCATCTCTCACATCTGCGGGACTTGCAGTGCGCGACTTCCATCGCTGAGAGAGTTCGCCACTCAAGCCAAATCTTTCGACGCGCTCCTCAACGGTGCTGCACCCGACAGCCGAGAATGTGGGCGCCAAAAACGCGCGCGCGAACTGCCATGCTTCGCCTTCGTCGTTCCGCTCGTTGCGAGGTCCCAGACGTTCAACGATGCTGAGACCGTCGGGGCACTCGAGATGATCGATTGCGACCGGCCTACGCACGCGGCGCGCCGACCTCTTCTATCTCGGTGTATGAGCGAGCGGTCGTCATTCATGGACCGTTAGCTGCATCCGCTCGTCGAACCGCATGTGTCGCACTTTAGGCACGTCCCGTTTCGCACAAGGGTGAAGTTCCCGCATTCCTGACAGGCTTCGCCTTCGTACCCCTTCACCCGCGCTTCGCTGATGAGGTCCGAGTCGCTCCGTTCGGCCGGCGCTTCAACAACGCGAGTCACATTTTGCGTCGGAGCAGTTGATGCGACCGACTCCGTCGCTATGCTCTCCGCCCCGGCGGCCTGGCCAGCAATGGCCGCGCGGGCGGTCGGCACGCGGTTGCGGCTGGCCAATTGCAGCTTGTCCTGCTGAGTGGCCCGCTTTCTCGCAAATCCGCGGGAAGCGCGGTTCTCGCCCTCTGTCAGGGAAGGCGTCTTGCTGGTCTCTCCAGGGCCAACCTCGGTATGGCCATTCTGGCTTGGATCGACATGAGCAAGCTCGAACCGGTCTAGATAGGAGATCGCAAGCTCTCTGAAGATATAGTCGAGGATCGAAGTCGCGTTCTTGATCGCCGCGTTCCCGCGCACCAAGCCTGCCGGCTCGAAGCGCGTGAAGGTGAAAGCCTCGACAAATTCGTCGAGCGGCACGCCGTATTGCAACCCGACCGACACGGCGATCGCAAAGTTATTCATGAGCGAGCGGAAGGCAGCGCCCTCCTTGTGCATGTCGATAAAGATTTCGCCGAGCCGCCCGTCCTTGTACTCGCCAGTGTGGAGGTAGACCTTGTGGCCACCCACCACTGCCTTTTGGATGTATCCCGTGCGGCGGTCAGGCAGGCGTTCCCGGTTGGTGCGCTCGTCCTCACGTAACTGACGTTCCAGCTTGGCTTTCTCGTCTTCGAGCTCGGCGATGCGCTCAACGAGACGCTCAGCGACTACCATTGCCCGTTGAGCCTGAGGCTGGTCGGCGGTGATTGAGGCGAGCACTTCGTCCTGCTCCTCCTCTTCATCGGCAAGCAGCTGGGCGTTCAGCGGCTGCGACAGCTTCGAGCCGTCGCGATAGAGCGCGTTCGCTTTCAGCGCGAGCCGCCACGACAACAGATAGGCCTGCTTGCACTCCTCGACGGTCGCGTCGTTCGGCATGTTGATGGTCTTGGAGATGGCGCCAGAGATGAACGGCTGCGCCGCCGCCATCATGCGGATATGGCTCTCGACCGACAGGTAGCGCTTGCCCTTGCGCCCGCACGGTGAGGCGCAGTCGAACACCGGAAGGTGCTTGGGGTCGAGCCCCGGTGCGCCTTCGAGCGTCATCGCCCCGCAGGCAAATTCGTTGGCGATCTCGATCTCGCGCTTGCCGAAGCCGATCTCCGCCAGCAGGTCGAAATCGGGCTGATCCAGCCGCTCGGGCTTCAATCCGAGCGTGGCCGTGAGGAACTCCTCGCCGAGCGTCCATTTGTTGAACACGAATTTGATGTCGAAGGCGGACGCCACGGCCTTCTCGATCGCCGCGATCTTGTCAGCCGTGAAGCCGCGCGCCGCGAGCGCCTCGTGGTTGACGCCGGGGGCGCCGGCGAGCGTGCCGCGGCCGACGGCATAGTCGACGATGCGCTTGATCGCGTCCTCAGGGTATCCGAGCGCGCGCAAGCCCGCCGGCACCATGCGGTTGATGATCTTGAAATAGCCGCCGCCGGCGAGCTTCTTGAACTTCACCAGCGCGAAATCGGGCTCGATGCCGGTCGTATCGCAATCCATCACCAGCCCGATCGTGCCGGTCGGCGCGATCACGGTCGCCTGCGCGTTGCGGAAGCCGTGCTTCTTGCCGAGCTCAATCGCCCGCTCGAAGGCGTGGGTGGCGTGCGCGAGCAGCCGCGGCTCGGGGCAGGAGGCATGGTCGAGCGGCACCGGCGGCGTCGCCAGGCCCTCGTAGCCGCCACTCTCGCCGCGCGCGGCGCGGGCGTGGTTGCGGATGACGCGAAGCATCGGCTCGCGATTCGCCGCGTAACCCGGGAAGGCGCCGAGTTCTGACGCCATCTCCGCGCTCGCCTCGTAGGCGACACCGGTCATGATGGCGGTCAGCGCGCCGCCGAGCGCGCGGCCCTCCGGCGAATCGTAAGGAATGCCGGACGCCATCAGCAACCCGCCGATATTGGCGTAGCCGAGCCCGAGCGTCCGATACTCATAGGAGAGCTGAGCGATACGCCGAGAGGGGAACTGCGCCATGGTGACGGCGATCTCGAGCACCACGGTCCACAGCCTGATCGCGTGCTCATAGGCGAGAACGTCGAAGCTGCCGTCCTGCTTGCGGAACCCCATCAGGTTCAGCGAGGCGAGATTGCAGGCGGTGTCGTCGAGGAACATGTATTCCGAGCACGGGTTCGACGCCTTGATCGGGCCGGCTGCCGGGCAGGTGTGCCAGTCGTTGATGGTGGTGTGGAACTGGATGCCGGGATCGGCGCAGGCCCAGGCGGCGTGGCCGATCTGCTCCCACAGCTCCTTCGCCTTTAAGGTTTTGGCGACCGCGCCGTTCTTGCGGAAGGTCAGGTTCCAATTGGCGTCGGCCTCGACCGCGCGCAGGAACTCGTCGGTGACGCGCACCGAGTTATTCGAGTTCTGGCCGGACACGGTGCGATAGGCTTCGGAGTCCCAATCGGTGTCGTAGATCGGGAAATGGATCGAGGTATAGCCCTGGCGGGCGAACTGAATCACGCGGCGAATCGCATTGTCGGGCACGCGCGCCTTGCGCGCGGCCTTCACCTCGCGCTTCAACGCGGGATTGCGCTTGGGATCGAAGCAGCCGTCGTCGTCGGCCTCGCAATTGATGCAAGACTTGAGAATCGCGTTCAGCCGCTCCGACAGGATCTTCGAGCCGGTGACCAGCGCAGCGACCTTCTGCTCCTCGGTCACCTTCCAGTTGATGTAGTCCTCGATGTCGGGGTGGTCGATGTCCACCACCACCATCTTGGCGGCGCGACGCGTGGTGCCGCCCGACTTGATGGCGCCGGCGGCGCGGTCGCCGATCTTGAGGAAGCTCATCAGGCCCGAGGATTTGCCGCCGCCCGAAAGCGGCTCGTTCACGCCGCGGAGCCTGGAGAAATTCGTGCCCGTGCCTGAGCCGTATTTGAAGAGCCGCGCCTCGCGCACCCAAAGGTCCATGATGCCGCCCTCGTTGACGAGGTCGTCCTCGATGCCCTGGATGAAGCAGGCATGCGGCTGGGGATGCTCATAGGCCGAGGTCGAGGCCTTCACCTCGCCGGTCTTGAAGTCCACATAATAATGACCCTGGCTCGGCCCATCGATGCCGTAAGCCCAATGCAGCCCGGTATTGAACCACTGCGGGCTGTTGGGGGCGCCCATCTGCGTGGCGAGCATGTAGCGGAGCTCGTCATAGAAGGCGCGTGCGTCCTCCTCCGACGAGAAATAGCCGCCCTTCCAGCCCCAATAGGTCCACGTGCCGGCCAGCCGGTCGAACACCTGCCGCGCGTCGGTCTCGCTGCCGAACCGCTCCTTCTCAGGCAGCGCGGCGAGCGCCGCCTCGTCGGGGACCGACCGCCACAGCCATGAAGGAACTGAAGTCTCCTCGACGCGCCTGGCCTTCGACGGCACACCGGCCTTGCGAAAATATTTCTGCGCGAGGATGTCGGCGGCGACCCCGCTCCAGCGCTCGGGAACCGTGAATTTGTCGAGCGCGAACACCACCGAGCCGTCGGGATTGCGGATCTCGCTCCCGCTTTCCCGGAAGGGGATGGCGTCGTAAGGAGACTTTCCAGCCTCGGTGAATTTCCGTTCGATCCGCATCGTGCTCCGACCCCCGCCAATTCGCTCTGATTTCCCCCGCGCTTCGTTTCAAGGCGCGCAACGGACGAAGCTGATGCGATTTGTCCGAACCATCAACATGTATGCATTGAAGTCCTACTTTACCACTAAAGGCTGTGGGGAGCACGGGGAATGGTGTGTGGAAAGCCTGTGGGTCAAGGCTGGATAAAACGGGGGTTTGCAGCCCTCGCGCAGGGCCAATTGACCGATTTCGGGCGCCGCCTTCACCCTCTGTTTACGAGCCCATCAGTAACCTGTTGCGAGCGGAAAAGTTGCCTTGTCAGCAGTCGGGTAAAGTTCATGGGTCAGCATCGCGCGTTCGGCCGAGACCTCGAGGCGTTGTCGGTCGCGGTCATCGACAATCGACCGCCGATGCTGTCGATGATGCGGGCCATGCTGGCGGCGATCGGCACCGGCCGCATCGAGACTTACGACAACCCCTCCGAAGCGCTCGAGGCAATGCGGGAAACCGTCCCCGACCTCGTGCTCGCAGCTGCCGCGATGCAGCCGCTCACCGGCCAGGCGCTGGTCAGGACCATGCGCCATATGAGCTCTGGCGCGCTCACTTTCATTCCCGCCATGGTGATGAGCTCGAACGCCAAGCCCGCGATTGTCGAGAGCGCGCTCCGGGCAGGGGCCCATCAGGTTCTGGTGCTGCCGACCTCGGCCAGCACGCTCTATCGCCGCATCGATTGGCTGCTCAACGACGACCGCCCGTTCGAGCGCAAGGGCGAGCATTATGTCGTGGCCGGCATCGAGGAGCGCCTGTCGCTCTCCGTCCAGCGGCCGGTCTACATGCAAGCCTCTTTTGCCTCGCTCGCCGCGAGCGTCACCCCAGACGAGCCGGGCGACACCACCCCCTTGGTGCAGAAGTCGCGCGCCGCCAGGCGCTGATTGCGGGCCGGCCGCGCCGGCTGGACAGGGGCAGGGCTAGGGCCCATAGTCCGGCCGCGATACTGGCAAAAAACAGCGCAAAACCAATCATGGGAATTTTCACCGAGCTCTTTGCCTGGTGGACGGGCAACACCATCGGCACGCGCCTCTATACCTGGCGTAAGGGCTTGCGCGTGGGCGAGGACGGGCTTGGCAATATCTATTACGAGGAGCGCGACGGCCCCCGCCGCTGGGTGACCTACCGCACGATCGCCGAGCCGTCGCAGATCCCGCCCGCCTGGCATGCCTGGCTGCATCGGACCGTCGATGTGCCGCCGAGCGACGAAGACTACACACCGCGGCCGTGGGAGAAGGCGCATCGCCCCAATATGACCGGCACCTACGAGGCCTATCGTCCGCCCGGCTCGACGCTCAGGCCCGATGTGCGCACGCCGCCTCTGGATTACGAGCCGTGGCAACCCAAGTGAAACGCGGGCGGCTGCTCGACGCCGCTCCCCCCAAGGCCGTGCAGCGCTGGTCGGCGTCTGACTATGCGCGCAACGGCCGCTTCGTGCAGGAGCTGGCGGGGCCGGTCTTCGCCATGCTCGAGCCGAAGAAGGGCGAGCGCATTCTCGACCTCGGCTGCGGCGACGGGGCGCTCAGCGCCGAGATCAAGGCCTCCGGCGCCGACGTGCTCGGCGTGGATCTGAGCGATGAGCTGCTCGCGGTGGCGCGGATGAAAGGCTTGCGGGTGCGCAAGCTCGACGGTCACGCTCTCGACTTCGTCTCGGAGTTCGATGCGGTGTTCTCCAATGCCGCGCTGCACTGGATGCGGAAGCCGGCTTTGGTGATTGCCGGCGTCGGCCGCGCGCTGAAGGCCCATGGCCGCTTCGTCGGCGAGCTCGGCGGCCACGGCAACGTCGCGGCGATCGCCACCGCCATGCGCGCGGTCGGCTCCGAGCGGAACGGCGACCCGGCGCTGGTCGCGCCCTGGTTCTTTCCGACCGTCGATGAATATGCCGCGCTGCTCGCCGAAGGCGGATTCGCGGTGCGCGAGATCGCGCTCGTGCCGCGCCCGACCCCGCTCAAGACCGGCATGGAGGGCTGGCTCAGGACGTTCGGCAGGTCGTTCTTCGATCAGTTCTCCGAGCCGGAGCGGACCGACATTTTGGGCGAGGTGATCGAGCTGCTGCGCCCCTCGCTGTGCGACGAGAAGGGCGTGTGGACCGCCGACCATATCAGGCTCCGCTTCGTTGCCGAGCGGGCAGCTTGAGGATAAAAAGGGCGAAAAGCCTGCCGCCACACCTATGCCCAAATCATGGACGAGCCATTCGCTGCCAAGGCATGATCAAGGAAACGCGGGACAAGGATTTTCCGAACATCATGCCAGAGACCAGGAGCGCACCGGAGCGATGCGAGAACGGCCCCGTTCAGAAGGTGTGCGGAATGATGCGACGACTTGACGATGCGGCAGGGCTCAAAGCCCGCGCCGGACTTGGCCTGATTGCGGCATGCCTGGCAGCGGCTGTTCTCCTGCCGTCGCCGGCCTCAGCCGACTCGATCAAGAACCCGATTGCCGTGTTCGCCGCCCTCGACAAGGTGACCGGACGCATCTCGCATCTCGAGATTCCGATCAATCAAACCGTCGAGTTCGGCGCGCTCAAAGTGACGCCCCGGGTGTGCGATACGACGCCGCCGACCGAGACGCCGCATACCGCCTCCTTTGTCGAGGTCGACGAGACCAAGCTCACGGGCGAGATCGAGCGCATCTTCACCGGGTGGATGTTCGCCGAAAGCCCCGGCCTTCACGCCGTGGAGCACCCGGTCTTCGACGTCTGGCTCACGAGCTGCAAGACGCCTGCGGGGTCGACGTCGGCAGACAACAATGCGAACGCACCGGCGCCGCCGCCCGACGCGGCGGCTGCCGAGCCCCCGGCCGATGCGGCCGCCGCCGCACCGCCGCCTGAGCGTGCGCCACCACCGTCCGCGGCCGAGCCGGCCGAAGAGGTGCTGCCCTGGGCCACCAAGCCGCCGGCCAACGCGGCCTCCAGGCAGCGCTGAAACTCCTGACGGCTTACCTCGATGGCGCCGAACTTCGCCAGATGTCCGGTGACGAACTGCGTGTCGAGCAGGGTGAAGCCGCCATATTTGAGCCTCGCCACCAGATAGATCAGCGCGATCTTGCTGGCGTCGCGCGCTCTCGAGAACATGCTCTCGCCGAAGAACGCGCGGCCGAGATGGACGCCGTAAAGCCCGCCGACGAGCGCTCCGTCCTGCCACACCTCGACCGTATGGCAATGGCCTAGCGCGAACAGATCGCGGTAGAGCGCCCTGATGCGGCCGTTGATCCAGGTCGAGCGCCGCCCCGAGCGGGGCGCGGCGCAGCCTTCGATCACCGCCTCGAAGTCGTTGTCGATCTTCACCTCGAAGCCGCCGGCGCGAATGGTGCGGGCGAGCCGCCGCGGCACATGCACATGGTCGAGCGGAAGAATGCCGCGCCGCTCGGGCTCGATCCAATAGAGCGCGTTGTCGTCGGCGCTCTCGGCCATGGGGAAGATGCCGCACGCATAGGCCTTGAGCAGGACCTGCGGCGTGATCTCGATCATGACGTCGTCGATGGAGGTCATCAGACCTAGCTGCGCTTCCCTGGCTTGGCGAGATGGGTCTCGAGCCAATGGATATCGTAATTGCCATCGACGATATCGGGCTCTGAGATCAGCGAGGTGAACAGCGGGATCGTGGTCTCGATGCCGTCGACGACGAACTCTCCGAGCGCCCGCTTGAGCCGCATCAGACACTCGTTGCGGGTGCGGGCGTGCACGATGAGCTTGCCGATCAGACTGTCATAGTAGGGCGGGATGGTGTAGCCGGCGTAGGCGCCTGAATCGACCCTGACGCCGAGGCCGCCGGGCGGGTGGAAATGGGTGATGGTGCCTGGCGACGGCCTGAAACTATGCGGGTTCTCGGCGTTGATGCGGCATTCGATCGAATGGCCGTTGAAGCGCACATCCTCCTGGCGGAGCCACAGCGGCGCGCCGGCCGCGATCCTGATCTGCTCGATGACGAGGTCGAGCCCGGTGATCATCTCGGTGATGGTGTGCTCGACCTGGAGGCGGGTGTTCATCTCGATGAAATAGAACTCGCCGTCCTCGTACAGGAACTCGACCGTGCCGACGCCGCGATAGGCGAGATCGCGCATCGCCTTGGCCACCGTCTCGCCGATGCGGTTCCGCTCATTGGCGTTGAGCGCGGGCGAGGGGGCCTCCTCCCAGAGCTTCTGGTGGCGCCGCTGCAGCGAGCAGTCGCGCTCGCCGAGATGGATGGCGTTGCCGAGCCCGTCGGCCAGCACCTGCACCTCGATGTGGCGCGGATGGACGAGGTATTTCTCCAGATACACGGTGTCGTCGCCGAAGGCCGCGCGGGCCTCGTTGCGTGCGGTCTGGAGCGCCGGCTCGAGCTGGCTTTCGTCGAGCGCGAGCTTCATGCCGCGCCCGCCGCCGCCGGCAGACGCCTTGACCAGCAGTGGATAGCCGATGTCGCGGGCGAACGCTTTCGCCTCGTCGAGGTCGCCGACCGGGCCTGAGCCCGGCACCACCGGAATGCCGAGCGTGCGAGCGGTGTCCTTGGCCAGGATCTTGTCGCCCATGATCCTGACATGCTCGGCGGTCGGGCCGATAAAGGTGATGGCGTGCTCTTCCAGGATCTCGGCGAAGCGCGCGTTCTCGGCCAGAAAGCCGTAGCCCGGATGCACGGCGTCGGCGCCGGTGATCTCGCACGCCGCCACGATCGCCGGTATGTTGAGATAGCTGTCCTTCGACGGCGCGGCGCCGATGCACACGCTCTCGTCGGCGAGCCTGACATGCATGGCGTTGGCGTCGGCGGTGGAGTGGACCGCGACGGTGGCGACGCCAAGCTCTTTGCAGGCCCGTTCGACGCGAAGCGCGATCTCTCCCCGGTTCGCGATCAGGATCTTGTCGAACATCGCGCCCCGATCAGCGTTGCTCGATCACCGCCAGCGGCTCGCCATATTCGACCGGCTGGCCGTCCTCCACGAGGATGGCGATCACGGTTCCGGCGCGGGGGGAGGGGATCTGGTTCATGGTCTTCATCGCTTCGATGATCAGCAGCGTCTGCCCGGCGGTCACCGTGGTGCCGATCTCGACGTACGGGGTGACCCCGGGCTCCGGCGAGCGATAGGCGGTGCCGACCATCGGCGAGGTGACGGTGCCGGGGTGGACGACAATGTCCTCGGCGCGTGGCGACGCACGATTATTGGTCGCCGGCCGTGCCGGCTCGCGATGATCGCGCGAGGCGCCATCGGTGGTGAGCGTGGTGGTGAGATTGACCCCGCGCGCCACCCTGATGCGGCGCCCGTCATGCTCGACCTCGATCTCGGTCAGGCCGGTCTCGTGGAGCAGGTCCGCCAGCTCGCGGATCAGCTGCTTGTCGACCGAGGCCGACTTTCCGACCGGGCTCGTCTCGTCCTCGGCCATCAGCCCGGCCTCTTGCTTGCGAGCAGGCCGGCGAGCGCCTCGATGGCCAATTCGTAGCTCGTGGCGCCGAAGCCGCAGATCACGCCTTTCACGGCCTTGGAGATATACGAATGATGGCGAAACGGCTCGCGCGTGAAAATGTTCGACAAATGCACCTCGACCGAAGGAATTGGGCAGGCCAGCAATGCGTCTAGCATGGCGATCGACGTGTGGGTGAAGGCGCCGGCATTGACGATCAGGCCAGCAGCCTCACCCCTTGCCTCCTGGATCCACGCCACCAGCTCGCCCTCATGGTTGCTCTGGCGGAAGTCTATCGCAAATCCGAGCGATTTGGCCTTCGCCTCGCATTTTGCCTTCACGTCGTCGAGCGTGTCCTTGCCGTAGACCTCCGGCTCTCGCGACCCGAGCAGGTTGAGATTGGGGCCGTTCAAGACGTAGATCGGTTTGGCCATGACGGGTGCTTGACGCCTGATGATGCCGGCCCGCGCGGATAGAGCTGCGTGAGCCGGCAGACGAAACGGGCCCCTTTATCAGCTTTTCCGCCTTTCGGCAAAACGAGCAGCGGTCAGGATGAAGGCAACGTTCCGCCTTGGGTCGGCTGTCAGCAGGTCGCCTTGCAGCCCTTTTCGCGAATTTCGCCGACGTTCTTGGTGAGCTGGTCGTAGAGATCGTCGGGAGCGCCCGGGATCACGCGGTCGCCGATGAGATAAAGCGGCGTGCCTTGCAGCCCGAGCTTCTGTGCCAGCTCCTTGGCCTCATCCAGCGACTTCTGCACCTCGGGGTCGGCCATGTCCTTCTCGAGCTGGGCGGTGTCGAGCCCGAGCTCGCCGGCGATGCGGAGCGCCTTTTCCTTGTCGGCCTTGCCGGGCTCGGAGAACAGTTTCTGGTGCATCTCGAAATATTTGCCCTGCTTGTGGGCGGCGAGCGCGGCCTTGGCGGCGGCCTCCGAATCCTCGCCGAAGATCGGCAGCTCCTTCAGCACCAGCCGCACCTTGCTGTCGTTGTCGACCAGCTTGACCACGTCGGGCAGCGCCCGTTTGCAGTAGCCGCAATTGTAGTCGAAGAACTCGACCACGCTCACATCGCCGTCCGGATTGCCGGCGACGAAGGCGAGCGGCGAGCGGAACAGGGCATTGGCGTTGTCGCTGACCACCTTCTCCTGCTTCTCGGCCTGCTCGGCCGCCTGGCGCTTGTCCAGCTCGGTCGTCATCTCGACCAGGACCTCGGGGTTCTTGGTCAGATAATTGTGGACGATGTCGATGACCTCTTTCTCCTGGAGCGCCTGGCCGGGAGCGTTGACCAGGCCGGGGGCCGTGCGCCACAGAACGGAAAGGGTGGCGCCGGTGACGATCGCGGCCACCACGGCGGCCACGAGCGCGGTCACAAGGCCTGTCTTGAGGTTCATGCTGAAATCTCCGGGGGCTGAAGTCAGTTGGTGGTCGGAACTTCGAATGCGAGGATGTCGTCGGCCTTGAGCCAGTTGGGCGTGCCGTCGGGAAAGCCCTCCTTGGCCCGCTTGGCCTGCTGCTTGGCGAGCCTGAGCTGCCCTTCATAGAAATAGGCCTCTGCCGATGCAAGCTCGGCTTGCGCCATGAACTGCTTCTTGGCGCCGGCGGCCTGGCTCATATCGGCCTTGCGCGCATAGGCCGCGGCGAGCTGGCGGTAGCCCATGGACGAGGAATCCTCGCGCGCGAGCGCGGTGCGAAGGTTGGTGATGGCCTCGTCGACGAGCTTGACGTCGTCGGTGCCGAGCAAGGCCTGTCCGAGCATGACGCGGATGAGGGGCTCGTTGGGGGCGAGGCTGACCGCCTGGCGAAGCGGCGCCACCGCGGCGGCCGGGCTGCCGCTCTCGAACAGGAATTGCCCCTTGATCTCGTAGAAATACGGCCAATTGGGCTGGGCGGCGATCAGCGCATCCAACTGCGGCATGGCGATTTTCACCCCCGACTTGCGATAGGTGGCGATGGCGCGGGCGTATTGCGCGGGAACCGACTGATCGGTTTGCGGATAGCGGTTGAACAGCACCTCGGGCGTGTCGAGGAAGCCGTAAAGCTTCGCCTTGACCAGGTCGTGGCGGAACTGAAGCTCGGGCGGATCGACGGCGTTGTAATAGGGGCTCGACGTGACGAGCTCGCGGAGCTGCGTCAGGCGCTGCTGCGGCATCGGGTGGCTTTGCAGATAGGGATTGATGCCCTGGACGCCGATCAGCTTGGTCGACATCGCCTCGAAGGTCACGAGCATGCCGCGTCCCGACTGATGAGTGGCGTTGAGGAAGCTGACGCCGGCCTGGTCGGCCGAGGATTCCTCGTCCTGGCGATAGGCGAGGATGCTGCGCATGGCGGCGTCCTCGCCGCCATAAGCGACGCCCATGCCGGCCTGGCCGATACCCGGCGCGCCGCCGAGCGCACCGGCCGCCATGGCCGCGAGCCCGAGCAGCTGGAGCATCAGCGCCGCCGACTTCGCCCGCGACATCTGCGTGCGAAGCCGCGCGAGATGGCCCCCGGTGATATGGCCGCTCTCATGCGCGATGACGCCGATCACCTCGTTCGGTGTCTTGGCTCCCATCAGCGCGCCGGCGTGGATGAACATATTGTGCCCGTCGACGACGAAGGCGTTGAAGCTCCGGTCGTTGACGATGTGGATCTCGATCGCCTGCGAGCCGAGACCGGCGGCCGTGAAGATCGGCTTGGCGTAAGTGCGGATGAGCGCCTCGGTCTCGGCATCGCGGATCAGGCCCGCGGCGTCGGCCGTGGTCGAGCTGACGAGCACGGCTGCAAGCCCAACCGCCAGGGTGGCGCGAAGCCGCCGCGGCGCTCGATTGAGAAGGCACTGACCCGGAGCAGACATGGCCGGCTAATCGTAAAGGTTGTGCGAGGATCGGGCAAAGACGCCGATTTCTGCGCCCTCGCGCGGCGCCTAACTCAGGCTGGCGAGCCGCCCCAGCCATGTCCTTGCCACCGCTTGATTGGCGTTTGAATGCGGCGACAACGTGACAGGAGAACGGAGCAAGGCTTCAACTCCGCGCGAGATATTGAGGGGAAGCACGAGCCTCGCGCTTCCCCTCAATCGATGGCCTAGCGCCGCCACCAGCCCTTGCGCGGCGGCCCGGAGGCTGGCTCGGCCTCGGGCTGAGCGCTCACCGAAGCGCTTGCCGCCGGCTCTTCGCGCGCCTTGGGAAGCGCGCTCAGCACCGGCTCGGTTTCGCTGGCGAAATTCTCCGCGGGTCGCGGCCGGCTTGCGCGCGCATCGCCGTTCTGCCGGTCCTCGTGGGCCGGCCTCGCAGCATGGTCGCGCTCGGCGTGGTCGCGCTCGGGCTCGCGATCGCTCCGCTCGGCGCGCATCTCGCGCGGCTCGCCCTGAGCTCCCAACTCGCCCGACGCCTGGTCCGGGCGCTGGCCCGACCTGGCACGGCGGCCGCCACGGCGGCCCCTTCGCCGGGGCCCCTTGCGCTGCTGGCCTTGCGCAGCGCCGTCTCCGCCGGCTTCGGGGGCTCTCGCCTCCTCGGCCACGCTCTCCTCCGCGGCCTCTTCGTCGTCGACCTCTTGCGGCTCGCTGGTTTCGCGCTCGGCGTAATGTGCCGGCCGATGGCCCTCGAGGCCGCCCTCAGAGGGACGCTTGCGGCGTCTGCGCCGTCCACGTCCACGTCTCTGCTCGCCGTCGCCCTCTTCCCGTCCTGCCTCGGCGGCAGGGGCGGCGGGGCTTGGCGCTGCGACCGGAGCGGCGGGGCTGTCGCGATGATGCGCCCAGTCCATATGCACCACCGTGCTCTCGCCATCCAACACCGCACCCTCTGCGCCACGCTCGATGACGAACTGCGAGATATGCATGTCCTCATCGGCGGTGACGGTGATCGGGATGCGGTAGCGCGCCTCGATGTCCTTGAGATGCGCGCGCTTCTGATTGAGGATGTAGAGCGCGACCTCGACCGCGGTGGTGGCCACCAGCGACACCACGCCGTCGGTGATCAGCCGGTCCTCGATCGAGCGCAGGATGTCGAGCGCGACCGATTCGATCGAGCGCACGATGCCCGTCCCGGTGCACATCGGGCAGGGCTTGGTCGAGCCTTCGAGCATGCCTGGGCGCAAGCGCTGCCGCGACATCTCCATCAGCCCGAAATGGCTGATGCGCCCGACCTGGATGCGCGCGCGGTCATGACGGAGCGATTCCTTCAGGCGCCGCTCGACCAGCCGGCTGTTGCGCCGCTCGTCCATGTCGATGAAGTCGATGACGATCAGCCCGGCGAGATCGCGCAATCTGAGTTGCCGCGCGATCTCCTCCGATGCCTCGAGATTGGTCTTGAGCGCGGTGTCCTCGATATTGTGCTCGCGCGTCGCCTTGCCCGAGTTGACGTCGATGGCGACCAGCGCCTCGGTCTGGTTGATGACGATATAGCCGCCGGACCTGAGCACGACTTGCGGCGAGAACATCGCCGCGAGCTGCCGCTCCACCTGGAAGCGGATGAAAATCGGCTCGGGCTCCTTGTATGGCTTCACGTTCTTCGCGTGGCTCGGCATGAGCATGCGCATGAAGTCCTTGGCCTCGCGATAGGCGTCGTCGCCCGCGACCAGCACCTCGTCGATGTCCTTGTTGTACAGATCGCGGATCGAGCGCTTGATCAGGCTGCCTTCCTCATAGACGAGGGCAGGGGCCGTCGATTTCAGCGTGAGGTCGCGAACGTTTTCCCACAAGCGCAGCAGATAGTCGTAGTCGCGCTTGATCTCGGTCTTGGTGCGCTGCGCGCCGGCGGTGCGGATGATGAGCCCCATGCCCTCCGGCACTTCGAGCTCGCCGGCGATTTCGCGCAGACGCTTGCGGTCGGTCGGCTGGGTGATCTTGCGCGAGATGCCGCCGCCACGCGCGGTGTTCGGCATCAGCACGGTGTAGCGGCCGGCAAGCGAGAGATAGGTCGTGAGCGCCGCGCCTTTGTTGCCGCGCTCCTCCTTCACCACCTGCACGAGGATGATCTGGCGGCGCCTGATCACCTCCTGGATTTTGTAGGGGCGGCCGCGGCGGCGGCGCGTCCGCTCGGGCAGCTCCTCGAGAGCATCCTCTGAGCCGACCGATTCGACGGACTCCGCGACGGTCTCGCCGTTGCCCTCTTTCAGCGCGACCGGCTGGCCGACGGTTTCCGGATGGTCGCCGTCCTCGCCTTCATCGCCGTCCTCATCGTCGTCGTCGGGCTCCGGCGCCGAGCGCACATGGCCCTCTTCGGCGGGTTCGGAGACCTCGTGCACGAGTTCGCTTGTCTCCATGGCGACGGACGGACCCGTATCGTCCCGCGGCGTCGTGTCGATCTCGTCGTCGTCCTCGACTTCGAGGCGGGCGATCGCGACAGCTTCCTCGGTTTCCTCGGCCGCCGGGCTTGCGCGCTCCCCGCCGCCGTCCCTGCGCCCTTGCTGCTCAGGACGGCCGCGGCCACGCCGGCCACGCCGGCTACGCCGCCGTCCGGCGGCAGCATCGTCTTCGGCGGCTTCCGCGGCAGACGCGCGGCTTTCCTCTTCGGCCTCGGCCTCGAGCAAGGCCTGCCGGTCCGCGACAGGGATCTGGTAATAGTCGGGATGAATTTCGGTAAAGGCCAAGAAGCCGTGACGGTTGCCGCCGTAGTCGACGAAGGCCGCCTGTAACGACGGCTCTACGCGCGTGACTTTGGCAAGGTAGATATTGCCCCGAAGCTGCTTCTTGCTTGCCGATTCGTAGTCGAATTCCTCTACGCGATTACCTTTTACCGCAACGACCCGGGTCTCCTCCGGATGCGCCGCATCGATTAACATTTTGCTTGGCATGTTGTGTTTTCTCCGCCGCGTAGGCCAAGGAAAGCGGGGATGACATCCGCCATTCCGGGTTCGCGCCCAAGGCCCTCGCGCGCCAATGACCAATAGACCATGATTCGCTGCGACGACCCATGACGAGCCCCGTTTCGGAGCCGAAGGGTGCGACCTTTGCCGGTCGCCAAGCGGCCAGATATCCACACAAAGTCCCGGTGTTTCCGAGACTTAGCCGAATGCTCTGACGCTGCATCGCGATCCTCACCGCCGCGCTAGAGCCGCGGCTTCGAGATGTCAATTTGACGGCCGCTGTCACTGGCCGCCGCTTCTTTCTGCGTCCTCGCCGTTCGAATAGAGCAAGGGCCGCGGGAAACAATCCGCCCGTATCGCCGTTTGGCGTCCAGGGCTAGGGCTCACTAGAGCCTGACCCTTATTACGGGTATGGCGGGAGATTTGGCAAGCCTCGATGGGCGCTTGTCCGCATTGCGTCAAAAGAGTCGCTTAACCTGCTGTGGTTAAGATTTGCGCCGGTTCAGACCTATTTTGGCGCAAACGCGGGCGGGCACCATTGTTACGGCCCCAAGCGCGCGCCGGAACGCGTGCAGGCTGAGGGTCGGTTGCGTGGGGACGATGTCGAGTAGGCGTATGATAAAGGCGCTTGCGCTCGCTTGCGCGGTGCTGCTGTTGATCGTGGCCGGCGTGTCGCGCCCGACGCCCGCTTGCGCCGAGGCAAAGTCCATCGTCGCCCAGGACGCCCGCGTCGCCGGCGACCGCGAGCGCACCCGCTTCATCGCCGATCTGTCGAAAAAGGTCGATGTTCATGTCTTCGCGCTGGCGAGCCCCTATCGGGTCATCGTCGACGCCCCCGACGTGAATTTCCAGATGCCCGAGGGCGTCGGCAAAGAGAAGAGGGGGCTGATCACCGCCTATCGCTACGGCCTGTTCGCGCCCGGCAAGTCGCGCATCGTCATCGATGTCGGCGGCCCGTTCCTCATCGACAAGGCGTTCGTGCTCGAGCCGCGCGACGACCAGCCGGCACGGCTCGTGGTCGATCTGGTGCCGACCGACGAGAAGACGTTCCTCGCCAAGCTGAAAGAGGCGAAACCCGCCGGGCCCGACAGCGGCGCAGCGATGCCGCTGCCCGAGCCACCCGCCCGCGCGGCGGACGCGAAGCCCGTGATCGTGCTCGATCCCGGCCACGGCGGCATCGATCCCGGCACGAGCAGCGCGACCGGCGTCACCGAGAAGGAGGTGGTTCTAGCCTTCGCCAAATCGCTGAAGGAGAAACTCGAGGCAACTGGCCGTTACGACGTCTATCTCACCCGCGAGGACGACACCTTCCTGCCGCTCCGCGAGCGCGTCGAGTTCGCGCAGAAGAAGGGCGCGAGCCTGTTCCTGTCGATCCATGCCGACTATTTCCCCAAGCAGACCGACAGAGCGACCGGCGCAACCGTCTACACGCTGTCGGAGCAGGCCTCAGACGACGAGGCCAAAGAGCTCGCGACCAAGGAGAATTTCTCCGACGCCATCGCCGGCGTCGCGCTGCCGAGCGATTCCGACGAGGTGGTGGCGAATATCCTGATCGACCTTGCCCAGCGCGAGACGCAGAACCGCTCGACGGTGTTCGCCCGCTCGATCGTCGGCGAGTTGGCCGGCGGCCTGCACACGAGGAAACTGCGCTCTGCCGGCTTTCGCGTGCTGAAGGCCCCTGACGTGCCGTCGGTGCTGCTCGAGATCGGCTTCCTCAGCAATCCCGACGACGAGAAGCATCTCGTCTCCGATGTCTGGCGCGAGCGCATGGGCGCCTCGATCGTCGAGGCGATCGACGGCTATTTCGCCAAGCGCATCGCCCGCGCCCCGTTCTGATCGCCGCGACTCTTATCCAACTCAGACAATTTTCCGCCCGCGCCAGCGTTTTGTTGCCATAATCTTCGCTAGGGTTGCCTCGGGTGCCCCGCGCGCTTAAAAGCGGGGACGGGACGGGTCTGAACACATGGATATTACGGCTCCAGTCAAGCCACCGGAGCAGCGCCGGCGCCGCCGTCGTGGCGGCTTCTTTCTGCGCTTTCTGGGCTTCATGTTCGCAGCCAGCATGATCGTGTTCATCGCGGTCGCTGGCGCTGCGGCTTTCGTGCTGTGGAAAGTATCGAGCGAGCTGCCTGACTACGAGGTGCTCGCCAAATACGAGCCGCCGGTGATGACCCGCATCCACGCCAATGACGGCGAGCTGATCGCCGAGTTCGCGCGCGAGCGGCGCATCTACGTGCCGATCACCGCCATCCCGAAATGCGTCATCGAGGCGTTCATCTCGGCCGAGGACAAGAATTTCTACCAGCATGGCGGCCTCGACGTGCAGGGCATCATCCGCGCCGTCGTCACCAACTTGAACAACGTGCAGTCGGGCCGGCGCGTGGTCGGCGCTTCGACCATCACCCAGCAGGTGGCCAAGAATTTCCTCTTGAGCAGCGACCAGACCATGGAGCGCAAGCTGAAAGAGGCGATCCTCGCCATCCGCATCGAGCGCGCCTTCACCAAGGAGCAGATCCTCGAGCTTTATCTGAACGAGATCTATCTCGGCGCTGGCGCCTATGGCGTGGCCGCCGCGGCGCAGACCTATTGGGACAAGGCGCTGAGCGAGTTGACGCTCGGCGACTGCGCATATCTGGCGACGCTGCCCAAGGCGCCCTCCAACTACGACCCGTTCAAGTACCCCGACCGCGCGATTGCGCGCCGCAACTGGGTGATCGACCGTATCGTCGAGAACGGCTTTGCCAACGCCGACGAGGGCGAGAAGGCCAAGGCTTCCCCGCTCGGCGTGACCAAGCGCTCCCCAGGCGCCAAGATTTTCGCCTCGGAGTTCTTTGCCGAGGAGGTGCGCCGCGAGATTCTCGACCGCTTCGGCGAGGAGAAGCTCTATGGCGGCGGCCTCTCGGTCCGCACCACGCTCGACCCGAAGCTGCAGCGCCTGGCGCGCAACGCGCTGATCGACGGCTTCGTCGCCTACGATCACCGGCATAGCGGCTGGCGCGGCCCGGTGAAGACCATCGACATCAAGGGCGACTGGGGCAAGGGGCTCGGCTCGATGCCGGTATGGACCGACATCGACCCGTGGCGGCTCGCCGTCGTGCTCGACGTTGCCAAGGACAAGGCGACCATCGGGCTCAGGCCTGGACGCACTCCGCAAGGCGTGCTCGTCAAGGAGCGCGATACCGGCGTCATTCCTTACGAGGAAGTGAAATGGGCTAGACCGAAGGTGGGCGTCGGCTTCGGCGGTACCCCGGCGTCGGTCAGCGCCGTGCTCAAGCCGGGCGACGTGATCTATGTCTCGCCGCGCGTGCCGAAACCCGCCGATGACGGCACGCCGGGCGCACCCGACGACAGCCTCAAGGGGCAATGGTCGTTGCAACAGGTTCCCTCGGTCGGCGGCGCGCTCGTCGCCATGGACCCGCACACCGGTCGCGTGCTGGCGATCGTCGGCGGCTTCAGCTTCGCCGCGAGCCAGTTCGACCGCGCCACGCAGGCGCGCCGGCAGCCGGGCTCCTCGTTCAAACCGCTGATCTACACCACCGCTCTCGACAACGGCTATACGCCGTCGAGCATCATCGTCGACGGCCCGATCTGCATCGACCAGGGCGCCGGCATGCCGCAATGGTGCCCGAAGAACTACGAAGCCGGCTCTGCTGCCGGTCCGTCGACGTTGCGCTTCGGCATCGAGCATTCGCGCAACCTGATGACGGTCAGGCTCGCTCGCGACATGGGCATGCCGATCATCGCCGAATATGCGCGCCGCTTCGGCGTGTACGACAATCTGATGCCGGCGCTCTCGATGGCGCTCGGCGCCGGGGAGACGACGCTGCTGCGCATGGTGACGGGCTATTCGATGCTCGACAACGGCGGCAAGCAGATCAAGGCGACTTTCATCGATCGCATCCAGGACCGCTATGGCCGGACGATCTGGAAGCATGACGACCGCGACTGCAGCACTTGCGCGGCGCGCGAGTGGACCGGTCAACAGGAGCCGACGCTGGTCGATGACCGCAAGCAGATCATCGATCCGATGTCGGCGTTCCAGATCACCAACATCATGGAAGGCGTCGTGCAGAGCGGCACGGCGCAGAAGCTCAAGGTGCTGAAGCGGCCGATCGCGGGCAAGACCGGCACCACTAACGACTATAAGGACGCGTGGTTCATCGGCTTTACGCCCGACATGGTGGTCGGCGTCTATTTCGGCTTCGACCAGCCCAGCTCGCTCGGCCATGGCGAGACCGGCGGCATGCTCGCCGCGCCGGTCGTGCGCGACTTCATGCGCCAGGCGCTGGCCGACGTTCCGCCCATTCCGTTCCGTGCGCCGCCCGGCATGAAGCTGGTCCGCGTCAACCACAAGACCGGACTGCCCTCCAGTCCCGGCGACAAGACCGCCATCCTCGAGGCGTTCAAGCCAGGCGAGGAGCCGGCCGGCTCGGTGGAGGAGGAGATGGGCGACGTCCCGGTCGCCGGCGATGATCTCGACACCGGCGCGGCGCCTGCGGCAGCCGCCGATGCCGGCGGTCCACCGCCCGACGCCGTTCGTGCGGCGCCTCCGGGACCGGGCCCCGCGCCACGGCCGCGGCCGATGGCGCCTCCGCCCCCGCCCAGCAACGCTTTGACAGCTGGCCCAGGCGGCCTCTACTAAAGCCCTATCTGATCCACCCGCGATGGCGTGTGGCGGGCTCCGCTCGCTTCGTCGTCGCCCCCCTTTGTGCAGCACGAGGAAGCGATGCGCGCCGAGACCGAATCCGTCGTCAACGAGATCAAGGAGTCGCTGTCGCTGCTCAGGAGGCATCTTTGACCCTGATCAGGCGAGGACGCGGCTAGCGGCGCTCGATCGCGAGGCCGAGGCACCGAATTTCTGGAACAACTCGCGGCGCGCGCAAGGCTTGATGCGCGAGCGCCAGCAGCTCGAGGCCTCGCTCAGAGCCTTCGACCGCTTCGCCCGCGAGCTCGACGACAACATCGCGCTGGTCACGCTCGGCGAGGAGGAGGGCGACGCCTCAATCGTCGCCGAGGCCGAGACTGCGCTCGCCAAGCTGAAGCAGGAGGCGCACACCCGCGAGGTCGAGGCCCTGCTCTCCGGCGAGGCCGACCCCAACGACGCCTATGTCGAGATCCACGCCGGCGCAGGCGGCACCGAAAGCCAGGACTGGGCGCTGATGCTCGAGCGCATGTATGTGCGCTGGGCCGAAGGCCACGACTACAAGGTCGAGATCATCGGCGAGCATTACGGCGAAGAGGCCGGCATCAAGTCAGGCACCGTGCTGATCAAAGGCACTAATGCCTATGGCTGGCTCAAGACCGAGGCGGGCGTGCATCGCCTGGTGCGCATCTCGCCGTTCGATTCGAACGCGCGCCGCCACACGAGCTTCGCCTCGGTCTCGGTCTATCCGGCGATCGACGACACGATCGAGATCGAGATCGACGAAAAGGACGTGCGGATCGACACCTATCGCTCCTCGGGGGCAGGGGGCCAGCACGTCAACACCACCGACAGCGCGGTGCGCATCACGCACATCCCGACCAACATCGTCGTAACCTGTCAGAACGAGCGCTCGCAGCACAAGAACCGGGCGACGGCCTGGGCCATGCTCCGCGCGCGGCTCTACGAGGCCGAGCTCAAGCGGCGGGAGGACGAGGCGCAAGCGGCCGCCGCCGCCAAGTCGGATATCGGCTTTGGTCATCAAATCAGGTCTTATGTGCTCCAGCCTTATCAGCTGGTGAAGGACCTGCGCACCGGGGTTGAGAGCACCAACCCATCGGCCGTTCTCGACGGCGATATCGATCGCTTCATCGAGGCTGCGCTCGCCGAGCGCATCCACACCGACGCCAAAGCATAGAGCCGTCAAAGCATAGAGCCGCCAAAGCATCGAGAGCTGGCGGCGAGAGAAAGAGGCTGGCCCCATTCGCGGGGCCATCCTGCCTTGCTGCTACTCCGCGGCGCGCGTCGTCAGCGGACTCGAGCTGCCGAAGCTGGTGGTGACCTGCTCGGTCGGCCGCGGATCGAAGCTTGCCGGCTTTGGCTCGGGACGCGGGCTGGCTGCGGCCTGCGCGTTCTTGAGCTCGGCCAACGGATCGTCGGAGCGGCGCGACTTCCCCTCGAAATAGGCGCCCTGCTCGATGGCGAGGCTCTGATGGAAGATATCGCCCTCGACATGGGACTGCGCCTGAAGCGTCACGCGCAAGCCCCTGATCGAGCCGGTTACGCGGCCGCGCACCACGATATCCTCGGCGATCACGCTGCCCATCACCTGCGACTTGTCGCCGAGCAGGAGGGAGCCGCAATTGATATCGCCTTGGATCTCGCCGTCGACCTGGATCTCGCCCTTGGAGGTGACGTTACCGGTGATCGCCAGGTCCTCGCCGATGATCGAGGGGACCATCTTGCTCGCTGCCGGGCTCGGCGCTTTGGCCGCGTAGGTCGCCGGCCGCTCGGTGAACGGAGATTTGGCCTCGCCGCTTGGCCGCTCTCCCATTTTCGTCACACTCTCGCCCGGCTCGGGTTTCTTCGTGAACATACGTGTACCTCCCCATCCGATACTACGACGCAGCGCCGACGCGGGACCAGACGCTAAGCTCGCAACCTCGACACAATAAAGCCGCTCTAAGGGATTGTCGCGGAGTTTCCCGACTTAGGGTCGTCGCCCCGGCGCCCACTCCTCCAGCCCACAATATCTCCTCGCCCATCGGTTGTCATGGGGCTTCTCAGTCCTGCGGCAAGCGGCCCTGTCGTGGGCTAAGTCTTGGTCTCGCAACGGGTTTACCGCCTTCCTTTGGCCGATTTTACTGCCTCTTATTGAGGCTGCCCTTAGCTTTAGGTTGTGCGTCGTCTTTGCCGCGGCGCCGAGGGAAATCTAAGGGCCCGGCTTGGGGGATGCTGATCAAGAGCATGAGCAGACCGGGGCGTCGCTTGCCGTTCGATAGCGAGGCCGTTTTCGCGCTTGTTCGCTTGCCAGCGTTCTCTACGGTAGGCGGCGAGCGCGCGTCGACGAGCCTTGTCGGGGACCTGTGACTGAATGAACGAGCCGATCGCAGGTGCGCTCGCGAGATTGACCACTGGAGGTGGCAAGGCGCTCACCGAAGGTGGCAAGGCGCTTCTCGCATTGCCGGAGCGGGGCAGGGCGCTGGTGAAGCGGATGCCCCCGCCGGTCCAGATCGAGTTGGCCAAGCTCTCCACGCGCGGCGCCAGCGTCTGCCGCGAAGTCTTTGCGGGAATTTTGGTCGTAGGCCTGATCGCCATCGTCCTCGGCTATGGCCGGCTCGCCCGTGGGCCCATCTCGCTGCCGAGCCTGGTGCCGACCATAGAGGACGCGATCAACGGCCAGCTCACCGACATGCACGTCAAGATCGACGACGCGATTCTGACACGCACCGCCGACGGGCCCGGCGTGCTGTTTCGCCTGCGCAACATCAGGCTGATCGACAAGGACGGCTCGATCGTCGCCCAAGCGCCTCTCGCCGCCATCGGCATGAGCGGCGCGGCGCTGCTCGGCGGGCGACTCGCGCCGGGAAGCGTCGACTTCATCGGCCCGCGCCTGCTGATGTTCTACAATCAGCAGCAGGGTCTCACCTTGACCTTCCAGAAGCCGGTCGCCGGCGAGAGCGATACCTTGATCCGTGGCTCTCTGCCGGCCGAAGGGCTTGCTGCCGACGAGGGCGCCGCCGCCGCGCCCGAGACGGTCATCGCCAAGCGCTCCGAAGCGCCGGCGGCAGGCGGGCGCAAGCTCAATCTGACCAGCACCATCACCGAGATGTTCGACCGGGCGCGCCAGGGCAATACCTCCTACCTGACGCGGTTCGGCTTCAAGAATGCGCTCGTCGTCCTCAATCAGAGCGGCACCGAGACCTCCTGGCAGGTGCCCGATTTTGCCATCGACCTTGAGCACAAGGACAAGCGCAGCATCATCGTCGGCCAGGCCAATGTCGCCTCCTCCAAAGGCGATTGGCAGCTCGAGGTCCGCACCGAGGAGCGCCCGAGGCGCCAGAGCTTCACCATCACTGCGCTACTCCAGAATCTCGTTCCCTCCGGTCTTGCCGGCAATTTCCCCTCGCTCCGGGCGCTCAAGGCGCTCGACATGGAGGTCAACGGCGAGAGCACGATCGAGTTATCCAGCTCAGGCGAGTTCCTGGCCGGCGAGGCGAAGCTCGAATTGGAGGGCGGGCAGATCACGCCCGAATGGGATCCCGAGTACGCCATGCACATCGACCATGGCAATCTCCTGGTGCGCTATCTGAAGGAACGGGACATCGTCGAGATCGCCCCCTCGACGCTCACCTGGGGTGACAGCAAGGCGACGATCAGCGGCGCGGTCACGCCCGTGCGCGATGCGAGTGGGATGCCGACCTCCTGGAACTTCTCGTTGAAGGCTGATGGGGCTGTGCTCGCGGTCGAGGAGTTCGGACTCGCGCCCATGCGCATCGACGAATGGAGCGTGGCCGGCTCGATCGTTCCCAAGGATGGACGCGTGACGATCTCGCGTTTCGTTATCCGCTCGGGCACGTCCTCGATCGTGTTCGCCGGCAGCATTCACGACGCGCCGGGCTCGCCGGAAATCCAGCTTGCCGGCGAGCTTAGCCCGATGACCATGGACACGCTCAAGCGGTTCTGGCCGAAATTCTTCGCCGGCAGCGCGCGCGAGTGGGCGCTGCAGCGGGTGGGCGGAGGGCAGATGCTCGGCGGCAAGTTCAAGGTGAATCTCCCGGCCGGCGAGCTTGCCCAAATCCAAGCCGGCGCCGATGCACCGGACGGCGCGGTCGACGTCGATATCGATTTCACCGGGCTCAGCATCGCCTACATGGACGATTTGCCTCCCGTGCTCACCGACGACGCCAAATTGACCATCAAGGGCACCGAGTTCTCTGTCGATATTCCGCAAGGGAAGCTCGTCGAGCCTTCTACGGGGCGGGAGATTGCGCTCAGCGACGGCCGCTTCTACGTCCCCGACCTCCGCCCGAACCCGCTACAAGGAGTCGTCTCGTTCAAGGCCGCCGGCGGCACGCCCACCGTACTCGCGTTGCTCGACGGGGAGCGGCTCGGCTATCTGAAGACGGTCGGTCTGAAGCCCGACTTTCTCGGCGGTACCGCCTCGGGCGGCTTCACTCTGACGATGCCGCTCAGCGAAAGCCTCGTATTCAAGGACGTCAAGTTCCGCGGCATGGCGCGGCTCGACGAGGCAATTGCCCCCAATCTCATCGGCGGCATGGATGTCGAGGGTGGCTCGCTCGACGTGAATCTTACCGAGGAGGCAGTCGAGGCCAAGGGCATCATTCAGATCAAGGGCGTGCCCGCCGAGCTTGCTTGGCAGCGCGTCTTCGACGCGCCCAACGATCGCCAGCCGCCGATCAGGGTGACGGCCAATCTCGACGAGGAGGCGCGCGAGAAGCTCGGCTTCAAGGTCAACCATCTGGTCAAGGGAACGACGCCGGTCACCCTCTCGGTCACCGGCCTCGGCGAAGCCTCCCCGAATATGAGTCTGAACGCCGACCTCACCGATGCGCAGCTGCTGTTCGGCAGCATGGGCTGGACCAAACCCGCCGGCCGTCGCGCCAACATTCAATTCGACGTGGCGCAGAAAGACGACGGTACGACCGAGCTGCAAAATCTGAAAATCCTCGGCGACGACATCAATATCGAGGGCGCGCTCGCGCTTGATTCCGAGCAGCATCTCAAGAGCTTTTACTTTTCCGATTTCTCCATCGACTCGATCACCCATGTCGAGATCACCGCCAATGTCCGCGACGACAAGGTGCTCGATATCAGGGCCAAAGGCCCGAGCTATGATGGCAAGCAGTTCTTTCGCTCGCTGTTCTCCGCCGGTCAGTTCACCGACGACGGCTCGAGCGAGCCCGCCGATCCGTTCGGCATCGATCTCGCCGCCGACATCGATTCGGTGGTCGGGTTCTACGATACGACCGCGCGCAACGTGCATGTCACCTTCAAGAAACGCAACGGCCGCATCGTAGCGCTCGACGGCAAGGGCGATCTGAACGGCAAAACGCCGGCCGCGGTCACTCTGGTGACAAGCGGCGGGGCGCGCGAGATCAAGGCCGAGTCGCGCGACGCTGGCTCAGCATTCCGCCTGATCGGCTTCTATCCCAGCGTCGATGGCGGCGAGGCGCAGCTCGAGGTCAATCTTGACGCCGGCGGTCCCGGCACCAAGAGCGGCACGCTATGGGCGCGCGACTTTACCGTGCTTGGCGATCAGGTGGTGAGCGATGTGCTCACCGATCCAAGCTCGGAGGCGGTGCTTGGTGGCCAGGGTAAGAAGCAGGTCACGAGATCGAGCATCGACTTCAAGCAGTTGCGAGCGCCGTTCTCGGTCGGCGGCGGTAAGTTCCATTTGAAGGATGCCTACATGAACGGCGACCAGCTCGGCGCCACCATGCGCGGCACGGTCGATTTCAAGTTGCAGACCGTCGATCTCGGCGGCACCTACGTGCCGCTTTACGGACTGAACTCCGCCTTCAGGGCGATCCCCATCCTCGGCCCGGTGCTCGGCGGCCGGCAAGGCGAGGGGCTGGTCGGCATCACCTTCGCCATCAAGGGCAAGCTCGACGACCCGTCGGTGCTGGTCAATCCCATGTCGGTGATGACGCCCGGCATCTTCCGCCAGATCTTCGAGTTCACCGGCACCGTTCCCGACGCGGCGGCCGCATCCTCTTCCCCATCCCCAGGCACGGCGGGCGGCGGCTTCGTCCCGCCGCAATAGCCGCCGGCGCTTCTCTATACCGGACGGATCAGCGCGTGGCGCTTCTTGCCGAGCGAGAGCTTGATCACGCCCTCCGGGGTGAGGTCTGCGGGCGTCAGCAGCCTGCGTTCGTCGGTGACCGGTTCGTCGTTCACCTTGATGCCGCCGCCCTTGATCTGGCGCCTTGCCTCTCCCGTCGACTGAACGAAGCCTGCAAGCACGCTGGCATTGAGCACGCCGAGCGCCGCGCTCGAGCTCTGCCGCTTGCACCTCGACCGTGGGCAGGTTCGCGGCGATCTCGCCGGCTTCGAACGTGGTGCGCGCGGTCTCTGCCGCGCGGTCCGCCGCGTCGCGCCCGTGCACGAGCGCGGTCGCCTCGGTGGCGAGCACTTTCTTCGCCTCGTTTAGCTCCGAGCCCTTGAGCGTGGCGAGCTTGCCGATTTCATCGAGGGCGAGCTCGGTGAACAGCTTCAAGAAGCGGCTCACGTCGCCGTCCTCGCTGTTCCGCCAAAATTGCCAATAGTCGTAAGGCGACAGCATGTCGGGGTTGAGCCACACCGCGCCGGCCGCCGTCTTGCCCATCTTGGCGCCAGCGGCCGTGGTGAGGAGGGGTGAGGTCAGCCCGAACAGCTCGATGCCGTCGCTGCGTCGCCCAAGCTCGATGCCGCCGACGATATTGCCCCATTGATCGGAGCCGCCCATCTGCAAGCGGCAGCCGAATCTGCGGCTAAGCTCGACGAAATCGTAGGCCTGGAGCACCATGTAGTTGAACTCGATGAAGCTCAGAGGCTGTTCGCGCTCGAGCCTGAGCTTCACCGAATCCTGGCTCAGCATGCGGTTGACGCTGAAATGGCGCCCGTAATCGCGCAGGAAATCGATATAGCCAAGCTGCTCGAGCCAATCGGCGTTGTTGACCATGACCGCGTCGCCGGCGCCGTGGCCGAAGCTCAGGAACTTGCGAAACACCGATTCGATGCCGGCGACGTTGGCGCCGATCTCGGCATCGCTCAAGAGCTTGCGAGCCTCGTCCTTGCCCGATGGGTCGCCGACCTTGGTGGTGCCGCCGCCGATCAGCACGATGGCCTTGTGCCCCGCCTGCTGCAACTTGCGCAGCATCATGATCGAGACGAGGTTGCCGACATGCAGGCTCGGCGCCGTGGCGTCGAAGCCGATATAGCCGGTGACGCGCTCGCCCCTGAGCAGCTTGTCGAGCGCAGCCTCGTCGGTCGCCTGGTGGATGAAGCCACGCGCCTGAAGCTCGACCAGGAAGTCAGATCTAAGGGTGCTCATGGGCGTGGCCGGCCGGCTGATGAAGCGCTGCTGTCGCAGAGCCTCCTATCACAAGCCCGGGCATGACGGTAAGAGCAAGACCTAGGCGGCGGAGTCTTTCGCCTTCTTGCGCTTGCCGAGCCGCTTGTCGAGATAGCCGTCAACCACCTCCATCAGGCCGTCCATGCGGCCCTCGAAGAAGTGGTTCGCATCCGGCACGGTCTGGTGGTCGATGACGATGCCCCTCTGCGTCTTGAGACGATCGACGAGCCCGCGCACCGATTCCGTTGGCACGACTCGATCTTTCGCCCCGTTGACCATCAGGCCGGAGGAGGGGCACGGCGCGAGGAACGTGAAGTCGTAGAGATTGGCCGGCGGCGCCACCGAGATGAAGCCTTCGAGCTCGGGGCGGCGCATCAGAAGCTGCATGGCGATCCACGCGCCGAACGAGACGCCGGCGATCCAGCAGGTCTGCGCGTCGGCGTTATAGGCCTGGAGCCAGTCGAGTGCGGTGGCGGCGTCGGCGAGTTCGCCAGGGCCGTTGTCGAACAGGCCCTCGCTCCGTCCCACCCCGCGAAAGTTGAAGCGCAGCACCGAGAAGCCGCGCTTCTGGAACGCATAATAGAGGTGGTAGACGACCTGATTGTTCATCGTCCCGCCGAATTGCGGGTGGGGATGCAGGATGAGCGCGATCGGGGTGTTCGGGCCGCGCTCATGATGATAGCGGGCCTCGATCCTGCCGCCCGGGCCGCTGATATTCACTTCAGGCATAAAACACTGGCCTCGATACCGACGTTAGGTCACAGATAGAGAACACTTGCTGGCGCCGAGTGGGCAAATAAGACGCAGAAACCGCCGCCGCAAATCTTGACTCTGCCGCTCCAGAATCCTATACGAATTTAAGATTTAGAATTGTTCCAAACAAGACCCTTCCAGAGCAGCTGGGCGCTCGGAGCGGTCCCGACTTCAGGCCGCGCTTCATAGCACGCGCGATAGGGGCTCGTGCAAGCGCTAACCCGGCGGCAAACAGCCGCGAGTTTCGGCGATCGATGAACCAGCGCTCCTATCTCGACTATAACGCGACCGCGCCGCTCCGCACCGAAGTGCGCGAGGCGATTGCCGAGGCGCTTGGTATCGTCGGCAATCCGTCCTCGGTGCATGAGGAGGGACGCGCCGCGCGCTCCGCGATCGAGGCGGCCAGGGTCAAGGTGGCGAGGCTCGTCGGCGCCGCGCCCGAGGACGTGATCTTCACGAGCGGCGGCACCGAGGCGAACGCACTTGCGCTTGCCGCCCGGTCCGGCGAGGCCTGGCACTGCTATCTTTCGGCGATCGAGCATCCCTCGGTGCTTGCGGGGGGGCGCTTCTATCGCGAGACCACGACCACGATCCCGGTCACCCAGGCTGGCGTAGTCGACCTCGAAATCCTTGCGAGCGAGCTTAAGAAGCACCATTTAGGAGGGTGGAGACCCTTCGTCTCTCTGATGGCGGCAAATAACGAGACGGGCGCGATCCAGCCCGTTAGCCGAGGCCGCCAGAATCGTCCATGAGGCAGGAGGGCTCTTGCATAGCGACGCCGTTCAGGCGGCGGGCAGGATGCTGATCGACATGGATGGGCTCGGCGCCGACATGCTGAGCCTCTCGGCCCACAAGATCGGCGGGCCCAAGGGCGTCGGTGCCCTGGTGCTCAAGCCAGGTGTTGCGGTCGAGCCGCTGCTGAAGGGCGGCGGCCAGGAGCGTCGGAAGCGCGCCGGAACCGAGAACGTGGCTGGCATCGTCGGCTTCGGCGTGGCGGCCGAGTTGGCGAATGCCGACCTCGCCAAGACCGCGGCGATCGGAGCGCTGAAAGAGGCGTTGGAGGCGGGAGCGCTCGCCATCGCCCCTGACGCGGTGATCGTTTCGAAAGCCGTGCCGCGGCTGGTGAATACGAGCTGCATGGCCGTTCCCGGCGCCAAGGCCGAGACGCTGGTGATCGGGCTCGATCTCGCCGGTGTGGCGGTCAGCGCGGGATCGGCCTGCTCGTCGGGCAAGGTCGAGGCCTCGCATGTGCTGGGCGCCATGGGTGTCGCGCCCGAACTCGCGCAAGGTGCGATCCGCGTGAGCCTTGGTATTGGCACCACGAGTGCCGATATCGAAAGGTTTCTGGGCGCCTTTGACGAGTTGATCAAGCGGCTCAAGCGGAGCCGGAAGGTGGCGGCCTAGAGGCCGCGGCAAGGATTTGGAGTAGGCCAATGCCGGCAGTGCAAGAGACCGTCGCCCGCGTTCGCGAGATCGACGTCGACAAATATAAATACGGCTTCACCACCGATATCGAGTCGGTGACGGCGCCCAAGGGCCTCACCGAGGAGACCGTCAGGTTCATCTCGGCCAAGAAGGACGAGCCCGACTGGCTGCTCGATTGGCGGCTCGAGGCCTATCGCCGCTGGCTGACCATGCAGGAGCCGACCTGGGCCAACGTCGTTCACCCCAAGATCGACTTCCAGGACCTCTATTACTACTCGGCGCCCAAGAGCACCGAAGGGCCGAAGAGCCTCGCCGACGTCGATCCAGAGTTGCTCGCGACCTACGCCAAGCTCGGCATCCCGCTCAAGGAGCAAGCCGTGCTCGCCGGCGTCGAGGGCGCGCGGATCGAAGGACCGCGCGTGGCCGTCGATGCCGTGTTCGATAGCGTCTCAGTGGTCACCACCTTCAAGGAGGAGCTGGCCAAGGCCGGCGTCATCTTCTGCTCGGTGTCGGAGGCGGTCAGGTCGCATCCCGAGCTGGTGAAGAAATATCTGGGCTCGGTGGTGCCGGTCACCGATAATTTCTACGCGACGCTCAACTCCGCCGTGTTCTCCGACGGCTCGTTCGTCTATGTGCCGCCGGGCGTGCGCTGCCCGATGGAGCTGTCGACCTATTTCCGCATCAACGCCGAGAACACCGGCCAGTTCGAGCGCACGCTGATCATCGCCGACAAGGGCTCGTATGTTAGCTATCTCGAAGGCTGCACCGCGCCGATGCGCGACACCAATCAGCTGCACGCCGCCGTGGTCGAGCTGGTCGCGCTCGACGATGCCGAGATCAAATATTCGACGGTGCAGAACTGGTATCCCGGCGACAAGAATGGCAAAGGCGGCATCTACAATTTCGTCACCAAGCGCGGCGATTGCCGCGGGCCGCGGTCCAAGATTTCCTGGACCCAGGTCGAGACCGGCTCGGCCATCACCTGGAAATACCCGAGCTGCATCCTGCGTGGCGACGGCTCACGCGGCGAGTTCTACTCGATCGCCATCTCCAACGGCTATCAGCAGGTCGACTCGGGCACCAAGATGATCCATCTCGGCCGCGACACGTCGAGCCGCATCATCTCCAAGGGCATCGCCGCCGGTCACTCCAACAACACCTATCGCGGGCTCGTCTCGGCGCATCGCCGGGCGGCCAATGCGCGCAACTTCACCAATTGCGATTCGCTGCTGATCGGCTCGAAATGCGGCGCGCACACCGTGCCCTATATCGAGGCCAAGAACGCTTCCGCCACGTTCGAGCACGAGGCGACCACCTCGAAGATTTCCGACGACCAGCTGTTCTATTGCCTGTCGCGCGGGCTGTCGCCCGAGGAGGCGGTGGCGCTGATCGTCAATGGCTTCGTGCGCGACGTGCTCCAGCACCTGCCCATGGAATTCATGGCCGAGACGCAGAAGCTGATCGGGATTTCGTTGGAGGGGAGCGTCGGTTAGCCGAAGTCGAAACAAGAGTCAGTGCCAAAGGATTAGAGAACAATCGTAATGCTTGAGATCAAGAACCTTCACGTCAATGTCGATGGCCGCGAGATCCTGAAAGGTCTCGACCTCACGCTGCCAGCGGGCGAGGTGCACGCCATCATGGGGCCTAACGGCTCCGGCAAGTCGACGCTCGCTTACGTGCTGGCCGGCAAGAGCGATTACGAGGTCACGTCAGGCTCGATCACTTGGAAGGGCCGGGACCTGCTCGATCTCGCCCCGGCCGAGCGCGCGGCTGCCGGCGTGTTCCTCGCCTTCCAATATCCGATGGAGATCCCGGGCGTCGCCACCATGACCTTCCTGCGTACGGCGGTGAACGCGGTGCGCAAGGCGCGCGGCGAGCCGGAGCTGTCCACGCCGGACTTCCTCAAGCTCGTGCGCATCAAGGCAAAGCAGCTCAAGATCGACACCGAGATGCTGAAGCGCCCGCTGAATGTCGGCTTCTCCGGCGGCGAGAAGAAGCGGAACGAGATCCTGCAAATGTCGCTGCTGGAGCCTTCGCTGTGCGTGCTCGACGAGACCGATTCGGGCCTCGATATCGACGCGATCCGCATCGTCGCCGACGGCGTCAACGCGCTGCGCAGTCCCGAGCGCGCCACGCTCGTCATCACCCATTATCAACGGCTGCTGGATTACATCGTGCCGGACCGCGTGCATGTGCTCTCCGACGGGCGCGTGGCGCGCTCAGGCGGGCCTGAGCTTGCGCTCGAGCTCGAGCAGACTGGCTACGCCGATTTCGGCGGCAAGGCGGCCTAGAGCATGATCCGGAAAAGTAGGCACCGGTTTTCCGACAAGATCATGCTCAACGAGGTTAGAGGCGCATGATGGAGTTGCCGGTCCAGCAGTTTCGCACCAAGGCCGAGCAGGCTTATCTCGACATGTTCGAGAGTGCCCGCGAGGCGCTTCCCGGCGCGCGCGATCCCTTCGTATCGGCGTTACGGACCAAGGCGATCGCGGCTTATGCCCGGCTCGGACTGCCGCATCGCCGCATCGAAGCCTGGAAATACACCGACCTTCGAGCGCTCCTGACCGAAGCCCATCCGCCGATCCGCGCCACCTCCCTCCCGATCGACGCCGCCGACGTCAAGACGGCGCTCGGGGAGGGCATCGCCGAGCTGCCCGCCTATCGCCTGGTCCTGGTCGAGGGCGAGCTTCGCGCCGATCTGTCGGACCTCGCTGGGCTCAAGGCTGCCGGCGTCGAGGTCGTGTCGCTCGCCCAGGCGCTGGAGAAGCCGCATCCCTGGCTCAAGCAGGCGGTTGGCGCGGTGAACCCGCGTGACGACGATGCCGCGCTCGCGCTGAACACCGCGCTGATGACCGGCGGTGTCGCCTTGCGCCTCGGCGAGGGCGTCACCCTCGACAAGCCGATCCACGTGATCCAGCTCGACGGCACCGGCGAGCCGGCCTCGATCTTCACCCGGATCGTCGCGATTGCCGAGCCCGGCAGCGCGCTTACCCTGATCGAAAGCTTCGCCGGCCTCGGCTTGCGCGGGCTGCAGCGGAACGCCGTGACCGAGCTCAGGATCGGCGCCAAGGCGGCAGTGAATCATTTCAAGATCGAGCGGGAAGCGGACGACGCCATCCATCTCGGCAGCGCGCTGGTCGAGATCGGCACCGACGCCCGCTATCAGGCCTTCCAGTTCTCGACCGGCGCGAGCGTCGCCAGGAACCAGACTTATGCGCGCTTCACCGGCGAGGGCTCTACGCTCGACATCTCCGGCGCTCTCCTGATGCGCGGGCGGCAGCATTGCGACACCACGCTTCTGGTCGAGCATGCCGTGCCCCGCTGCACCAGCCGCGAGCTGTTCAAAGCCGTGCTCGACGGCGAGGCGCGCGGCGTGTTCCAGGGCAAGATCATCGTCGCCCCCGACGCGCAGAAGACCGACGGCAAGCAGATGGCGCAAGCGCTCCTGCTTTCCGAGACGGCGGAGTTCGATTCGAAGCCAGAGCTCGAGATCTTCGCCGACGACGTGGTGTGCGGCCACGGCTCTACCTCCGGCCAGATCGACGAGGAGCTGCTGTTCTATTTGGAGGCGCGCGGCATCCCCGAGCCGGAAGCTCGCGCGCTGCTGATCCAGGCCTTTGTCGGCGAGGCGATCGAGCGCGTCGAGCATGCGGGCTTGCGCGCCGCGCTGTCGGCGGCTTCCGCCGAATGGCTCGGCGTCGAGGCCGAGTGAAGGAGGGGCCGATGACCTTGCTCACGCCGACGGCAAAGGAGCGGAAAGCGGTCCAGGCGCCACTCGACGTCGCGGCCATCCGCGCCGATTTTCCGATCCTCGCCCGCAAGGTCAACGGCAAGCCTCTCGTCTATCTCGACAACGGCGCCTCGGCACAGAAGCCGAAAATCGTGCTCGACACCATCCAGCGCGCCTATGGCGAGGAATACGCCAACGTCCATCGCGGACTGCATTATCTGAGCAACCTCTCGACCGCCAGTTTCGAGAAGGCGCGCGAGAGCGTGCGCCGCTTCATCAACGCGCGCTCCGACGAAGAGATCATCTTCACCCGCAACGCCACCGAGGCGATCAACCTGGTCGCCTCGTCCTACGGCGCGCCGAATATCGGCGAGGGCGACGAGATCCTCATCACCATCATGGAGCATCACTCCAACATCGTGCCCTGGCATTTCCTGCGCGAGCGGCAGGGCGCGGTGTTGAAATGGGCGCCGGTCTCCGACGAGGGCGAGTTTCTGCTCGATGAGTTCGAGCGGCTTATCAGCAAGCGCACCAAACTCATTGCCTTGACGGAGATGTCGAACGTGCTCGGCACCATCGTCCCGATCAAGGAAGTGGTGCGCATCGCCCATTCGCACGGCATCCCCGTGCTGGTCGACGGCGCGCAAGGCGCGGTGCATCTCCCGGTCGACGTTCAGGACCTCGATTGCGATTTCTATGCCTTCACCGGCCACAAGCTCTACGGGCCGACCGGCATCGGCGTGCTGTACGCCAAGAAGCAATACCTCGAGACCATGCGGCCCTATCAGGGCGGCGGCGAGATGATCGGCCATGTCACCGAGAACGAGATCACTTACGCCGAGCCGCCGCATCGCTTCGAGGCTGGGACGCCGGCCATCGTGCAAGCTATCGGGCTCGGCGCCGCGCTCGATTATGTCGAGAGCGTCGGCCGTGAGGCCATCAAGGCGCACGAGGACGTCCTCCGCGACTACGCCATGGGGCGCTTAAGCGAGCTCAATTGGCTCCGCATCTTCGGCCGCGCCAAGAACAAGGGCAGCATCGTTGCCTTCAATGTCGAGGGGACGCATCCGCACGACATAAGCACGATCCTCGACCGCTATGGCGTTGCGGTCCGCGCCGGCACCCATTGCGCCGAGCCGCTGCTCGCCCGATTTGGCGTAACGGCCACGTGCAGGGCGTCATTCGCGATGTATAATACGGTCGAGGAGGTCGACCGGCTGGTCGAGGCGCTGCACAAGGCGCGCGACATGTTCGCTTAGGACACAGATTGAAGGTCGATAGGCCAAATGGTTGAAAAGATTCAAGAGAGCGAGGGGACCGCTTCGGCCGAGGATGTCGCGTCGGTCGGCGCTGGAACTCCGGCCGCCACCCCCGATGAGCCTGCCGAGATCAAGGCTTGCGTCGGCGCGGTCGGTGGCGAGGAGGGAATGGCGCCCGGCGCCGAGCAGCCCAAGGGCGACGGCTCGTCAATCCCGCCGGCGGAGCTCGAGCGTTTGCGCGAGGACCTCATCGCCGCGCTCAAGACCGTGTTCGACCCCGAGATCCCCGTGGATATCTATGAGCTCGGCCTGATCTACCGCCTCGACGTCGACGACGACCGCAATATCGAGGTCGACATGACGCTGACCGCGCCGGGCTGCCCGGTCGCCGGCGACATGCCGGGTTGGGTCGAGAACGCCGTTTCCTCGGTCCCCGGCGTCGGCCAGGTGAAGGTGAAGCTCGTGTTCGATCCGCCTTGGGACATGAGCCGCATGTCCGAAGAGGCCCAGCTCGCGCTCAACATGTTCTAGCTAGCCCTTGAACGCGCCCCTGATTTACCCCAACTTGAGACCATGACCATCCGACCCCGCCCGCAAGTGATGCGCCTGACCGAGGCCGCCGCCGACCGCATCCGCGTGCTGTCCGCCGCGTCCGGCCGCGAGGTCGAGGGTGTGCGCATCGGCGTCAAGAATGGCGGTTGCGCCGGCATGGAATACACCATGACCTATGCCGAAACGCGCGGGCCGCATGACGAGGTCATCGAGGACAAGGGCGTCAAGCTCCTGATCGATCCGACCGCCGTGATGTTCCTGCTCGGCACCGAGATGGACTATCGCGCCGACCGCATGCGCTCTGGCTTCGTGTTCAACAACCCGAACCAGACATCGGCTTGCGGTTGCGGCGAGTCGGTCGCGCTCACCCCCGCGAGCGAAGCCGCCGGCGCCGAAGCGCCCGAGCAATCGTCTTAGCCAACGACTGATCGTGTGGTCGGGCGGTCGCCCGTCGCGATGTTGTGCCGCTTGACAGGCAACCAAATGGTTGCCTATTGTAGCTCATGAGCATGGATGCGGTTTTTAAGGCGCTCGCCGATCCCGTGCGACGGCTACTGCTGGACAGCCTCCATGCCCGCAATGGGCAAAGCTTGAACGAGCTTTGCGAGGGACACGACATGACGCGCCAAGCGGTAACCAAGCATCTTGCGCTTTTGCAAGCCGCCAACCTCGTCGTGACGCAAAGGCGCGGCCGCGAGAAGCTGCACTTCCTCAACCCCGTGCCCATTCACGACGTCGCCGACCGCTGGATCGGCAAATACGAGCGCTCGCGACTGCGTGCGCTCAGCGACCTCAAGCGAAACCTGGAAGGAAAGCACGATGGCAAGTGACCGTTTCGTCTACGTGACCTACATCCGCACGACGCCCGAAAAGCTCTGGGAGGCGCTGCTGAGCCCCGAATTCACCCCAACCTATTGGTTCGGTGCCACGCTTGAGTCGGAATGGAAGAAAGGCTCGTCCTGGAAGATGATTTTCGAGGACGGGACCGTGACTGACGCTGGTGAGGTGCTGGAGATCGAGAGACCGAAGCGGCTCGTGCTCCGCTGGCGAAACGAGTTCAAGCCCGAATTGCATGCCGAAGGCTATTCGCGTTGTGCCTTCGATATCGAGGCAAACGGCGATGTCACCAAGCTCACGGTCACGCACGAGATCGACAAGACCGGGTCGAAATTCATCGAGGCCGTGTCGGGCGGGTGGCCGAAAATTCTGTCGAACCTGAAAAGCCTGATCGAGACCGGCGAAGTTCTGACCGGCGATAAAGCAAGCCTAAGCCAAGCGCGGTCGGAGGTAGAGCCGGCGCGGGCAGTGCGCTAGGGCACCCGCACCGGGCGCATCATGAAGGCGGGGACGTGGTCGCCCATGCCCTGTTGCTTCGACGGCGCGGGCTGGAGTTGGGGTGCCCTGTTCGCGGGCGCGGGACGATCTCCGGAGGCCGCCGCTTGAGCGCCGTGGGTCGGCCGGTCGCCATATTGCTGTGGCTTACGCTGATCGCGTCTCTGGTCGCTGTGCCGCTGATCGCCGTGTCTCGGTTCGCTCTGTCGCTGACCGCCGTGTCTTGGCTCGCTGTGCCGCTGATCGCCGTGTCTTGGCTCGCTGTGCCGCTGATGATCGTGCTGGCGCTCGTCCCTCATCTTGGCGTCCCCTCCATTGCCTTGAGCCGTCTGCGGCTCCGGGGCAGGGACCTCCTGGCGCTGCGCCGGCTTGGCCTGAGCGCCGCGGCCTGAGGTCTGGCCGCCACGCTTCGAGCGGCCGCCGCGCCGATGCCGATCGTTCGACCGCCCCTCTGAGCTCTCGGTCATTTCGCCGGGAGCGGGCGCGCCGTCGATCCACGGGATCTCTTGCTTGAGCATCTTCTCGATGGCCTTGAGCGCCTTCACGTCCTTGGGCGTCACCAGCATGGCGGCGAAGCCTTCGCGACCGGCGCGGCCAGTGCGGCCGATGCGGTGGATATAGTCTTCGGGGTGGATCGGAACGTCGTAATTGAAGATATGGCTCACGTCGGGGATGTCGAGGCCGCGCGCCGCCACATCGCTCGCGGCAAGGAAGGCGATCGAGCCGTTGCGGAAGGCATCGAGCGTCGCCGTGCGTTGATGCTGATCCAGGTCCCCGTGCAGCGCGCCGACATTGAAGCCGTGGCGCTGCAGCGAGCGGTAGACGATGCCGACATCCTTCTTGCGATTGCAGAAGATGATGGCGTTCTTGACGTCGACCTCGCGCATCAGAGCGCGGAGCGCCTCGCGCTTGCCGGCCGGATCGTCAGGGGCCTTTTTCAGCCGCTGCACGATGGTGGCCGCGGCGGTCGCTTGCGGCGCAACCTCGATCCGCTCCGGATGGTGCAGGAATTTGTCGGCGAGGCGTTGAATTTCGGGCGGCATGGTCGCCGAGAAGAACAGCGTCTGCCGCGTGAAGGGGAGCAGCTTGCAGATGCGCTCGATGTCGGGGATGAAGCCCATGTCGAGCATGCGGTCGGCCTCGTCGACCACCAGGATCTCGATGCCGTTGAGCAGCAGCTTGCCGCGCTCGAAATGATCGAGCAGCCGGCCTGGCGTGGCGATCACCACATCGGCGCCGCGATCGAGCTTGCGGTCCTGATCGTCATAGGACACGCCGCCGATCAGGAGCGCGACGGTGAGCCTGTGGCTCTTGCCGAGGATCTCGAAATGCTCCGCCACCTGGGCGGCGAGCTCGCGCGTCGGCTCGAGGATCAAGGAGCGCGGCATGCGCGCCCGTGCGCGTCCGCGCTCGAGCCGCGTCAGCATCGGCAGGACGAAGGACGCGGTCTTGCCGGTCCCGGTCTGGGCGATGCCGAGCACGTCGCGACCGGCGACGGCATGCGGGATGGCTTGATCTTGGATTGGGGTCGGCGTCTCGAAGCCCGCCGCGGTGACGGCGGACAAAACTTTGGGGCTTAGGCCAAGATGTGAGAAGCTCATGCGTTAGCAAAAATACCGCGAGACCATAATCGTCTCGCGCATCTTCTTTCTTTAGGCGCAACGACTTGCTGCTACGATTCGCGAGTCCTGCGCAAGACCAACTCGACCATCGGAGCCAACTGGCCTCACGATGTCCCCATTCAAATAGGCGGCTCGGCGCATTGGCGCAAGGGGCAAATACGCGCGAATGCGCCTAAAACCTGCCGATTGCCGCGTGATGCGGCCAACGCGGCGCTTGTGCAGCGGTCAAACACGCGCGATTGATAGGGCCTTCCATCGGCAAACAGCGTGAGCGTGACATGACCATGACATCGGAAGATTACGCCGATGTGGCGATCAAGCCGCCGTTCCTGTTTCTCGCCGCGCTCGCACTCGGCTGTCTGCTGAGCCTGGTCTTCCCGATCGGGCCAAGGCTCGCCTCGGCCAACGGGACGGCGATTGCCACCGGCCTTACCTTCATCGTCATCGGCTTCGTGCTGGCGGCATTCTCGGCCCGCGCCTTCCGCCTCGCCGGCACCGACTTGGTTCCGGGGCGCCCGTCGACCGCCCTCGTCGCCGACGGGCCGTACAAGATCACGCGCAACCCGATCTATATCGGCTTCATCCTCGTCTATTTCGGCCTCGCCATCGTCCTGACGAGCATCTGGGTGCTGGCGCTGCTGATCCCGGTATTCGTGATCTTGCAGCGCGGCGTGGTCACGCCGGAAGAGGCATATCTGGAGCGGAGATTCGGCGACGCCTATCGCCAATACAAAGCCCGCGTGCCGCGCTGGCTATAGTCAAATATCGAGCTGGTCGGTCTTGGCGAACTCGGCGCGGTCCTGGATGAATTTGAAGCGCGCCTCCGGCTTGTTGCCCATCAGCTGATCGACCAGTCTGCCGGTCCCGCGATCGTCGTCCTTGGCGATCTCGACGCGCAGCAGCGTGCGCACCGCGCGGTCCATGGTCGTCTCTTTCAATTGCTTCGGCATCATCTCGCCCAAGCCCTTGAACCGCGAGACGTCGACCTTGCCCTTGCCGTTGAACTCTGACGCCATCAGCTGGTCCTTATGCGCGTCGTCGCGCGCATAGAAAATCTTGGCGCCCTGGCTCAGGCGATAGAGCGGCGGCACGGCGAGATAAAGATGGCCGCCTTCGACCAGCCCGCGCATCTCGCGGTAGAAGAAGGTGATGAGCAGCGAGGCGATATGCGCGCCGTCGACATCGGCGTCGGTCATGATCACCACTTTCTCGTAGCGGAGCTCGTCCTCGCGGTAGCGCGTGCCGGTGCCGCAGCCGAGCGCCTGGATCAGGTCGCCGAGCAGCTGATTGTCGGCGAGCTTGTTGGAGCTGGCGCTGGCGACGTTCAGGATCTTGCCTCTGAGCGGCAGCACAGCTTGCGTCGCGCGGTCGCGCGCCTGCTTGGCAGAGCCGCCGGCCGAGTCGCCCTCGACGATGAAGATCTCGGTGCCTAACGCGCCGTTCGCCGCGCAATCGGCGAGCTTGCCGGGAAGCCGCAGGCGGCGCGTCGCCGTCTGCCGCCCGATCTCTTTTTCCTTCCGGCGGCGAAGCCTCTCCTCGGAGCGGTCGATCACCCAGTCGAGCAGCCGGTTGGCCTGGGTCGGGTTGCCGGTCAGCCAATGATCGAACGCATCGCGGAGCACGCTCTCGACGATGCGCTGGGCTTCAGGGCTCGCCAGGCGGTCCTTGGTCTGGCCCTGGAACTCAGGCTCGCGGATGAACAGAGAGAGCATGGCGGCAGCGGTGCCGAGCACGTCGTCGGCGGTGAGCTGCGCCACGCGCTTGTTGCCGGTGAGCTCGCCATAGCCGCGCAGGCTCTTGGTCAGCGCCGCGCGCAGGCCAGCTTCGTGCGTGCCGCCATCCGGCGTAGGAACGGTGTTGCAATAGGTGCTGAGAAAGCCGTCGTCGCTGGCGATCCAGGCGATCGCCCATTCGACCGAGCCGTGGCCTTCGGTCCGCTCGATGCGCCCGGCGAACACGTCGTTGGTGACCGTCTCCTGGCCCTCGATGCGGTTCGCCAGAAAATCCTTGAGGCCGCCCGGGAAATGGAGGACGGCGCTTTCCGGCGTCTCGCTGTCGCCGCCGAGCGCGGCCTTGGCGCACGACCACCTGATCTCCACGCCGCGGAACAGATAGGCCTTGGAGCGCGCCATGCGGAACAGCCGCGCGGGCTGGAAGGCGCAGCCTTTGCCGAAGATCTTGGGATCGGGGCGGAAGCGAACCTTGGTGCCGCGCCGGTTCTTGATCGCTCCGAGATTTTTAACGGGGCCGTCGGGCTCGCCGCGCGTGTAGGTCTGCCGGTAGAGCTTCTGGCCGCGGGCGACCTCGACCTCGAGATGCTCCGACAACGCATTGGCGACCGAGACGCCGACGCCGTGCAACCCACCGCTCGTGGCATAGACCTTTGAGTCGAACTTGCCGCCCGAATGCAGCGTGGTCATGATGACTTCGAGCGCGGATTTCTTCTTGAATTTCGGGTGTGGGTCGATCGGGATGCCGCGGCCGTTGTCGGTGACGGTCAGGTAGCCGTCTTCCTCGAGCGCGACCTCGATGCGCGAGGCGTGGCCCTCGACCGCCTCGTCCATGGCGTTGTCGAGCACCTCGGCGAACAGGTGATGCATCGCCTTCTCGTCGGTGCCGCCAATATACATGCCAGGGCGCCGGCGCACCGGCTCGAGCCCTTCCAGGACCTCGATGTCGGCGGCCGTGTAGCCGTCATCGCCGCCCTTGCCGGTTGGCTTGGCGCGCGCGGCAGGTTTCGAGCCCTTGATAGGCTTCTTCGTCAACTCGTCCTCGAGCTTGGCGAACAGGTCGCGCGATGATGCGGTCTTGGCCATGGGTCCAACGACGCGAGGTGCGAATCTCTATGCACAGGGAACGCTGTTAGCTCGCACGCGTTCGCGGCTTTTTCAAGAGTCCGCCGAGCCCAGGGAACTCAGGCGATCTTGCCGCCGCCGATCTTGGTGATGGCCAATACCGACGGCCGAGGCGGCATGTTCGGTTGGAAATCCGGCCAGCGCGTCGCAGGGTCGGCGAAGCTCGAGACGCGCTCGAAGCCCTTGAACTTATCCGTGCCGTCGGTCCCTGGATGCTGGACGGCCAGGAACAGGGTCTCCTGATCCGGCGTGAAATACGGCCCGCACATCTCGGCGCCCACCGGGCAACGGAAGAAGAGCTTCGAGGTGCGGCGCCGGGCGCCTTCGGTTTCGAGAGCATAGAGCCCGTCGGCGCGGCCGGTCTTCTCGCCCCAATGCTCGCCCTGGTCGGTCGCGACCCAGAGTCGGCCTTGCGCATCCACTGCCGAATTGTCAGGGCAGCTGAACCACCCATTGGCCGACGTCTCCGGGCTCCACAGCGCACCGACATCGCCGATCGCCGGATCGCCGCAGCGGACCAGGATGTCCCAGAGGAAGGCGTCGGCGGCGTGATCTCCATCAGGGGGCGTCAATTCGATGATGTGGCCAAACTCGTTGTCGGCACGCGGATTGGCGGCATCGATATCGGCGGCAGAACGCTTCTCGTTATAGGTGAGATTGACATAGACCTTGCCGGTCACGGGATTCGGCTGCACGTCCTCAGGCCGGTCCATGCGGGTGGCGCCGAGCAGTGTCGCTGCAAGGCGCGCATCGATCAGCACTTCGGCCTGGCTGGCGAAGCCGTTCTCTGCGGTGAGCGGGCCTACGCCGTGGGTGAGCGGCAGCCAGGAGACCTTTCCATCCGCGTCGAATTTCGCCACCGACAAAGTCCCCTCGGCGAGCAATCGCCGATTGGCGGCATCCTCCCCCGGGACGTAGCGTCCGGCCGTAACGAAGCGATAGAGATGCTCGAAGCGGGTGTCGTCGCCGCAATAGACCACCACCCGGCCGTCACCGTTGAGCACTGTCTCGGCGCCCTCGTGGCAGAAGCGGCCGAGCGCGGTGTGCTTCACCGGGACCGAGGTCGAGTTCGAGCGGATCGATCTCGACGATCCAGCCGAACCGGTTCGGCTCGTTAGGCTCGATGTCGACGTTGAAACGGTCGTGAAATTTGCCCCAGGCCTGCCACAACCCCGGCACCCCGTAGCGTTTGTAGCTCTCGACCTGAGCCCCGCCGAGGCCCGCCGGCGGCTTGCCGCACGCGTCCTTCTGATCGGTCCAGAAATAGCCGTGGAAGTTCTCCTCCGAGGTCAGATACGTGCCCCATGGCGTGACCCCGCCGGCGCAATTGTTGAGCGTGCCGACGATGCTGGCGCCGGAAGGATCGTCGCTCGTCTTGAGCCGGTCATGACCTGCCGCCGGTCCGTCCACGCCGATGACGGTCAGAAGCGGACTGATGCGGCGGTTGTAGCGGCTGTCGAGCACCGGATGCCAAACCCCGTCCTCGCGCGCGATCTCGACGATGGTGACGCCATGCGCCGCCATCTCGATGTCGACGAGCTCCGCCGTCATATCCGGAAAGCAGATCAGGTCCTGGCGCGCGATGCCCGGAAACATGACCTCCTCGTTGGTATATTCGTGATTGACGCAGAGGATCCCGCGAGCCTGGTCGGTTCCGAGTGGGATGAACGCCACATAGTCGTTGTTGTAGCCGAACTGCTTCATCTGCGCCGCGGCGCTTTGATGCAACGGATCGAATTCGGGCGAATCCGGAAATAGCTTGTCGCCCCATCGCAGCAGAATGTCGGCGCGATAGCCGTCGGCGACGTGGTGGGTTTCATCCACGCCGGCGGCGATCTCGGTGAAGGCGAAGCGATCCTCCGGACTGTCGGCACGGCTCGCGCGGCTTGTCAGGATCGTGGGCCCGAACAGGGAGGCCGCGGCGACCACGCCGAGCGTGCCGCGCATCATCTCGCGTCGGCTGAACCGGCGGAGGATCACATCGCCGATCGTCTCGCCGGTCGCGGGGCTGCGCGGCGTGTCGTCATGGGCCTCGCAGGCCGCGGCCCTGTTGTGAAATTGGTCGGTGCTGGCCATATGTTGTGCCTGTGATGTGAGGAGAGGCGCGTCAAGATAAAGGCGCCCCGTGACAGCTTTGCGAAGAGGAAAAGCCCATGGCTGAAGGCACCCCCGTCTGCGATTTTGGCTGGAAGGCGCCGGCCTTCACGCTTCCCGGCGTGGACGGCAAGACTTACAGCCTCGAAGGCTTGCGCGGGCGGAACGGCACGCTGGTGATGTTCATCTGCAATCACTGTCCTTACGTCAAAGCGGTGATCGACCGCATCGTGCGCGACACGAACGAGCTCAAGGGCTTGGGGGTGAGCGCGGTCGCCATCTCGGCAAACGACGCCGTGCACTATCCTGAAGATTCCTTCGACAACATGAAGCGCTTTGCCGCCGAGCATCGCTTCGGCTTTCCCTATCTTTACGACGAGAGCCAGGAGGTCGCGCGTGCCTATGACGCAGCCTGCACGCCCGACTTCTTCGGCTTCAACGCCGCTCTCGGACTGCAATATCGCGGGCGGCTCGATGCGAGCGGGCGCGAGCCTGCCGGCGCCGATGTGCGCCGCGAGCTGTTCGATGCCATGAAAGAGATCGCCGCGACGGGAAGCGGTCCCCGCCTCCAGACGCCGTCGATCGGCTGCTCCATCAAGTGGAAGGCGGTTTAGGCTCATAGCTTGCCAGGTCTCCGTCGTGCCCGCGCCTGCCGAGGACACCCACGTCTTGCTGCGGCGCTAAAGGCTGATCGTGGATGGCCCGGGCAAGCCCGGCCATGACGCGGTCTCTTGTTAACTCCCTCTTAAGCCTGACCCTTACCCATTTCTTTACGCGCCGGCCCCTAAAATTCATCACAAATGCGACGGGGTTTTGCGTGTCATGCTCGTGCGTTACGCCATGCTGGTGGCGATGGCCGGATCTGCAGTCTGGAGCCTCATCGTCGTCAGCAACAGCGACGGCGGCCGGATGCTTCTGGCGGATGTAGGCCAGGGCGATTCCGGCGGCGCCTCGTTCTGGCTGCTCGCGTGCATCGCCACGCTCATCACGCTTTCGCTGTTCCGCTTCGTCGTCTTCGGCCTGCCGTCGATGCTCGACCAGTGGTACGGCGACAAAAGATCTTGGATCTACGCCTTCATGATCGGGGGCGCACTCTACGGGCTGTTCTATTTGGCGGAAGCGCGCCCTTGATCCACATGAGGAGTTCTGGGGGAGCCTGGCGGGGGGCCTCGATGCTGTCGCGTCTGCGGGGGAACGCGGCGAGAGCTTGAGGTTCGGAAAGGCCGGGCAAAAAGTGGGGCGGCCGTCACGAGGCGGCCGCCCCATCTTTCTTCACGGTCGCTGTCCAGCGGTGCGGCCGCTAGACGCTGTAATACATGTCGAACTCGATCGGGTGCGGCATCATCTCGTACCGCTCGACCTCTTCCATCCGCAGCTCGAGATAAGAATTGATCGCGTCGTCGGTGAAGACGTTGCCCTTCTTGAGGAAGGCGCGGTCCTTGTCGAGCTCCTCGCACGCCTCGCGCAGCGAGCCGCACACGGTCGGCACTTTCTCCAACTCCTCGGGCGGCAGGTCGTAGAGGTTCTTGTCGATCGGATCGCCGGGATTGATCTTGTTCTCGATGCCGTCGAGGCCGGCCATCAGCATGGCGGCGAAAGCGAGATAGGGATTGGCGCCGGGATCGGGGAAGCGCACCTCGACGCGCTTAGCCTTTGGCCCTGAGCCGAGCGGAATGCGGCACGAGGCCGAGCGGTTGCGCGAGGAATAGGCGAGCAGCACCGGCGCCTCGTAGCCCGGCACCAGCCGCTTGTAGGAATTGGTGAGCGGGTTGGTATAGGCGTTGAGCGCCTTGGCATGCTTCAGGATGCCGCCGATATAATTCAGCGCCATGTCCGATAGGTCGGCGTATTTGTCGCCGGCGAACATCGGCTTGCCGTCCTTCCAGATCGACTGATGGGTATGCATGCCCGAGCCGTTATCGCCGAACACCGGCTTCGGCATGAAGGTCGCGGTCTTGCCGTAGACCTGCGCCACTTGGTGAATCACGTATTTGTAGATCTGCATCGAGTTCGGCCATCTTCACCAGCGGGCCGAATTTGATGCCGAGCTCGTGCTGCGCGGCGCCCACCTCATGGTGATGCTTCTCGGTGACGACGCCCATGTCGGCCATCACCGACAGCATCTCCGAGCGGAGGTCCTGCGCCGAGTCGATCGGCGGCACCGGGAAGTAGCCGCCCTTGGTGCGCGGGCGGTGACCGAGATTGCCCATCTCGTATTCGGTGTCCATGTTCGACGGCAGCTCGATCGAGTCGATTCGGTAGCCGCAATTGAACGGCTCGGCCTTGAACCGCACGTCGTCGAACACGAAGAACTCGGCCTCGGGACCGAACACCGCGGTGTCGCCGGCGCCGGTTTGCTTCAGATAGTTCTGCGCCTTGCCGGCGATGCCGCGCGGGTCGCGCTCATAGGGCTCGTTGGTCAAGGGCTCGAGCACGTCGCAAAACACCGCGAGCGTGCTCTGAGCGAAGAAGGGGTCGATCACCGCGGAGGAGGAGTCCGGCATCAGCTTCATGTCCGACTCGTTGATCGCCTTCCAGCCGGCGATCGAGGAACCGTCGAACATGATGCCCTCGGAGAAGGCGTCCTCGTCCATCTCCCTGACGTCCATCGTGACATGCTGCATCTTGCCGCGCGGGTCGGTGAAGCGCAGGTCAACGTATTTGATCTCCTCGTCCTTGATCTTTTTGACCACACTCTTGGCGTCTGCCATCGTACTCCCCTGTCATCTGGTTGATTGAGCCGCCTAGCCTGTGGCGGCGGTAAGACGAACCGGTTTTGGTGCCGGCTTGGCTCGCAACTCCATATTAAATGGCGTCATGTTAAATGGCATCGTTCCCGGTTTCGCCGGTGCGAATCCGCACAGCCTCTTCCACGTTGGACACGAAGATCTTGCCGTCGCCGATGCGGCCGGTCTTGGCCGAAGCGATGATGGCATCGATCGCCTTTTCTACCATGCTGTCGCCGAGCACGAGCTCGAGTTTCACCTTGGGGAGAAAGTCGACGACATACTCGGCGCCGCGATAAAGCTCGGTGTGGCCCTTCTGCCGCCCGAAGCCCTTGGCCTCTGTCACCGTGATGCCCTGCAAGCCGATTTCCTGCAGGGCTTCCTTCACCTCGTCGAGCTTGAATGGCTTGATGATAGCCTCGATTTTCTTCATTCCTTCCCTGCACCTCCCTTGGACGCAGAATACCGATTAGCCGCGCGCTTCCGTTCGCCATCCCGCGAAAACTGCGTCCAGCCGAAGCACGCCCTATGCCAATCCTCAAGACGCAAGTTTTGTCTCTCGTTTCAAGCTTCTATGGCTGTGGGGCGGACGCTGGTGGGGATGGGTAAAATGCTACTGCTCAAGACATGGGCTCTATGCACAACAATTGTGCAGATTGGAAGGACCAGCCTCCTTGGGCTGTCCTCTTTATACCGCCTCTGCTTTATCAGGAAGCAGGCAATCTCGGATCGGCTGAATTTATGATCGAGCTTCTCACCGCTGACGAGATGGGCGAGGCCGACCGTCTCGCCATTGCCGGCGGCATTCCCGGCCTGACCTTGATGGAGAATGCCGGCCGCGCCGTCGCCGATGAGGTCGCGCGGCGCTTTCCGGATGCCGGCACGGTCGCCGTCCTGTGCGGACCCGGGAACAATGGTGGCGACGGTTTCGTGGCTGCGCGCCATCTCGCCGAGCGCGGCTACAAGGTGAGGCTCGCCTTCAAGGGCGACCCGGCGCATCTCCCGCCCGATGCCGCCGCTAACGCCAAGCGCTTCGCCGGCGCGCGCGAGCCTCTCACCGCCGACATCCTCGCCGGCGCCGATGTCGTGGTTGACGGCCTGTTCGGCGCCGGCCTGACGCGTTCGATCGCGGGCGACTATGCCGTTCTCATCGAGGCCGTGAATGCCTCAAGCTCTCCCGTGATCGCCATCGACGTGCCAAGCGGCATCGACGGCACAACCGGCGAGGTGAGGGGCGTTGCCATCCAAGCGCAAGCGACCGTCACCTTCTTCCGCCTGAAGCCGGGGCATCTGCTGCTGCCGGGGCGGCTCCATTGCGGCGAGGTCACCCTCGCCGAGATCGGTACTCCGGCAAGCGTGCTCGACGCCATCAAGCCCAAAACCTTCGCTGACGTGCCGGCGCTCTGGCTTGCGCTCTTCCCCTGGCCGACGCCGCGGGGTCACAAATATGCGCGCGGCCACGCGGTGGTGGTGTCGGGACCGTTCTACAGCACGGGTGCTGCGAGGCTCGGCGCGCGGGGCGCTCTTCGGGTCGGCGCCGGCCTCGTCACGGTTGCGAGCCCGCGCGACGCGCTCGCGGTGAATGCATCGGAGCTGACCGCCATCATGGTGCGCGAGGCCGACGATGCCCGCGCGCTCACGAGCCTGCTTGCGGACGAGCGCAAGAACGCCGTCTTGATCGGGCCGGGCGTTGGCGTCGGCGATCGCACCAAGCAGCTTGTGCTGGCGGCGCTCGCGTCAGAAGCCGCTGTCGTGCTCGACGCCGATGCGATCACCAGCTTCGCCGGCGATTCCGCCAAGCTGTTCGCGGCTATAGCGAAGCGCGCCGCGCCGGTGGCGCTCACCCCGCATGACGGGGAGTTCGCGCGGCTGTTCGGCGACATTACCGCTCCCTCCAAGCTCGAGCGCGCGCGGCAGGCTTCGGCCCGCTCTGGCGCGATCGTGCTGCTCAAGGGCTCCGACACCGTGGTCGCGGCGCCCGACGGAACCGCCTCGATCAACGCCACGACGAGCCCTTGGCTGGCGACGGCGGGGAGCGGGGACGTGCTCGCCGGCATGGTGCTCGGGCTGCTCGCTCAGAGGATGCCGCCCTTCGCCGCCGTGAGCGCCGCCGTCTGGCTGCATGGCGCCGCAGCCAAGGCTTTCGGGCCCGGCCTGATCGCCGAGGACCTTCCGGAGATGCTGCCCCAGGTGCTGCGCGGCCTGCAAGGCTAGGCTGGGTGGGAAAAACCCAGGAAAAAAGCCACTCATAGACCGCCCGATGACCCGTTATTGACACACTCCGACCTTATGGGAGACATGAGAGGGAAGGTTCGCAGGAAACGGGATTCCTCGCCGCCAATGCATCCGTCACGGATCAAGCTTCCGGTCTTCGTGCTGGCCGTCGCCGCGTTCGCCTCCTTGGCCTCCGCCGGCGAGGACGACCAGACCCTGCTCCGCGCGCGCGAAGGCGCTGCCGCATTGATGCGCGGTGCCTACGACAAGGCCATCGCCTCTTACGATCAGGCTCTGACCGCGCCGGAGATCGCCGACTTCATCGAGGCCAGCATCTATAGCGACCGGGGCGTCGCCAAATGGCGGCTGAAGCAGACCAAGGAGGCGATCGAGGATTTCAACAAATCGATCCAGCTCGCCGCCGACAGCCCCACGGTTTACAACAATCGCGGCAACGCTCTGATGGATCTCGGCCATCCCGACGAGGCGGTAAAGGACTTCGACCGCGCCATCACCCTCTCGCCGAATTACGGCGCGGCATACAACAACCGCGGCAACGCCCGCGCCGAGCTTGAGCAATTCGATCCCGCCTTCCAGGATTTCCGCAAGGCGGTCGAGCTGATGCCGCAAAGTGCCGTGCCCTATAACGGGCGGGGCAAGGCCCACGCCGAGTTGAAGCGCTATCACGCCGCGGTGCGCGATTTCAGCCGCGCAATCACGCTCAACCCGAAATATACCGCGGCCTATCACAACCGCGCCGACGCCTATCTCGCCATCGGCGACTTCAAGGAGGCTGCCGACGACGCGACGCAAGCCATGACGCTCGAGCCCGATCAGCCGCATCCCGATCTCTTGCTGCTGCGGGCCCGCGCCTATTCCGGCGACAAGAAGTTCAATCTGGCGTCCGACGATCTCAACAAGGCGATCGAGGCCGAGCCCAATCTCGCCGACGCCTATATCGAGCGCGGCATTCTCTTCACGCAGAACCGCCGCTTCGACGATGCCATCGGCGATCTCAACAAAGCCATCGAGCTCGATCCGCAGAGCGTGCGGGCTTACGCCATGCGTGCCGAGGCGAAGCTTCAGGCCGAGCAAAACGACGACGCGCTGGACGACATCAATCAGGCCCTCCAGATCGCCGCGACCGACCCGCTCGCTCTGCGCATCAGGGGCAATATCTACGAGGCGCTGTACCGCACCGACGATGGGATCGTCGATTACCGCAATGCTCTGGTGCAGGACCCGTTCCAGACCGAGAGCCGCGAGGCGTTGCAGCGTCTCGCCCAAGAGGTGCCCGAGGAAGCCGGCCAGCCCCTGGGCCCGCCGCAGGACGGCTGGGTGATCAAGGAGCCGGCCCCCGACCGCTATATCGCCAGCAACGATAAATATCCCTCGCTCAGGGTCGAGCTCGAAATGTTCGGCTCGGGCAAGCCCAAGATCCAGGAATGGAAGCTGCTCAAGGACGCGCTCACCGGCATCGGCTTGTTGCAATATTACGCCGGCGATTTCGGCGAGAGCGGCGACACCAGTCTCGAATATGTCGCCATCATCGACACGCGGGCCAACAAGGTCATCTCCATCGAGCCGCATAGCTGGGGGCCCGCGGCCGCGCAATGGAACTGGCAGGCGGTTTCGGTGGTCGTCACCGACCCTGACGGCAACGCCAGCGAGGTCCAGCTGCGCAAGGCGCGGCGGACGGCCCCGGCTCCAACTGATGCTTGGGGGTTCGATCAGCCGCGTGCCGCCGACAATAGCGGCGCTGGCCCTTCTGGCGGCGGCGGTGGAGGCGGCGCACGCCGCGGGCGGCGCGGCGGAGAAGGCAGCGGCGGCGCCGGCATGTTCGGCTGGCTGTTCCGCTGATGCTTGGTTTCGTCATCCCGGCGAAAGCCGGGACGCGTGGGGCTAGCGATAGATCATGACGCGATTTCTCGCGAGCGTGCGCGATGGGGCCGAGGCCGACACCGCGCTCGCCGCCGGCGCCGACATCATCGACCTGAAAGACCCCGCCAAAGGCGCGCTCGGCGCTCTCGATCGCGGTGCGGTCGCCGCATGCGTGGCGCGCATTGCCGGACGCGCGGAGGTGAGTGCCACGGTCGGCGATCTGCCGATGCGCCCCGAGCCGATCCGCGACGCCGTGCGCGAGGTCGCCGCGTTGGGCGTCGACCACGTCAAGCTCGGCCTGTTTCCCGACGGCGACGCCGAACGGTCGTTGAACCTGCTCGCCGCCGAGACGCGGAGCGTGTCTCTCATCCTGGTCGTCTTTGCCGACGCGCTGCCGCGCTTCGATGCGATAGCGACCGCGGCGCGGATCGGCGCCCGCGGCGTGATGCTCGATACCGCCGGCAAGGACGGGACCTCGCTGCTCGACCATCTGCCGCCGGCAGCGCTGGCCCGCTTCGTGGCGGATGCGCGCGCTGAAGGCCTGCTGGTCGGCCTCGCCGGGTCGCTCGGGGCGGCGCATGTGCCGAAGCTGCTCGCGCTTCAGCCGGATCTTCTCGGCTTCCGGGGCGCGCTCTGCCAGCGGCGGGCGAGGGAAGCAAATCTCGACGCGGAAGCATGCGCCGCGATCCGTGCGCTCATTCCGTGCGGTCCCCGCGCCGCGGCCGGCGCCGCAACGCCTGATCTCTCGCCGTCTCCATGCTAAACAAGCGTGCGGCTTTTGCGCGCCGCGACGGAGTGAGCCGCAGATGGCGGATAAGCGATTGAAGGCCGTTAAGCGGACCGGCAGCGCCAAGCGCAGGATCGCCGCGACTGCCCTCGACCGCGTGTTCATGCACGACCTCGTGCTCGACGTCGAGATCGGCGTCTACACGCATGAGAAGGGCGTGACCCAGCGCGTGCGCTTCAGCGTCGATGTCGATGTGATCCCGACGACCGTGGCGCTCGACGACAATATCGACCGCGCCTTCGACTACGACACGATCGTCACGGCCATCAAGGACACGGTCGCACGCGGCCACATCAATCTGGTCGAGACCCTGGCTGAGGATGTGGCGATGCATTGCCTCGCTCACCCGCGCGCCTCGGCGGTCACCGTCAGAATCGAAAAGCTCGACAAGGAGCCGGGCGCCCTCGGCGTCGAGATCAGACGCGGCAAGGGGCTGACGTGAGGATGCGCGAGGCCGCCTTGCCCGACGATGCCGAATCCGCGGCGCTTCCCGCCGACACCCGTCCCGTGATCGTCAAGCTCGGCGGCAGCGTCGTGCGCGCGCCGGAGCTCGCGTCTTGGCTCGACGCGATCGCCGCGGCACGCCGCCCGATAATCGTCGTGCCGGGGGGAGGAGCGCTCGCCGATGAGGTGCGCGCCTGCCAGGCAGAGCTCGGCTTCGGCGATCCCGCAGCCCATCGCATGGCGCTGCTCGCCATGGATCAGCTCGCCTGGGCGGTCGCCGGTATGCGGGCAGGCTTCGTCGTCGGCGCGACCGAGGCCGAGCTCGGCGACGCGCTTGGCCGCGGCCTGGTCGGGGTGTGGGCGCCATACCTTCTGATCGCCGAGCGGACCGACATCGAGGAGAGCTGGCGCATCACCTCCGACAGCCTCGCGCTCTGGCTCGCGCGGCGGCTCGGCGCCAGGCGCTGCTACCTGATCAAGTCGATCGCGCGCAAACCCCAGAAGCAGGTCAGCGCCGAGCAGCTCGCGCGTGACGGCGTGGTCGATGCGGCCTTTCCGGCCATGTTGAAAGAGGCCGGCGTGCCCGCGGTCTTGCTCGGGCGGCTCGACCAGGCTGCCTTTGCCGCCGCGCTTTCGGGCGACGGGGCCTGCGGCGCCGAGATCGACTAGCCGAACCCGCGCCTGTGTCATTGCCCGGCTTGACCGGGCAATCCAGTAACCACCGCGCTCACGCCCGATGAATGCCAGCCTCTACTGGATTCCCGCTTTCGCGGGAATGACATGGTGTGGCACGTCACGCCGCCCCCTCGCGCAGCCGCTGAAGCGCCTGCATGAAACTCAGATTTTTGGGCTTCAGCCGGAACTCTTCCGCCCAATCGACCAGGGCCTGACAACAGCTCCCCGCATCGCCGCGACAGGCGCGCGCTCGCCGGCAGCGCGACTTCCCGCACAGACGCCACAGCTCGAGCAGTTGCGCCGCCAGTTGGAACTCCCTGCTAGCTTCGGGCATGCATCATCCTTTCCGCGGCGCGTCGAGGCGTCCGGGCTTTGCGTCACCCCTGCATCGAACGGCAAGGGACATGGCGCGCCGAAAGGCGCGGTCCATAAAACGAGAACACGCGTCCGTCGCCGGACGCGCGGCACCTTCCGGCGCGCCATGAGCGGCGATCTCCGACGCCGGGCCGCGCTTTCCGATTTGGACATCGCGCCTGGCTCTGAGCCCGAGAGCGAAAACCTCGCGCTCGACGAGCCCAGACGCCGGTGAGCGCGACATCCAAACGTCAGCCAGCTCCTGGCAGGGACCCGTATTAGTCCCGGGCGGAGCCCCGGCGCCGCCCGGGTGCCTCGTTGCGAACGAAGCGCGCAGGCGCCGCTGCCATCGTCCCGCTTCATGCGAACGCCTCGCGAAGCGACCCTTGAGCGGACGAGGGTGAGGGCAGGATACAAGGCCACCGGAGGAGGGGGGATAAGGTTTCCGACAGCGGTCTAGTAAGTGGGCTATCGAGTACCGGCCTGAATAGATTCAACGCGCCTTTGCAAGGGCGAAATCCGAGTCGCTTCGGCTTTGCTAGAAGCCAAGCCTTTTCTCCTCGCACATAAAAACGAGATTTGCTGCTGCTGCGGCAAAATCGTGGATGGCCGGGACAAGCCCAGCCATGACGAGTTCGGTTATCTAATGGAACCGATCTAGCCTCGCGCTTCGCCCGCGAAGCAGGGTAGAAGGGCGGCTAGGCCCACAATGCGCGATACTGACATGGCTGAGAGCATCCTGTTCCTGACCGGACATTTGGCGAAGGCCAGGCTCGAGGCCGTGCTCGGCGGCATGAAAGCGCCGTTCGACTGGACGGTGCTCGATATCGGCGTCAAGGTCGCGGCGCTGATGACCGAGGACATCATCCTGCGGCGCCTCAAGACGCCGGTCGAGGCCGACAAGATCATGCTGCCCGGCCGCTGCCGCGCCGATCTTTCTCGCCTCAGCACGAGCTTCGGCGTGCCGGTCGTGCGCGGACCCGACGAGCTCAAGGACCTTCCGATTTTTTTCGGCCGCGCCCGCAAGGCCACCGACATGACGCTCTACGACATTCAGATCTTCGCCGAGATCGTCGATGCCTCGGCGCTTCCGGTCGAAATCATCGTCGACCGCGCGCGCGACTATGTTCAGCGCGGCGCCAACGTGATCGACCTCGGCTGCCTGCCCGACACGCCCTTTCCCCATCTCGAACAGGCGATCCGGACGCTGAAAGAGAACGGCTACAAGGTCAGCGTCGATTCGGCCGACACCGACGAATTGCTCCGCGGCGGCAAGGCCGGCGCCGATTATCTGCTCAGCCTCAACGAGGACACGCTGCAGATTGCCGATGAGGTTGCCTCGGTGCCGGTGCTGATCCCCAAGGAGCATGGCGACATGGATTCGCTCTATCGCGCCATGGACGCGCTCGATGCCAAGGGGCGCGCCTATTTGGTCGATCCCGTGCTCGATCCCATCAATTTCGGCTTCATGCGCTCGCTCGAGCGTTATGCGGAAGTGCGCCGCGCGCGCCCGAGCGCCGAGATGCTGATGGGCACCGGCAATCTCACCGAGCTGACCGACGCCGACACGACCGGCATCACCGCAATCCTGCTCGGCATCGCCTCGGAGCTTCATATCAGGAACGTGCTCGTGGTGCAGGTCAGCCCGCATACGCGCCGCACCGTCGAGGAGCACGACCTCGCCCGCCGTATCATGTATGCCTCGCGCGCCGAGAACGACCTGCCCAAGGACTATGCCGACGGGCTGCTCGCGCTGCACTCGCGCCGGCCGTTTCCGCTCACGCCCGCAGGAGATCGCCGAGACCGCGCGCGAGGTGCGCGACAAGAACTTCCGCATCGAGATCGCCCCGGACGGCATCCACGTCTATAACCGCGATGGCCATCATGTGGCGCAGAGCGCGCTCGACCTGTTCCCCAAGCTCGGCGTCGAGGCCGACGGCGCGCACGCCTTCTATCTCGGCACCGAGCTCGCCCGTGCCGAGATTGCCTGGCGGCTCGCCAAGCGCTACGCCCAGGACGAGCCGCTCGATTGGGGCGTCGCCGCCGACGCGCCGGCCGACGACAAGACGCGGCTGAAAGAGGCGGGCCATACTCTGATCGCCAAGCAGAGCCGCAAAGCGAAATGAAAACGGTTCAGCCGCCATGCCCATGATCCGGGAATGCATCGTCACGACGCTGAGCGAGGAGGGGAGGGTTCATATCGCCCCGCTCGGCCTGATCGCCGCGCCGCCGCGTCAAGGCGAGGAGGATGAAGGCTGGATCATCGCCCCGTTCCGGCCCTCGACCACGCTCGACAATCTCCGGGCCACCCCCTTTGCCGTCGCCAATTTCACCGACGACGTGCTGGTGTTCGCCGGTTGCCTGACCGGCCGCAAGGATTGGCCGACCCGCCCGGCAGCCCATGTTCCGGGCGTCGTGCTCGACGGCGCTCTGTCCCATGCCGAGCTCAAGGTCGAGGCGATCGAGGAGGACGAGCAGCGGCCGCGCTTTCATTGCCGCGTGGTGCATCAGGCGATGCACGCGCCGTTCTTGGGCTTCAACCGCGCGCAAGCCGCGGTGATCGAGGCGGCGATCCTTGCCACCCGCTTGCACATGCTGCCGCGTGAGAAGATCGAGCGCGAGCTTGGCTATCTCCAGATCGCCGTTGAGAAGACCGCCGGCCCCCGCGAGCACGAGGCCTGGCGGCTCTTGATCGAGAAGATCGAGGACCATTACAAGCACGCGTCCGCCTTAAGCCGCGCCAACCCCTGTCAGCGATTCCCCGATACAGCGACCGATCAACGAAGGAACGCGCGATGAGCGAAGTGCGAGAAGTGACGGGCACGGCCTTCGTCGTGGCGGAGTTCCGCGCGCGCGAGAATGAGGAAGCGCACCCGCTCTATGTCGACCCCATCGTGCCCATCTTTCTCGATGCGCGGACGCGCGCCGCGGCTGACGCGATCAGGGCCGATTTCCCGGCCGGCGAGCACATGCCGCGCCTCAGGACACGCTATTACGACGACCGGCTGGGCGAGCAGATCGCGCAAGGCTGCAAGCAGGTGGTGATCCTTGGCTCGGGCCTCGACACGCGGCCGGTGCGCAAGGCAACTCCCGGCGTTGCCTATTTCGAGATCGACGATGCCGGCACGCTCGACCTCAAGAAGGCGCGCTATGCGGAGACCGGCATCGATGCGCGCGTCACGCTGATCTCCGCCAATTACGTCACCTCCGGCGTGTTCGCTCTGCTCGAGGCCAACGGCTTCGACCCGAGCCTGCCCTCATTCTTCATCTGGGAAGGCAACACGATGTACCTCACGCGTCCCTACGTGATGAAGGTGCTCGCCGATCTCAAGGACAATGTGCGGCGCTTCGCCATCGCCTTCGACTATATGGATGAGGCGGTGGTCGGCATGACCACGGGAGAGGCGGGGGCGACGGCCTTCGTCGAGCGCTTCGCCGCCATGGGTGCGCCCTGGACCTACGGGCTCGACGATTTGCCGGCGCTGGCGCGCGAGGCAGCCCTTGCCGTCGCCGATGCAACGACGGTCGGCAAGCTGTTCCGCCTCTATTGGCCCGACCGGCCGATGCAGTCGGTCATCTACGACCATTACGGTCTGTGCACGCTGAGATCGCCAGCGGTCTGACCAAGGTCAGCCGCCGCGACTAGGCGGTTGAGCGGGATGGGCGTAGCCTTGCTGTCTCCGTGCTCGCCGCTTTGCTGGGCGACTTTCGCGAGGATCATCGATGGCTGGCGTTTTTCTGCCTCGTCATGGCTTGGCATTTGTCATGCTGCTTGCGGCAACGACTGGCGCCGCGCGCGCCGCCGGCGATTCAGACGCGGCCGCCGGCAAGGCCATCCTCGAGAAGAATTGCGCAAGGTGCCATTCGATCGACGCGACCGGCGTGAGCCCGCTCGCCAAGGCGCCGCCGCTTCGCGAGGTCTATCTCCAATATCCGATCGAGCAGTTGGAGGAAGGCTTCGCCGAAGGCATGGGCTCGCGCCACCGCGACATGCCGCAAATCCAGTTCTCCCCGGATCAGGTGTCGGCCATCCTGAGCTATCTCGGCGGCATCACCGGCGTCGACCCGTCGCTCAGGCCGCGCATTCCCCCGAGCGGCGAAACGCCGCCCTAGTCCTTGCGCGTGGCAAGCAGCGGGCGCTAGCGCGGGCCGGTATAGACTTTGTTGTAGCGCGCATCGACGCAAACTGCGCCGTTCCAATAATGGAACTCGCCGCAACTCACCGGACGGATCGGCACGATGGCGATGATGGCCGGGTTGTCCGGGTTCACGACAGGCGGGGGCGCATCGACCGTGACCGCGACGTTAGGACCGGTGCAGTCGTGGAATTTGCAGTAGCGGCGCCAATAGTCGATCCGCTCGACCGTGGCGGAAGCGGGGCCGTAGGCGCTCGCGCGCGGCAATGGGGCTGCGCTCGCCGTTAGCGCGGACCAGCAGGAGCCGGTGAGGATCATCACGGCCGTGAGGATGAGGATGTGACGCAAGCTAACCTCCCAAGTTTGCATTGGCCGGTCTTCGTAGCACGACTGGCGCGGGTCTGGCCAAGCATCGTGTGTCACGATCAATAACCTCTTTCGCCCTGTCGGCCCGATCACGCGGCCTATAATATGCGGGTTCAGCCGGACGCTGCGAGCCCATGGCCACACAACCGACCAAGGCGACCGAGATCGGCCTCGTGCTGCAAGGCGGCGGCGCGCTCGGCGCCTACGAATATGGCGCCATCACCGCTCTGCTCGAGCTGATCGACGCCGCGATCGCCAAAGGCCGCGATGTCACGCTCAAGGCCGTCACCGGGGTCTCGATCGGCGCCATCAACGCGGCCTGCGTGGTCGGCTCGGCCAACCGCCTCGACGCGCGGCGGCGGCTTGCGGCGCTGTGGAACGACTTTGCGCTGACGACGCCGTTCTTCTGGCCGGCGCGCATCGCCCGCGACTTGTCACTCTACGGGCTGCCGCGCTTCTATGCCATGCGCCCCGATCTTCTGGCGCTGTCGAGCTGGACCTATCTCTACGACACCAACCCGCTGCTCAAAACACTCGCCGAGCATGTCGACTTCGACGCTTTGAACGCGAGCGAGACCGCCTTCGTCGTGACCGCGGTGGATGTCGAGACGGGCGAGCTGAAGAGGTTCTCCAACCGGACCGTGCGCAAGGCGACGCAGACCACCATCGGGCCGCGCCATGTGCTGGCGAGCGGCAGCCTGCCGCCGCAATTCCCCTGGACCGACATCGAAGAGGGCAGCGAGCTCCGCGCCTATTGGGACGGCGGTCTGGTCGACAACACCCCGCTCGGCGACGCGATCGACGCGTTCTCTACCGGTGAGGACATCGATCGGGTGCTGGTAATCATGAATCTGTTCCCGGCCGAGGCAAAGCGGCCGAGCTCGCTGCTCGAAGTGAATGAGCGCGTCAACCAGCTCAGATTCGGCAATCGAATGCAGCAGGACAAGAAGACGGCGAGCCGTATCAACGAGCTGATCGGCACGATCGAGTCGCTTGCCGGGCTCGTGCCGGGTGAGCTTCCCGCCGGGGTGGCCGCGCAGGTCGAGGCGGCGCGCAGGTACAAGCACGTCAACTCGGTCGAGATATCGCTTCCGGCGAAAGAGGTGGCCGATCAATACGGCTTTCGCGATTTCTCGTCGGAAGGCATCGAGCGCCGCCGCGCCGACGGACGCGCGCGCGCGTTAGATGCCCTCCGCTCGACCTTTACGCCGATGATATGACAACGGCGTTGGGCATGAGCCTTGCGCGTCAGAAGAACGCAAAGGCGAGGGCGACCACGATGCGGTAGATGCCGAACGGTATGAAGGTGCGCGTGCGGATGAAGGCAAGCAGGAACTTGATGCTGAGGAGAGCGACCAGGAAAGCCGCGATGAAGCCCGCAGCCAGCACGCCAAATTCCTGCGGGGCGAAGGACGCGGCATTCTTGTAGAGGTCGTAGCCGGTCGCGGCGAGCATGGTTGGCACCGCGAGCAGGAAGGAGAATTCCACGATCGTGCTGCGCTTCAGTCCAAGAATGAGTCCGCCGACGATGGTGGCTCCGGCCCGCGATACGCCCGGCACGATCGAAAGGCTTTGGAACAAGCCGATGAGGAACGCCTTGGAGTAGGGGATCGCCGTGACATCGGCCACCGCATCGTCTCCCTCGCGGTGCAGCAGCTCGAACGCGATGAGCGCCACGCCGCCCAATCCGAGCGCCCACAGCACCACCGTGTCGCTTTCGAACAGGTAGGTCTTCACCACGTGATAGAGCGCGAAGCCGATGATACCGGTCGGTATGAACGCCGCCAGCACGCGACCGACCACCGCGGGCACCAAGAACTTGCGCCAATAAAGCAGGATCACCGACGCGATAGCGCCGAGCTGTATCGCGATCTCGAAGCTCTTTTGAAAATCGGTCTGAGCGAGACCCAGAAGTCTGCTCGCCAGGATCAAGTGTGCTGTCGATGAAATCGGCAGGAACTCGGTAAACCCTTCGACGATCCCGAGGATGATGGCCTGCAGCAATGTCATCGGAACCTTTCAGCGCATCGATGGCGGGTTTGTCTCTGTGGTGAAGAGCCACAGGAGGAACGGGGCGCTTGGCGTGAAGCGACCAACGCCCCCCGCGGCGTTGGGCTGGGTCAACTTAGACCCAGATAAAGGCACAACCCCGTGGCCAGCAACGCGAGAATCGCGGTGAACGCCAGCTCTACCCGCGCGTCGGGCGCTTGGCGCTGCTCCGGATCGTCAATCAACTTTGCCGTTCGATAAAAGCGGATTGCTGAGACCAGAATAACGCTTATTCCGAGAAACACGAGAGCGATGCCATCGTAACGGCCAAACGGTACCGGTGCGGATCCAGGTTCGCTCGTTCGCCGCGTGGTCGGAGTATTTTTGGATCGTCATCTTTCGATTCTGACCGCGTTGATGAACAGCTCATCGCCCCATTCATAGAGCGGCCGGGCGAAGTCGGACTGCGCATGGATGCCCTTGCCTTTGCGCTCGGTCCACTTCTTGCCGTAGGTCTCGAACGGGAAGTGCTTGATGTAATAGTCGCAAGTCTCCTCCCAATGGTCGAGCGACAGCGACTTGCCGTAATGCTGGCAATAGAGGTCGGTGGCGATCTCTTGGAGGCCGCCGGGCTCCCGCGCATGGTGCTCGGCGAAATGGATCTTGGGCCGGCCCCGCCAGAACATCAGAATGTCGCGCTGCTCGGGCCCGAAGAAGCGGCGGAAGTCCATCAGCTCGCTGTCAGGCCCGAACGGCGCGTGGTCGACCTCGGTCATGTAAGCGTCGAACAGCTTGACGCGCACGCCGTCGACCTCATCGGGCAGGGCCGAGAGAAAATTCTTGATGTCGCCGGTCACGCGCTCGTCGGGGTCGAAGCACAACATCCAGTCATGCGGCAGCGTCTCGCGCGCAATGTCGAGCAAGAGGCCGCGATGCCGGCCTTCGGCGAGGCGCCGCGCCGCCATGTCCGGCTCCCACGCGCCATTCTCGATGATGAGCGCGACCTTGGGATGCTCGCGCAAAATGTCTACCGTTTCGTCGGTGCTCGCATCGTCATAAGCGACGATCGCATCGACATGCTTGGCGAGATAATCGAGCGTGTCGGGCAGGATCAGCGCCTCGTTCCTGATGCGCGTGACGGCGACCAGATCGTGCTTCTCGCCGAGCAGCGCCTTGTTGCCCTCGATCAGGCGCTCGGTGTCGCGCAAGCTCCAGCTGCTCGTACGGGGCATGATAGCGCGGGCTCCGATCCTGACATAAGTTTCGCGGAAGATCGTCCAGGCGAGCGGAAGCCGCAAGGGCTAACTCCGCACCGGCCTCATCCTTCGAGACGCGGCCTTGGCCGCTCCTCAGGATGAGGAATCGGTGCCTCGCCCTGAGGAGGGCGCGTCGGCGCCCGTCGCGAAGGGCGAGGCCACGAGCAGCGCCACGGCGACGGCGGGCGCGCAGCGCGCGGCCATCTCGCGCGCCTCGGGCGCACAGTCGATCAAGTCGGCGAAGTCGCGATAGGGAACATCGAGTTGCGCGGCGAGACGTTTTGCGAGGAACCGGCCGCAGCCGGCGCCGATGACGGGTGCTGCCGATTCAAGTCGCTCGCGCCCGATCAGATGACGCGACGCGGCCGCGATCCCGGCAGACTGGAGGCAAGCGAAATGGCGCGCCACGTCGACCCATTCGTCCGGCGGAGCCTCGCTCGCGTCGCGGCCGAGCATGCGGGCAAGCCGCGCCGCGCTTTCCGCCGCGCTCTTGCCGCGAAGATCGGCCGACGGGTAGGGGTCGGCGTCGTCAGGCAACTCCCCGGTCAGGCGATAGACGTCGGCCATCGTGGCGAAGCGCTCCGCGGCGATCCCCTGCGCGCGGCCTTTGAACGGCGCCTCGCGGGCAACCGCCATCACCGGCGTGCGCACGACGCCGGTATATATGAGCTCGCCCTCGGTGAGCCGCTCGCCGTCGGTCACCCCGCGCGAGGCGGGCGCGCCAGCCCGGAGCGGCACGAGATCGGTGGTGGTGGTCCCGATATCGACCAGCAGCCCATCGGCGCAATGGGTGGCTGCGAGCGCCGCGCTCGCGTGCCAATTGGCCGACGCCACGTCGAGCGGCCTCATGACCGCGAGGTCGGGCGCGAGGAAGCCGGCGCTGCCCGCATAGATCGAAAGTCGCTCGGCGCCGACGCCGTCGCGCATCATCCCCACCAGATAGGCGACGCCGTCCTCGCGGGTGGCGAACACATCCGACAGCTCGCCGGTCATGGTGACGGCGTGGCGGAGGGTTTCGCCGCTCGGGCAGAGCTTCAGCGCCTCGCCGAGAGCGCGATCGAACTTGCTGCGGTCGGGAATGACGGGGCAGGGGATCTGCGCCACCAGCGTGATGCGGCCGCCTTCAAGACGCGCCAGCTTGAGGTTGGCGCCGCCCAGATCCCAGCCGATGACGGAAGTCGTATCGTTCAATTCCACGTCCTAGCCTTCGCCATGGCCGGGCTTGTCCCGGCCATTCACGTCCTTATCTCATTGGCAGAAAAAAGACGTGGAAGCCCGGCATAAAGCCGGGCATTACAGTGCGGTGAAACGAACAATGGTTGCACCAACGCCATGAGCAACTTCACCGTCATCCCGGTCCTCGACCTCAAAGGGGGCGTCGCGGTGCATGCCGTGGCCGGCCGCCGCGCCGACTATGCCCCGATCTCGAGCCCGTTCGGCCCGGCGGACGACCCGGCGGCAATCGCCCGTGGCATGCTCGCCGTCACCGGCTCTCCCGCCCTCTATATCGCCGATCTCGATGCCATCGAGGGCATCGGCAACCATTTCGAGCTGGTGCGCGGGCTGTCTTACGCGCTCCCCGGCACCACGCTGTGGGTCGATGCCGGCTTCTCCGACGTCGCCGATTGCGCCTTCTGGCTGCCGCTTGGCGCCACGCTCGTCATCGGCAGCGAGAGCCTCGCCGGCGTCGACGACTGGCGCGACATCCACGCCGCGTTCGGCGAGAGCGTCGTGCTGTCGCTCGATTTCGCCTCTGAGGGGAGGCAGGGGCCCGAGCCTCTGTTCAGCGATCCCGCGCTCTGGCCGAACCGGCTGGTCGCGATCGATCTCGCCCGCGTCGGCACCAGCGACGGCCCCGACATCGGCCGCTTGCAGAGCATCCTCGCCATGGCAGCGGGCAGTTGCGCCGTGTTCGCCGGCGGCGGCGTGCGCGATGCGCGCGATCTTGCCGCGATCCAGGCGCTGGAGGCGAGCGGCGCTCTGATCGCGACCGCGCTGCACACCAACGCCATCACTGAAAATGAGATCGCCGCCCTCGGCTGAGAGCGGCGATCTATCGTTGCAATCCAGAGCGCTGTTATTTCGCGCCCGTTCGTCAGAAACCCAGTTTTTGGAGCCACCGCCGAATCGGGCCCGGACCGCCGTCTTTACCGGGTTCCCCCCGACCTGGGGGTTCTCCCTTTCAACCGGCCGCGAACGGGTGGTGCGCGGAATCCTTCTTCGCGGTCACCTCGGAGGCCTTCGGCTCGCCCTTGACGGCGCGAGCGATGGATTCCTTGACGGCGCGATAGTTGAAGTCCTGGATCTTCTTGTCGTCCTTGGCTTCCCAATGGATGAACACACCGACGCAGATGAACAAATCATCGGCCTCGTTGGCCGGGATGACGCCTTCCGCGACGGAATCGGCGACCGCCTTGGCCACGGCGTATTGCGCGGGGCCGAACATCTGCACGGCCTGGCGTGCGTCCTTGATGGTCACCTTGTTGTAGAGGATCGTTGGGGGCTTGCAGAGCAGGTTCGGCGTGACCACCGCGAGCAGCGTGGTGAAGCCGTCTTTGTTGTTGGTCAGAGCATTCGTGAACGCCTGCTCCACGGCACCGCCGCGCGGACCAATCAACAGATCGATATGAGCAACCTCGTTGCCGTCGCCGACGAGCGACTCGCCAACACACGTACCACTGATTTTGGGCATGAAACCCCCTCCCTAATGGGCTGATTAAGTGATCAATTTAGCGGGCGCTGGCGGTGACACCGCCGACCGCAAGCCGACGAAAGTTCTTTGGGTAAAGCGCCTCCGTCCGCAACTCCTGGTAAGAGCTCCGCGGGGGAGAACATAAGCCGGGGCTGACGACATCGGCAAGTCGATTGTTGGCCGCAGCGAAGGGCGGATTTTTAAGCTTTATTGGGGTTTTTCCAGAGCCTCGAGCGCCGCTGCGAACAGCGTGGCCACGGTCAGATCGGCCGAGGTGCCCGGGTTTAGCCCACGCGCCTTGAGCGCGAGGTCAAAGGCCATCAGCGGCGCGGTCATGGTCTCTGGCGCCGCACATTCCGCCAAACCCGCTTCGATTGGACGCGCCTCGTCCAGCACCGAGGCGGCGACATCGGCGCCGAATTTCCGCTCGATCAGCGTGTCGGGGATGTGGGCGAGGAAGCCGAGATAGACCGAGGTCACGGCAAAGGCGCAATCGCCCCAGCGCTCGCGCGCCCGCTTCAGCCAGGCAAGGCCGAGCTCGAAAATGTCGACATAGCCGTGCGTGTAATTCCAGGCGATGCGGTCTCTGAGCTCCGCCGCGCGCATCGCCTCGAGCAGGGTGGTGCGCGGGTCGGCGGCCACGTCATGCTCGGGCGCCGCGCCGAGACCGCCGGGCTCAGCCAAGCGGATCGCCCAATAGGCATCGCGCGCATCCTCGAGCGTCAGCGCGTCGAGCACCTCGCCAAGGCGGGTTCTGAGATCGCCGTCGTTGCGGCCGAGCGCGGCGGAGGCGAGCGGGCTTGCCAGCAGCACGATGCCGAGATTGGTGTTGTGCTTCACCGCGCCTCTGGTCGCCTCGATGGCGCGCAGGATACGCTTCCCGACCGCAAGGCCCGCGCGCCCGATCGCGGGAGCGGACGCTGTCGCGCTCGCCTCGAAATCGGCGACGCTCATGCGCTTGTCCTCGCCGAGCCGATGCACGTTGCCGGGCTTCAGCGCATCGAGCTCGGCAAGGCATGAATCATGGAAGGCTTGAGCGACCGGGTTCAGCTTTGCGGCCCTGGTCAAGCGCCCTCTTGGCCCTTGCGGCGGGTCTCGCCCAGCGCCGCGTCGAGAAACGCGCCGACGAGATGGTCGGCGATGTTCACCCGGCTCACGGCCTGGAGCCCGTTCCACGCCGGCATGGAATTCACCTCGAGCACTTGGAAGCCACCGTCTTGCGCCTGGATGATGTCGACACCGGCATAGTCGGCGCCGACGCAAGCGGCAGAACGCACCGCGAGTTCGGTCAGTTCCTGGCTCGCGATCGCGGCCTTGGCGCGCGCGCCCTGCTTGATATTGGTGATCCAGCTCGCGCCATGTCTGATCATGGCGGCAACGACCTCGCCCTGGCAGACGAAAATCCGCCAGTCCTGGTGATGCGCCTGCGCCGGCGGAACGAACTCCTGGAGATAATAGACCCCGTTCACCTCCTCCGGCGGCGCCAGATCGCCGAGCGTGGCGATCAGACGCAAGCCTTTGCCCTGTGCGCCGAACAGCGGCTTCTGCACCAGCTTCTTGCCTTCGCCGAGCAGCTTCGCCGTTATCGCAGCGGCCTCGAAAGGATCGACGCAGGCGAAGGTGCGCGGCGTCGGCAGTCCCTCGCGCTGAAGGAAGAACGTGGTGGTCGACTTGTCGACGCAGCGCTCGATGGCGCGGGCGTCGTTCCACACGACGACGCCAAGCTCGCGGAGCGCATGCAGCACACCGAGATAGAGCGTGACCTCCTCGAATGTGCCGCCGGGCACGAACCTGACGAAGGCGCCTTCGGGCAGCCGGTCGCCGAGCCCAGGGATGGCGAGCCCGCTCGCGGTCGCGGTCGAGAAGCCGCAGACATCGAGCGGGACCATCAAGGGGCGAAGCCCGCGCTTCTTGAAGGCGCGCAACAGGCTCTTGCCATGCCAGTCGCGCCCATCGCCGAACAGGACGATGCTCGCGTCGGGTGCCGCCGCGTCAGTCATCGCGTCAGGCAAAGGAGCGCGCCAGCACGGCGGTGTCGATATGGCCGGCCTGGAAGCTCTGTCCCGACTTGAGCGCGGTCACCGTCACCTTGGCAGGGCTGAACAGCATGCGGTCGATGGCGTAGAAGTCGCCCTTCACCGCGCCGAAGATCTCGGCGAACGGCTTGCCGTAATCCTTGGACGTGAGACTCGGCAAATTGTCGGCGAGCGCCTTGGCCTCTTTGTCGCCGCCCGTGACGTAGAGCTGCACGCGACCGCCATAGATGATGGCGTCGTTGGTGCGCCCCATTGCGGCGACGAACGAGGGCGCCGGCGGCGGCAGCGGCGCGGTGGCGATGCCGTCGACGATATGGTCGAGCGGGAAGTGCAGCTCATGCGCCTTGTGCAGGGCGACCTCGAGGCAGCGTGCGGCGATCTGCACCGTGCCGGCAAGGCTCGATGTCGGGGCGTAGATGAAGGTCAGCCGCTCGGGCGAAAGCTTGCAGGCCTTGGCGACGGCTTCGACCAGGGCCGGTGGTGGGGCGCGGTCGGCCTCGATCACCAGCGCCGCGCTTGCCGCTTCGTCGCGATAGCCGAGCTCGTCGAACAGCTTCTCGGTTGAGCCGATCGCGCGCGCCGGGCCCGAGCCGAGCACGTTGTATTTCTTGCCCTTGTCGTCGACCGAGAGGCTCCAGCCCGCATATTGCGAGCCAAGGCAGGCGAGTACCGGCTGGCTCGTGTGCACAGTCACCATGAACGGCCAGGAGCTTTCGTGGTTGGTAGTCTCCAACGACACGCTGCCGAGCCCGCCGAGACAGATCTCGGCGATGCGACGCCCGGCTTCCAACCCGCCTATCGCCCGCACGCCGCAATCGATGCGGCATTCGCCGAGCGTGCCCCTGCTCACCTCAACCCTGAGCGCCTGCGCCTCGTCGACGAGTGCCTTGACCAGCGGCTCGACCGTGGCGTTGACGCTCGGCCATTCCATTTGGCGCGTTACGCTCTCTTCCGTCTTTTTGTCCAATTTGTTCACCGTCATCCCCCCTGCTTCCAACCTCAAGATTTGCCAGGACTTTTGTCGTGCGCGCCGTGATTAGACGCTTGGCGGCCGCCCTCGTGGCGGCGCGCGCCCACACAGTGCATATCGGGCGGTTTTTGTCGATAAGTTCACCCGGATTTGGCCGGTCGGCGGCCCAATCGGGCCAAGTCATGGTCAACGGCACGGTTACCGCGCGGGGCGCAAAGACGATGGAAGAGGCCATGGCGCCAGGAAGAGTGAGTCGTGCCTTAGGGAGCTTGCGCTTGAGCACTGCGTCGAGATGAAGCGCGACGAGGGGCGCGCGCGGGCTGTCGAAGATATCGAGCGTGGCGCCGGGGCGCGGATTGATCTCGAGCATCAGCGCGCTCCCGCCTGCCACCATGAAATCGGCTGAGGCGAGGCCGACGATGCCGAACGCTTCGGTCACGCGCTCTACCCCCACAACCATCGCCGCCTTGACGGCGGCCGCCAGAGGGGTCGGCCGCGCCGCGCCGCCATAGCGCCATGGGCTCCGTTTGGACGGCAGGGTCCATTGCTCGCTGAAGCCGAGCACGCGCGCCTCGCGGCCATTGCCGGCGAACAGCACCGAGATCGGGCGTCCCTCGACGCGCTCCTGGTAATAGAATGCGCCATTGCCAGAAGCGCGCGAGCCAGAAGCGATATGGCTGCCGCCGGCTCCGCCTTCGCGCTTCATGAGCCACGCGCCTGTCGCGGGCCGCTTGCGCGATGTCGCCGGGTGGGCGACGCCGAGCCGGTCGAGCTCGGCGAAAAAGATGTCCGGATTCTTGAGCCGCTCGACGATCGCCGCGTCGTTGCCGAGCAGCATCCAGCGCGCGGCGATCCGCGTGAGCAGCTCAGGCCGGTCCTCGAAGCCAGAGCCGTAGACGAGACCGAGGATGGGGGCGGGGCTCGATGCGGCGAGCGCCTCAAGCGCACGGGCGAGGCTCGTCCACTGAAAGCCGCGGGCGATATCGCCGTCGAGCTTGCGGCAGGCATGGGCCGCCTGTCGCGTGTCGCGATCTCCGAAGAAGTCCGCGACCAGCGGAACGAGCCCGGCACGGCGCGCCGATTGCGCCAGCGCCCGTCCCGAGACGGCCGCGATCAGCAGCGCCGGGCGCTCAGCCGACCAGCTTCTGGGCAAGGGCGTAAGCGTCCCTGAAATCGAGATAGATCGGCTCCTCGCTGTCGATCATCATCTTGAACAGGCCGAACTCGGTCTTGTACTTGATGTTGCCGATGGCGAGCGCGCCGATGCCGACTGCGTTGGTCCCGGGGATGGCTTTGCCGTTGTCGTTGACGCCGACGCCCTCGACGCCTGACGGCGGCACGGCGTTGACATCGGCGGCGACCATGAGCTTGGTCGCGTCCTTCAGCTGGGCGGTGGTGAGCAGACGCCGCCCGGCGGGCCCCGCCGCGAAGATGATGTCGGCCTCTTGCGCCAACGCCGTATTCTGCTCCTCGGTCGACCCGTCCGCATAGTCGAGTGCAACGTCGAAGCGCGCATGCGCTTGAAACGCGAGCTTCTTGACCCGCTCAGGCCCGTCATAGCCGACCAGCGTCGCCTTGGCGCCGTCGCCGACGGCGATGACCGCTGAGGCGAACGCGACCACGCCGGTGCCGCCATACACCATGACGCGGAGGCCGGTGAGATCTACCGAGAATTTCTCGTCCAACGCTTTCTTGGCGCAGGCGACCATGGCGGCGGCGGTGGTGAAGGAGCCGGCAGGGTCGGCCAGCACCGAGATCTCGAATGGCGGCACCATCGCCTTCTTGGCGCGGTCCAGCATGTCGAGCGCCTCGATGGCGCGCTTGCCGCCGATGAACATGGCGGTGCGCTTGATGCCCTCAGGGCCACGCGAGAAGATCGCGTCCTGCACCAGGCCGTAGACGTCGTCGATGGTGACGTTGGTGTAAGGGATCGCGTGATCGAAGCCCGCATCGAGGCCCATATTCACGTCGAACGGGCTCATATGCTTGAGCGGCGTGAGCATATGCAGAATCCGGGGGTTCGGCATGGACGTAGGCATCTCCCTGCTTGGACGGCCTCGCTTTACCACACCGGAGGCCGGCGAAAAGCCTCTAGAGCATGATCCGGAAAAGTGGAACCGGTTTTCCGGCAAGATCATGCTCAGACCTGGCTCGTCTCGATGATCGCGCCTTCGTTCCGCCCCTGCGCGAGCTCGAAGCCGAGGCCCGTATCGTGGGCACGGGCGGTGACCTCGCCGAGCAGGGCCTCGCCGGAAGCTTGCGAGGGGACGAAGGCAAAGCCGGTCGGTCCCCACGAGCTTTGGCCGATCCCGGTCAGACCCTGGCCGCGCAGCCATTCGAGCACCGCACTGACGGCTGGGCTGGTATAGGCCCCGCCTTGCAGCGGGCCGAAATAGCGGCCCATGACCGCCTGGAGATAGCCGACCTGGGCGCAGAACCCGGCGAAGTCGCAAGCGGCAAGGGCCGGGAGCGCGCCTTGCAAGATGCGCCGGTGAAGCTCCACGGTCTCGCTCTCGGGGAAATCGGGAAGCTGGTCGAAGGCGGCGGTTTCGCCCGCTCCGGCAAGACCTTGCGCGTCCGGATCGAGAATCAGGAGCACGCGCCAGGCTGACGGGAAGGGGAGCCGGCTGACCAGTTGCGGCAGCGCGTCGGGGCGGGGGCCGCCGTCGAGCACCGCGCCCCCCAATGCGAAGGTGGCGATGCCGATGCCGGAGCGCGCGCCCCGGCCGAGCCGCGCGGCGACGTCCTGCGCATCGAGGCGAAGGCCGCCGAGCGCGGCGAAGGCCGAGCCCACCGCCAACGCGAGCTGCGTGCCCGAGCCGAGCCCGGCATGGGGCGGGATCGCCTGTTCGACGTTAAGCGCATAGGCCTTGGGGAAGCGGAAGCTCTTGGTGATGGCGGTGAGGTAGCGAAGCGCTCGCTCGCTCTCGGGGCCGGAGACTTCGAGAGTTTCGGCGCGTCGCAGCGTCAACCGGGTGCCCGGACGGTCGAGCGACAACCCGAATGAGCCGAACGGCCGCGGGCCCCGCCCGCTGGGATCGAGAAAGCCAAGATGCAGGCGCGCCGTGGTGGTTACCGTCGCCTGGTGCGATGGAAGGCGAGCTTCGCCTGCGCTTTTTGCTGGCGGGGGATAGGCCTCCATTGATCCGGCGCAAGCCTCTCGATATGGTCGGGGTCGCGGGGAGTGGCTTACTGTTTCAAAAGTCGGATGCGATGGCAACGCCGGAGCGCACCTATAGCGACGCAGAGGTCGAGGAGCGGCTCAAGACCGAGCTGCCCCATTGGTATCTCGAGGACGGCTGGATCAGGCGCCGCTATCGCACCAACAGCTGGAAGGGCACGCTGATGGTGATCAACACCGTCGGCCATCTGGCGGAGGCCGCCTGGCACCATCCCGACATCACCGCGTCCTATGCCTGGGTCGAGATCAGGCTCAAGAACCATGCCGCCAAGGGCATCACCGACAAGGATTTCGAGCTCGCCAAGAAGATCGAGGACGTGGTCCATTGGCAGCCCGGCAAGGAAGAAGGCGCGCTCGAAGGCACCCCCGCCGAGGACATGCGCTTCGCCTATATCAAATACGACAAGCCCAAGGGCTGATCTCCCGATCCCGGACAAGCCAAAGCCGGAAGCCTGGCTGTTGCCCGGCCGCCGGCTTTTGGCTGAGCGCCAGCTAGAACTTGGACTTGATCCGGCCGTGCTGCTTGAAGACTTTCGGCGGCAGCGGCTGCGGGTTCAACATGACCTCCTCGCCGTGCGACAGGTAGGCCACCTTCTCTTTGGGGGGCAGCGGCTGGGGGTTGAGCATGACGGCGTCGAATTTGTTCAGGGACGCTGCCGAGGCCGTCAGCGGCGCCAACGCAAGCCCGAGGCCGACAATCGCGAAGCCTATCAGAGTGATGCGCTTCATGGGGGAACCCTCCTTTTCGGTCTATCGCCAATTGCGATGATGGAGAGTTCTAGAGGCGCGCCCCTGAACCCTGCCCGAACGGCCCATTTAGCTGCCGTTCATCTTGGCGCGATCCCGGGACCCCCAAAAACGGCCGTGGGCGGAAGATCGAGGGGTGGCTACATGCCCCGCTTGCGCGGCTTGGGGCACCTGTTTAATGGTGCGCCGCTATGGCGGCTACGCAAAAGGGGAAGAAGGCCGGGCAGCCCATGTCCAATCTCAACGTCAAAGGCGTCACCATCGTCGAGACCTTCGCCGAGGCCTTCCCCATGGTCGGCACGCGGATCATCATCACCGCGCCGACGCTCGACTGGGCCTTGATCTCCGCGCGCACCATGACCGGCTTCGCCACCTCGGTGATCGCCTGCGGCGCCGAGGCCGGCATCGAGCGCACCTTGAGCCCCGACGAGACGATGGATGGGCGACCCGGCGTGGCCGTGCTGCTGTTCACCATGGACGCGAACAAGCTCCAGACTCAGTTGCGCAATCGCGTCGGCCAATGCGTGCTGACGAGCCCGGGCTCGGCCTGCTTCGCCGGGATGAAAGGCGAGAAGAGCTTGAAGCTCGGCTCCTCGCTCAGATTCTTCGGCGACGGCTGGCAGGTATCTAAGAAGGTCGGCGGGCGGAGATTCTGGCGCATCCCGGTGATGGACGGCGAGTTCGTCTGCGAGGAGAAGACCGGGCTGACCAAGAAGGCGGTCGGCGGCGGCAATCTGCTCGTGCTCGGCAAGTCGCACGCTGGCGTGCTCGCGGCCTGCGAGCGCGCGGTCCGCGCCATGGACGATGTGCCGGAGGTCATCACCCCGTTCCCCGGCGGCATCGTCCGCTCGGGCTCCAAGGTCGGCTCGAAATATAAGGGCCAGATCGCCTCGACCAACGACGCCTATTGCCCGACCTTGAAGGCCGCCGTGCAGACGGAATTGCCGCTCAATGTCGAGGCGGTGCTGGAGATCGTCATCGACGGCCTGACCAAAGAGTTGATCGCCGAGGCGATGCGCGTCGGCATCTACGCCATCGCCGAAGGCGGCGCCGAGCAGGGCGTAACTCATATCACCGCCGGCAATTACGGCGGCAATCTCGGGCCCCATCATTTCCACCTCAAGGAGATCGTCGCGTGAGCGCGCTTGTCTTCGAGCTCAAGCAGACGCCGGACCAGCGTCTCGACCTGTCGCCGCTTACGCCGGCGCGGCTCAAGGACCTGAAGCCCAAGGAGATCGAGGCGCTCGTGGTCGGCACGACGCGTCGCAAGCTCACCGTCGGCGATGTGTTCAAGGTGAAGGGCAAGGATGCGGCGACGCTGAGATTCGCCGGCACCGACGGACGTTGCGACAAGATCGGCGGCGGGCTGACGGAAGGCGAGATCGTGGTCGAGGGCGACGCTGGCGCCTATCTCGGCGCCGGCATGAAGGGCGGCAAGATCGAGGTCAAAGGCAACGCCGGCGTGCTGGCGGCTGCGAGCATGAAGGGCGGCGCCATCGCCATCGACGGCGACGCCGGTGAGCGCGCTGGCGGCATCCTCGTCGGCGAGACGCTCGGCATGAAGGGCGGCCTTCTCACCATCGGCGGCAATGCCGGCCCGATGCTCGGCGAGCGCATGCGCAGGGGCCTCGTGATCGTGCACGGCGACGCGGGCGACTATGCCGGCGGTCGCATGGTCGCCGGGACCATCCTCATCAAGCATCGCGTCGGCCGCTTCGCCGGCTACGGTCTGCGCCGTGGCAGCTTGATCCTGCTCAACGAGCCCAAGGAGCTGCTGCCGACTTTCGGCGATTGCGGCGTGATGGAGTTCGACTATCTTCGCGTGCTGGAGCATTGGCTCCGCGAGACCGGCCGCGCCATCAGCCTCGGCGGCCGTGCGCGCCGGCTGATGGGCGACATGTCGGTGCTCGGCAAGGGCGAGATGCTGATCGTCGCCTAGGCCTTCGTTGTGCGCGCCTCACGCCCCCATATGGGCTATGCTCTGATCCCGAGCGGATGCCGCTGATTGGCTCTTGAGATGACCGCTTCCCCCTACGTTCTGCTCGACGACAGCCTGACCCATGGCGGCAGGAGCCTGCTCTATGCCGAGCCCGAGCGTGTGGTGTTCGCCAACACGCCGGATGAGGTCGAGGGCGCGCTCGACCAGGTGTCGGCCGGCTTGGCGCGAGGGCTGCATGCCGCCGGCTTCTTCTCCTACGAGCTTGGCTATTGTCTCGAACCCAAGCTCAGCAGCCTGCTTCCGGCGGACCGGCGCATGCCGCTGTTCTGGATCGGGCTGTTCGGCGCCCCGCGCGCGCTCGACGATGCGCTCACTCGCGCCTGGCTCGACAAGAATGGCGGCACCGAGCGCGCCAAGATCTCGGACCTGACGCTGTCGTGGACGCGCGAGCAATACACCGTGGCGTTCGACAAGGTCGAGGACTACATCGCCGCCGGCGACGTGTATCAGATCAACCTCACGCTCAAATATCACTTCGCCTTCGAGGGCGATCCCATAGCGCTCTATGCCGCGCTGAGGCGCAAGCAGCGCGTCGCCTATGGCGCTTTGATCGGTGCGCCCGGCTTCAACATTCTGTCGCTGTCGCCTGAGTTGTTCTTCCGCCGCGAGGGCAAGCATATGTCGACGCGGCCGATGAAGGGCACGGCGCCGCGCGGCCGTACCCCGCGCGAGGATGCGCGGCTCAAGACCTGGCTCGCCATGGACGAGAAGCAGCGCGCCGAGAATCTGATGATCGTCGATCTCTTGCGCAACGATCTCGGCCGCGTGTCCAAGATTGGCTCGGTCGAGGTCACCGACCTGTTCACCGTCGAGACCTACCGCTCGGTGCACCAGATGACCTCTGGCATCTCCGCCGAGCTCAGGTCGGACATGGGGCTCAAGGACATGCTCCGCGCGCTATTCCCGTGCGGCTCGGTCACCGGCGCCCCCAAGGTCCGCGCCATGGAGATCATCCGCGAGCTCGAGGCGGCGCCGCGCGGCGTCTATACCGGCGCCATCGGCCATATCACCCCGTCAGGCGATGCCCAGTTCAACGTCGCCATCCGCACCGTCGTGCTCGATGCCACGGGTGGCGAGATGGGCATAGGCAGCGGCATCGTCGCCGAACTCGAAGGCCGATTCGGAGTTCGAGGAGTGCCTGCTGAAGGCTCAGTTCCTGACCCGGCCAGACGCGCCGTTCGCCCTGATCGAGACCATTCGCTACGAGCGCGGCGCCGGCTTCCATCTGCTTGAGCGCCACCTCGCGCGGCTGCAATCCTCAGCCGCCTATTTCGGCTATCCGTTTTCGCGCGATGCGGTGCTGCAAGCGCTCGAACGCGAGGCCGCCCTGGTCGAGGCGCCGGTCGCCATGCTGCGGCTCCTGGTCGCTGAGGACGGCACTATCACGATCACCTCCACCGGCATCGAGCTGCCGACCAAGACCACGGTGTGGCGCTTCGTGATCTCCGATCAGCGTCTCGATGAGAAGGACCCGTTCTTCTATCACAAGACCACGCGGCGGCAGTTCTACGACCGCGAGATGGAGCGGCAGAAGGCTCTGACCGGCTGCGACGAGGTGGTGTTCCTCAACAAGAAGGGCGAGCTGACCGAAGGCACCCGCACCAATCTGTTCGTGGAGCTCGACGGGAGGCTGTTCACGCCGGCTCTGACCTGCGGGCTGTTGCCCGGCACGCTGCGCGAGGAGCTGCTCGACCTGCCGCGCGCCGCAGCGAGCGAAGCGGTGCTCACGCCGCAGGATTTGCTCGGCGCCGAGCGCATCTATTTGGGGAACTCGGTGCGCGGGCTGGTTCGCGCCGAGTTGATCGGCCCCGAGCAGCAGCAGCAGCGCACGCGCGAGCCTGCCGACGCGGCGACCGCACGCTGATTGGGAATGGCCGGGACGAGCCCGGCCATCACCCAACTCATCTAGAACGAACTAATTCGTCTCGCGGTGGTCGTCGTTCTGGGTGGTCGCGGGGCCGTTCGCCGTGGTCTGCTCGTTGAGACGGCCGGCAGCCTTGCCGAGCGAGGCGCGGATCTCTGTCCAAGCGCGGACCACGCCTTCGCCGACGTCGCGGGCACCCTGGCGCAGAGGCTCTGACCGATCCCACACCTGCTTGGCGGCCTCGCTCGAGCGTGACCGCATGTCGCTGAAGGTGGTGTCGGCCTGGTTCGTGGCCGTCTCGCGCAACTGATCGAATTGCTGCTCGGTCGTCCGCCGATAGGTTGCGGCGCGGTCCTGCACGTCGCGAAAACGTGCCTGCAGGTTGGTGAGGAACGTCTCGCCGAGCTGCGCGGTGTGCGTGGTGAGCTCGGCAAGCTGCCGGCCCAAGACGTCGAGGTCGCGCTGAAAGTCAGCCCATTCTTTGTCGGTCTGATTTGGCTCGTGGGAATTCGGCGTCGGTTGACTGCCGAATTGGGTAGGATTGTTGTCTTGCATGTCTCGCCTCACTGAACAGGATCAAAGGGGGGTACGCGATCAAACTGGGGTCTCGGAGCTTTCTTCCGGCAGAGATTGGCTGCGCATCCAGGCGGCGAAGCGGTCGAAGATGTTGTGGGCAACGCGCTCTGCGTCGGTCCATGCCGGCCCCGCCGACTTGCTCCATGCCTCGAACCTCTTTGCGGCGCCGCGCGCAAGTGTCGCCACTGACGCTTTCTGGTCGCTTAACGCGGCGCGAAGATCGGCGAGTTGGGACCCGATAGCCGCCTTGGCCGCGTCGATCGTGTCCTGGTTGTCGCGCACGACCTTACCAGCCGCTGCCGCTGCATCGTAGGTCTCAGACTTCAGGTATGCAACGAAGCCGTCAACCGCGTCTTCCAGGGAATTCTGTTGCGGTTCAAAAGGCTGAGCCGATACCGGCGGAGCCCAACCCACGACGACAAAGCCGAGAATAGTGGCAATGAACAAGGCCAAGGTGAGTGATGTTGATCGCGCAGGCAAAGGAGTTCCCCTCGTTGGCGGCTCCTTTACCTTAGATTTGTTGTTACGGGCTGAAGATCAAGAGGTGCCTACGAATTGGGCGTGCCGACCCAGGGAAGGGAAATCCAGCCGAGTCCGAGCAAAAGCCCGGCAATGACCGCAAGCCCGAGCGAGATGATCAGAACCCAGAACACGGCACGCGGACCAGTTCCCTGGCGGGCTTCGGTGGTGGTGAGCTTGGCTGCCATCGGTCCGTCCTTTCTTCGTCTTGGGAGGACCTGGGAAACGCGCGAGCGACCGCGCTGTTCCGGCGGCATGGTCACTAGCCGCAGCAGCAGCCTTTCTTGGCGCTGCCTTCGAGCTCTTCTATCGCCTCGTGGACGGTGCGGAGAAGCTCTGCGGGGCTCTGCCTGCCTTCGGGCGGCATGCCTTCGCCGGTCGCTCGCATCAGCGCCTCGGCGTCCTCCTGCCAGCGGACGAGGATCGACTTCTTGTCCTCGTCCGACAGACCATGCGCTTTCAGCACATCCTTGGGCGCATGAAACACCGAGGCCGGATCGAGCTTGGCCTTATCGAAATCAATTGCGGTCTCGGTTGTCATGTCTGGCTCCACTTCGGTCGAGAACAACGGCTTACAGCTGTGCAGCGTTCCGGCCGATGACAATAGGTGGATTGCGCAAACGATCGGTAAAAGGGGGATGGGGCTAGGCCGACTTGGTCAGACCGACATCCTCGCCGGTCTCGCCTTCTTTGCCCTCGGCGAGGCCCAGCATGTCGGCTAGGCGGTTCCGCGCGCGGTTGACACGGCTCTTGATGGTGCCGACGGCGCAGCCGCAAATCTCGGCGGCCTCCTCGTAGGAGAAGCCGGCGGCGCCGACCAGGACCAGCGCCTCGCGCTGATCGTCGGGCAGTCGCACCAGCACGGCGCGGAAGTCCTGCATGTCCATATGGCCGTGCTGCTCAGGATGGGTGGAGAGGCGCGCCGCATAGCTGCCGTCGGCGTCCTCGACCTCGCGCTTCCGCTTCCGCCGCTCGGAGAAATAGGTGTTGCGTAGGATGGTGAACAACCACGCCTTGAGGTTGGTGCCTTCCTTGAACGAGTCGAGATGGTTCCACGCCTTGAACAGCGTCTCCTGCACGAGATCGTCGGCGCGCTCCTTGTCGCCGCAAAGCGACACGCCGAACGCTCGAAGATTGCCCATTTCGGCCACGAGAGCGTCTCGTAGGCTCGCAGATACTTTGCGTGCCAACCTATTTGTCTCCGCTTCGCTCGAGATCTTTCAGGAGGCGCAGCAGGTGATCGGGGACCGGTTCGCGCGCGACCTCATCAAACACCGCACGGACGTGACGGCCGATATGCGCTTGCAGGTTAGGAGACAATCCGGTTTCGAGCTCGGCCCTAAGCGCGGCTTCGTCCGCCGCAACGCCACCATCGGCGGCGGCGCCGCTCTCGATTGAGTTATCCATCTTCTTGTCTACGCCTGGCATCTTCTGCCGGCGGTCCTTCTTGTTCCGACTGCTGTCCACCACCGTCCCCCATCCGCCCTCACGGGTATGCCAAAGATAGCGGATTTCCTACGGCATAAGAGCGGTAAAAACGCTTAACAGCTCAAACGGTTCCACGTCCATGGAACTATCAGGGCCTGGAAACGTTGTTCGCGGCTGTAAAAAACAGTCTTTTTGGTTGCCACCACTCTCGGGGTTTGTGAGAAATGAGACCCTTGGGCTATTCAAGCGAAGGAAGCCTGATGCCGATATCGAAGGCCATTGCCCCTCATATCCCTTATCTGCGGCGGTTTGCCCGTGCCCTTGCCGGCACCCAAGCCGCAGGTGATGCCTACGTCGCGGCAACGCTCGAAGTGCTGATCGAGGATCCGACTCTGTTCGATCAGAGCATCGATCCGCGGGTGGCGCTCTACCGGACCTTCCTTGGCCTGTGGAACTCGGTCGGCGTCAATCTCAAGACCGACAGCCCTGGCGGGCCAGCCAGCGCGCTCGACCGCAAGCTCGAGCAGATCACCCCGTTGCCGCGCCAGGCGTTCCTCCTGTCCGCGGTGGAAGGGTTCTCGAGCGAGGAGGCGGCCCTGATCCTCGAATGTCGACTCCGCCAAGATCGACGAGCTGATCGAGGCGGCAGGACGGGAGATCGCCATTCAGGTCGCGACTGACGTGCTGATCATCGAGGACGAGCCGATGATCGCCATGGACCTCGAAAGCATCGTCGGGGGTCTTGGCCACCGCGTCACCGGCATCGCCCGCACGCACGCCGAAGCGGTCAAGGCGGTGAGCAAGGTGACGCCCGGTCTCGTGCTCGCCGACATCCAGCTCGCCGACGGCAGTTCAGGTCTGGACGCCGTCAACGAGATGCTGGGCTCCTTCGAGGTGCCGGTGATTTTCATCACCGCCTATCCCGACCGGCTATTGACCGGCGAGCGGCCAGAGCCAGCCTTCCTCATCACCAAGCCCTACCAGCCCGACACGGTGAAGGCGATCGTAAGCCAGGCGCTGTTCTTCGAGCGCCGCGCGCATCTGCGCGACCGCCCGGCGGTGACCGCTTAGCGCTAGCAAAATCGAAGCGATCGTCATGCCTGGCACAGGCCGGGCATGACGGCTTGGCGTGAGACTAAATCTTGCCGAGCAGGAGCAGGATCAGCAGGATCACAAGGATCAAGCCGACCACGCCTGACGGCCCGTAGCCCCAGCCGCGGCTATGCGGCCACGCGGGAAAAGCGCCGAGCAGAACCAAGACCAAGATGACGATGAGAATTGTCGTCAGCATGTTATCCCCCCTTTGTGAGATCGATGGCAGCGAGAGCGAGCCCCATGGCTCGCTTGCCGCGAAGCTAAATCTTGCCGAGCAGAAGCAGGATGAGAAGGATGACGAGGATCAGCCCGACTACGCCTGACGGACCGTAGCCCCAACCGCGGCTATATGGCCAGGACGGGAATGCGCCGAGCAGGACCAGGATCAGGATGATGATAAGAACAGTCGTAAGCATGTTGCCTCTCCGGGGGCCGCGAGCCGCAAGCCCAGGCATGCGCTCCAGCCAATGGTTGGGCAGCGGGAAATGCGGGACTGGTCCCAGTGCCTCGTTTCGCTAAACAGTAAGATCGAGCGCTCGGGCGCCCGCGACTGAAGAGATGGGAACGACGCTTAACGCATGCCGCGCGTTGAGCCGGCGCGCCGCGGCGGAGGCGATGCGAAGCGATCTCCGCATCGAGCGACCGCCGCGGCGGACCGAAGTCTGCTTACATATTGTGCATCCAGGTGTCGACCTGCTTCTCAGCCTCGTCCCTGGCAATGCCGTATCTCTCCTGGATCTTGCCGACCAACTCGACCCGGCGGCCCTCGACGACTTGCAGGTCATCGTCAGTGAGCTTGCCCCACTGCTGCTTGACCTTGCCACTGAACTGCTTCCAGTTGCCTTCGATTCGATCCCAATTCATGGAAATCTTACTCCTATGTTGCGGCTGCCACTAGCGCAGGCGGCCTCCAACTGTGCTCACAGGGGGGACCTGTGCACAGGTCTTGCGTCAACGTTGATGGCTTCTGGCAGGTTCCCCGTGGGGAGCTGAACGCTCGTTTGTCATGCGAGGAGGGGCTTGATCGGAAACGCTAAATCAAATGAACTCTAAATAAGTATGAGGTTCGACGCCGGCGCCGGCCACCCAAAGGCGGAACAGCAATGACAGCAACGCGCATCCTCGTGGTCGAAGATGAGTTCCTCATCGCGCTCGATATCGCCGGGGTGCTTGAGCAGGCGGGCCTCGCCGTGATCGGGCCTGCCGCCAATGTCAGCGACGCGCTGCAAGCGATCGAGCTGGAGGTGGTGCACGGCGCTCTGCTCGACGCCAATATCGCCGGCGAGCCGGTCAGCCGCGTGGCGGACGCACTCAAGCAGCGCGGCATTCCGTTCGCCTTTGTCAGCGGCTACGGCCGCGAGCAGCTTCCGGCCGCGCATCGGGGCGCGCCTCTGGTGAAGAAGCCCTTCACCGGCAAAGATCTCCTCGCCGCGATCGCCCATTTCTGAACGGGGCAAGCACCGTCAGATTGCAACGAAACCGGATGACCGGACGTTTTGCAGGCACGAGGACGGCGGGCGCTTCGCCCGGCGATAGCAAAGCTAGGAGACAGACATGCTGACTTGGGCGCTCATCTTCGCTGTCATCGCGTTGGTTGCGGGTGTGTTCGGCTTTGGCGGCGTCGCCTCTGCCGCCGCCGGCGTCGCGCGCATCCTGTTCTTCATCTTCCTCATCGTCTTCCTCGTCACGCTGATCGCCGCGCTGGTCTAGCCGGCGGCCGATCCGCTCCAAACGTGACGGTGCGCACGCCGCCGCGCCGGATCTCTCCGTTTGGAATGCGCATCGAAACGCCCGCAACCGGGGGAGGCTCGGCTGCGGGCGTCGAAGCTTCGAGGACAGCTGGGGAGGGGCGAGAAGGATGGTCGCTACCCTCGAACCCCGGCAGAACCCTGCTCCAAGGGATTGGTTCCGCCGCTTGGCCTCCAAAGCTTGCGGTTCAACCCTGCCGTACCCAAATTGTCCTCAGGGAAGTTTACCGGCGCCTGAACTATTAGCCGTCTCCGCGGTTAGCTGAAAATCCTGGCCGCGCTTCGGCGGGCTTGCCGCGCCGATGATTGAAAACAATTATGCAAACTGCGCTTGATTCCGACGTCACTGCCTCCGGCATGCTCTTGCTTCATGCTTTGTCGGATGGCGTCATTGCGCTCTCTCTTCTGCTCATCCCCGCCGCATTGCTCTATCTCTACGGGCGACGCAAGGAGGCCAATCCGCGCGAGCAGGCGCTCATTACTCTCTTCATCCTGTTCATCGCCGCCGTCGGGCTCGCCCATCTCGCCTCGTTCATCGACCTATGGTTGCCGCTCAGCGCCTTGGAGGGCGTGCTCAAGGCGGCAGCCGCGCTGCTCGCCCTCACCACCGCCATCGTCATCTGGAGGCTCGCGCCGCATCTCTCGCGCCTTCCCTCGCGCGACCGTCTGCAAGCCGAGGTCGACGCGCATCTCCGCACCTTCGATGAGCTGAAATCCGCTCGTCATCAGCTCGAGGAGCGGGTCGATTCACGCACCAAGGAGCTTGCCGAGGCCAAGCAGCGCTTCGAGATTGCATTGCGCGGATCGCCCATCTCGGTGTTCACCCAGGACAATGACCTGCGCTTCACCTGGGTGCACAACGCGCCCCGGGGTCTCACCGCCGAGATGCTGCTCGGCAAGACCGACGCCGAGGCGCTGCCGGTCGGCGCCGCCACCGCCATCATGGCGGCCAAGCGCAAGGTGATGGAAACCGGCGAGCCGCAGGAGCTCGAGACCAATTTCGAGCTGCTTGGGCGCCGGCGCTCCTTCTACCTGCTGGTCGAGGCGCTGCGCGACGAGGCGAACGCGGTCATCGGCACGACCTCCGTCGCCGTCGACATCAGTGAGCGCAAGGCCAGCGAGGACCAGCTCCGCCTTTTGCTCAGGGAGCTGACCCACCGTTCCAAGAATTTGCTGGCAGTGATCCATGCCATCGCCCGGCAGACGGCATCGCGCACCCGCACGATCGAGGACTTCCTCGATCGCTTCAGCGCTCGGCTGGTCGCCATCGGCTGCTCGCACGATCTGCTCATCGCCGACGATTGGCACGGCGCGTCGTTGCGCATGCTGGTCGAGCAGCAACTTGGCGCGCACGCCGACCGTTTCGGCGGACAGATCGCCATCGACGGCGAGGACGTGATGCTGAAGCCCGAAGCAGTGCAGAATCTCGGACTTGCCCTGCACGAGCTCGCCACCAACGCCCAGAAATACGGCTCGCTGTCGTTGCCGAACGGCCAGATCCGCATCCATTGGCAATTCTGCGAGGAAGCCTCCAAGCTGAAGCTGATCTGGCAGGAGCGGGGAGGGCCCGAGGTCGCGCCGCCCGAGCGGTCGGGCTTCGGCCGCGCCATGATCGAGACCGTGGTCGGTCAGGCGCTCGATGGCGATGTCAGATTGTCATTTCCGCCCAAGGGCGTGCGCTGCGAGATCATCATCCCGGCGGCGCAGGTCACCTCGCGCGGCTAGGCGCAGAGCCCTGCCAGTCCCAACCTCGTGATCGTCCGTGCGCGCAAGTTGAATTGCCGCCGGCGCAAGAGTGCATAAATCTCCAGGCAAATCGTCCAGGAATAACCGAGGAGACATCATGGTTACGCGACGCGAGTTTGCCCTCGGCGCTGCCGGCGTGGTCGCGCTCGCCGCCGCCGCCGTCGGATTCGGCCGTTGGCGGACCAACGCCAACGCCGCGACCGAGACGTTTGAGGTTAATCACACCAAGGAGGAGTGGCAGAAGCTGCTCTCGCCCGAGCAATTCGCTGTGCTGCGCGAGCAGGACACCGAGCGCGCCTTCACCAGCCCGCTCAATCATGAGAAGCGCAAGGGCACCTTCACCTGCGCCGGCTGCGACCTGCCGCTGTTCCTCTCCGACACCAAATTCGATTCAGGAACCGGGTGGCCGAGCTTCTATGCGCCGATCGACGGCGCGGTTAGGCAAGAGAGCGACTATACCTTCGGCATGGTCAGGGATGAGGTTCATTGCCGCCGCTGCGGCGGGCACCTCGGCCACGTTTTCAACGACGGCCCTCCGCCGACGGGCAAGCGCTATTGCATGAACGGCGTGGCGCTGAAATTCGTCGCCGCCTAGGCCCCAATTGGGCTCGTATATCTCACGAGCCTGGCTTGACAAAATTCTGGAACCTTTGCCGTTCAGCATACGTTTTCGATGCGGTGGGTCATGTTTCGAGTTCCCGCCGAGCCGTATACGGGGGTGAAGGGGTCGGGGTCCGGCCCTTTCGCTCGTCTCGCGCCTCACTAACCCCGTGGCGTGGAAATTCTTCCCGTCATAAGCTCTCACCTGTCACTGCTCGCAGCGCGGTTCGCAGGGAGGGTTCGATGCGCGTATTCGCGGTCATGTTGCTTCTTGTGGCGTCCGGCTCTCCGGCCTTCGCCAAAATCAAGTTCTGCAACGATTTCAAATACGCCATCCACATCGCCGTCGCCTACGAGACGAGCAAAGGCTGGATCTCCGACGGCTGGACCGGCGTGAAGCCGAACTCCTGTTACGACGACACCGACTATGCCGACGTCACGACGTTCTTCTATCACGCCGAGACCGACGCCATCGACAGCGGCAACGGCGACAAGACCACCTGGTCGTGGGGCAACGACCGCGCCTTCAGCGTGCTGAACAAGCCGTTCAAGGTCGAGAACGCCGAATTCAAGGCCAAGGACGCGCGCTTCGCCGAGTTCTCGGGCCCGATCAAGTTCAATCACCCATCGACGGTCGTGACGCTGACCTTCGTCGAGAACACCACGACGATCTCGATTCCAAATTCCGACAGCGCCGACGACAAGAAGTCGCCTTAGCAGTGAGGCGCGGCTGATGAGTGACACCGAGCGATTGCTCGACCTCGCCGGCATTGGAGGCGTTCGGCGCATGGCCCGCTGCCGAGATCGCTTCGCCGAGCCGGGCGTTGCGATCAGCCCGCAATGGGAGCGCAAGGTAAAATCCTAATGCGGCCCAAGTGGAATTTTGATGCGTGAACGTGCCCGGCGTGTCACTCTTCTTTCCCGCTTAACTTCGCGAGGGATGGAAATGTGGTGGCGTTTGGTATTGATGGTCCTTGCGCTGGCAATGATCAGCTTCATGGGTGTGTCGTTGCTATCCGTGAACGAGGCCCACGCTGTGAAAGCCTCGCCTCCGACTTGCCGCTATGGCGGTAAAAGCTGCAGAGTCTGCGAGGAGTTCGAGATTATGCCCGGCGGCAACAAGCGCTGTGTCAAATGCGGGCTCGATAAGACAAAAACCGAATGCATCATTAGATTTTTTTAAAGGCATCGAGCTTAGCGCGCGGCCGTTTTGTGTATCACTCGGCGCATCGCAGTCGGCGTGCACACCATCGCGATATGCAGACGGCGATCGATTTTGGAGGGAGAAAGGACCGCAAGTCCTTGGAAAAGTTGGCTCCCCGGGCCGGACTCGAACCAGCGACCCAGCGGTTAACAGCCGCTTGCTCTACCAACTGAGCTACCGGGGAACATGCGCGCTCTTTGCAAGCAGGCACTGAACGCTAGATAGCAAAAGGGCACGGGCCTTTCCAGAGCTTTGCGCGGCCCCCAAAAATAAGGCCGGGGGCTTCTTATGATGCGCTACCGCTTCGCTGCTTGAGCGCCAAAGCACGGTTGCGGCGTAAGGCGCCGTTGCAGGGGGCGCGCCCACCCCCTATGTCCGCCTCGAGAGCCCGCCCGACGGAACCGCCAATCAGGACCGCATGGCCCACAAAGTCCGCCTGTTCAACCGGCATTGGCATCTGCCGAAATCGCGGCCGATCCGCATCGGCCTCGGCATCGTCTTGATCGCCTGCGGGCTGCTCGGCTTCCTGCCGGTGCTCGGCTTCTGGATGCTGCCGCTCGGCTTCCTCGTGCTGTCGGTCGACATCCCGATCGTCAGGCGCTGGCGCCGCCAGATCACAGTGTGGTGGCATCGCCGGAAAGGCGAGGGGGTTTCCGCGGCGCAGGCTACATCGGAAAAAAACGCCGGTTAGCTTCTTGCGGCAAAGCGGCCTACGTCTTTTGACAACGACAGGGGAGATACGCCGCTCTAGGTTTGGAGTTCGGCGTGGTCCTACCTTCCAATCCGCGCCGACTGACTTGCTGCCAAGAAGCCCGGCCCCTGCACCGGCCGGGCTTCTTTTCCATGCGGAGAGTGCAATAAAGCTTCTCCTGACCATCCTCGTTCTTCTGGCGCTGGTGAGCTTTGCCTTGGCGACGCGGAACCAGTGCTATTGGCACGGCATCGGCAACCTCGCCGATTGGATGGCGTGCCTGATCGCGTTTTAGGCGCACTCCGAGTGGGATGGCCGCGGCTTATCGCGACCCGCTGTGGCGGAGCTGGTGCAGAGCACGCAGGTCCTCCTCGTTGAGCCTGATCCACCGCGCGCTGCCGTCGGCCGCCCAAAGATTGCACGTCAGGCAGCCGGTGAGATGCTCATCGTGATTGTCGATCTCGATGAGCTTCTGCCCACACTGGTTGCAGCATCGTTCGTTCCCGACATCAGACATCGGCGCAGTGTAGCACGATGAGAACGACAGGGGCGCCGGCGGTCGGTCGGCGCCCCGTCTGGGCTCACACCCCGCGCAGCAGGTTGCCGGCGGCCAAAACCAAAAAGCCGACCAACAAAATGACGAACCCGCTATGCACGTGCGGGATTTCTACCTTTGCGTAGTGAATGATAACGGCCGCGAGCGCGATAATGACAGCGATCGCGAAGGTGATAACTTTCGGTGCCGACAGTTCCATGGTTGTTGCCCTCCCTCTGAGACCGGTCATTATACCAGAGCCGCGCAAACAGCGTTGGGACATCTCCGCGCGAAGTGGAGGCGACCAAGAGCCATCGGCGTCTTCGCTCGCCATGGTCCGCAAGCCTCTGATGCGCTTAGGATATGGGATTGGAGGCCACGCCCGGAATCGAACCGGGGTGCGCGGATTTGCAGTCCGCTGCGTCACCACTCCGCCACGTGGCCAATCTCGAAGCCGCTAATACGTGATCGTCCCCCACCCCTGTCAATATGTGTGACGCAATTCAGGAGACGGCGATGCTATCACCGCCGTCGTGCTGGCGATCGGCGCGCGCATGCGTTAGTTAATCGACTCCGGTTGGCGTCGCGCGCGAGTGAGGGCGAAGCATGGTCGACTTCGAGCAGCAGCGGCTCACCATGGTCGATACCCAGCTCCGTCCGAACGAGGTCACCGACCGGCGGCTGCTCGCCGCTATGCGCACGCTGCCGCGCGAGCGCTTCGTGCCGGCGCGTCTCAGCCTACTCGCTTATATGGATGAGAGCGTCGAGGTGTTTGCCGCGATCGACGGCGCCCCGGCGCGCTTCCTGTTGTCGCCTATGGTGCTCGGCCGGCTGGTTCAACTCGCCGCGGTCCAGCCCGAAGATGATGTGCTCGATATCGGCTGCGCCACCGGCTACTCGACCGCGGTGCTCGCGCGTCTTGGTCGAAACGTGGTCGGGCTCGAGCCGGAGCCCGAGCTGGCCGAGGCTGCCACAAGCAATCTGCGCGCGCTGGCCATCGACAATGCCAGCATCGTGCAGGGCGCTATGGCCGAGGGACACGCCAAACAGGCCCCATACGACGTGATCCTGCTCAATGGTAGCGTGCAGGAGATCCCCGAAGCTATTCTGGCGCAGCTCAAGGACGGGGGCAGGCTCGCCGCAATCGTAGCGAGCGGCGCCAACGGCACGGGCTCAGGCAGGGCCTATCTGTTTGTCAAAGTCGAGGGCGAGGCGAGCGGTCTGCCGCATTTCGACGCGGGATCGCGGCCGTTGCCGGGATTTTCGCGCGCGCGGGGTTTCGCCTTCTAGTCTTTCCGCCGCTCCGAGGCACTGTTGCCCCGATCCCACAGTGGCTTGAGCTTTTTGCCGAATCCGAGCCTAAGTGATCTTTCGTGTGTATCGCTGCGCTGCTTATGCTGGCTTATGGTTTTGCCGCAGTGGGGGCGGGGGCGTCACCGACTTGCAGGAGAGTGATAAGTGCAAGGCGTCTTGGGCAGGCACGACATGTCGGCCTGCGCGGGAGTGTCGTGGCGGCTCAGGGGCGGGGCTGCTCTTGTAATCGCGTTCCTCGTCATCGCCGTGTTTGGTCGTCCGGCTCACGCCGAGACGCTCGAACAGGCGTTGTCTGATGCCTACCTGATCAACCCCGTGCTCAATGCCGAGCGCGCGCGGCTTCGCGCGACCGACGAGCAAGTTGCGCTCGCCAAGTCCGGCTTGCGGCCCTTTATCAGCGGCTCGGCCGACACCAACTTTGTCAATCAGAACAGCGATGTGAAGCAGGCGCGAAAGCAAAACAACTTCCTCGATCTCGGCCCGCTCGGCCAGATCCCCATCGACACAGGTGGCTCGTCGGGCGGCGCTACCAGCGACGGTATCACCCACCCGGGGGGGTATTCGGTTCAGCTGACGCAGCCGCTGTTCGAGGGCTTTCAGAACCTGAACGCCATCCGTCAGGCGAAGTCGACCGTGCAAGCGGCGCGCGAGAGCCTGCGCACCGTCGAGCAGACCGTGCTGCTCGATGCCACCACCGCTTACGTCAACGTCGTGCGCGACACCGCCATCGTGAAATTACGCGAGAACGACGTGACTGTGCTGACCGAGCAGCTCAAGGCGACCAGGGACCGTTTCGATGTCGGCGAGGTGACGCGCACCGACGTGGCCCAGGCCGAGGCCCGCCGCTCTGAGGCGCTGGCGACCTTGGCCGCGGCGCAGGCCAATCTGAAGACGAGCCGCGCTGCTTACGAGCAGATCATCGGCCATCCGCCCGGCAACCTCGCCACGCCGCCCTCGATCAAGCATCTGCTGCCGGGCAACATCGATACGGCCATGACACTGGGCGACGGCGAGAACCCCATCATCCTCGCCGCCGTCTATCAGGAGGAAGCCTCGCTCTATGCCGTCGAGCAGATCATGGGCGAGTTGCTGCCCCAGGTGACGCTCGAGGCGCAATACGAGAAGCGCTTCGACCAAAGCCAGACGCTGAGAGAGCTCGAGACCACGACGGTCACAGGCAGGGTCAACGTGCCGTTCTACCAGGGGGGCGGGGTTTCGGCCCGCGTCCGCCAGGCGAAGGAGACGAACAACCAGCTCAAAAAAGAGGTCGAGGACGCGCGCCTTCGCGTGCATGCCGACGTGATCGCCAATTGGGGCATCCTGCAATCCTCAGGTCCGGCCATCACCTCGGCCCAGTCCGCGGTCGACGCCAACAAGATCGCTCTCACCGGTGTGCGCGAGGAGGAGAAGGTCGGCCAGCGCACCACGCTCGACGTGCTCGACGCCGTGCGCGAACTGCTCAACTCGCAGATCGGTCTGGTCACGGCGCTGCGCGACCGCGTCGTCGCCGAATATTCGCTGTACTCCGCAATCGGCCGCATGGATGCGCAAACACTCGGATTGCCAGTGCCTTATTACGATCCGATCGAGCATTATGACATCGTCAAGAACAAGTGGTTCGGCCTCCGCCCGCCGGCCCCTCCCGCGCCCGACGAATGAACCAAATCGAGCTCCGCGCATTAACTATTGGGGCGGTTCACCCATCGAAATCGAGACTTGGGTCTTAACGGGTGTTAAGCTAGAAACACTAGGGCGACCCTGGTGTTGACCGCCGGGTGATGTGAGGGTTTTATGGCGGCAAGGGATCAAGTCATGAGCAGCACGGAGCGGGCTCCTGAACCGACAATGGAGGAAATTCTCGCCTCCATTCGCCGGATTATCTCGGATGACGAGTCGACCTCGACGCGGCAGCGCACCGCGCCTCAGAGCCAGCCGGACGAAGAGGGTCTCGACGGTGCTGAGGGCGAGGCGGACGACGAGATCATCAACGACATTGCGCGCGTGTTGAAGGGCAGCGGCTCCAATGCCGCGCCCGCCGCGCCTGCGCCTGTCTCTGCCGAGGTCGAGGAAGAGGAAGACATTCTCGATCTGACCGCCGAGCTCGGCGGCCTCGAGATGGTGGACGAAGTCGAGGATATTGAAGACATCGAGATGATCGAGGTGGTGGCCGAGGCGCCCCCCGCGGTCTATCAGCCGGCAGAGGCCCGGCCGCAGCCGATGGTGGAGAGCCCGGAGCCAGAGCCCGAGCTTGAGCTCCTTGACGAGATCGCCGATGAGGTGATGGAGGCCGATGCGAGCGCGCCTGAGCTTGCCGCCGAGCCTGTAGCGCCCGTTGCGGCTGCTGCCGAGCCGAAGCGCATGTCGGCGAGCGAGGAGGCGGCATCCGCGCTTGAGCGCGCCATCGCCGCGCTCCGGGCAGGGCAGTTGCCGACGTCGACCGGCTCATTTTCCTTTCAGCCCCAAGACGAGCTTTCACCGGCCCCAGAGCCCGCACCGTTCGCCGCCGCCGCTCCGGCCTATGAGCCTGTTCCTCCGCCGGTCGCGGTTTCCCCGGCCTACGAGCCGGTCGCTGCATCCGAGCCCGAGCCCGAGCCCGCCTATGAGCCCGAGCCGGATCTCGAGCCCGAGCTCGTTTTGACCGAGTTCGAGGCCGACATCATCGAGGCCGAGCCGTTCGTGGTGGTCGAGGTAGCGGCCAGCGCGCCGCGGCCCGATCAGGCCTGGGAGATGGGTAGAACGCCGTCCTGGATGAGACAGCCCGAGCCGGCGTTTGAGAACGAGGAGGCGCCGGAGATGCCACGGGTCAATGGCGGGTCGCATCAGTCTTATGCCGCAGCCGGCGGATCACAATCACTCGAAGACAGCGTCAAGGACATGCTTCGGCCGATGCTCAAGCAATGGCTCGATGAGAACATGACGCGGGTGCTGACGGCGGCGCTCAAGGACGAGCTCAAGGACAACCCCTCGCGGCTCCAAGGGGACTAGCGCCGCTCCCCGCGGGTTGACAGCCGAGAAGCCAACAGCGTAGGACGCGCGCGCGTCTCTTTCGCGCCGAAATCCAACGCATCCATGCTCGACAAGACCTATCAGCCGCAAGCGATCGAAGACGCCATCTATGGCACTTGGGAGAAGGCCGGCGCCTTCGCCGCCGGCGCCACCGCGCGCGCGGGCGTGCGTTCCGACGGCAAGCCTTACGCCATCGTCATCCCGCCGCCGAACGTCACCGGCTCGCTCCATATGGGGCACGCCCTCAACAACACCCTTCAGGACATCCTCGTGCGCTTCGAGCGCATGCGCGGGCGCGACGTGCTGTGGCAGCCCGGCACCGACCATGCCGGTATCGCCACGCAGATGGTAGTCGAGCGGCAATTGATGGAGCGCCAGGAGCCGAACCGGCGCGCCATGGGCCGCGAGGCGTTCATCAAGCGCGTCTGGCAGTGGAAGGAAGAGTCGGGCAACACCATCGTCGGCCAGTTGAAGCGGCTCGGCGCCTCCTGCGACTGGTCGCGGCTCAGATTCACCATGGACGAGGGGCTGTCGCGTGCCGTGCGCAAGGTCTTCGTCGAGCTGTACCGCGCCGGGCTCATCTACAAGGACAAGCGCCTCGTCAATTGGGACCCCGATCTCCTGACCGCGATCTCCGACCTCGAGGTCGAGCAGATCGAGACCAAGGGCCATCTCTGGCATCTCCGCTATCCGATCGAAGACGGCGACGGCGCCTATATCGTCGTCGCCACCACGCGGCCCGAGACCATGCTCGGCGACACCGCCGTCGCGGTGCATCCCGACGATGAGCGCTACAAGCATCTCGTCGGCAAGAACGTGATCCTGCCGCTGGTCGGCCGGCGCATTCCGATCGTCGCCGACGAATATTCCGACCCCGAGAAAGGCTCGGGCGCGGTCAAGATCACGCCCGCGCACGACTTCAACGATTTCGAGGTTGGGCGCCGCCACGGCCTTCCCATGATCAGCATCATGGGGCCGGAGGGGAAGCTGCTGCTCGACCCCAATCCCGACTTCACAAACGGGATCGAGCCGAGCGCGCAACTCAAGGCGACGATTCTCGAATTCAACGGCGTGTTCCGCTTCGCCGCGCGCAAGATGATCGCCGCAAGGCTCGAGGCCGACGGCCTGATGGATAAGATCGAGCCGCACAGCCATGTCGTGCCGCATGGCGATCGCTCCCTAGCGGTGATCGAGCCGCGCCTCACCGACCAATGGTATGTCGACGCCAAGACGCTCGCGGCGCCCGCGATCGACGCGGTCAAGCGCGGCCGCACCGTGTTCGTGCCGAAGAATTGGGAAACGACCTATTTCCACTGGATGGAGAACATCCAGCCCTGGTGCATCTCCCGCCAGCTGTGGTGGGGCCACCAGATCCCGGCTTGGTACGGGCCCGACGGCATGATCTTTGTCGCCGAGGACGAGGCGGCCGCGGCAGCGCTCGCCAAGGAGCATTTCGGCAAGGAGGTTGCGCTCGCGCGCGACGAGGACGTGCTCGACACGTGGTTCTCATCCGCGCTGTGGCCGTTCTCGACGCTCGGCTGGCCCGACGAGACCAAAGAGCTCGCCCGCTATTACCCCACCGACGTTCTCGTCACCGGCTTCGACATCATCTTCTTCTGGGTCGCCCGCATGATGATGATGGGCCTGCACGTGATGGAGGAGGTTCCGTTCCGCGACGTCTACATCCACGCGCTGGTCCGCGACGAGAAGGGCCAGAAGATGTCGAAGTCGAAGGGGAACGTGATCGATCCCCTCGACCTGATCGAGAGCTTCGGCGCGGATGCGCTCCGCTTCACGCTGGCCGCGATGGCGGCGCAGGGGCGCGACATCAAGCTCAGCCAGGGCCGCGTCGAGGGCTATCGCAACTTCGCGACCAAGCTGTGGAACGCCGCGCGGTTCACGCAGATCAATGGCTGCCGCCCGCGCGCCGATTTCGCGCCCGGCTCCGCCAAGCTGACGGTCAATCGCTGGATCGAAGGCGAGAGCGAGCGCACCGCCGCCGCCGTCACCGAGGCGCTGCAAGCCTTCCGCTTCAACGAGGCCGCCGCCGCCATCTACCATTTCATCTGGCATGTCTATTGCGATTGGTATCTCGAGCTGATCAAGCCGATCCTGACCGGCAGCGACGAGGCGGCCGCTGCGGAGACGCGCGCGGTCGCCGCCGCCGTGCTCGACCGGGCATTGAAGCTGCTGCATCCGTTCATGCCGTTCGTCACCGAGGAGCTGTGGGCGAAGCTCGGCGAGGAGGTCGGCGGACGGGCAAGCCTGTTGATGCTCGCGCCATGGCCCGAGCAGGAGGGCTTGCAGAACGCGGACGCCGACGCCGAGATCGGCTGGTTGATCAGGTTCATCTCCGAGGTTCGCTCGGTGCGCGCCGAGATGAACGTGCCGGCCGGCGCCAAGGTGCCGCTGATCATTGCCGGGGCCGGCGAGGTGACCAAGGCGCGCGTCGCCCGCCACCAGGACACGCTGCTTCGCCTCGCCCGGCTCGACGGCATCGAATATGGACGCCCCCAGGCGGGCGCCGTGCAGATCGTGCTCGACGAGGCGACGCTTGCCCTGCCGCTCGCCGGTATCATCGACATCGGCGCCGAGCAGAAGCGTTTGAAGCGCGAGATCGACAAGGTCGGCTCCGAGATCAGGCAGCTCGACGCCAAGCTTGCCAACGAGAAATTCGTCAGCCGCGCGCCCGAGCACGTGGTCGAGGAGCAGCGCGAGCGGAAGAGCGAGGCCGAAGCGACCGCCACCAAGCTCGAGCAGGCGCTGAAGCGCCTCGAAGCCGCGCTGTAAATTTTCGCATTGCTTGGCTTTGAACCGGCTCAGCGCGCGGCGCGGCGCTTGAAGGCGTTGCCCCATGCCAGGGGCGACATGCACACGGGCGAACGCCCGCGGGGCACCATTGGCCACGAGTGACAATTTTGCGACTTTGCCCGGATTTGGCGTCCCGCGTAGCCGGGCGCGAGCATAACGCGGCGCCGCCCCCTCGAGAAACTTTGCAACTGTATCTAAATTGCAACAACCTGCGGCATTTATGCCTAGTTTGCGCCATAAAACTTTGAGAAATCGAGACTCGTAGGAGGAGCATCGGCCTCGAACGCTTTTCACGGCTCCGATTTGGGGGAGCGCCGGCAGAAAAGGGGGCCGAACCATTGGGGAACGGTGGCCTAACAGCCATATTCCCGCTTCGCACCTCACATTTGGGCGTTAGCAGATGGACGCGAAGACGTTCGATAAGACACGCTTGCCGAGCCGGCATGTGACCGAGGGGCCATCGCGCGCCCCGCATCGCTCGTATTATTACGCGATGGGTCTGTCGCGCGAGCAGATCCACCAGCCCTTCGTCGGCGTCGCCACCTGCTGGAACGAGGCCGCCCCCTGCAACATCTCGCTGATGCGCCAGGCGCAGGCGGTGAAGCAGGGCGTCGCCGCCGCCGCCGGCACGCCGCGCGAATTCTGCACCATCACGGTGACCGACGGCATCGCCATGGGGCATCAGGGCATGAAGTCCTCGCTGCCCTCGCGCGAGGTCATCGCCGATAGCGTCGAGCTCACCATGCGCGGCCATTGCTACGACGCGCTGGTCGGCATGGCTGGCTGCGACAAGTCGCTGCCGGGCATGATGATGGCGATGTGCCGTCTGAACGTGCCGGCGATCTTCATCTATGGCGGCTCGATCCTGCCGGGCTCCTTCAAGGGTCGCCCGGTGACGGTCCAGGACCTGTTCGAGGCGGTCGGCCAGTATTCCGTCGGCACGATGACGGCCGACGACCTCGATACGCTCGAGCATGTCGCCTGCCCCTCGGCCGGCGCCTGTGGCGCCCAGTTCACCGCCAACACCATGGCCTGCGTCTCCGAGGCGATCGGCCTTGCTTTGCCTTACTCGGCCGGCGCGCCCGCGCCCTACGAGATCAGGGACCGGTTCTGCATGGCGGCCGGCGAGAAGGTCATGGACCTGATCGCCCGCAACATCCGCCCGCGCGACATCGTCACACGGAAATCGCTGGAGAATGCTGCGGCTATCGTCGCCGCGACCGGCGGCTCGACCAACGCCGCGCTGCATCTCCCTGCGATCGCCAATGAGTGCGGCATCGACTTCGACCTGTTTGCGGTCGCCGAGGTCATGAAACGGACACCTTATATCGCGGATTTGAAACCGTCCGGCCGCTATGTCGCCAAGGATTTGTTCGAAGCCGGGGGCGTGCCGCTCCTGCTCAAAACCCTCCTCGATCATGGCTACCTGCACGGCGACTGCATGACCGTCACCGGACGGACCATGAAGGAGAATCTCGCGCGGGTTCAGTGGAATCCCGACCAGGACGTGGTGCGTCCCGCCGACAAGCCGTTGTCGCCGACCGGCGGGGTGGTGGGCTTGCGCGGCTCGCTCGCTCCCGACGGCGCCATCGTCAAGGTCGCCGGCATGAAGGGCGTCAAATTCCGCGGCCCCGCCCGCTGCTTCGATTGCGAGGAGGACGCCTTCGCCGCCGTGAGCGCCAAGCGCTACAAGGAAGGCGAGGTGCTGGTCATCCGTTACGAGGGCCCCAAAGGCGGCCCCGGCATGCGCGAGATGCTGTCGACCACCGCGGCGCTGTACGGCCAGGGCATGGGCGACAAGGTGGCGCTGATCACCGACGGCCGCTTCTCGGGCGCGACGCGCGGCTTCTGCGTCGGCCATGTCGGTCCCGAGGCGGCGCTTGGTGGCCCGATCGGGCTGATCCGCGACGGCGACATCATCGCGATCGATGCCGACCAGGGCACGCTGGATGTCGAGCTGACCGAGGCCGAGCTCGCCGAGCGCGCCAAAATCTGGAAGGCGCGGCCGACGCAATTCAAGAGCGGCTATCTGTGGAAATACGCGAACGAGGTTGGGCCGGCACGCACCGGGGCCGTCACCCATCCCGGGGCTGGCGTGGAAGTTGAGTGTTATGCGGACGTGTAAGATCGCGTTTGGCGCTGTCGCGGCGCTGATGATGCTGGGACCGGTCGCCGTCGGCGCCGACGATCCGCCGCCTTACGCGTCGGCTACCGACGCCTATCGCCAGGGCGTAAGCACGATCAAGACCGGGAAGATTTCCGCCGCATTGCCTGCGCTCGAATATGCCGCCAAGCGCGGCGTGCTCGGCGCCGAGCTCAAGCTCGCGCGCATTTATTCCTCCGGTCGCGACGACGTGAGCGAGGACGATGCCAAGGCCTTTAGCTACTACCGGGCGATCGCCGACCAATATGCCGATATCAGCCCGTCGAACCCCATCGCCCGGTATGTCGGTGAGGCGTTCGTCGCCCTCGGCCAGTACCATCTCGACGGCATCAAGGCGATCCAACTTCCGTCCAATCCGTCTTACGCCGCCGATCTGTTCCGCCACGCCGCGAGCTATTTCGGCAATGCCGACGCGCAATACGCTCTCGCCCGGCTCTATCTCAAGGGCGACGGCGTCGAGAAGGATGTCGGGCTCGCCGTGAACTGGCTCGCCATGGCCGCCAAGAAGCAGCATGTTGCCGCGCAGGCGGCGCTCGGCGAGCTGTTGTGGCGCGGCACCGAGGTGCGCCAGCGCGAGGCGAGGGGTCTTGCCCTGATCACGCTCGCGCACGAGAACGCCAAGGCGAGCGGCAAGGAGCCGAGCTGGATCGGCGACCTCTACCAGGAGGCCTTCGCCAAGTCCGACACCGCGACACGGAAAGAGGCTGCGGCGCTGCTGCCCGAGCTCGGTCCGACTGCGGTCGCCGGGACCCCGCTCAGCGCCAAGCTGGCCGAGCCTGCCAACACGGCAGCGCCCGTCATGCTGCCGGCGATGGGAGCCGCGGTGAAACCGGCTACGCCTTCAGCTTCGGCCGCGGTCGAGCCCGCGAGCGCCATCCCGCTGAGCAAGCCAGGTACGCCTCCGCCGGCGCCGATCGGGCTCTCGGTCGGCTTCGGCGGCGCCCAGAGCACCGACGCCTCGGGCCTCAAGCCTTAAGCACCGTTAGACGGCAATCTCGATGAAGATCGGCACGTGGTCGGAGGGCTTTTCCCAGCCTCTCGGCGCGGCGTCGATCTCGCAGGCCTGAAGCCGGTCTGCGGCCTGCGGCGACAGCAGCAGATGGTCGATGCGCAAGCCCTGGTTCTTTTGCCAGGCGCCCGCCTGATAGTCCCAGAACGTGAAGCGATGCGGCTCGTCGTGACAGGCCCTGAAGGCGTCGGTCAGGCCGAGATTGACGAGCGCCTGGAACGCCGCCCGGGTCTCGGGCTTGAACAGGGCATCCTCCATCCACGCGGCGGGGTTGTAGACGTCCTCTGGGGTCGGGATGACGTTGAAGTCGCCGGCGACGATCAGCGGCTCCTCGAGCGCGAGCAGCGCCTTCACCCGCTCGCGGAGCCGCGCCATCCAGGCGAGCTTGTAGATGTATTTCTCGGTGCCGACAGGATTGCCGTTCGGCAGATAGATGTTGAGCAGCCGGAGCACGCCCGACGGCACCGAGACGACCGCCTCGAGATAGCGCGCCTGCACGTCTTGCGCGTCGCCGGCGAGCCCCGGCCTGACCTCGTCGAATGGCAGCTTGGAGAGCAGCGCCACGCCGTTGAAGCCCTTCTGTCCGTGCACGGCGACGTTATAGCCGAGCTCCTCGAACGCCTCTTTGGGGAACGCCTCGTCGACGCATTTGATCTCCTGCAGGCAGGCGATGTCGGGCGAGGCCGATTTGAGCCAGGTCGTGGCGGCGTCGATGCGCGCCTTGATGCCGTTGATGTTCCAGGTGGCGATCTTCATGGGTTTGTCATTGCCCGGCTTGACCGGGCAATCCAGTAGGCAGGCGCTTTAGATAAAGGTGATTACTGGATTCCCGCTTTCGCGGGAATGACGCTGTGGGTCAGACCGAGAAGCTGGTGCCGCAGCCGCACGCCGCCGTGACGTTGGGGTTGTTGATCTTGAACTGGGCGCCGATCAGATCGTCGACGAAGTCGATCTCCGCGCCATGGACGAAGCCGAGCGACACCGGGTCGACCACGACGCGCGCGCCGTCGCGCTCGATCAGGAGGTCGTCGGGCGCGCTCTCCTTGACGAGGTCGAAGCGATATTGGAAGCCCGAGCAGCCGCCGCCCTCGACGCTGACGCGGAACAGCGTCGGCGCCTGCTCGCTGCTCAGCAGCTCGGCGATGCGGTGCGCCGCTCGCGCGCTCAAGGTGATGGACGGTTCGCTCATATCGGGTGTAGCCAATCCTTTCCTGGAACATAGGATGACGAACGGGCTTGTCAATCGACCAGAGCCGCGAGATTGCCCCTTATGCCGTCGATCCGGGCTCGAGCCGGGGCAGGCTGAACCCCGAGCCAGCGAGCCCGACGCGCTCGCCTTACGGGCGCGACCGCGACCGCATCCTGCATGCGGCCGCCTTCCGCCGACTGAATTACAAGACGCAAGTCTTCGTCTACCACGAAGGCGACCATTACCGCTCGCGGCTGACCCACAGCCTCGAAGTGGCGCAGATCGCCCGCGCCATCGCCCGCACGCTTCATGTCGACGAGGATCTGACCGAGGCGCTGGCGCTCGCCCACGATCTCGGCCACCCACCCTTCGGCCATGCCGGCGAGCGCGCGCTCGATGCCGCGATGACCGGGAAGGGCGGCTTCGACCACAACGCCCAGTCACTGCGCGTGGTGACCGAGCTCGAACGGAAATATGCGAGCTTCGACGGCCTCAATCTGACCTTCGAGACGCTCGAGGGACTGGTCAAGCATAACGGTCCTCTGCTCGGCCGGAGGGATGCCAAGCCAGTTCCCGAGCCGATCCTCAACTATTGCGCCAAGCAGGACCTCGAGCTTGACACCTATCCATCGGTCGAGGCACAGGCCGCCGCTCTCGCCGACGACATTGCCTACAACAACCACGACGTCGACGACGGCTATCGCGCCGGCTTCTTCACCTTCGCCGAGCTCGCCGAGGTGCCGATCGCCGGTCGCGCGCTTGACGAGGTTCGCGCGGCCTATCCCGGCGTCGAAGGGACGCGGCTCCTTTACGAGTTCGAACCGCCGGCTGATCACCGCGATGATCGACGATGCGACCGCCGAGACGCGGCGGCGGCTCGCCGCGCTCGATCCCAAGAGCGCCGACGACGTGCGCCGCGCCGGCGATGCGGTCGTCGCCTTCTCGCCGCCGATGCAGCGAGAGTTCGATGCGCTCCGCGCCTTTCTGCAGACGCGCGTCTACCGCAATCCACGCATCGTGCGCGTCATGAGCGGCGCCGAGCAGGTGGTCGCCGACCTGTTCGCTCGCTATAGCGGCGACGCGGCGGCGCTTCCGCCCGAATGGCGCGATCACGCGCCCGAGCGCGGCACACGCGCCTATGCCCGCCACATCGCCGACTTCATCGCCGGCATGACCGACCGCTACGCTTTGGCCGAGCATCGCCGCCTGTTTGACGCGACCCCCGATTTGCGTTAGTCGCCGATCCCTACTTTTCGGAGCTTCCATGGACGTTTTTGCAGGGTTCCACGGCCGTGTCCTCGCCGCGGTCCAGCAGCTCAAGCACGACGGCGTGGTGCCGCACGAGGCGAGCATCGACGGCATCGCGCTCGAACCGCCGAAAGACGTCTCGCACGGCGATCTCGCCACCAATGCCGCCATGGTTCTGGCCAAGGCCGCCGGCAAGCCGCCGCGCGCGCTCGCCGAGCGCATCGTGCCGCTGCTCGCCTCGGACCCGTTCGTCGCCAAGGTCGAGATCGCCGGCCCTGGCTTCATCAACCTGACACTTGCCCATGCCTTCTGGCCGGGCGTGCTCCGCATGGTGCTCGAGCAGGGCGAGAGCTACGGGCGGAGCGCGATCGGCGGGGGCGAAGCCGTGAACGTCGAGTATGTGTCAGCCAATCCGACTGGGCCAATGCATGTCGGGCACACGCGCGGCGCCGTGTTCGGCGATGCGCTCGCCAATCTGCTCGCGTTCGCCGGCTGGGCCGTGACGCGCGAATATTACATCAATGACGCGGGCGCCCAGGTCGACGTGCTCGCGCGTTCGGTATTCTTGCGCTACCGCGAGGCGCTCGGCGATGACATCGGCGCGATTCCCGAAGGTCTTTATCCCGGCGACTACCTGAAGCCGGTTGGACAGGAGCTTGTCGCGGAGCACGGCAACGAGCTGCTCGGCATGCCGGAAGCAAAGTGGCTGCCGATCGCCCGCGCCGCCGCGCTGAAAGCGATGCTGGCCCTCATCGAGGACGATCTTAAGGCGCTTGGCATCCGCCATGACGTGTTCTTCTCCGAGCGGTCGCTGTCGGAGGGGCCGCGCGACGAGATCGCCGAGACCATCAACGATCTAAAATCGAGGGGTCTCATCTATCAGGGGCGCCTGCCGCCGCCCAAGGGCCAGGTGAACGAGGATTGGGAGGATCGCGAGCAGCTCCTGTTTCGCTCGACCGAATTCGGCGACGACAGCGACCGTCCGCTCGTCAAGTCCGATGGCGCCTACGCCTATTTCGCCTCCGATATCGCCTACCACCGCGACAAGTTCGAACGCGGCTTCAAGTCGATGATCGTCGTCCTTGGCGCCGATCACAGCGGCCACGTCAAGCGCATGAAGGCGGCGGTCGCGGCCATCACCGAGGGGCGGGCCGAGCTGGATATCAAGATTTGTCAGCTTGTTCGCTTGTTTCGCGGGGGTGAGCCTGTCAAGATGTCCAAGCGTGCCGGGACGTTCGTCACGCTTCGAGAGGTCGTGGACGAGGTGGGCGCTGGCCCGGTCCGGTTCATGATGCTCTACCGTAAGAACGACGCGCCGCTCGATTTCGACTTCGCCAAGGTCACCGAGCAGTCGCGGGACAACCCGGTCTTCTATGTTCAGTACGCCCACGCGCGGGCGAGCTCGGTTCTGCGTAACGTTCGGGAAGCCTTCCCTGATCTCAGTCTTGAGGAGGGGGCGTTGGCAGAGAGCGATCTAGGTCTGCTGAAGGACGAGGCGGAGATCGCCTTGATCCGGCGCATAGCTCAGTTCCCCCGCCTGGTAGAATCCGCCGCTTTGGCGCATGAGCCGCACCGCATCGGGTTTTATCTGTATGACCTTGCCGGTGACCTTCATGGACTTTGGAACAGAGGCAAAGACTTGCCACAATTACGATTTATTTACGAAAGTGACCGAGAGTTAACGCGTGCTCGTGTAGCGCTCGTGGCAGCCACGAAGCGTGTTTTGGCGTCGGGTTTGGGGATCCTCGGGGTTCACGCCATGAACGAGTTGCACTAAGCCGACCTGGGGGCAGGGGTGGTTCGAGGGAAGTAGCCATGTCCATGCACGATAGCGGATACGGCCGTAAGGCCGGTCCGACCCCTGAGTTACAGTCAGAGTCCGCCAATAAACAGGGTGCCGGCACTGCGCCGCAGGCTTGGGGCGCTAACGCACTCAACACGCAAAAGAGCGAGGTAGCCTTCATGGTACAAGGAGCGGGTAGGCCAGGCCAGCCGAACGCCGGACAACGTTCGATCTTCGGGGGAGGCGGTCCCGTCTTCGCGCAGATGCCGACTTATACGCCGGTAACGCGCGGGCCCGCCCAGCAGGCGCCGGAGCCGCCGCAGCCAGCCTATAGCCCCTACACTCCCAATCAGCCGGCACAGCCTTCCTTCCAGAATCCCTTCGCACCGAGCCAACCGGCACCGCAGCCAGCGCCCCCGCCTCAGCCGAGCTATTCCAATCCCCAAAACCCTGCGCCCGGCTACCAGGCGCCTGAGTTCCAGCCCCAGCCCTATCGCGGCGCCAATCAGCAGCCGAGCGCGCCGGGCTTCTCGGGCGCTGAGCACGCCGGTGGCCAGACCTATCCCGCCGCCGGCTATAACGGCGGCCAGGACTTCCAGGGCCAGTCCTATCAGCCGCAAGCTTATCAAGACGCGAGCTTCGGCGACGCAAGCTACGGCGATGCGAGCTATCCGGAGACGGGTGCGCAGGATGCCGGCTATGCCGAGCCTAAATTCGCCGAGCAGACTTACGCCGAGCAGACTTACGCCAAGCAGACTCACGGCGACGCAAGCTTCGGCGACGCAAGCTTCGAGGATGCGGGCTTCCCCGACACCAGTTTTGCCGCATCGAGCTCGCCCTTCCGTCATTTGGAGTCGAGCCTCGGCGGCGGTCTCGCTCAGCACCAGCATACCGAGGCTGAGCAGGGCTACGAGACCTACACCGAGGAGGCCGCGCAGGATTACGTGATGTCCTCGCAAGGCGGCCAGGTGCCGCCCAGCGACCCGCGCCGCCAGCTGCAAGCCTTCGATGCGCTTTACGACCAGCCGCCGCAGATCGCGCTTGGCTCGACCGAGGCGCGCCGCGCGCCGCAGGACTTCTACGAGAGCGAACGGGTCGACGCCGATTTCCTCGATGAGGGACAGGTCGCGCCGCCCCCAGGCGCCCGCTCCAAATTGAAGACACTCCGGAGCCGGAGCGTCTTCATGGTCGGTAGCGCCTTGCTTGGCGCCATCGCTTTGGGTGGGGCGCTCGCCTTCGCCTACAAGCAGAGTGGCGGCGGCATCGGCAGCGGCGAGCAGCCGCCCCTCGTCACCGCCGACGCCCGTCCCGTCAAGGAGGTCCCAGACGCTCCTGGCGGCAAGGAATTTCCTCACAAGAACAAGCTGATATACGATCGTCTCCAGAATGGTGACGAGCCCGAGGCCGAGCGCATCGTGCCGCGCCAGGAGGACGTCGCGGTTCCCGCGCTGCCCACGCCGGTCGCCACCACCGATATGGTGACGCCCCAGAACACCATGATGATCGATGGCGCTGCTGCCGCGGCCGCGCCGATGGCCGTCGCCGCTGCCGACGATACCGCAGACGGCGGTCCGCGCCGCGTGAAGACGATGAAAGTTCGCCCGGACGGCTCGGTGGAAGAGCCTGCCGCTGCCGCCGGCGAGGATGCCGCTCAGCCCGCCATGGCTGCTGCCGATGGCGACACGGCGGCGCTTCCCGCCGCGGCGATGCCCGTTCCGGCTGCCGACCCCCCGGCGGCTGAAGCCGCGCCCGCCAGGCCGCAGCAGGTCGCTGCCATCCAGCCCGCGCCGGTCAAGCCCAAGGCGCCGAAACCTGCCGTCGCGCAGGCCTCCGCTACGCCCGCCGCCGCGCCCGCGCCCGTAGCCGCCAACACCAAATATGTGGTTCAGGTCGGCTCCAAGAAGAACCAGACCGAGGCGCTCGCGAGCTTCGCCGACATGCAGCAGAAATATCCGACGCTGCTGGCGAGCTACCGGCCGATGGTGCAGAAGGCCGATCTCGGCGCCAAGGGTGTCTGGTACCGGCTGCGCATCGGGCCGATCGCCGACAAGACGGCTGCAGCCAAGCTGTGCAGTCAACTAAAGGCACAAGGCCAGGAGTGCCTGGTGTCAGCGCAGTAGGCGCTCGCGACCAAGCGGGGCTTGACCTCGAGCCGCGACGCAAGCTAGGCCGCGTCGTGGACCTCAAAGCCTTCATCTCGGGCTGCGCGAGCACCTCGCTCAGCGACGCCGAACGCGAGTTCTTCGCCGACAACCGTCCCTGCGGGCTGATCGTCTTCGCCCGGAATTGCGAGAGCCCCGAGCAGCTTCGCGCGCTCGTCGCCTCGTTCAGGGACACGGTCGAAAGCGACCAGCTGCTCATCCTCATCGACCAGGAAGGCGGCCGCGTGCAGCGCTTGCGCCCGCCGCATTGGCGCAACATGCCGCCGGCGCGCTGCTACGGCGTCATGTACGAGACCGACCCCAAGCTCGGCAAGGACGCGGCCTTTGCCGGCGCGCGGCTGATCGCCCAGGAGCTCGCGGCGCTCGGCATCAACGTCAACTGCACCCCCGTGCTCGACGTGCCGGAGCAGGACGCGCATGAGATCATCGGCGACCGCGCCTATTCGACCGACCCCGACGTGGTGGCCGCGCTCGGCCGCGCGGTGATGGACGGAACGCTTGCTGGCGGCGTGCTGCCGGTGATCAAGCATGTGCCGGGCCATGGCCGCGCCAAGGCCGACAGCCATCTCGCACTGCCGCGCATCGACGTGGCCGAACGCGAGCTCCGGGCGGTCGACTTCCGCCCGTTCCAGGCGCTCCGCGACGCACCGCTCGCCATGACCGCCCATGTGCTGCTGCCATGCTACGACGAGCGGCGACCGGCCAGCGTCTCGCCCGTTATAATGGGCGAAGTGATTCGTGGATTGATCGGACTCGAAGGCTTGGTGATGAGCGACGATATCGGCATGAAGGCGCTTGGCGGCCCGTTCGCCGAGCGCGCCCGCGCGGTGATCGCGGCGGGCTGCGACGTGGCGCTGCATTGCAGCGGCGACTTCGCCGAGATGGTCGACACGGCGAGCGCCGTGCCGCCGCTCGATGGCATTGCCGCCGAGCGCTTCGCCCGTGCCCTGTCGTTCCTGCATGCGCCGGAGCCGTTCGACGAGGCCGAGGCGCTCGCGCTGGTGACCGAAGCCGCGAGGACGCGCGTCGCATGATCGGTGGAGACGAGACAGTGGCCGAAGAGCCCCAAGAACCCGTCACGTCCGATTGGGACGCGCCTGAGGACCACATGGCGGCGGGAGCGGACGAGACGCTCGTCGTCGATGTCGAGGGTTTCGAGGGGCCGCTCGATCTTCTGCTCGCGCTCGCCCGCACGCAGAAGGTCGACCTCGCCAGAATCTCGGTGCTCGCACTCGCCCAGCAATATCTCGATTTCATCGGCGAGGCGCGGCGCCTGCGCCTGGAGGTCGCCGCCGATTATCTCGTCATGGCGGCATGGCTTGCTTATCTGAAGTCGAAGCTCCTGCTGCCGGCCGAGCCATCCGAGGAGGGCGAGCCGACCGGCGCCGAGCTTGCGGCGCTGCTCGCCTTCAGGCTGAAGCGGCTCGACGCGATGCGCGATGTCTCGGCGCAGCTGATGACGCGCAAGCGGCTCGGCCGCGACGTGTTCGGCAGAGGCCTGCCCGAGCCGACCCGCATCACCCGCAAGAGCCTCTACGATGCCAATGTCTACGACCTGCTCAAGGCCTATTCGCAGCAGCGCCAGCGCACCGCGACCCACACTTGGCAGGTCCGCCAGCGCACCGTGTGGTCGCTGAAGGAAGCGCGCGAGGAGCTCGAGCGGCTGCTCGGCATCGCTTGCGACTGGGCGCCGCTCGATCAGCTCCTCGCCGAGTTCCTGGTCGAGCCCGAACTCCGCAAGACGGCGCTCGCCAGCGGCTTCACCGCGACGCTGGAGATGACCCGTGAGGGGGCGCTCGAGATCAGCCAGTCTAAGTCGTTCGCCCCGCTGATGGTCCGCCGCCGTAACCGAGCCGCGTAAAATGAAAAGCCCGAGGGAAGAACAAGGACGAGGCCAGGCATGACAGCGAAGCAATTGAGTAGGGTAGTCCCAATGACGAAAGATGAGACGGCGCGGGAGCAGACGAGCCCGCGTCCGGTGTTGGCGCTGCCTTCCAATGTGATCGCCTTGCAAATGACCGACAGGCGCGAGAAGCTCCGCATCGTCGAGGCGTTGCTGTTCGCGGCCTCAGAGCCGCTCGACGAGGCCATGCTCGCGCGGCATTTCGGCGAGGGCGAGGACGTGCGCGCTCTGCTCGAGGAGCTGCAAGACATCTATGCCGGGCGCGGCGTCAATCTCGTGCGCGTCTCCGGCAAATGGGCGTTCCGCACCGCCGACGATCTCTCCTTCCTGCTCGAGAAGCAGGCCGTCGAGCAGCGCCGCCTGTCGCGCGCTGCGCTCGAGACGCTCGCCATCATCGCCTATCACCAGCCGGTCACCCGCGCCGAGATTGAAGAGATTAGGGGCGTAAGCACGTCGAAGGGCACGATCGACGTTCTGCTCGAGACGGGCTGGATCAAGCTCCGGGGCCGCCGCCGCGCGCCGGGCCGCCCGGTGACCTACGGCACCACGGCGAGCTTCCTCGAGCATTTCGGCTTCGACCAGATTCAGGATCTGCCCGGGCTGAACGAGCTGAGGGGTGCCGGGCTGCTCGATTCCACGCTTCCGCCCGGCTTCTCCATGCCGAACCCCGACGATGCGGCCAATCTCCGCGAGGACGAGGATCCGCTCGAGGACGAGGCCGCCGATGAGCCACTGTCCGACGGCGAGGAACCTGTCTGATCGGCGGCGCGCGGCTAGGCGATCACGGGCAGTTCCTTGTCCTTCCAATAGTCGTGGACAAGCTTGAGATTCTGACTGTGCACCTCACGGTAGGGCTCGAAGGATCTGATCCAGCCCTTCGCGACCGCCTCGCCGATAAAATTCTCCATCGGGCGCGTGAGGAAGTCGGCGTCATGGGCTCCGGTCAGGACCTTGGTGACGTAGTCGATGGTCGCGTCGATGAGGGTCGTGTCGTATCCGCCATTCATGATGACGTCCGGATGCCCGTGATTGGGCAGGATCTTGGCGATATCCCAATGCTTCATTTCCTCGAGCTCTCGCAAATGGTCGGCGAGGTTCGCGACCTCGATCATGTAGGTAAGAGGGTCCTCGAGCGTGTCGCCGGCGAGCAAGAGCCTATCGTTCGGGAAATGGATGACGCAGCCGTCGATGCTGTGAATATTCCTGCGGCGCAGCTCGAGCACAATCTCTCCCACCCGAAGTTCCAAGTGGTCGTCGAACATGATGCTCGGGAATATGAGTGGTGCGATTGCCGGTGGCCCCCACACTTTGCCCGCTTCGATATCGGATCTGTGCCTGACCAGCGCGTCGCGCGTGAGCGATGTGGCGATGATAGCGCAATCGTCGAACACGGCATTGCCCGCGATGTGGTCGAGGTGCCAATGACTGAGCACCACGGTGAATTTCCTGATGCCCATCTTCTCGAGATAGAAGCGGACGAATTCTGCGTGGGCCACGCTGGTAAAGGTGTCGTAGACAATGGCCTCGGCACCGCTGTGGATCGCGTACATGGCGGTCCCCAGCTTGATGGCGGAATCGTCGACCCAGTTTTGCTCCTCGGCGGAGCGCTTGCCCGGCTGCCGGCCCGCGAAGAAGGAGATCAGGTAGTCGTTCTGATGATGGACTTTGATCGGAGGCAGGGTTTCGGTCATTGCTTCCACTGATCCTAGAATGGGCCATTTCCGCTTTCAGTGAACAACACGCCGCCGGCAATTCCTAGCGCGCAACGATCTCTTGCTGCGTGGAGCGGCGTCAGGGGGGCATGCGCGGGGTTGCGTGCGGCGCGCCGAACCGCGTAGATCAGCGCCATGTTCGAGGCCCTGAAAGCGCGCCGCCGCTCAGTCTCTGCCGCGCCGCGCGGCGCTGGCCGCGGCAAGGCCGCCGTCACCTTCGCCGCCCGGCTCACCCTCGATGACGTGTCGCGCCGCTTTGGCGAGGGGCTCGCGCTCGATCATGTGAGCCTCGATGTCGAGCCTGGCGAGGTGGTCTGCCTGCTCGGGCCTTCGGGTTGCGGCAAGACCACCCTGCTCAGGATCGCCGCCGGCGTCGAGCGGCCGACCGCAGGGCGGGTTCTGATCGACAATCAGGAGGTTGCCGGCCCCGACCGCTTCGTGCCCCCCGAGAAGCGCGGCGTCGGCTTGATGTTCCAGGATTTTGCGCTGTTTCCGCATCTCTCGATCATCGACAACGTGGCGTTCGGACTGAAGTCGCTGACGCAGAGCGAGGCCAAGGCCGAAGCTTTTGCCGCGCTCGAGCGCGTCGGCCTCGGTCACTACGCCGCGGAGTACCCGCACATTCTGTCAGGCGGCGAGCAGCAGCGCGTGGCGCTTGCCCGGGCGATCGCGCCGCGCCCAACCGTGTTGTTGATGGACGAACCGTTCTCGGGGCTCGATCCGCGGCTTAGGGAGAGCATGCGCGAGGAGACGCTCGCCATCCTGCACGAGACGCACGCGACCTCGATCGTCGTCACCCATGACTCCGAGGAAGCGATGCGCATGGGCGACCGCGTGGCGCTGATGCGCAAAGGCCGCATCGTGCAGATCGGCAAGGCGCTAGATCTCTATCGGGCGCCGAAGGACATCCTCGCCGCGCGCACCTTCTCAGACCTGAACGAGCTCGCCGCGCGCGTCGAGCAGGGGAGCGCCTCGACCCCGCTCGGGCGCTTCTTCGCCGGCGGCATCGCCGACGGCAAGGACGCCATCGTCTGCGTGCGGCAGCGCGGCGTGCGGCTTCTGACCGCCGGGCAGGGGGTCCCTGGCCGCGTGCTCGATACCCGCTTTCTCGGTGATGTCGGCCTGGTCGAGGTCGCGGTGCAGGGGCTCGACGCGCCGATCCTCGCCAGGGTCAGGGAGAGCGACGTACCGGCCGAGGGCGCCGAGATCGGCGTCGCGGTCGACGCCGGCGCCGTGCTGGTGTTCGAGGCCGAGAACGGCGGCCAGGGCCCTTCGCGCTAGGGCTCCGGGGCGCGCTTGAGGGGGGCGGACTTTGCTGCCATAGTGCCCCCGAAATTGGATCGCCGGGGCGAAAGCGCCTCGCGTTGGAGATCGCTGATGGGATTGAGCTGGTCGCATATTCTGATCGTGCTCGTGCTGTTCGTGCTGCTGTTCGGCCGCGGCAAGATTTCCGAGCTGATGGGCGACGTCGCCCAGGGCATCAAGAGCTTCAAGAAGGGCATGGCTGACGACGAGGAGCCGGCTGAGGCTACGCCGGCCGACACCAAGGTCATCGAGCATAAGCAGGCCACGCCCGAGCCCCGCGGCACAAAGACCGCCTCCCGCGCCAAGGCCCCGCGCAAGCAGAAATCGGGCTAGTCTAGCCGCCTCGCTGCGAGCGAGGCTCTTCGCGCGTCCCGGATCGGGCTTAAATCACGTCCATGTTCGACATCGGTTGGTCGGAGCTTTTGATAATCGCGGTGGTGGCGATCGTCGTGGTCGGTCCCAAGGATCTGCCGCGGCTGATGCGCACCTTCGGCCATTACGCCGGCAAGCTTCGCCGCGCCGCCGCCGACTTCCAGCGCCAATTCGAGGACGCGATCCGCGAGACCGAGCTGGAGGAGGTCAAGAAGGCGATCGACAGCGTCCGCAGCACCGACACCGTCGTCGATCTCAAGGCGCCGATCGACAAGCCGATCATGCTGCCGAACCCCGAGATCAAGCCGGCTCAAAGTGCGATCAACGGCAAGAGCACCGGCGCGGCTGAGACGGCTTCGGCCGAGCCGGCCAAGCCGCCGGTCAAGCGCAAACGCGCTGCGAAGCCCAAATCCAACGAGGCCAAGACCCTCGCGCCCGAGCTTGCGGCAGGAGAAGCCACGACCGCCAAGACGCCGCGCGCTCGCAAGCCGAAGGCGGAGCCCAAGCCGTGACCCATGAGGACATCGAGTTCGAGCAAGGCGCCGCTGATCGAGCATCTGATCGAGCTCCGCCGCCGGCTGATCTGGACTTTGCTCGCGGTCTTCGTCGCCTTCCTCATCTGCCTGTGGTTCGCCAAGCCGATCTATAATCTCCTGCTGTTTCCCTACCGGCTCGCCGCCGGCACCGATGCGCCGATCGAATTGATCTACACCGCACCGCAGGAGTTCTTCTTCACCCAGGTGAAGCTCGCTCTGTTCGGCGCGATCTTCATCGCCTTTCCGGTGATCGCCTCGCAGCTCTACATGTTCGTGGCGCCCGGGCTTTATAAGAGCGAGCGCAAGGCCTTCCTGCCGTTCCTGATCGCCACGCCGATCCTGTTCATGATCGGCGCCGCGCTGGTCTATTTCGTCGCCATGCCGCTCGCCATGCGCTTCTTCCTGTCGATGCAGCAGACCGGCGACAACCAGGTGCATATCCAGCTGACCGCGCGGGTGAGCGAATATCTCTCGCTGATCATGACGCTGATCCTCGGCTTCGGCATCTGCTTCCAGCTGCCGGTGCTGTTGACGCTGCTTGCGCGCGCCGGCTTCATCACCGCCGACGATCTGCGGGCGAAGCGCCGCTACGCCATTCTCGGCGTGTTCGTCGTCGCCGCGGTGCTGACCCCGCCCGACCCGATCAGCCAGCTCGCGCTCGCCATCCCGACCGTGCTGCTCTACGAGGCCTCGATCTTCGCCGTGCAGCTCGCCGAGAAGCAGCGCACCGCGCCGGCCTCCGCCAAGCCGTCCAAGAAGCCGGCAGGCAAGCGCGCCGGCAAGCCGGCCTGATCGCACCCGTGCTGCACCTCGGCTTGCATCTGCCCGACACCAAGACGCTGCTCGCTATCGCCCTGATCTGGGTAATCGCCGCCTATCTGATCGTGCCGAAGCTCTGGCTGCGCCACTACCGCAAGCACCCGTTCCTGGCCCAGCCGGCGCGCATCACCGCGACCGGCAACGGCCATCCCGGCGACCCGATCAATGTCGGCCTGGTCGGCAGCGAGGAAGATGTCGTGCGGAGCATGACGGCGTCAGGGTGGTATCCGGCCGACCCGATCACCTTTGCCAGCTCCGTGCGCATTGCCGCCGACACGGTGTTTCGCCGCCCCGACGACGACGCGCCGGTCAGCAATCTCTTTTTGTTCGGGCGGAAGCAGGACCTCGCCTTCGAGCAGCCTCTGTCGGGCGGACCCGGCAAGCGCCATCACGTCCGCTTCTGGCTGTGGGGCGAGCTGTATGAGGGGCGGCACGTCTGGTTCGGCGCCGCGACCTACGATCAGAGCGTCGGCTTCAGCCACACCACCGGGCAGGTCACCCACCACATCGCCCCCGACGTTGACGCCGAGCGCGACCGGCTGGTCGCCGAATTGCAGAAGGCCGGGATCGTGCAGTCGGTGGAATGGAAGGATGGCTTCCATGAGAGACTCGAGGGGCGTAACGGCGGCGGCGACCCCTGGCACACCGACGGACGGCTGGCGATCGCGATCCTGCATCCCGCCGTTTGAGGCCCGGCGCGCTTTAGGCGATTGTTGGAACCCTCCGCTTGCCCTCCCGTTGTCTTAATGCGCGCAATTCGATTGGAGACGACGCATGAGCTATGCCCGCTTCGCCGCGATGATTGTGACCTCGACGATCGTGATGTTCGGGCTGATGTATCTCAACACTTACGCCCTCGATCATGTGTGGTTTAGTCAGACGCGGGCTTGGATGGCCATAGTGATGGGCGCGACCATGGCCGTCATCATGCTTGGCTTCATGCTGGGCATGTATCGCAACAAGCAGGCCAACGTGGCGATCGCGATCGCCAGCATCGCGGCCTTCGGCGTCGCCCTTTGGCTGGTGCGAAGCCAGGCGACCGTGGGCGACGTCTCCTACATGAAGGCGATGATCCCGCACCACTCGATTGCGATCATGACCAGCGAGCGGGCGCATATTCGCGACCCCCGGGTACGCAAGCTTGCCGATGGCATCATCGCGGCGCAAGTCAGGGAGATCGCCGAGATGAAGCAGCTCATCGCCGATCTCGAACGGAACCCGGTTCCCGCCGACGCTCCTGACCTTCCTCCGTACGACCAGCGCGGAAGCGCGCCACCGGAGTGAGGGCCGAGGACGTTCCTGAAAATCTCGCTTGCGATCTTTGCCGCAAGCCATGAGGCAAGTTTCGCTCTGAGACCATCGGCGATAGACCCTGGCTGTTTGCCGAGCGATGCATGAAACCTTCGCCGCCCCAGCCGGTTAACCTCTTATCCCACACCTCAATCTAAGCTTTCACGGGGACCTATGAACCGCGTTATCCAAGCTTTTTCCTCAATCGACCTTCGTATCGACGGGGTCCCGGACTGGGCGCTCAGCCTCGTTGTCGATGCGGTCGCCGTGCTGATCGCGGTCTGGCTGCACGCCTTACTTTTCAAAGGTATCGACCGCTGGGTCGCGCGGCAGGACCTCTTTCGCCGCTCTCTGGTCTCAAGGATCAAAGGCCCTTCGCGCCTTGCGGCGATCATGGCCGCGCTCGCCTTCGCTCTAACCATCGTGCCGCTATCGGACGACAGGTTCGTCCGTAAATTGATGATCGTCGGCCTTGTCATCCTGACCGGCTGGATCGGGACCACGACGCTCCATGTGTGGACGGTGGTCTATCTCCGCCGCTTCAAGCTCAACTCCGTCGACAATTTGTTGGCGCGCAAACACGTTACCCAGTCCCGCATCCTCGAGCGCGTCGGGCGCGTCTTGATCGTCGTTTTGACGCTCGCCGTGGCGCTGATGACCTTCGACAACGTCCGCCAATACGGGGTGAGCCTGCTGGCGTCGGCCGGAGCGGCGAGTTTGGTCATCGGCCTCGCGCTTCAGCCGATGCTGAAGAACCTCATCGCCGGCGTTCAGCTCGCCATCACGCAGCCGATACGCATCGACGATGCGCTCCTCATCAACGACGAGTGGGGCAATGTCGAGGAGATCACCTCGAGCTACGTAGTGATCCGGCTGTGGGACTGGCGGCGCATGATCGTGCCGCTGAGTTATTTCATCGAGCAGCCGTTCCAGAACTGGACGCGCGAGAGCTCGGCTCTGATCGGCACCGTGTTTCTGTACGTCGATTTCATGTTCCCGATCGAAGAATTGAGGCGCGAGCTCGAGCGCATCGTCAAAACCTCGCCGCTGTGGGACGGTCGCGTCGTCAACCTCCAGGTGACCGACTTCAAGGAAAGCTCGATGGAGATCCGCATGCTGGTCAGCGCCAGCACCGCGGCGAGAACGTTCGACCTGCGCTGCGAGGTGCGGGAGACGATGATCGGCTTCGTGCAGAAGCGCCATCCCGAAGCGCTGCCCCGCGTCAGGACCGATCTCCGCGACGAGCGCCAGCCGGCCAAATCCCGCGTCAAAACCACGGCGGCGCATTAGCTGGCCGATCGGGCAGCTCTGCTGATCACCGCTCTAAGCCGGCGGTGTCATGCGCCCCGGCTACCAAACGGCAGCCAATAACCACCGCCATCGCGGCAGCGCCGCAGGATCGCCGGTCAAGCCGGGCGATGACAATGAAGCAACGGGGCCTTATACCGAGCCTTCAAAAAAGGACCGAAGCCGTGCTCGACATCAAATGGATTCGCGACAACCCGGACGCCTTTCTCAAGGGGCTGACGGATCGCGGCTTCGACGATCCTCAAGCCACGTTGAATCGAGTTCTCAGCCTCGACGAGCAACGCCGGACCACGATTCAGAAATTGCAGGAGGCGCAGGCCCGCCGCAACGCCGCCTCCAAGGAGATCGGCCAGGCCAAAGCGAGCAAGGACGAAGCCGCCGCGAAGCGCCTGATGGATGAGGTCGCCGCGCTCAAGATCCGCGATCCAGGACGGCGAGGCGGACGAGAAGCGAGGCTCGATGACGAGCTCTGGCGCGGTCTGCTCGCCACCATCCCCAACACGCCGGCATCTGACGTGCCGGTCGGTATCGACGAACACGCCAATGTCGAATTGCGCAAATTCGGCACGCCACCGAAATTCTCGTTCCAGCCGAAGCAGCATTTCGAGATCGGCGAGGCGCTCGGCCTGATGGATTTCGAGACGGCGGCGAAGCTCTCGGGCGCGCGCTTCGTCGTGCTGAAGGGCGCTCTGGCGCGGCTCGAGCGCGCTCTCGCCCAGTTCATGCTCGACCTGCACACGACCGAGCACGGCTACACCGAGATCGCCCCGCCGCTGCTGGTGCGCGACGACACCATGTTCGGCACTGCCCAACTGCCGAAGTTTCCGAAGGACCAATTTCTAGCAACTACGCAAGCTCTCTGATTGAGGAAGCTGAATGAAGGCGACGGATTGCTGAAACTGCGAGGCGTTGGACGCACGATGAGGAACTGAGTTCGCGACCAAAGGGGCTGACCGAGCTTGATCCGGATTCGACTGGAAGTTGGTTGGACCGATCAGGCGACGATTTGCTGGCTCATCCCCACCGCCGAAGTGCCGCTGACCAATCTCGTGCGCGAGGAGATCGTCGACGAGGCCAAGCTGCCGATGCGCGTCACCGCCGGCACGCCGTGCTTCCGCGCCGAAGCCGGCGCGGCCGGCAAGGACACGCGCGGCATGATCCGCCAGCATCAATTCACCAAGGTCGAGCTGGTCTCCATCACCACGCCCGAGCAATCGGCCGAAGAGCACGAGCGCATGACAGCGTGCGCCGAGACCGTGCTGAAAAAACTCGAAATTCCCTATCGCGTGATGGTGCTCTCGACCGGCGACATGGGCTTCGCTTCGCAAAAGACCTATGACATCGAGGTGTGGCTGCCGGGGCAGGGGACGTATCGGGAGATTTCCTCCTGCTCCAATTGCGGGGACTTCCAGGCACGCCGCATGAACGCCCGCTACAAGCCGAAAGGCGCCAAGGACACGCGGCTGCTGCACACGCTGAACGGCTCCGGCGTCGCCGTCGGCCGCGCGCTGATCGCCGTGCTTGAGAACTACCAGGAGGAGGACGGCAGCGTGCGCATCCCCGAGGCGCTCAAGCCCTATATGGGCGGCCTCTCCAAGATCGCCCCTCCGACGAGTTGAGAGCCCGATGCAACGCGATCACCCAAGGTTCTGACAAGACTCAATCATGCGTATCCTGCTCACCAACGACGACGGCATCGAGGCGCCTGGTCTCGACGTGCTCGAGAAGATCGCGACCGATCTCACCGACGAGGTGTGGGTCGTCGCGCCCGAGACCGACAATAGCGGCGCGTCGCACTCGCTCACGCTCGCCGAGCCGTTGCGCATGCGCGAGCTCGGCAAGCGGCGCTACGCGGTCAAGGGCACGCCGACCGATTGCGTCATCATGGGCGTGCGCTTCCTGCTGCGCGACACCCCGCCGGACCTCGTGCTGTCGGGCGTCAATCGCGGCCAGAACCTCGCCGACGACATCACCTATTCGGGCACGGTCGCGGGCGCCATCCAAGGCACTCTGCTCGGCGTCCCGTCGATGGCGCTCAGCCTCGCGCTCGGGCCGGCCGAGGGCAGCCCGGAGCTCGGCGCGCCGAAATGGCAGACGCCGATGCGTCACGGCGCCAAATTGGTGCGCAAGCTGCTCGACGCCGGCTGGCCCGAAGGCATCGTGCTCAACGTCAACTTTCCGGACTGCGAGCCGGGCGAGGTTAAGGGCATGGTGGCCACCGAGCAGGGCCAGCGCAATCCCGGCATGCTCCGCATCGAGGACCGGCTCGATACGCGCGGCAAGGCGTATTATTGGATCGGCTTCGAGCGCCGCCGCTCAAAGCCGCCGAAGGGCACCGACCTTTTCGCCGTGGGCTCGAACCTGATCTCGGTCACGCCGCTTTGCCTCGACTATACCGACCAGGACACCCGCGCCGAGCTTGCCAAAGTGCTGGGCGACAAACGGCGATAGTCCCCTGCGACAGCGCCCGAGAATCGGCGGATAGTGTCAAGCCGCACCTCCAAGGAGGTGGGTACCGACATGGCGAGCGCCCAAGACCAGATCGGCCTGATCATGCAGCTCAGGCGTCGCGGCATCCGCGACACCAGGGTGCTCCGCGCTATCGAGCGGGTGCCGCGCGATCTGTTCGTCGACGAGGCATTCGCCGACCACGCCTATCAGGACATCGCGCTGCCCATCGAGTGCGGCCAAACCATCTCGCAGCCTTACGTGGTCGCGTTCATGACCGAGCATCTCGAGCTCGACGAGCGCCACAGGGTGCTCGAGATCGGCACCGGCTCCGGCTACCAGGCGGCCGTGCTGTCGCTTCTCTGCCGCCACGTCTACACCGTCGAGCGCTGGCGCGAGCTGCAGAAGGCGGCCGAGCGGCGCCTCGCCAAGCTCAACATCACCAACGTCACCACGATCATCGGCGATGGCTGGCTAGGCTGGCCGCCGCAGGCGCCGTTCGACCGCATCATCGTGACGGCGGCGGCCGACGAGGCCCCGCCGGCTTTGATCGACCAGCTCGCGATGGGCGGCCGCATGATCATCCCGCTCGGCGAGACGCGCGACACTCAGCAACTCGTCGAGATCGACAAGACCGAGACCGGGATCAGCGAGACCAAGCTGCTGCCGGTGCGCTTCGTGCCGCTGGTGCACGGCAGGGCAGGGGTCGGCGCGCGCCAGGCCAAGAGCGGTAAAAGCAAGCACCGCGACAATTGCTAAGCCCTCCCGATGCGTCGGTTCCGACCACCACCAGAGAGACTTAACAGCTTGGTAACGGCTCGCGCGCTTTACTGCCGAGGGGTGAGTATGTTGAGGGATGTCAGGGGAATGCGGGCGTTCTGGTCAAATTACGGCCGCTGCGCGTCCGGCGTTCTGGCGGCGGCCGGTGTCGCCCTTTGCGTGGCCGGCTGCAGCTCGAGCATGTCGCGCTTCGACTTTCCCTCGTTCAACCTGACCGATAATTCCACCGATACAGAAGCCGATCCGAATTCGACCTCGTCACTGCCGGTCCCTCCGGAGTCGGTCTACGCGAGCGGCGGAGTGTCACGCGCCAATCTTCCGCCGCCCGACTATACGCCGCGGCCGGCCTCTTATTCGCCGGTCCCACCGCCTGACCGCACGCGCATCGCGCGCCCCACCTATGCCGGAGGCATCGCGCCGCATGGCGAGAGCGCAATGCGCGACGACAAGCCGGTCTCCGGGCGTCACATCAAGGTCGGCAAGGGCGAGACGCTCTCGCTGCTGTCGCGGCGCTACGGCGTGCCCGTCGAGACCATCATGGGCGCCAACGATCTCAGCGACGGGCGGTTGCATATCGGCCAGGAGCTGATCATCCCAGGCGCCAAGGTGGAGCAGGCCGCCGAAGCTGCGCCCGCGCCGTCCGGCGAAACCTACAAGGTGCAGAAGGGCGATACGCCGCACTCCATCGCCGACAAGCTCGGCGTCAGCGAGCGGGCGCTCATCGTCCGCAACAAGCTCCGCGCCGACAGCCTCCGTATCGGACAGGTGCTGATCGTTCCCGACAAGGAAGTCGCCGCCAACGATCACGAGCCGCAGGTGCATATGGTCAAGACCACGACCATCACCGCGCCCGTTGCTTCGGCCCAGGGAACGTCCCTTGCCGAAGAGGAAGATGCGCAGGCCAACGCCGCCAAGACCAAGGGCAAGCCCGATTCCAAGTCCAAGCCCGCGAATGGCGAAGTCGCGGCCTCACCCGAGGTCACCGGCGAGGGCGACAAGCGCATTGCGAGCAACGACCAGTTGCCGACCCCGGAGCCGATGTCCGGCAACAGCTTCCGCTGGCCGGTGAGGGGCCGCGTCATCTCCGAGTTCGGCGCCAAGCCCGACGGCGGCCACAACGACGGCATCGATCTCGCCGTGCCGCAAGGGACCTCGGTCATGGCGGCGGAGAACGGCGTCGTCGCCTATGCCGGCAACGAGCTCAAGGGCTACGGCAATCTCGTGCTGATCCGCCACGCCAATAACTGGGTGTCGGCCTACGCCCATAACGAGGAGATCTTGGTCAAGCGCGGCGACAAGGTGCGGCGCGGACAGGTGATCGCCAAAGCCGGCGCCACCGGCACCGTCAGCCAGCCGCAGGTTCATTTCGAGCTGCGCAAGGGTTCGCGCCCGGTCGATCCCACCAAATACATGTCCAGCGCCGCCGCCAGCGCCGACTAACTCTTTTCGCCGAAGAATGCTGTCGATTGGCCGGGCTTGACCGTCTACAGCCTCTTGCCGAGGCGGCCGGCGAGGTCCTGGATGAACTGCCAGGCGACGCGCCCAGAGCGGCTGCCGCGGCCGCGCGCCCATTCCAGCGCGTCCTGGTCGAGCGTCGCGGGCGCAACGTGCAAACCGTAATGCTCGGCATAACCGCGCACCATCTCGAGATAGTCGTCCTGGCTGCAATTGTGGAAGCCAATCCAAAGCCCGAAGCGATCCGACAGCGACACCTTCTCCTCGACCGCCTCAGATGGGTTGATGGCGGTCGAGCGCTCGTTCTCCACCATCTCGCGCGGCATCAGGTGACGCCGGTTCGAGGTCGCGTAGAACAGGACATTGTCGGGCCTGCCCTCGATTCCGCCTTCGAGCACCGCCTTGAGCGATTTGTAGGACGCATCGACCGCCTCGAAGGAAAGGTCGTCGCAAAACAGGATGAAGCGGTCGCCGGGCGCGGCGCGGAGATGTCCGAGCAGGCGCGGCAGCGAGGCGATGTCGTCGCGGTGGATCTCCACCAGCTTGAGCCCGCCGATCTCGCCATGCACCGCCTTGACGAGCGAGCTCTTGCCCATGCCGCGCGCGCCCCATAAAAGCGCGTTGTTGGCGGGCAGGCCGCTTGCGAAGCGCTGCGTATTGGCAAGGAGGGTGTCGCGCATGCGGTCGACGCCCTTGAGCAGCGCAAGCGGCACGCGGTTGACCTCTGCCACGGGCAGGAAGGCGCCGCTCTCGGCCTGCCAGACGAAGGCATCGGCCGCTCCGAAGTCGGGCGTCTCGGCCTCGCGGGGCCCGAGCCGCTCGAGCGCCCGGGCGATCCGCTCGATCAACCCAGCGATCGGCTCCTGAAAGTTCATGGTCCACGCCCGTTGCAAAGGCATTTTTGGCCGCTATAGTCGCGCCACCTTCGCGAGATAAGGCCCTGAAACAGGGCCCACTTGGCCGGGGGCGGCCATCCTTAAGCCAAGCAAAGGACAGGAGCAATGACCGGATTCGCCTACGCTCAAGCCGCCCAGGACACGTTCGGGATGCTGAATAGCCTGCTCATCCCGACCATGCTAATCATCGGCATCATGTATTTCCTGATGATCCGGCCGCAGCAGAAGCGGCTCAAGGACCATCAGGCGATGGTCGCCGGCGTCCGTCGCGGCGATATCATCGTGACCTCAGGCGGCATCATCGGCAAGGTGGCCAAGGTTGACGAACAGGAGCTTCAAGTCGAGATCGCCGAGGGGGTGAAGATCAAGGTGCTGCGCTCGACCATCTCCGAAGTGCGCGGCAAGGGTGAGGCCGCGCCCGCCGCCAAGGGCAAAGCCAAGGACAAGGATAAGGAAAAAGACGAGGCCGCGTCGGAATGAGCTTCGCAACGACCAACCGCATCAACCGTTAGCCTGACTGGAGTTTCAAGGCTTCATGCTGCATTTCCAAAGATGGAAGCTGATCCTGACATTGTGCGTCGTCGTCGCCGGTGTCCTGTTTGCGCTTCCCAACCTGTTCCCCGCCGCCACCATGGCGCGCATGCCGGCCTGGCTGCCGCATAAGCAGATCAATCTCGGCCTCGACCTGCAAGGCGGCGCCCATCTTCTCTATCAGCTCGACGAGAAGGAGATGATCAACGATTGGCTCGGGACCATTCGCGGCGACGTGCGCGAGACTTTGCGCAAGGCCCGCGTCGGCTATACCGGTCTCGCCCAGGATGTCGCCATGCGCCAGGTCACCGTCAAGATCCGCGACGCGGTCGACATGGACAAGGCGTTTCAGGAGCTGCGCAAGCTCGCCCAGCCGGTGGGCGGCAACGTGTTTTCCGGTTTCAACGGCTACGACATGGATGTGGCGCGCCAAGGTGACGATGGCGTCTCGCTGACCGTCACCGACGCCGGGCTCACGCACCGCATGGCTGCCGCCATCCAGGCCTCGATCGAGACCATCAGGCGGCGCGTCGATGCGTTCGGCACCACCGAGCCCAGCATCCAGCGCGAGGGGCGTGACCGCGTCCTGGTGCAGGTGCCCGGTATCCAGGACGTCGAGCGGCTGAAAAAGCTGATCGGCGAGACCGGCAAGCTCGAGTTCAAGCTGGTCGACCCGTCGGTCAACGCGGCGCAGGTGGCGCAGTCCAAGCAGGTGCCGATCGGCGACGAGCTGGTCTATGGCAGCCCGCCGAGCGGCTCGCCGCAGGGTTCCCCGCAGATTCCCTATGTGCTCAAGAGCCAGGTCTTGGTCACCGGCCAGGACCTTGTCGATGCGCAGCCGGGCTTCGATCAGCGCAGCGGCGAGCCGGTGGTGACCTTCCGCTTCGACGCCGCCGGCGCCAAGCGCTTCGCCATGGTGACGCAGGAGAATGTCGGCCTGCCGTTCGCCATCGTGCTCGACAACAAGGTGGTCTCGGCGCCCGTGATCCGCGAGCCGATCCTTGGCGGTACCGGTCAGATCAGCGGCAATTTCAGCGTGCAGGAGGCGAATGATCTTGCCGTTCTGCTGAGATCCGGCGCGCTGCCCGCCAAGCTCACCGTCATCGAGGAGCGCACCGTCGGCGCGAGCCTCGGCGCCGACTCGATCGCGTCGGGCAAGAAGGCGGCGCTGATGGGACTTCTCTTGGTGATGATCTTCATGTTGGTGGGTTACGGCCTGTTCGGCATGTTCGCCAACATCGCGCTCATCTTCAATGTCGCGCTGGTGTTCGCCGTGCTCTCCCTCATGGGCGCGACTCTCACGCTGCCGGGCATCGCCGGCATCGTGCTCACCATCGGTATCGCGGTCGATGCCAATGTGCTGATCAACGAGCGTATCCGCGAGGAGATCAGGTCCGGAAAGTCTCCCTATGCCGCTGTCGATGCGGGCTATTCGCGAGCTCTGATCACCATCATCGACTCCAACGTGACGACGCTGATCGCGGTGCTGGTTCTGTTCTGGCTCGGTTCGGGACCGGTGCGCGGCTTTGCCGTGACGCTGACGGTCGGCATCCTCGCGTCGATGTTCACGGCCGTGACGGTCACGCGCCTGATGGTCTCCTATTGGCTGCGTTGGACGCGGCCTCAACTCATACCGATCTAGGGATTTAGCCTCATGTTTCGCGGCATCCACTTCATTCCTCCGGACACGAAGATCGACTTCGTCGGGCTGCGGACGATCACTTGGATCGTCTCGGCTCTTCTGACTGTCGTTCCTCTCATTCTCGTCGCGACTGTCGGCTTGAATATGGGCATCGATTTTCAGGGCGGCACGCTGATCGAGATCAAGACCAAGGAGAGCCCTGCCAATCTCGCCGACATTCGCAGCAAGGTGAGCGGGCTCGGCATCGGCGAAGTTCAGATCCAGGAATTCGGCGCACCCGATGCCGTCCTCATTCGCATCGCTTCGCAGCCGACCGAGCAGCAGCAGCAGGAATCGATCGGCAAGGTGAAGCAGGCGCTCGGCGATACGGTCGAATATCGTCGCGTCGAGATCGTCGGCCCGACGATTTCCGGTGAGCTGATCGCCAGCGGCACGATCGCCGTGGTCGTGGCTCTACTTGGCATCCTCATCTATGTGTGGTTCCGTTTCGAATGGCAGTTCGCCGTGGCGGCTATCGCTTCGCTGATCCACGACGTGACGGGGACCATCGGCCTCTATGCTTTGTTCCAGCTCGAGTTCAATGTCTCGAGCATCGCCGCGCTCCTCACCATCATCGGTTACTCGCTGAACGACAAAGTCGTGATCTTCGACCGCATCCGCGAGAATTTGCGCAAATACAAGCGCATGCCGCTGGTCCAGCTGCTCGACCTGTCGATCAACGAGACTCTGGCGCGCGCCGTTCTGACCCATGTGACCACCTTCCTCGCCATGCTGCCGTTCCTGTTTTTCGGCGGCGAGACGATTTTCGGGTTTGCGCTCGCCATGTGCTGGGGCATCGTCATCGGCGCCTATTCGTCGATCTTCGTGGCCTCGCCCCTGCAGCTGATCCTGGGTGTGCGGCGTGACGCGTTCAGCGTGGCGCCTGCCGCCGCCAAGGGGAGGGGATCCGCGCCGGCGCGCGCCTGATTTCCGCGGAGGCGGGCTGACCTTGTGAGCGGCGAACAAGGCGACACACTAAGACCCATCGCGCGGGAGGCCGATCCCGACCGGAGCATCGCCGCTTCGTTCGCGCCGCGCGAGGCCCGCGCCGATCTGTTCGCCCTTTATGCGTTCAATGCCGAGCTTGCCCGCGTGGCGGAGCTCGTCACCGAGCCCGGCCTCGGCGCGATCCGCCTGCAATGGTGGCGCGAAGCGATCGAACGCGCCGCCAACGGCGAAGCCTCGGGCCACCCAGTGGCCGACGCTATCGGCAGCCTGATCCGCCGCCGCGACCTTTCGCGCGAACGCATCGCCGGTCTGATCGATGCCCGCAACTTCGACGTCGAGACCAGGATCATGCCGGACGGCTCGGCTCTCCAGGCCTATCTCGATTCTACGGCCGGCGCGCTGTTCGCGCTTGCCGCGGAGACCACCGGTCTCAACGACGCGAGCGACAAGGGCTCGAGCCTCGAGCAGGCTGCGCGCGCCGCGGGCACAGCCTATGGCTTGACCGGCCTCATGCGTGCGCTCCCGGTTCATGCTTCGCGCGGCCTCGTGTTCCTGCCCGCCGACGAGCTCCGCCGCCACGGCACCTCGCCGGAGCAGGTGCTGGCCGGCAAGACGAGCGATGGCCTCGGCGAGCTGCTCGCCGAGCTCAGTGCCACGGCGAGAGAGGCGTTACGCGAGGCCGAGGCGCTGATTGACGGGATCGAGGCCCCGGCGCGAGCCGCCTTCGTGCCGCTTTCGCTTGGTTGACCCTTACCTTGCGGCGTTGGAGAAGAACGGGCGCGATCCGCTGCACGAGATCGCCGACATCAATCCGCTCTACCGGCTGTGGCGCATGGCGCGCTGGCGGTGACGCGAGGGAGCAGGGAGGCAAGCATGGGCGAGCGGTCTCTCAAATCTTGGTGGCGGCGGCGGCTTCCCGATCTCAGCGCCGCAGCCTCGCGCTTTCCTTTGGCGGTCCTGATCGCCGGACTGTTCACCTTCTACCGGCTCGACCACGACATGGCGCGCGACGTCGACGCCAGGATCCTGGGCGCGCTCGCCGCATCGTTTCTCTGGGTCGTCTCGGTCGATTTCTATGTCGAGAGCGGAGCGCGATCCTTCGCCGCCCGGGTGCTGCTGTGGATCGCCGGGTTCTTGGCCATCGCGCTGCTGTTCTATTTTTCCTGGGACATCTGGCTCAACCCCTATCTCCTGTTCGGCGCGCTGCTGATCCTCGTCGGCCTGTCAGGCCATCTCGGCCGAAGGGAATCCAACGCGACCTTCTGGCTGTTCAATCACCGGCTCTGGCTCGGCGCACTTCTGGCGCTGGTCGGCGCCGGCCTGTTCGCGGCCGGGCTCTCGGCCATCATCCGGACGCTGAACCTCCTGTTCGGTCTCGCGCTGCCCGCGCATTGGCAGGAGCATATCCTGACCGTCGCCGTCTGTTTCGTCGCGCCGGTGAGCTTCCTCGCCTTCGCGCCGCGGAGCTTCGGCGACCCCATCACCGCGCAGGAGGAAAGCGACTTCACCATGCGCGCCGCGGCGGCGCTGGTGAAATTCGTGCTCGTCCCGCTGCTGCTCGTCTACACCGCCATCCTCTACGCCTACGCGATCAAGATCGCGCTCGCCTGGGAGCTGCCCAAGGGCACGCTTGGCGGCATGGTGGTCGGCTATCTGCTGGTCGGCGCTGCGACGCTGATGGTCGGCTATCCGAGCCGCGAGACCGGCGGCCCGCTCGTCCGCTTCTTCTGGCGCTATTGGGTCGCGCTCGCGGCGCTTCCCGTGGTTTTGCTGTTCATCGCCGTCGGCCGGCGCGTCGCCGATTACGGGTTGACCGAGCAGCGCTATTTGATGGTGCTGATCGGCGTCTGGGCGCTGATCCTCGCCATCGTCCGCATCGTTCGCGGCGGCAATTTCGACCTGCGGCTCGTGCCTGGCGTGCTGGCGCTGCTGATGCTGGCCGCATCGTTCGGGCCCGGCGGCGCCATCGGCTTCTCGGTCGTGAGCCAGAAGCAGCAGCTCGCTTCTCTGCTGGCTGAGAAGGGCATGCTGGCCGACGGCAAGGTCGTGCCGCGCGGCGAGGGCGCGCCCGACAATCCGCTCGGCACCGACGCGTGGCGCGCGCGCAGCATCGAATGGTATCTCAACACCCACCGCTCGCTTTATCTGCTGGCGCCGTGGTTCGCGGGCACGCCGAACGATCCGTTCGCGCCGGGCAAGACGCCCGAGGAGACGGCCCGCGACTTGCTGCTGGCGCTCGGCCTTCGCGCCGACGTCGCGAACTCATCGGGCGTCGTCTACTTCACCCATTACTCCGATGTGCCGACCGTGCTTGCGCTTGCCAAGGACGGCCACGTTATCGGCCCGATCGTGTTCCAGTCGGCGGGCGACATCCCCGCCGCGATCCCGCCGCAGACGGTCGAGGTCGAGGGTCTCGGCACGGTGAGCGTCGGGCTCGACGACACGCTCGTCACCGTGCAACTCGCGAGCGGCGCGGCGGTCAAGTTCGACATCCAGGACGCGGTCAAGGAAATCTATCGGCGGGGCTGGCCGATCACCCAGGACCACCGGCCGGTCGAGGTGAAGGGCGCGGGCACCGGCCTTGCCGGCACGCTGGTCATCGACAATCTGAACGGTACCTATAAGGAGCCCGCCTTCGACATCTCGCTGCTGCGCTTCTGGCTGGTGCTCGGCCGGAGCTAGATCATTCAGCCGCGACCGAGGCCGAGCGGCCGAGCCAGACATCGAGATCGGCGAGAGCGCGTGTGGCGAGCCCGCGCTTGCGGTCTAGGCCCTTCGGCCCGCGCTTCGCCTGCGGCGCCGGAGCGAGCGGCGGGAACAGCCCGAAATTGACGTTCATCGGCTGGAAGCTCCGCGCGGCGCCGTCATCCTCGGCGGTGAGATGCCCGCCGGTGATATGCGCGAGCAGCGCGCCGAGCGCGGTGGTCGGCGGCGGTGGCGTCATCGCGGCTCCAACCATCTCGCCCGCGGCGAAACGCCCGGCGATCAACCCGATCGCGGCGGACTCGACATAGCCCTCGACCCCGGTGATCTGCCCGGCGAAGCGGAGCCGCGTGTCGGCCTTGAGGCGGAGGCTCGCGTCGAGCAGCTTGGGGCTGTTGAGGAAGGTGTTGCGGTGCAGCCCGCCGAGCCGCGCGAACTCGGCGTTGCCGAGGCCCGGGATCATCCGGAACACGCGTGCCTGCTCGCCATGCTTCAGCTTGGTCTGGAAGCCGACCATGTTCCACAGCGTGCCGAGCGCGTTGTCCTGACGAAGCTGCACCACCGCGTAGGGCCTTGAGTCAGGCCGATGCGGGTTGGTGAGCCCGACCGGCTTCATCGGACCGAAGCGAAGCGTCTCAGGCCCACGCTCCGCCATCACTTCGATCGGCAGGCAGCCCTCGAAATAGGGCGTCGCCTCGAACTCCTTGAACGCGGTTTTCTCGGCGGCCAGGAGCGCGGCGATGAACGCTTCGTAATGGTCCTTGTCGAGCGGGCAGTTGATATAGTCGGCGACGCCGCCGCCGGGACCAACCTTGTCGTAGCGCGACTGAAGCCAGCACACGCCCATGTCGATCGACTTCGCGATGCACGATCGGCGCGATCGCGTCGAAGAAGGCGAGCTCGGCCTCGCCGGTCAGAGTCTGGATTGCGCCAGCGAGCGCCTGCGAGGTGAGGGGGCCGGTCGCAACGATCACGCTCTGCCATTCGGCGGGAGGCAGCCCGCCGATCTCCTCGCGCGCGATCGCGATCGAAGGATGCGTTTCGAGCGCGCGCGTCACCTCGGCGGCGAAGCCTTCGCGGTCGACGGCGAGCGCGCCGCCTGCCGGCAGCTTGTGAGCGTCGCCGGCCTGCATGATCAGCGAGCCGGCGCGGCGCATCTCCTCATGCAGCAGGCCGACGGCGTTCGTCGCCCACTCGTCTGAGCGGAACGAGTTCGAGCAGACGAGCTCGGCGAGCGATGCCGTCTTGTGCGCCTCGGTCTGGCGGATCGGGCGCATCTCATGGAGCACCACATTCACGCCGGCCTGCGCGAGCTGCCAGGCCGCCTCGCTCCCGGCAAGGCCGCCGCCGACGACATGAACTGGCCCGGTCATGGCCCGTAGCTAGGCCGCCTGGGCTCGCTCTTTCAAGCGCAGAAAGGGTGGCCGTACGCGATCCGGTCCGCGAGGTGTGGCTAGGAATTGTGCAAAAAGGCCAATTGGTGTTCAGATTGCGGCGATTCTGCGCTATGATCCCCATGGAAGCGAATCGCTTGGCAAAAAAATAGGCGCTTCCGATCATTGAGCCGGTGGACCGCCGGCACTCACGGCGCATCCGCCCGCTCCTTCACCACAGGGGAGTGAGATGTCCACCAATACTGCACTCGCAATCAGCGTTGGCGTGCTCGGCGCGATCGCCACTTGGCTGTTCCTCGGGCCGCTCGGCGGCGCGCTCGCCATCTGGGCGGCGTTCATCGCCTGGGGCTGCTTCTTCCATTGCGGCGGCAAGGAGCATGGCCTTCAATCGGCGATCCTCGGCAACGCTGCCGGCGCGATCATCGCCGCAATCACTCTGATCGTCGCCACCAAGACCGGACTTGCCGACAGGCTCGGCCTGCCGGTTTGGGCCGCGATCTGCGTCGGCATCGGCGTGGCAGCGATGGTGCTGCTCGCCAATATCCCAATGTTTGCCGCGATTCCGGCGCAAGTCTACGGCTTCGCCTCCGTCGTCGCTTACACGCTGATGAAGGACGCCGCCGGCAGCCTGACCGCAGCATCGCTCGAGAACCCGGTCGTCATCGTCATCCTGTCGATGATCGTCGGCGCCGTGTTCGGCTATATATCGGAGAAGCTCGCCGGCATGCTGGCTGGCATGGGGTCGCATCCCCGCCACGCCAAGGCCTGAAGCGGCGAAGCCTTATAGCCCGGAGCTGGCGCAGCTCGCGGGCGTATGGCGCGGAAGTCGGCGCGGCTCCAATTCTTGGGGCTGCGCCGTTCTCCGTCCGCTACGCTCCCAATTATCCGTTGCGAACCCCGTCGATACTTCGTCAGTCAATTACAACGCGCGAGCGCCCGTGGCCGAGAGCCTTGCGGCGAAGGTCGGGGCGACGGTCCATGGGTGAATTTCGAGGCAACCCTGTTTGCCGGTGACGGCTTGCGCCTGACGCTCCTGGAGGGCAATCTCCAGCTCCCTTCACCCCCAAGCGCCCAGGAAAACGTAACTAGGCCCATGCCCTCCGTGATCGTCGCCTGGAAGGGGAGCTGCCGCGACGCCAAGATCCGCGAGCGGCTGCTCGGCCATCTGCATCGCCTGGCGAGTCAGAGCGACGCTTATCTCCAACTCGATCAACCCGAGCGCCCCGCTTTTCTCAATTTGGTGAACGAGCGGCGCGAGCAGGGGCTGCGCGACCGCGCCCATGTCGAGACGGTCGAGCGTTCGCTTGCAGGCACCGTGCTGATCTCGAGCTTCATCAGCGCGAGCCCTTCGGCGCTGGTGTCGAGCGCGCGCGAGGCCGGCCTCACGGTGATCGACCGGCAGGACGGCAACCACGCGCCCCTGATCGCCATCGACAACGTCAGGCTGAGCGGACTCGACTTCAAGCTGTTCGATCCCCGCGGCGTCTATCCGGCCGAGGATCGCATGAGCTTCGTGTTCCTGGAATGTCCCGAGCATCCCTTTCTCGACGGCCGTCTGGTCGAGATCGCTGCGATGGACGATTGCCCGGCCGGCGAGGGCGAGGAGCTCCCCTCGGCGAGCGCCTATCTGGTGGGCCCGAGCATCCACCTCCGCTACTACCTCGAAGACTGGACCGACTGCCTGTTCTCCTGGGTGAAGTTCTTCTTCATCGGCGATTTCTGGTGGCAGCGCTGGGAGGAGATGCAGGGCTACGAAGATTATCGCGCGGTGTTCAGGACCATCCAGGAAGAGCGCGGCGGCGAGACGGCGGAGGCGGCGACCTTCGACGCCGTGCTCGGCACCTTCACCCAGCACGCCGAGCATTGGATCGACGAGGTCGAGGGCTGGGCGCAAAGCGAGCAGGGCTAGAGCCGTCGTTCGTCTCGCGGCGGAGACCGCCAGCTAGGTTCCCCACCAGCTCCGCAATTGCGCGTCGTCGCCGTTGAACATGTCTCGGTCGCAATTGCCGATGCCGGGGACGTTGTGAGGCGGCGGGCCGACACCGCCATCGGTATACTGCCACAGCGTCCAGCTCGACCAGCAATGCGGGACGACCGCGGTCGGGCCGTATTGCGCAAGCCAGAACCAGCAATTCCGCAAAACCGGGTCGACGGTGCTGCCGAGCACGCGCTTGATGGTGTGTCCGCTGTAAAATCCGGGCCAGCGATTGAGCTGTTCATAGATGTGCGTGACGAAGGCGCGTGCCTCCTCGAGCGGCATGGTGGTTCCCACGGTATTGTCCTCGAAGTCGAGCACGACGACAGTTCGCTCGTCAGGCTCCACGGTGTCGAGGAAATGCTTTGCCTGGCTCACGCCGTTCGCGCCGGTGCCGAAATGATAGGCGCCGAATAGCAGGCCCGCTTCGAGAGCGGCCTTGCGATTGCTCTTGAAGGTCTGGTCGACATAGGCCTCGCCCTGCGTCGCCTTCTGGATGACCCCGATCAATCCAGACGCGACGGAGCGCGAGAAATTCACGCGTCCATTGTGGTGTGAGGTGTCGGCGACAGAATTCGCGGTCATCTGAGCCCCCTTTGCTTGCCAAGCAATGAGCCTCGCCGTAATTGCGGCGTGATGCCACTATAGATTGTAACATCCTTATATTGCAATCTTAGAGAGGCGGCCAAGCAAGCTTCGCTCGGGCCATCATCTAACCGCCATAACATCGGTCTAGGGGACCGGGGCAAGAACCAGGGGAAGATATCATGGCCAAGCTCACGCTCTTCCACGCCTCGCCATCGCGCGCCTCGATCGTCCGCTGGATGCTCGAGGAGCTCGGCGAGCCCTACGACCTGCACGTGCTGAATCTTGCCAAGGAGGAGCAGCGCACGCCCGATTATCTCGCCATCAATCCCATGGGCAAGGTGCCGGCGCTCCGCCACGGCGAGGTGGTCGTCACCGAGGCCGCCGCCATCTGCACATATCTCGCCGACGAGTTTCCGCATGCGCGGCTCAACATCCCGGTCGGCGACCCGCGCCGCGGTCCCTATCTCAAATGGCTGTTCTTCGGCCCTGGCTGCATCGAGCCGGCGATGATCGACCGCGTGGCGCCGCGGAAAGAGCCGCCCCGACGCGGCATGGTCGGCTATGGCGATTTCGACACGGTGATGGACGTGGTTGCCACAGCCCTTGCAAAAGGCCCGTACCTGTTGGGCGAGCAGTTCACCGCCGCCGACATCGTGGTCGGCTCGACGTTGCGCTGGGGCATGATGTTCAAGCTGATCCCCGAGCGCCCTGAGTTCACAGCCTATGTCGACCGCTTGCTGTCGCGGCCGGCCTTGCAGCGGGCGACAGCGCTGGACCAGGAGCTTGCCGCCGCCTGAGCGCGGCAAGCGATCGGCGCATTTCGAATAGAATGCGAGGCTTCCGCGACACCGCGGCATAACCGGAACTTCGCCGCGACATACTTAGGCCGAACGGCGGGGAATAAGCTCCTGTTCCCATGTCATACGGAGGATCGGCCGATGGCCACTGTATCCGCTGCCCAAATGAATCCGGCGCAGCCCAAAGCGACGAAGGGCAAGTTTGAGGTGGTCGCCTCGGACAAGCTCCCGCGCAGCAAGGTTTGGGGCGATACCGACCCCGCCGTGAGCTGGGCGGGTGCCTTCGCCGTCTATGGCGGGCACGGGGCGACCGCGTCCTCGACCATCGTCTACGAGATCGAGCCCGGCAAACGGCTCGGCTGGCACACCGACGCCACCGAGGAGACGCAATACATCATCGCCGGCACCGGCAAGCTCTACCTCGAGGACGGCTCGATTTATCCGGTCGGGCCGGGCAGCGTCTTCGTGTTGCCGACGCCATTGCGGCATGACCTCGAGAACAGCGGCAAGGACACGCTCCGCGCCGTCGCCTTCTTCGCCGCGGCGATGTTCACCCAGGATTTCGACCAGGTGATGCTGCCGCCGAAGAGCCACATCCTCGGCACGCCCAACCGCGAGGGTTGAGCGCAAACCTCGTTAGGCGGGCCTGTCGGGAATGGCAGAGGAAGAAGAAAGAACGCGGTCGTTGCCGCCGTCTCTACGCGCGTAACGCGCCCTGAGCCGCGGCGCGATGATCCAGGCGATCGGCGCCGCGATCAGAAGGCTGAGCACCACGACCGCAGCGATGCCAACGCCGCTATGGGCTGCGAGCGCGGGCACGTTGAGCACGATGATGATGCCGATGCCAAACAGCACGGCGTTGATCATCGAATAGATGAGGATCGCAATGCGCATCCGAGTGGTTATGCCGGCTCGCATGGTGGCCTCTTGGGGAGCTTCTGCCGAAACAACCCAGGGCCCAAGAGATTCGTTCCTGCGCAGCGAGTTAATTGGGAACCGTGCCGGTGCACTTACCGCCGTAGCAATCGACCCGCGTTCCCTTCTTCTTGTTCACGCAGCCATAGCTGATGCCGTGCTGATAATAACTGCCGCCGCCAGAGCTGCATGAGCCGTAAATGTCGGAGAAGCTATGCGTGCCGCTGATGGTCACTTTCTTCGCCGACGCGTCTTGCGCGAACAGGACAAGCGCGGCGAAGGCGAGCGATAAAGCTGCAGCTTTGCGGATCATGACGTCCTCCTTTGGCGACGAGGTGGGAGCGATCAGAGCGGTCCGTGGACCGAAAGGATAGGCATCACCGCCTTCATTGCAAGCTGAACGCCCCGACATGCCGCTGGTATCCGGCGTCTTGGCGAATTATCCCTGAACGGCGGGCTTGCCCGCGCGGCATCATGCCGATGGAGGACCAAGGATGTTGCAGCGTATCGCTTTTCTCTTCCTGGCGGCGCTCGCGCTGGCGGCAAGTCCGAGCCTCGCTTACGCCGAATCGCCGAACGGCGTCAGAACGCTCGATCCGCCGGGCGCCATCAAGGCAGAGGGCACTTGGAGCCTCGGCGCCAGGGCAGGGGACTTCGTTTTCGTCGCCGGCATGCAGGGCATCGATCCGGCCACCAACAAACTGGTCGCGGACCCGCAAGCGCGCATCCTTCAGGCCTTCCGCAACATCAAAACGATCGCCGAGTCCGAAGGAGCGAGCCTCAAGGATTGTGTACGGCTCACCGTCTATCTGAGCGATCTGCCCCGCTTCGCGCCGATGGTGGAGAAGGCGCAGAGCGAACTCTGGGGCGGGCCGCCTTATCCGCCGCGGACCATGGTCGAGGTGAAACGCCTGTTCGACGACGACATCGCCGAGATCGACAGCGTCTTCTACGCCCCCAAGAAGTAGTCCTCGAGGCCCATTTGCCGGGCCTCGACTCATGCTAGATTGCGGCCTCGACACTTGGCCTGAAGGGGGGAAACAATGCTAACAGCAATCATCATCGCATGCGTGATCGGGGCGATCGCGGGCTGGCTCGCCGGCCTCTTGGTGCAGGGCACGGGCTTTGGCCTGGTCGGCGATATCGTCGTCGGCATTTTGGGCGCGCTGATCGCGGGCTTCCTGTTTCCCGCGCTCGGTCTAACGCTCACGCTCGGTGGCGGGGTGATCGGTTCCATCCTGCTCGCATTCATCGGCGCCGTGATCCTGCTCGTGATCGTGCGGCTCATCAAGCAGCTGACCTGATCGTCGCCTAGCCTGGCATAAGACTAAGCCGAGGACGATCGCCGCCGAATCGGTTTCGGCGCATGTTGGCGCATGCCGATTCGAAGCCTGTATGCGGGCGCGCTGCGGCCGCTTGGCCGCAGCCGCGGCTCGGCTGGCCGCTAGCCGTCGCCCATGTCGCCCTCGTGCTGGCCGCCGAGCCTGTCTTGCTTGGGCGCGCCAAGCGCAGTCCGAGCGAATCCGCCTGATCAATGGGGCGCGATTTGCCTCAATATGATCGCGGCGGATCTTCAATATGTTGAGCTCGACCGGCTCCCTGCCGCGCGCTGGCTCTGATGGCACGATTGAAAGCTGTTGTTTGGCTCTTTATGCAGGCCTTTCTCATGGGCTTGCTTGCCTGCGCGCCGGCTCGCGCTCAATCCGAGTTCACCGGCGCGCACTTTCCTTACGATGCGTTCGACACACTGCCGACGACGCCCATCGCGGTCGGCGGCGGCACGCTCAATGTCGCGTTTGCTCCAGGCGAGTTCGCACTGCCGCGCAGCGCACTCATGGCGTGGCTCGAGAAATCGGCCCGTGCAGTTTCGGTCTATTTCGGCAAGTTCCCGGTCGCCTCGGTGCGCCTGCTGATCGTCCCGGCTCCAGGCGACGGCGTGCAAAACGGCACGACCTTCGGCTTTCGCGGCGCCGCCATTCGCCTCAAGGTCGGCAGCGACGCGACCGAGGCCGATCTCGACGACGACTGGAAGGCGGTGCACGAGATGACCCATCTCGCTCTGCCCGATGTCGAGGATAGCCATCTTTGGCTTGCCGAAGGCATCGCCGTCTATGTCGAGCCGGTCGCCCGTGTTCAGGCCGGAGACCTGACAGCCGAGAAGATCTGGGGCGACATGATGCGCGACATGAAGCAGGGCCTGCCGAAGCCGGGCGACCGCGGGCTCGATCACACCCCGACCTGGGGGCGCACCTATTGGGGCGGCGCCATTTTCTGCCTCTTGGCCGACGTCGGCATCCGCGAGCAGACCGGCAACCGGGTGGGCTTGCAGCAGGCGTTGCGCGGCATCCTCGACGCCGGCGGCGATCACGAGAAGGACGGGGACGAGTGGCCGGTCGAGCGCATCCTCCAAGTCGGCGACAAGGCGACCGGCACCGATGTGCTCTCAGACCTTTACGCCAAAATGCGCGACAAGCCCTACGCACCCGATCTCGACGCGCTGTGGCGCGACCTTGGCGTCTCGGTGCGCGACGGCCACGTGACGTTCGACGATAGCGCGCCGCTTGCGGCCATCAGGCGCGCCATCACCGCGAAACCCTCGGACTAGCCAGCGCGGCGATCTTGGCCTATGCCAACCGACAAATGGACAACAAGGAGCGTCCCATGGCCGACACCGCAACCCTCGCCGAGCTCGATGCAGCCATCGCCGTCGTCAGCGACAACATTCGCGAGCTTGTCGAGCAGGCCGCGGCCTATTCGGGCGCTGCCGACGAAGAGCGCACCGCCGACCGGATCGCGGCACAGCAGGCCAAGCTCGACGAACTGCTTGAGAGGCGCAAGGCGCTGGCGGGATAGCCCCGCTACGGCAGCACCAACTTGCCGTTATATGTGCCGCCTGCAAGGGTGTCCGTGATGTTCTCATACATGTAGGTCCCGCCGCCGCTGGCACCCTGGTATTTTCCGGTGAGGCCGTTAATTTTGTAGGTGTATTGCTTGAGGTGTGAGCCCTCTTCCCAGCTGTCGCTAAATTTGTCGCCGGCCTTATCGGTGTAAGTGCAGGTCCCGCTGCCCTTCCAGCTCTCGTCAGGCATGTACTCATAGCTCCCGACGCAGTCGCCTGCGGATTTCGGCGCGGCGGGGTCGGTGGGCACGTTTATGCATCGGCCAGCAAAGTCGACCAGCTTGTGGCCCTTCTCAGGCTCCTTCTCGTCCCACTTGTCATTGACGCAGGCCATGTAGCCCACGTCGTCGATGGTCTGCCCGGCGTTTGCCGCTCCGCTGCCAAGAACGAATAAAGCCGCGGGCAGGGCCGCGAATAGAAGCTTCCTGTTCATGGGTGACTCCTCCTGGATCGGATTAAGTCGATGAGAGGGTGGGAGTGCCTTCCGCTAAGACGGGTAGCTTACCCATCCCCGGTCATCCGCACCCGAAGGTGACAGGCCCCGCCTGCTCGGCCTAGTATGTAACAGTATCAAACCGCACCCCTAAGCTGCGGGAGCGGCCACCATCTCGCTGATGGGAGTTCGGGCGTGACGGTAATTTCGCTCGATTGCAGGAGCGAAGGCGACCAGACGGCCATTCGCCAGCAGCTTGGCCGCATCCTCAAAAGCGGACCGTTTCAACAGTCGCGCCGACGACAGCGGTTCCTTGAATACATCGTCAACGAGACGCTTGCCGGGCGCGCGGAGCGGTTGAAAGGCTACACCGTCGCGCTTGCGGTGTTCGATCGGCCGAAGACCTTCGACCCCGCGCTCGACCCGATCGTGCGCATCGAGGCCGCGCGCCTGCGCGACAAGCTTCGCGAATATTACGAGGCCGATGGCCATACCGATCCCATTCGCATCGATCTGCCGAAGGGCAGCTACCGGCCGCAGATCGAGTTCCTTCACGGGTCGAAGGCCAAGGCCGAAAGCGCCATCGAGCCGCCGATCCGAGCTGCAATTGTCGGCGAGGGGTCATCGCAGCGAGTCACTTGGTGGTCGCGTCGCTCGACGTGGGAAGTTGGCTTGGCGGCTCTGGCGTTGCTTCTCGTGCTAGGCGCGGCCGGCGCATGGCTTTATCGGGATCGGATCGCACCGGCCCAACAACGAACGGCCGCGGAGCCTGCCGCGCACAGCGTCCCTGCAATTGCCGTGCTGCCCTTCACCAATTTGAGCGGCGATCCGAAACAAGACTATTTCAGCGATGGGCTGACCGAGGACATTCTGACCGAGCTGTCGCGGGCGCGCGACCTGCGCGTGCTCGCGCGCAACACCACGTTCCAATACAAGGGCCAGGCGGTTAACGTCGGCAAGCTCGGTCGCGAGCTCAAGGTCGGTTACGTGCTCGAAGGCAGCATCCAGCGCGACACCGACCGCCTTCGCGTCACCGCGCAGCTCATCGACGCCCAGACCGGCACGCACATCTGGGCCGACCGCTACGATCGCGAGCTGGCGGACGTCTTTCTCGTTCAAGACGAGATCGTCAATCAAATCGTCGCCAAGATCGCCGGCAGCTACGGCGCCATTGAGCGCGCCGAGGCCAATTCGGCCGCGCGCAAGAGTCCCGAGCAGATTCAGGCCTATGATCTTGTCTTGCGTGCGCGCGGCGCGATTCAGTTCGACTGGACCCGCGAAACTTTTCGCCAGGCCGAAGGCTTGTTGCGCCAGGCGATCGTGCTCGACCCGACCAACGCGCAGGCACGCCGTGAGCTCGCTTGGTTCGGCGTCATGGGTTGGGTGTTTCGCCTTGATGAGACACCGGTGCTGCAAGATGAGATCGTCGCCCAGGCGGCCAAGGCGGTTCAGCTCGATCCTGCCGACGCGCGCGCACGCATGGTGGCGGCTTCGGCGTATTTTTTCACCAAACAGCTCGATCTGTTCGCGCGCGAAGCGGATCAGGCGCTGGCGCTTGCCCCTTACGACGCCGAGATCATGGCCACGCTCGGCTGCATGATCTCGAGCGCCGGAGATCACCAGCGCGGCGTGGCCTTGGCCGAAAAGGCTAACGCGCTGAACGCCGACGCCGCCTCCGGGTGGTATCACTCGACCGTCTACACGGCCGCTTATTTGAACGGCAACTATCAGGGCGCGCTCGAGGTGGCGAGGCAGGACCAAGACGCCGAGATGTTCTACTCATACATCGAGATCATCCCGATCTACGGTCAGCTCGGCCGCAAACAGGACGCGCTCGCCGCCTGGCAGACGCTGCAAAAACAGTACCCCGGCGCGTCGGCTGCAAGTTTCGAGGACTGGTGGCGTCTGTGGAATTTTCACGCGGACGAGGTCGTCAAGCTGATGGATGGCGTCTACAAGTCCGGCGTGCTCGATACGAGCGCGCCGCCGGGTCAGTGATCGCGCTCACTGCGGCGCGTAGATGCCGTTGTCGCGGCAATATTGCTTCACGGAATCCTCCTCCTGCTCGTCGATCCCGATCCCGATCGGCAGGAACTGCGCGGGCCCGCGCGTGGCCTTGGCAAACATCCCGGCGAATCGCTTGCCGTCGACGTAGCCGCACACCACGGTCTGTCCGTTGGTGTCCTGCCCGGCGCGGTAGCTCTTGCCGAAGCTCGGCGAGGGTTGGCCGGTGAGGGCATGGGCGATCGCCTTCTGGGCCTGCTTGATTTGACCTGGCGACAGGCTGATGGGACGGAGCGGGCCCTTGAAGGCGAGATCGGGGGCGTCGCGCTGGGCGAAATAGCTTTCCCGCTGCGCGGCGCAACCGCCAAGCATCAGTACGGCTGCAAAGACCGCGAACGTTCGCCGCATCGACATGCCCCACCCAAAGCAGGCCGAGATTTTACCCCGAAAGGCAGCTGATCGGGCAGTCCTCTTTGGGTAAGATTGCGCCGGCGATGCGACTTTGGCACAACGCGCTTGCAACGCAATTTGAGGGGGAGAGTATGCGCCGATCGAAGTTCGCGGTCCTTGCCCTGGCAACTTGCATTTTGCTGCCGCGGGCCGGCCCGGCTTACGCCGCCTGTCAGGTGATCTCGGCGACCCATGGCGGCCATTGGCAGGGCGAAGCCTTGAGCATGTCCCAGGCGCTCGCGGCGCGGAGCGCGAGCGCGCTCAAGACCGAGAAGAAATGGCGCTCGATCACCGTCAAGGCGCATGCCGTCAAGCCCGACCCGTTCTTCAAAACGGTCCGGCCGCAAGTCTCGAGCGATGCAATCGTCGGCTCGTTCGTCACCGCGCGCATCTACACCACCTGCTTCACCGGCATCACCGTGCCGTTCGTGTGCACCTCGGGCTCAGAGGTCTGCGGCAACTAGCTCGGCTTGTCTTTTTGGGTTGGCAGGCTGCGCGCGCGCTCGCAAAATGCACGGTCGCGCTTATATATGAACAGCAGGCTCAACCAACATCGAAAGGAGAGCAATGGAATAATGAACGACGCAGATACCGTCGATATCGACGACGACACTCCGCAAACCACATGGTTTGTCACCGAAGCCTCCGGCTTCATCGGCGCGCAGTCGCGCCAAGCCCGCCTTCATCAGCCGGGTCGCCGAACGGATGCGGCGCAGGACGCGGCCAGAGCAGCTCATCTCCAACAGCATCTTCGGCGTGGTCCGCCACGCGGCGACGGCGGCGATCTATCTCGGCCTCGCTTATGCGGCCAAGCTGATCTTCGGCATCTCGCTCGTCTTCAACGCCATGCGTTGAAGACGTTTCGCGAGGCAGCGGCAACCCGGGGATGAGCCCTTGTATTTGGCGTTTCCGGCAATATCTTCATGGGGCCGGGCGCAGGCCCGTTTTTCTAGAGGGGAAATCGCCGTGAGATGGCTCGTTATCCTGTTGCTGCCGTTGGCGCTCGCGGGCTGCGTGACCGAGCAAAACTCGGCGCTTCCCATGGCGCTCGGGCCAGCCGACACCGCGACCGCCTCATGCCTCGGCTACGGCAACACGCCCACCTTTGGCGACTGCAAGTCGCCGGCCGCACTCTCGAGCGCGCAAGAGACGAAATAGCCGATGCCCAGCGACCGGTGCGGCCGATCCTCTTTCAAGTCCTTGTATCTCGCGCTTCCGGCAATATCTCTAGCTTGACCGTTCGTTAGACCCGAACCTCAGAGGGACATCGTTGTGACACGCCTCGTGATTGTGCTGATGGCGATTGCGCTTGCCGGATGCGAGGTCGGGCACCTGAACCTCGCCCCCATGTCGCTCGGCCCGAGCGACGCGGCGCCCCGCTCATGCCTCAACAAGACGGCCGACGGCGCCTGCAAACCGGCAGGCGCGCTGTCCAGCACGCGGGCAAACAACTACTAGCCCAATTCCTCGCGGCGCGCGCGCCGCCGTCTAGACGGCGTCTAGACGGCGTCCTTGGCGGCCTTCACCGGACGGACCTTCAGGATCTTCCGCGCCGGCTTCGCCTTGAACACGGTCGGCTCCTTGGTGAACGGGTTGACGCCCGCCCGCTCCTTGGTGGCCGGCTTCTTCACCACCATGAACTTGGCGAAACCCGGCAGCAGAAACACGCCGGCCTTCTTCATTTCCTTGTGGCCGACCGTCGCCAGCAACTCGATGACGGCCTTCACGTCCTTCTTGGCCAGCGAGAGGTCATCGGCGATTTTCTGAATCAGCTCTGATTTGGACATCATGCGATTTGTTCCCCTTATGAGATAAGCCACCAGCCGCCTTGGAAAGTCAGCGCTCGTGGCTATGACGCTTGGCAGATTCGCCCCTGTCTCCGCAAGTCAGCCGGCAATCGCTTATTCGCTGCAAATCGCCAAAAAAGGGCAAAAACGGCCTGATTTGGCTTCGGCAGGCCGGTGAGCGCCGAACCGCCCTGAGATAAATCGGCCCTCTCACCGACTTCGCATCGCGCTCAAGCAGCGAAGCGGTAGCGCATGGCAGAGCGAAGTCGTGCTCTCCCACAAGGGGAGAGCGGGGAGCCTGCCGCACCGCTGCCGGACTCATTCTTGTCATCGCCCGGCTTGACCGGGCGATCCAGTCACCCCTGTCGGTCCGATCCGAAGACCGGCGATGACTGGATGCCCGCCTCGGCGGTCATCGGGCCGGCGGAGCCGGGCCTGTTCGTGGGCATGACAAGGCCGGCTAGCTGGCGCCGCGCGTGGGCTACGGCTGGGCCAGGGTGAAAGTGACCGTTTCTCCCGCCATGCCTTCGCCGATTTTGATCGAGATCTGCTTCGGCGGAGCGGGAAAGATCAGCGCCAGCTTGCAATCGAAACTTCCCTTGGGCGGAATGGTCCCGTCGCAACGGGTCCTGGCGTAATCGTAGTCGCCGAGCTCGCCGGTCTCCGAATGCACGTCGACGAACAGCAGGAACGCGATCTCTTTTGCCTCGTCGCCGACATTGTCCATGCGCAGCACGACGTCAGCCTTGGCCCCGTCGATGGACAGAGACTGCGGCGTGACCTTGATCGTGCCGAACTGCTTGGACTCGCCGAGCTGAGAAAGTTGCGTCGCATCGGCGCTAGTCTCCGCGACGGCGGATCGGGCGATGAAGACCGCACAGAGGCCGAGCAGCAGCGCCGTCGATATCGATCTGGTCATGTCACTTCCATCGTTGGATGTTCTCGTCGTTCGGGACCGGAGTGACGCGCGCTGGTTATCAGCCGCCGCTCCGCGATTCGCCAAGTCATTTAGCATCTTTGGCCCCACCGGCATCTGGCTCGGTCACACAACGCGCTCAAGCAGCCCCGAGGCCGGTAGCATGAGGTCTTCCGAGGGCGGTTACCAAGGAGAAACCTACTTAGATAACGATCTAATGCCGTCATCATTGATGCCGTAGGACAAACGTATCCGTCGTTTCGATCCGGCATCATCCAGCTACACCAACTCCCACTCAAGCACATCGTGTGTACGGCAACCATTCGCCGCATACCTCGGGCGGCGATTTCATCTCCAGATATTGCCCCGCGTAGCCCCGAGGCGCCACGGCGATCTCTTGCGCCTCGGCGGAGCTCCCACTCAAAAATTGATGGTCTTGATGGTTGGCCAGCGCGAGAAGCCTTGCAGCGACGTGGCGCTGCCGAGCGGCGCGAGGCGCTCCGGCTGAGAGGCGCTCTGGAACTTGATCCAGGTGCCGCCGGCGGTCTCGTATTCGCCGCAAGCCAGGCAGGTGACGATTTGGCTGCCGGCATTGTCCGTCCCCGCCCGGTTTTCCGACTTTTTCGCGAAGAGTGCGGCGAGGGGATAGACGGGCCGGTTAGTTTCTTCGCCACAGAGCCGTGAGCGAAAAGTGGCGAGAAAAAGCTCGCCATGGGAACGAAAGCTCGAGTGCCGGGTTCTCCTTACAACTGGGCCGTCTACCGACCCTATCCTGCGATCCGTACACGGTCCCCGCCGACATTGAACAAAGCCCCGGTCCTCAAGGGCCGGGGCTTTGTCGTTACCGGCCAGCGACAACTCAAGGAGATGCCCGTGACAGACTTCACTACTGCTCCGGCACAACCCGCGTCATTGCCCACCAACAGGGCGAGGGGAGGCGTGACGGGGCACAGGGTCCGCTACGTTCTCGCCTTCGGACTCGCCGGCATCGTCATCGCCTTCATTGTAATCGGCCTCGCGTTCGGTCTCTAGCGGCGGCGCCCCTCTTTCCGCGAGAGATTGGTTCAACATCACGATTTCAAGCTTCCAACCACTGGAGAGAAACATGAGCACCACCACACTTTTGATCATCATTCTCTTGGTCGTTCTGGTCACTGGCGGCGGCTGGTACGGCCGCGGACGCTGGTTCTAAAACCCGACGGCACGGCAGTCGTCATTACGCCGTCCCCCCTGACGCAACGCTGAACTGAGTGCGGGCAGGGGGGCCAAAAAAAGAAGCCCGGCGAAATGCCGGGCTTTTAGCAATCTGACAATGGCTTCGGCTACCAGGTTTGCGTGCCGTACCAGTCGTCGATCTCCTTCTGGGCCTGATCCTTGGCTACGCCGTAGCGCTCCTGGATCTTGCCTTCGAGCTGATCGCGGCGGCCGTTGATCGCGGTGAGGTCGTCGTCGGTGAGCTTGCCCCACTTCTCCTTGACCTGGCCTTTGACCTGCTTCCAATTGCCTTCGACGCGGTTCCAATCCATGTGATCCTCCATTTGAGTTGTCGAGCGATTGAGTGCGGGGAATTACGCTGGCGGCTTAGCGGATATAAAGGCTGAAGCCGGGGCGGCCGTAGTTGGAGCCATAGCCGTAATAGGGGCCCGGGCCGTAATAGGCGTAGCCGGGATAGCTATAGCCGCGACGGAAGTTGTTGTGGCCGCGATAAGCTTCACGGTTGTTCTTCCGATGAGCGTAGTTCTGGGAGCTCTTGTTCCACGAATTGCCGTGGCCGTGCTTATGGGAGCCCGCCAATGCCGGCGCTGAAGCAAGCGCCACGCCGCCTAGGAGGGCGAGCGCAAGGGCTGAGCTGCGAACGATATTGATCATGATAGACCTCTCTTACTGGTTAGCTTTCGTTGTAGGGATAACCGTCGAGAGGATGATCGGTTCCAGTTTATCTAAGTTTTAATTGCCCACGGTTGTAATGACGGACATTATGCCACAGCTAGATCAGGAACTTTCTCTGCCACGTGAGCGTAACTGGTCTTGCGCGCGTGAATCACAATATTGTTATCACGCACCAGTTACATGCTGACGTCCAGAGTTTGGCGGAAACTGCTTCCAGTGAACCCTGGGCCCCGACCATCCCGGGCGCGCGAAGCGGCTCGCATCACAATTGATCGTTGGCCAGCGCGAGCAGCCGTTGCGCGACGTGGCGGAGGGCCATGATCCAGTCCGCCGGCTCGATCGGTTTGCGCGTGTGCAAGGTCACAACCGCGATATTGCCCTGGCCGATAAGCTCGTGCAGCATGGCGAGGTCGCGCCGTTTCTCAGCCAAGACGGCTCGCATTCACAATCAGGACGCAACTTGCATGAGGTCTTTCATGATCGGCAATCGCATGTGCGCCGTCGCTCTGGCGGCTTCTTTCGCAATCCTCTCTTTCGCCGCGCCCTCGCTCGCGGCAACCAAGTTCGACGGCAGCTGGAAGATGGTGCTCACCACGACCAACGGCCATTGCGGCGTGATCAATATCGGCGTCGCCGTCACCGGCGGGCAAATTTCCGCGACGAGGGGACGTTTCGTCTCGCACAAGATTGCCTTGGCAGGGCGCATCTCCAGCTCGGGCGCGACCAAGATCAATGGCGTGGCCGGGCCGCGCCAAGCAATCGGCACCGGCACGTTCTCGAGCGTGAAGGGCGGCGGCAAATGGAACGGGACCGGGCCGTCCGGCGTCTGCTCGGGGGTGTGGGTCGCCGACCGCGTAACGCACACGGTTTGACGCGTCGCTACGCTGGGCGCTCGGCGGCGCGCTTGGCGCCGTCCGGCAATGTCCGCCTTCAGGCCAAATGATCGCGCAAGGCGGGAAGCGCATCGCCGATCTGTTTGGCAAGCGCGGGATCGGCATCCTTGATGTACGACAGAAGCCCGCCGCCGATATTCTTGATCTGATCCATGCTCAAGCCGGTCTGCTCGATCTGCGTCATGGCGGCGATCATGATGCCTGCGTTTGCGCCCATGAACTTGCCGGCAAGGCCGCTGAGCGCTCCGCCCATGCCGCTGCCGGAGCCGGCCACCACCGCGTGCTTTCGCGCGAGGTCCGCAGCGCCCGGCAAATGATCGAACAGCTGCGTCACGGTTGAGGAATTCGCCTCCTGCTGAATGACGGACAGGATGGTGCCGACCGCGGTTTCGGCGGCCGCCGGGTCGATGTTCGAGCGCTTCGCTACGTCGTCAACAAAGCTGTCGATGTCTCGCATGGCTTGCATCCTTCATCTTGTGGCGACGGGGGCGAGCTTGCGGTCGTGCTTGCGAAATCGCATCCGAATAATGGGATCAAATGCGATTGAGCAACCGATCGCCGCTTCTCGCGAGATGCATTGGGGCTGGCCGGCGGCAGTGGCTGATGTTCTATCGCGCGGCCCATTATACGCCGCCGATCGGAACGTCCTGCGACACCTCATTGTCGCAGTTTCGCAGCTGCGCCGACTTGCCGCGGCGTTGGCGACGGTGAGCCAACTGTCTATCGGCCCGCCGAGATCCGATTCTAAAAGACCTGCCGCGACGAGCGCGACCCCGACGCAGCGGCGCCCGTCACTTTGCGATCAAAAGTTGATGGTCTTGATGGTTGGCCAGCGCGAGAAGCCTTGCAGCGACGTGGCGCTGCCGAGCGCAGCGAGGCGCTCCGGCTGCGAGGCGCTTTGAAATTTGATCCACGTGCCGCCGGCGATCTCGTATTTGCCGCAAGCAGGGCAGTCGATGACGTGACCGTCGAAATTTCGCGGGGTGAGGTCGGTGGCCTCGCCCGCGCATACTAGGCACTGCATGATGGTGGTCGCTCCGTGGGTCGGCGCCCAATCTTCAGCCTCGCCGCGCGGGCTTGCGCGGCGGCAGGCTGATGTCGCGATCCTAGATGCGCTCGAGCTCGCTTTCCGAAATGGTGCGGTAGAACGGCTCGCAGCCGCTTTTGATGCGATACTGAAATTGTCCGTCGCGCGCGGGAAGCTGCGCAACCACTTTGTAGGGCCCGGGCGCGGCCTTGCGCGGCGGGTAGCGCCGGCTGAGCTGCACCTCATGCCCGGTGGTGAAACTATGCCGAGGCTGGTGATCGTCTGCCATTTGCGAATTTTCTCCTGGGGGCTCGTCGCGGCCGATATGCTGGGGGAAGGCCGCATCGGTCCTGAGCTACCCGACCATACACGAGTTGAGGGCGGTTAGGGGGACAACTTTTCGCGGTGCAGCATCCGGCCCGCCGGGACTTAGTTGTAGGCCATCCAGCGCATGATCTTCCAGCTGCCGTCAGCCTGGCGGCGGAACAAATCCATCCCCGTCTCGACCGATTTGTCCTCGCCCGCGGGCGCGCCCTCGATGGTCAGCGTCCACACCAGCCGCACCACCGCCATGTCGCCGAATACGAGGATCTCCTTGATGTCGGACGAATAGGCATAGCGGCGCGTGTCGTCGCCGAGCACGCGCTTCAGCCGGTCGCAGACGATGGCGAAATTGTTCTCGGGCGAGCCGCGTATGTCGGCGATCACGTCCTTTTCGAACAGATCGCAAATGACGGATTCATGCCGTGTGTTGAAATCGTCGGTCCATTGGGTGAGCGCGGCCCTGATCGCCGCCTGGTCCGGCGTGTCGTCAGCCCGAGCCATGCGCGGAACGACGAGCAGCAGCGCCGCGAACGCGGCCATGGCGAGCTCGGACCTCACTCCGCCGCCTCGGCGGCGCGCTTGGCCCTGCCGTTCGCGGCCTTGCTGCTCGGGCGGCGCTTCAGCACTTGCTTCAGATAGTGCCCGGTGTAGCTCTCACGCGCCGCGGCGATCTCCTCGGGCGTGCCGACCGCCACGACCTCACCGCCGGCATCGCCGCCTTCGGGGCCGAGATCGACGATCCAGTCGGCGGTCTTGATCACTTCGAGGTTGTGCTCGATCACCACCACGGTGTTGCCCTGGTCGACCAGCTCATGCAGCACTTCGAGCAGTTTCGCCACGTCATGGAAGTGCAGTCCGGTGGTGGGCTCGTCGAGAATATAGAGCGTGCGCCCGGTGGCGCGCTTCGACAGCTCCTTCGACAGCTTGATGCGCTGCGCCTCGCCGCCCGATAGCGTGGTCGCCTGCTGGCCGACATGGATGTAGCCGAGGCCGACGCGCTTCAGCGTCTCCATCTTGTCGCGCACCGACGGCACCGCCTTGAATAGATCGGCAGCCTCCTCGACCGTCATGTCGAGCACGTCGGCGATCGACTTGCCCTTGAACTTGATCTCGAGCGTCTCGCGGTCGTAGCGCTTGCCCTTGCACACGTCGCAGGTGACGTAGATATCCGGCAAAAAGTGCATCTCGATCTTGATGACGCCGTCGCCCTGGCAGGCCTCGCAGCGGCCGCCTTTGACGTTGAACGAGAAGCGCCCGGGTTTGTAGCCGCGCGTCTTGGCCTCGGGCAGCTCGGCGAACCATTCGCGAATGGGGGTGAACGCGCCGGTATACGTCGCGGGGTTCGAGCGCGGCGTGCGGCCGATCGGCGACTGGTCGATGTCGATCACTTTGTCGAGCAGCTCGAGTCCTTCGATCGATTTGTGCTCGCCGGGGATCTCGCGCGCGCCGTTCAGCTTGCGGGCGACCGCGCGGTAGAGCGTCTCGATCAGAAAGGTCGATTTGCCGCCGCCCGAGACGCCGGTCACCGCGGTGAACAGGCCGAGCGGAATGTCGACGGTGATGTTCTTGAGGTTGTTGGCGCGCGCGCCCTTTACCGTCAGCCTGCGGCCGCGGGTCGGCTTCCGCCGCTCCTTGGGCGCTGCGATCTGCTTGAAGCCGGTGAGATATTGCCCGGTGAGGCTGTTGGGATTGGCCATCACTTCCTCAGGCGTGCCTTCGGCCACCACCTCGCCGCCATGCACGCCTGCGCCCGGCCCCATGTCGACCACATGGTCGGCGGTCAGGATCGCCTCCTCATCATGCTCGACCACGAGCACGCTATTGCCCATGTCGCGCAGCGATTTGAGGGTATCGAGCAGCCGCGCATTGTCGCGCTGATGCAGCCCGATCGACGGCTCGTCCAGCACGTAGAGCACGCCGGTCAGCCCGGAGCCGATCTGCGAGGCGAGGCGGATGCGCTGGCTCTCGCCGCCCGACAGCGTTCCGGCGGCGCGGGCGAGCGTCAGATAATCGAGCCCCACGTCATTCAGAAAGGCCAGCCTTTCCTTGATCTCCTTCAGGATGCGCTGGGCGATCTCGTTCTGCTTCGCCGTGAGTCTGCGCGGGCAGTTCCTCGAACCACGCAGCCGCCTGCCTGATCGACATCTCGGTGACCTGGCCGATATGCAGCCCGGCGATCTTGACCGCGAGCGCCTGCGGCTTCAGGCGATAGCCATTGCACGCCTCGCAGAACTGGTCGGACTGGTAGCGCGACAGCTCCTCCATTACCCACGCACTGTCCGTCTCGCGCCAGCGCCGCTCGATATTGTTGATCACGCCCTCGAACGGCTTGGTGGTGGAATAGTGCCGCACGCCGTCGTCATAGGTAAACGTGATGTCATCCTCGCCCGAGCCGTACAGCACCACTTTCCTGAAATCCTCGGGCAGGTCCTTCCATGGCTTGGTCATCGGCTGGCGATAGGCACGCGCCAGGGCTTCCAGCGTCTGCTGATAATAAGGCGAGGACGCGCTCGTGCGCGCCCAGGGCGTGATGGCGCCGCGCGCCAGACTCAAACTCTCGTCGGGAACGATCAGCTCAGGCTCGAAGAACAATTCGGTGCCGAGCCCGTCGCATTCGGGGCAGGCGCCATACGGGTTGTTGAACGAGAACAGGCGGGGCTCGATCTCCTCGATGGTGAAGCCCGAGACCGGGCAGGCGAACTTCGCCGAGAAGATGATGCGCTCGGCCTCACCGCTTGTCGTGGCCCTCTCCCTCCCCCCAGCAACCGACGCCGGCACTTTGTCGGCGAACTCGGCGACGGCAATGCCTTCGCTGAGCTGGAGCGCCGTCTCGAAGCTGTCGGCGAGCCGCGCGCTCGCGTCGGCGCGCACCACCACGCGGTCGACCACCACGTCGATGTCGTGCTTCACCTGCTTGTCGAGGGCAGGGACCTCGGCGATCTCGTGGAACTTGCCGTCGACCTTGACCCGCTGGAAGCCCTTCTTCTGCAACTCGGCGAAGTCCTTGCGGTACTCGCCCTTGCGCCCGCGCGCGATCGGCGCCAGCAGATAGAGCCGTGTACCTTCGGGCAGCGCCAGCACGCGGTCGACCATCTGGCTGACGGTCTGGCTCTCGATCGGCAGGCCGGTCGCCGGCGAATAGGGGATGCCGACCCGCGCCCAGAGCAGCCGCATATAGTCATAGATCTCGGTGACCGTACCGACGGTCGAGCGCGGGTTGCGCGAGGTCGTCTTCTGCTCGATGGAGATGGCCGGCGACAGCCCGTCGATATGGTCGACGTCGGGCTTCTGCATCATGTCGAGGAACTGCCGCGCATAAGCCGACAGCGACTCGACATAGCGGCGCTGGCCCTCGGCATAGATAGTGTCGAAGGCGAGCGAGCTCTTGCCCGAGCCCGACAGCCCGGTGATCACCACGAGCTTCTCGCGCGGCAGCTCGATCGTGATGTTCTTGAGGTTGTGCTCGCGGGCGCCGCGGATGGAGATGAATTTTGAGGTCATTCTGACTGCAATGTCGGCGTGGCCGGCCGGTTAAACAAGGGCCGCAAAGGCTTAGTCCCCAGCAGGTTGCCGGGCAAGGGCAGGGGAGCGCGGACCCCCGCTTCGGCGTTGGCGGCGCGAAGCGAGACCAACGAAAATCCTCTTCTTCTGACGCCACACGTCATTTGACATGCCGTCCGCACCGACCGAATTCCCAAGAGGAACATTACCTTCGAATGCCTCGTTACTAGGCAGGGAGGACACAACCCCTCAAGGAGAACATCATGAAACGTGCTGCTTTGACTTTTGCCGCCCTGCTACTCACCGCGGGCTATGCGTATGCCGGTGCCGGCGCGCCCGTTCCCGAAGGCTCGCAGACTCCGCCGCCCTCCGGTCGCCCGAGCGCAATGCTCGACGACGCCGCTTGCCAGGATGTTTGGAAGATGGCCGCGCCCCAGGGCGATACGCTGTCGAAGGATCAGGCGACACCCTTCGTCGTCAATTACGAGATGGTCGATACCGACAAAGACGGCAAGATTTCGCAGGCCGAGTTCAAGGCCGGCTGCGGCAAAGGCTGGATCCAGAAGTCTGATACGGCGACCACAACCGACATGAAGGGCACCGATAGCGGCAAGTAGGCCGCGCTCACCGAGCGAGCAGGCGGCGTGGCTTTCACGCCGCCTTTTTCATGTGATCGACCGATAGTCTAGATTAGCGCGAGCTTTTTGAGGCGGGAGCGGATGGCGCCGGGCTTGCGGCCGAACGCGGCGGCAATGGCCTCCATGCTCTCGCCCGCCCGGTGCCTCCGGCTGAGATCCAGGTCGTCGGACTTGGTCCAGGGCGCATAGGCCTTGGCGTGGGTCGCTCGCATGGCGTCGAGCGCGGCGCCGTGCGGCGTCCACGGCATGCGCGGGCGACCAGCTTCGCTTACGGCCCTCGCCGGCTTATTGGCGCTCGCCGCGACGAAGGCCTGCTCGAGCCGCGCCAGTGACGCAGTGTCCCGCCGCAGAGCTTCGCGAGCGGTCTCGGACGCGGCGCGAAACTCCTCGTCCTTCTCGACCGCCATCGGATGTACGCGCAGCGCCCGCTCGTTCAGGCCCAAGAGATGCAGGCCGGCGAGGGTACGCAGGCGCGACAGCGCGACATAGCCCTGGCCGTATTCGAAGGCGCGCGACAGATCGATCACCGCGGCGTCGAGCGACATGCCCTGGCTCTTGTGCACGGTCATCGCCCAGGCGAGCCTGAGCGGCACCTGGGTGATGCTCGCGAGCTCCTTGCCACCCTCGTCGATCTTCCACTTGGACGGCTCGGCGACGATGCGCGCGCCGCGCCGCGCCCGCACCACCGGATGGCCCTCGTCGGGATCGAACCCCTCGACCACGCCGAGCGTGCCATTGACGTAGCGGCCGGCAGGGTCGTTCTTGGTGAACATCACCACCGCGCCTTCCTTGAGCGCCAGCGCCTCCGGCGACAGACAGCCGCGCTTCAGCGCCTGCACGAAAGGGTCGGGGCCCTTGGCGGTCATGACGAAGGTCTGCGTCTTGGCGGCAAGCTTGGCCAGCGCGCGGCTGTTGATCTCATCCACGGCGGCGTTGTGAGTGAACAGCAACGTGCACCCGGCCGGCATGCGATCCCGCTCGACCCGCCGCGCGGCGAGACGCTCGCGCTGCGCCGGCCCGCAGGCATTGGCGCGGATGGCGGCGAGCACATCGAGAAACGGCGCATCGCTCTGCCGGTGCTGCTCCGATAAATAGCAGACGGTCGGCGCGAGATCGCGCCAGGCGGGCGAACCATGAGCGAAGCCAGAGCCAAAAGCCTCGTCGCCGAGCGGCAACATGCCGTCATTGCCGCTCCGGCGGACCACCGGCGGGAGCTGGAAGAAATCGCCGACCAGAACCACCTGCATGCCGCCGAACGGCGCCGCCGATCCCCTGACATGGCGGCAGACCTCGTCGACCAGCGTCAGGCTGCGGGCCGGCAGCATCGAAATCTCGTCGATGATCAGCACGCTGGTCTTCTCGACCCGCGCCGCGAGCCGGCGGTTGGTGGCGAGCGTGTCGAGGTCGCGGCGCGTGAGCGCGTCGCGCACGCCGATCCCGCTCCAGGCATGGATGGTGACGCCATGGCCATGCGTGGCGGCAATGCCGGTCGAGGCGGTATAGGCGTAATCGACGCCAACGCGCTTCAGCGCGTCGATGTAGCGATTGACGGTGTGGGTCTTGCCGCTGCCGGGCTGGCCGGTGAGGAAGATGGACGCGCCGGTCTTGAGCAAGGCCAGCGCCTCGTCTTGGGTCATGGCGAAGCCTTAGTCCTCGGCGGCGCACGCGACAAGAGGGCTCCGGCTAGCCTTTGGCTTCGCCCCTTCGCATGCTATTTGTCGCCCATGACAAAGCTTATGGAAAAGGCGTTGGAGGCTGTCCGTGGTTGGCCACGGAATCGGCAAGATGAAGCTGCCGAGTTGCTTCTGGCACTCGATCGTCTGGGAGCTGATGCCTACCATGCCTCAGCCGAAGAATTCGCCGCGATCGACGAGGCGCTTGAGCAGGTTGCGCGCGGTGAGCGTGCAAGCCAGGCCGAGGTGGCAGCCGCCTTCGCGCGCTTCCGCAAGTGAAAGTCACTTATAGCAGCCGGGCTGTCGCCGACCTCGCGCAGATCGGCAGCTATCTAGCCGAACGCAGTCCAGCGGGCGCCGTCGCTGTCGAGCGCCGCATTCACACCGTAGTCGAGCTCATTGCCCAGTTCCCATCCAGCGGCCGAAAGGTCGTGGCGCGCCCTGCCGTCAGAGTAATTCCGCTTGGCCGGTATCCCCTTCTGATTTTCTACACGGTCATGGACGACGAGTTGATCGTCCTTCACGTACGTCATGCCGCCCGAGAGCCGATCCACCCCGCCGAACTTTAGGTAGACCGAGAGCGCGACTTCGAGCCAAAAGCCGATGGCGCGGGTCGAGACTCCGTGCATAGATGCGCGCCCGCCATGCAGCTCTCCCGCGCTCAGACAGCCATCATCGTTGCCGGCATAATCCTGGCAGCGGCCATCGCCGAATATGCCATGGGCCACCCGCTCATCTGCAAATGCGGCTACGTCAAGCTCTGGCATTTCGACGTGCAGAGCGCGGAGAACTCGCAGCATCTGTTTGACTGGTACTCACCCTCGCACATCATCCACGGGTTTATTTTCTACGGGCTGCTATGGCTGCTCTCGCGCTTTGTGCCGATGTCGTTCGGCTTGCGGCTCGTCCTCGCCGTGGCCATCGAGGCGTCGTGGGAGGTGATCGAGAACACCGACTTCGTCATCAATCATTATCGCGAGGTGACCATCTCGCTCGACTATTACGGCGACAGCGTCATCAACTCGGTGAGCGACATTCTTTTCATGGTGCTCGGCTTCTTTGTCGCGAGCTGGCTGCCGGTCTGGCTGACCGTGCTCATCGCCGTCGCGCTCGAGCTGTTCGTCGGCTTCATGATCAGAGACAATCTGACGCTCAACGTCCTGATGTTCGTCTGGCCGCTCGACTCCGTGCTGCACTGGCAGCAGGGCAGGTAGCGCGCGGGCGGCCCTAGAGCGGGACGCGAACGCCGAACACCATGAACAGGACGAGCCAGGCATAGACCGCCACCGTCGGATAGAAGGTGATGCCAAAACCGAAGGCGCGGACATAGGGGTTCACGTGATAGCCGAGCCAGAACAGCGCGCGGCCGAGCACGAACAGCGTGGTGAGAATGATCAGCGTGCGCGCTTCCTCCGGCGGGCAATACAGCGCGAGCGCCGCGTTGCCGATGAAATAGAGGATGAACTGCTCGAAGCTGTTGAGGATGAAGCGGGTGTTGATGTCGAGCGCGGAGTTGGGCTTGGCCGTGCGCCCGACCCACATATTGGGATCGAGCCTTTGGGCGGCGACGATGCAGATGCCGATCACCGCCGGTAAGATGGCGAACATCGCATCCTTGATGACGAGGGCGATGCGGTCGCCGAGCGTCCAATCCGTAGGGGTCCAGTGCCAGAAGAACTTGGCGCCGGCGAAGAACGCTGCCGAGAACAGCCAGTTGCCGACCAGCACGTAGATGAATGGCAGCTGGCGCGCGGTGAAGCCGAAATGCTGCTCGCGCGGATCGCGCCTGGGCTTCGCCCGTCGCTTAGGTGTTTGCCGCTGCTCGACCGACCGCTGCATCGCTCTCTCGTCCCCGCTTCAGGCGAGCTACCCACAAGCGGGTGTGCTGCCATTCCTTGTTGTTGATAATGCCCTGTAAGCCATAGGGCGCGCCTCCGCAAATCTCAAGATGCTTGGGCTGAGGGGTCTGGATTGATTGGAACAAAACGTGTACAAACCAACTCGGCCCATGAGCGGCTCACGGCCCGCGTTCTGCCCTGTGGACAGGCGCCGCGCGGGCTGGAAGACGCCGCTATCGGGGCGCTAGATTGCGTTGCTCGGGGCGTCATGCGACGCGCGGCCCGCGCGGGGAGGTGTTGAATATGGCCGGATCGGTCAACAAGGTAATTTTGGTCGGCAATCTCGGGGCCGATCCCGAAGTCCGTCAGACCCAGGACGGACGCCCAATCGTCAATCTGCGCGTCGCCACCAGCGACAGCTGGCGCGACAAGGCGACCGGCGAGCGGCGCGAGAAGACCGAATGGCATCGCGTGGTGATCTTCAATGAGGGGCTATGCCGCGTCGCCGAGCAATATCTCAAGAAGGGCTCCAAGGTTTATCTCGAGGGCCAGCTCCAGACCCGCAAATGGCAGGACCAGTCCGGCCAGGACCGCTACTCGACCGAGGTGGTGCTGCAGGGCTTCAACTCGACGCTGACCATGCTCGACGGGCGGCAAGGCGCTGGTGGCGGCGAGGAGCGGCAGAGCGGCGGCGGCAGCGATTTCGGCCGCTCTGGACCGATGGGCGGCGGCAAGAGCGGCGGAGGTGGCGCCTCGTTCGACAAGGAGCTCGACGACGAGATCCCGTTCTAGGTAACGCGTCGCATGCGCTGCCTGGTGACGGGGGCTTACGGCTTCATCGGCAGCGAGGTTGTTGCCGCGCTCCGGCGCGAAGGCGTTGCGGTGGTGGGCGCCGGCCGCGACCTCGAGCTTGGGCGGCGCATCCTTCCCGGCATCGACTGGGTGCATTGCGACTTCAACACCGACGTGACTGAGGCGCAGTGGTTGCCGCGCCTTGCCGGCATCGAGGCGGTGGTGAATTGCGTCGGCATCTTGCAGGGAAGCCTGCGCGACGATGCCGAGCGCATCCATGCGCAAGCGACCACCGCGCTGTTCGCGGCGGCGGCTTCCGCCGGCGTACGCCGCATCGTTCACGTCTCCGCGGTGAGCGCAGAGACCGGCGTGCCGACCGCCTATGCGCGGTCCAAGGCCAAGGCCGACGCGGCGCTGGCGAAGCTGGAGACGAATTGGCTGATCGTGAAGCCTTCGCTCGTCATCGGCCGCGGCGCCTATGGCGGCACCGCGCTGATGCGAGGGCTTGCCGGGCTGCCTTTCGTGCTGCCGTTGCCGGGTGAGGCGGGCGAGCGCTTCCAGCCGATCGCCATCGACGATCTCGCCCGCGGCATCGCCAAGCTGGCTGCCCGCGTCGAGCCGTCCCGCACTACGCTCAACGCCGCCGGTCCCGAGACCGTGAGCCTGCGCGATATTCTCCTCGCCTACCGCACCTGGCTTGGCTTCGCTAAAGCGCGCGAGGTCGCGGTACCCTTACCCGTCCTCCGCCTTCTGCTCAGGCTCGGCGACGCCGCGGGCTTCCTCGGCCATGTCACCTCGGCGCGGACCACCTCGCTCAGCCAGCTTCGCTACGATACGCTGGTTGACGGCACGGCGTTCGGGGACGCTGCCGGCGGTCGCGTCAAGGGCTTCAGCGAGACGTTGGCCGCCTCGCCCTCGACCTTGCAGGACCGCTTGCATGCGCGAGCCTTTTTCGCGGTCCCTGTTCTGCATGTAAGCCTCGCGCTGTTCTGGATCCTGACCGGGCTGCTCACGCTCACGCCGCAGAGTTTCGCCTCGGCGAGCGCGCTCATCGCCGATGCCGGCTTCGGCGCGACTTTCGCCAACTCTCTGGTCGGCGTCGCCTCGGTGGTCGATATCGTGCTCGGCGTGCTCTTCCTGCTGCCGAATTGGGTGCGCAAGGCTGGCGCCGCGCAGCTCGCTCTCAGCGTGATCTATCTCATCGGCCTGAGCGCGATCGCGCCTGAGCTGTGGGCCGACCATTTCGGACCGCTGCTGAAAGTGCTGCCGATGATGGCGGCGACCTGTGTGGTGATGGCTTTTCAGGAGAAGCGGTGACCCTCTATCTCGCCGTCAAGTTCCTGCATCTGATCGGCGCCGCGATCCTGTTCGGCACCGGGCTCGGCATCGCCTTCTTCCTGTTTCGCGCCGAGCGGAAAGAGGAGCCGGCTGCCGTCGCCGCGACGCTGCGCACCGTCGTTGCCGCCGACTATGTGTTCACCGCGACCGCCGCAATCGCCCAGCCGCTTACCGGGCTCGCTCTCGTTCATCTCGGCGGCTATGCGCTCGGCCAGACCTGGATCTGGGCGAGCCTCGCGCTCTACGGGCTGGTCGGGGCGTGCTGGCTCCCGGTGGTCGCGTTGCAGATCAGGATGCGCGACCTCGCCGAGGCCGCGGCCGCCGCGAACGACGATACGCTGCCGCCCGCCTATCGTCGCCTGTCGCGGCTCTGGTTCTGGCTTGGCTGGCCGGCGTTCCTATCGGTCCTCGCGATCTTCTGGCTGATGGTCGCCAAGCCCGCTTGACGCGCCGCGATAAACGGCGGCTGCGGCGCTTCGACAAACAAAGAGCCCGGCTTCCCTATGCGGGGAGCCGGGCTCTCACAAGCTCTGCGATTTCGAGCCGACTACTGCGCGGTGTCCTCGCGGTCGCTCTTCTCGCCCATGATGATCTGCTGATCATCGAGTGTCTGGTAGTCGGGCGCCGACGCGAGCGCCTGCTTGTCGACCTTCGCCATGATGGTCAGGTCGTTGTTCTCGTCGCGCGAGACCTTGACGTCTTCGAAGCGGATGGCGACATCCTTCTCGCCGATGCCGAGGAACCCGCCGGCGCCGATCACCAACGCGGTGATCTTGCCGTCCTTATCGGTGATGAGGTCGGTGACCTCGCCGATCGATTCATTGTTCTGGTTCACGACCGTCTCGCCGATCAGATTGCCGACGAGCAGCTCACTGCTGTCCTGCTTGACGAGGAAGGGTGAGGGCGTGGGCGCCGCCGCCGCCGACTGCTCGGGCGGAAGCGCTTGTGGCGAGAGCGACTTTGGCGCCTCTGACGTCTGCGCCGGCGGTTCGGCCCCCGCAGAGGGCGCCATCGCGTCCGAGGGCGTGGCGGGCTGCTCGAGCGCGGGCGCATTGCCATTGGACGGGATCTGCGGCTCGGCTAACGCCGGCGCGAGACCGAGCATGAGCCCGATAGCGGTGGTGGTCAAAAACCGATTCATGATGTCACTCCTTGGATCGTTTATAACGGGGGTTGGCGTTATCTTTCGCCAGGAGGGGCGAGGCCGGTCGGGCCTTTTGCCGCCTGATGGAGCAACGTTTCCCCCGCATCGATCGTTCCCAAAAACTCGCATTCGGCGCGGCCTCGGGCAGCGGACGAATTGCTCTTTGCCGGGTCGCGAACTGAGACATTCTGCGGCTGCAAAGTGGCGGTCTGATGATCGTGTAAGGCACTGATAATACAAGTATAATTCAGCCGCATCGACATCGTATGAGCGGTTGCGGACCAACTCCGAAATCGGCTATAGAGAAGCGTCCTACGGCAATCGCTTTCGCCTCTTCGAGCGGGAGGATTTTCCCTCTCGCCGGCGATAGCTATGCGGGTTTCGATCACAGTCTAGAGCAGGCGTCCTCCGTCCTTGGCCGACAACGATAAGACAGACGTCGAGGGCCCGGTGCCCTCCGACATCAGACCGGTCTCGCTCATCGACGAGATGAAGCGGTCCTATCTCGATTACGCCATGAGCGTGATCGTGTCGCGCGCTCTGCCCGACGTGCGCGACGGGCTGAAGCCGGTGCATCGCCGCATCCTCTACGCCATGCAGCGGCTCGGGCTCGACTTCAACAAAAAGCATATGAAGTCGTCCAAGGTTGTCGGCGACACGATGGGCGACTTCCACCCGCACGGCAATCTCGCCATCTACGACGCGTTGGTGCGCATGGCGCAGGAGTTCTCCATGCGCCTGCCGCTGATCGACGGGCAGGGCAATTTCGGTTCGGTCGACGGCGATCCTCCGGCCGCAGAGCGCTATACCGAGGCGCGGCTCTCCAAGATCGCCCAGTTCCTGCTCGACGATCTCGACAAGGACACGGTCGACTTCAGGCCGAACTACGACGACCGGCTCGAGGAGCCGTCGGTACTGCCCGCCAAGTTCCCCAACCTTCTGGTCAACGGGGCAGGGGGCATCGCCGTCGGCATGGCGACCAATATCCCGCCGCATAATCTCGGCGAGGTGATCGACGCCTGCATCGCCTATCTCGACAATCCCGCCATCTCGATCGACGAGCTCGTCGAGCTGGTGCCCGGCCCCGACTTCCCGACCGGCGGCATGATTCTCGGCAAGACCGGCATCCGCTCGGCCTATCATAAGGGCCGCGGCTCCGTCGTGATGCGCGGGCGGGTGCACAACGAGACCGTCCGCAAGGAGCGCGAGGCGCTCATCATCACCGAGATTCCCTATCAGGTGAACAAGGCGGCGATGGTCGAGAAGATCGCCGAATATGTGCGCGAGAAGAAGATCGAGGGCATCTCCGACATCCGCGACGAGTCCGACCGCCAGGGCATGCGGGTGGTGATCGAGCTGAAGCGCGACGCCATGGCCGATGTCGTGCTGAACCAGCTCTATCGCTTCTCGGCGCTGCAGAGCACGTTCGGCTGCAACATCGTGGCGCTGATCGGCGGCAAGCCCGAGCAGCTCAACCTCAAGGACCTGATCAGCGCCTTCACCGCGTTCCGCGAGGAGGTGGTCGGCCGCCGCACCAAGTTCCTGCTGCGCAAGGCGCGCGAGCGAGCGCACATCCTGGTCGGCCTCGCCATCGCCGTCGCCAATATCGACGAGATCATCAAGCTGATCCGCGCCGCACCCGATCCGAGCACCGCGCGCGAGCAGTTGATGACGCGCGACTGGCCGGCCAAGGACGTGGTCGCCCTGGTCGAGCTGATCGCCGATCCGCGCCACAAGGTCTCGGCTGCGGGTACCTACCGGTTATCCGAGGAGCAGGCCCGCGCCATCCTCGAGCTCCGCCTGCAGCGGCTGACCGCGCTCGGCCGCGACGAGATCGGCGATGAGCTCAAAGCGCTCGGAACCGAGATCGGCAATTATCTCGATATCTTGCGCTCGCGCGCCCGCATCATCTCGATCGTCAAGGACGAGTTGACCGCGATCAAGACCGAGTTCGGCACGCCGCGCCGCACCGAGATCCTCGAGATGGAGGGCGAGGTCGAGGACGAGGACCTGATCCAGCGCGAGGACATGGTCGTCACCGTCAGCCATAAAGGCTACATCAAGCGCGTGCCGCTGTCGGCCTACCGCGCCCAGCGCCGCGGCGGCAAGGGCCGCGCCGGCATGGCCACCCGGGAAGAGGATTTCGTCACTCGCATCTTCATCGCCAATACCCACACGCCGGTGCTGTTCTTCTCCTCGCGCGGCATGGCCTACAAGATGAAGGTTTGGCGGCTGCCTTTGGCGGCGCCGCAGGCGCGCGGCAAGGCCATGATCAATCTCCTGCCGCTCGACAAGGACGAGACCATCACCACCATCCTGCCGCTGCCCGAGGACGAAGCCTCGTGGGAGAAGCTCGACGTGATGTTCGCCACCAATGGCGGCACGGTCCGGCGCAACAAGCTGTCGGATTTCATCGAGGTCAGGCAGAACGGCAAGATCGCCATGAAGCTCGAGCCGCCCGACCGCATCGTCGGCGTGCAGGTCTGCAACGAGCAGGAGGACGTGCTCTTGACCACGGCCGAGGGCCAGGCGATCCGCTTCCCGGTCACCGAGGTGCGCGTGTTCAAGGGGCGCGAATCGGCCGGCGTGCGCGGCATCAAGCTCGAGGGCACCGACCAGATGATCTCGATGGCCATTCTGAAGCATGTCGAGGCGCCGCCGTCCGAGCGCACCGCCTATGTGCGCCAAGCCAACAGCGTCAGGCGCGGCGCGGCCGAGATCGAGTCGGACATGGAGGTCGAGGAGAACAGCGACGAGGCGGTGGTGCTGAGCCCCGAGCGCTACGCCGAGCTCGGCGCGCACGAGGAATTCGTGCTCACCGTCTCGGAGCGGGGCTACGGCAAGCGCACCAGCGCCTATGAGTACCGCATCTCGGGCCGCGGCGGCAAAGGCATCATCGCCATGACCGTCAATCAGCGGAACGGCAAGCTGGTGGCCTCGTTCCCCGTCGAGGAGAGCGACCAGATCATGCTGGTCACCGACGGCGGTCAGCTGATCCGCGTGCCGGTTGAAGGCATCTCGATCATGGGCCGCTCGACCCAAGGCGTGATCGTGTTTTCGACCGCCGAGGGCGAGCGCGTGGTCTCGGTCGAGCACATCCAAGATGTCGAGAACGGCGCTGAGAATGGCGGGGATGACGGCGGCGAGGACATCGCCCCGGAAACCGGACCCAGCCTTAGCTAGCCGATTTTCTCGTTGTGAATGTCGATCAGCGCGCGCGCCGCCGGCGACAGCGCCGCCAGCGCGCGGAAATCGCGCACCACGGCGCGGTTCCGGTCGGTGTGAGTGAGCACGCCCGAGGATCGGAGCCGCGACATGGTGCGCGACAGCGTGTCGGCATTCAGCCCGAGATAATCGGCGACGTCGGTCCGCGACAGCGGCAGGTCGAACGCCACGCCGCCGCCCGCCGAAGGCGTGCCGGTGCGCAAGGCAAGCTCGATCAGGAAGGTCGCAACCTTCTGCTGGCAGTCGAACTGGCCGATCGCCGCGACATGGATGGCGCGCCGCGCCATCTGCCGGCTCACCGCCTCATGCAGGAAGCTCGCGACCGCCTGATGCTTGGTGGCGAGCTCGGCCAGAACCGACCAGCGCAGGCGCCACAGCTCGCCCAGAGTCGCCGACGTGAGCGCACCGTCGGCCTCGCGCGGTACGAAGCTCGCCCGCACGACGTCGCCCGGAAACAGGATCGCCACCACCTGGCGGGACGTTCCCGGCATGGTGACGTTGAGCGTGAGCACGCCGGAGCGGACGATGAACGCCGCCTCGCTGCCGTCGACGGCGAGCGCGACGTTCTGGCCGCGGCGTGTGCGCAACGTCGCGACGTGAGGGGCGAGCGCGGTTTGCAGCGGCGCGAGTGGGTCGGGCTTGGGCTCGGCGAGCGGCGCCCCGGCCCCTGGTCGGGTCGCGCTCCGCGGATTGACACCGGATGTCATAGCCAAGGTCGTCCCAATCGGGAGAGGCGATGCGGTTCGCTTCAAGGCTAAGCAGTCGGGCGAGCGGGAGGCGTGCGCCTTGATATCGATCAAGACGGGCAAGAGATGAAGCGGGGCCCGGACACCACGCAAGGCCGCAATGATTTGACCCGCGGCGTGGAAGGACCCGCCGCCGGGCCTTTCTATTTGGCGGCGGCGCGGCTAGAAGGTGGCTCGCGCGAGGACCGGTGTGTGCGCCGTCCCGCCGTGGAGATGAACATGCGCGTCGGCCTTTATCCCGGAAGCTTCGATCCAGTCACCTTCGGCCACGTCGACATCGTGCGCCGCGCCGGTCATTTGGTCGACAAGCTGGTCATCGCCATCGGCACCCATCACGACAAGCACCCTCTGTTCACCACCAAGGAGCGGGTCAATCTCGCTGCCGAGGTGCTAGAGCCGGTGGCGCGCCAGGTCGGGCTCGAGCTCGAAGTGGCCACCTACGACAATCTGACCATCGACGCGGCGCGCGAGGCGCTGGCGACGGTGGTGATCAGGGGCCTGCGCGACGCCGGCGATTTCGACTACGAGATGCAGATGGCCGGCATGAATCAGGCCCTTGCGCCGGAGATCGAGACGGTGTTTCTGGCGTCCTCGCCAGAGTCACGGCATATCGCCGCGAGCCTCGTCCGCCAGATTGCCGCAATGGGGGGCGACGTTTCGGCCTTCGTGCCGGGCATCGTCGGCGCGGCGCTCAAGAAGAAGTTCGCCGGCTAAGTCCGGTCCAAGCCCTGCCAAGGAGGTCTCATGCGAATTCAGGCACTGCTCTTGTTCGGCGCGAGCCTCGCGCTTTCGGTCATCGCCATGCACGCGCCGGCGCGCGCCGGCGATCTCTCCAACCCGGCGAGCCTCAATGAGACGGCCCCGGCGACCTACAAGGTGAAGTTCGACACCAGCAAAGGCTCCTTCGTGGTCGAGGTGCATCGCGACTGGGCGCCGAACGGCGCCGACCGCTTCTACAACCTCGTCAAGAGCGGCTTCTTCAACGACGCGCGCTTCTTCCGGGTGATCAGCGGCTTCATGGTGCAGTTCGGCATCAACGGCGATCCCAAGCTGTCGCAAGTGTGGCGCGATGCCGACATCAAGGACGATCCGGTCAAGGCCAGCAACAAGCGCGGCTACATCACCTTCGCCACCGCCGGCCCCGACACGCGCACCACCCAGGTGTTCATCAATTTCGGCAACAATGCCGGGCTCGACGATCAGGGCTTCGCGCCGTTCGGCCAGGTGATCTCCGGCATGGAGGTGGTGGACGCGCTCTATGCCGTCTACGGCGAGGGCGCGCCGCGCGGCGATGGCCCCGACCAGGGCCTCGTCCAGAGCCAAGGCAACGCCTATCTCAAGAAGGACTTCCCCAAGCTCGACTACATCAAGACGGCGACGATCGAGCCCTAGCCCCAACCCGGCATTTTGAGGACGACATTCCATGGCAAAACTCGAAGACACCCTCATCATCGAGACGACGCAGGGCAAGGTGACGGTCGAGATGCGGCCCGATCTCGCGCCGCTCCACGTCGCCCGCATCAAGGAACTGGCGCGGCAAGGCTTCTATGACGGCGTGCCGTTCCACCGCGTCATCGAAGGCTTCATGGCCCAGACCGGCGATCCGACCGGCACCGGCACCGGCGGCTCGGGCAAGAAGCTCAAGGCCGAGTTCAACGCTGAGCCGCACACCAGAGGCGCCGTCTCGATGGCGCGCGCGCAATCGCCGGACTCCGCCGACAGCCAGTTCTTCATCGTCTTCGACGACGCGAGCTTCCTCGACAAGAAATATACCGTGTGGGGGCGGGTGATCGACGGCATGCAGAATGTCGACAAGATCAAGCGCGGCGAGCCGCCGTCGAACCCCGACAAGATCGTGAGCGTGCGGGTCGCCGCCGACCAGGCCTAACCGTGACCTCATGTGTTTCGTCATTGCCGGGCGCGACCCGGCAATCCAGGGCCAAGCACGCAGAGTTTTTAGCCCCTGGATGCCCGGATCAAGTCCGGGCATGACGTTGTGCCATGCGCGTCGATGAATTCGACTTTCACCTGCCCGAGGCGCTGATCGCGCTTCGCCCGGCGAGCCCGCGCGACGCGGCGCGGCTGCTGGTGGTCGATCCTTTGGCTGCACCGCCTTTGACCGACCGCACGATGGGCGATCTGCCGGCACTGCTGCAGCCGGGCGATGCGCTCGTGCTCAACGACACCAAGGTGATCCCGGCCGAGCTCAAGGGCGTGCGGAAGCGGGACGGCGTCGCCGCGCAGGTTTCGGTCACCTTGATCGAGCGCATCGACGGGCATCGCTGGCGAGCATTGGCGCGTCCGGCCAAGCGGCTAAAGCCGGGCGACCGCATCGTCTTCGGCGATGGCGGCAATGTCTGCCTGCTCGGCAGTCTCGCCGCGACCGTCGAAGGACGCGGGGAAGAGGGCGAAGTGAGCCTCGCCTTCGAGCTTGGCGGCGTGGTGCTCGACGAGGCGATCAGGGCGCACGGAGCCATGCCGCTCCCGCCCTACATCGCCTCGCGCCGCGCGCCCGACGATCGCGACCGGAGCGACTATCAGACCCTGTTCGCGCGTGAGGAAGGGGCGGTCGCCGCGCCGACGGCTGGGCTGCACTTCACGGAAAGACTCATGCAGGCGCTTGACGCGCGCGGCGTGTCGCGCCACTTCGTGACGCTTCATGTCGGCGCCGGCACCTTTCTGCCCGTCAGGGCTGACGATACCGCGGATCATGTCATGCATCGGGAGCACGGCTCCATCTCTGCCGCGACGGCGTCGGCGCTGAACGCGGTCAAGGCGCGCGGCGGCAGAATAGTCGCCGTCGGCACCACCTCGCTCCGCCTGCTCGAGAGCGCCGTCAATTCCGACGGCAAGCTCCAGCCCTTTACCGGAGAGACTAGTCTTTTCATCACGCCGGGCTTCCGCTTCCGCTTCGTCGACCGGCTGCTCACCAACTTCCATCTGCCGCGCTCGACTTTGTTCATGCTGGTGGCATCGTTCGCCGGGCTCGATCTGATGCAGCGCGCTTACGCGCATGCGGTGGGCGAGCGCTACCGGTTCTATTCTTACGGCGATGCCTGCCTTCTGAGCCCGGCACCGCAACCATGAGCAACGCCTTTTCATTCGCGCTCAAGGCGCAAGACGGCGCGGCGCGGACCGGCGCCATCACCACGCCGCGCGGCATCGTGCGCACGCCGGCCTTCATGCCGGTCGGTACCGGCGCGACCGTCAAGGCCATGTTCCCCGAGGACGTGAAGGCGAGCGGCGCCGACATCATCCTGGCCAACACCTATCATCTGATGCTTCGGCCTGGCGCCGAGCGCGTGGCGAGGCTCGGCGGCTTGCACCAATTCATGCATTGGCACGGCCCGATCCTGACCGACTCCGGCGGTTACCAGGTCATGTCGCTGGCGAAGCTCAGAAAGATCGACGAGCAGGGCGTCACCTTCCAGTCGCATATCGACGGCGCGACCGTGGCGCTCAGCCCCGAGCGCGCCGTAGAGGTGCAATGCCTGCTCGGCTCGGACATTCAGATGGTGCTCGACGAGTGCACGCCGTTTCCGGCCACGCGCGAGGAGGCGCGGGCCTCGCTCGAGCTGTCGCTCCGCTGGGCGAAGCGCTGCAAGGACGCCTTCGCCGCCATGGCCAAGCCAGGCCAGGCGCTGTTCGGCATCGTGCAGGGCAGCGTCTATCCCGATCTGCGCGAGGCTTGCGCCCGCGCGCTGATCGAGATCGGCTTCGACGGCTACGCGGTCGGCGGGCTTGCGGTCGGCGAAGGGCAGGGGGCGATGCTGGAGATGGTCGAGGCGACCGCCGCCGTGCTGCCGGTCGATCGTCCGCGCTATCTTATGGGCGTCGGCACGCCGGAGGATCTGCTCGCCTCGATCGCGCGCGGCATCGACATGTTCGACTGCGTGCTGCCGACCCGCTCCGGCCGTCACTGCCAGGCCTTCACCTGGGGCGGGCGGCTCAATCTGCGCAACGCCCGCTATGCCGAGGACACGAGCCCGCTCGATGCCGAAAGCGCGTGCCCCGCGGCGGGTTACGAGCGCGCCTATCTGCATCATCTGGTCAGGTCGGGTGAGATGCTGGGCGCCATGCTGCTGTCCTATGCCAACGTTCAGTTCTACGAGGAACTGATGAACCAAGCGCGCGAGGCGATCGCGCAAGGACGCTTCGCGAGCTTCGCCGCCGATGTTAAGCGCCGCTACGCCGCCGCTGGCGACGACGACGAGGATTAGATCGCTCGAGGTTTTCGTGTTTGTCATTGCCCGGCTCGACCGGCAATCCAGCATAACACTTCTGCTTCGATGACCCGGTGACTCCTGGATGCCCGCCTTCGCGGGCATGACAAAGTAGCCCGCTCCGGCACGCAAGCTGTCACTGCGTGGCGATGTCGGACGCCGGGCCGCTCTTGGCTTCGCCCATCTGCTTCCGCTCGCGCGCGAAGAGATAGAGCCCCGAGGCGATGACGATGGCCGCGCCCGACAGCGTCCACCAGGTCGGCACATTGCCGAACACGAGATAGCCGACCCCCGACATCCAGATCAGCCCGAGATAGATGAACGGCGCGAGCGCGGAGGCCGGCGCGATGCGGTGCGCCAGGATCAGCAGCCAATGGCCGAGCCCGCCCCAGAAGCCGAGCGAGGCGAGCAGCAGCATGACGCGGAGCTCGTGCGGCGTTTGCCAAGCCGACAGCGCGAACGGCGCCAGCACCACGACGCCGACCAGCGGCGTGAAGGTCTGCGTCACCTCGGGCGGATCGAACGCTGCGAGATAACGCGTGGCAAGGTTGTAGAGCGCATAGCCGAACGTCGCCAAGAGCACGAGCAGCATGGCCCAGTGCACGGTGCCGAAGCCCGGATGCATCACCAGCAGCACGCCGAGAAAGCCTGACACGATGGCGAGCATGCGGTGCCAGCCGACCCACTCGCCGAGCAGCGGTCCGGCCAGCGCCGCGACGATCAGCGGCGTCAGAAAGAAGATGGTGATGGTCTGGTCGAGCTGGAGATAGCGGAGCGCGATGAAGTTGAACCCCGTGGTCACCACCATGAGCGCCGAGCGGACGATCTGCACCACCGGTTTTTTCGATCTGAGCGACGGCTTGAAGGCGAGCGGCCACAGCACGAGCGCGGTGAACACCACGTGCCCGGCGAAGCGGAACCAGCTCACCTCGGCGACCGGCACGCCCTTGATGCCGACGAGATATTTGGCGGTCGAGTCGAGCCCGGCGAAGCAGATCGTGGCGAGCGCCATCAGCCCGATGGCTTCAAGCCTGCGGTGCGGATGGGCGTCGTGATGGACGGAGTGGCGGGATGACATAAGGTGCGTCTTGTGCACGACTCCTTGCCAAAAGGCCATCGGCCGCTAAGGTCGCTGTCGCGAGACAGACGTCCATCCGAGGAGGAGAGAAATGGCGGCTGAGGTGCGCGCCATGTGCGCCATTGGGCTGCGCGGGCAATTGGGCCTGAACGGCAAGCTCCCCTGGGAAGGCAACAAAGGGTGGCAATATCAGGCCGACGTTGCGCGGTTTTTCGACCTGACCAAGGGGCATGTTCTCATCGCCGGGCCGGCGACCATCGCCTCGATACCGCCTCTCGCTTACAATCATCGAACCATCGTCGAGATCCGCTCGCACATGGACCCCGCCGAAGTGCTCGCGCGTTTTCCGGAACGCGTCATCTATATCGGCGGCGGCCCCCCGGTCTGGCAGACTTACGCGCCCTTCATCGACCACTGGGACATTACGCGGCTTCCGTATGACGGCGAGGCCGACCGCTGGTTCGATCCGGCATGGCTGGTCGCCTCCGGGGCGGCGGCGGAGCGCTAGCCCTCCACCGCTTCCGGCCGCATTGGCAATTCCGAAAGCATGCCGCGAGGACGCGATAGGGCGGAATGCCCCGCTTCCGCTAAGCTCGCCGACTTGCGAAACGCACCGGGACGTCCGTGAGGCAATGCCCGAAAGGACAGAACATGAGCACGCGTAGAGGACGATCGATTGCGAGCGCCGTGGCAGTGCTGGCCGCCGCGCTCTGCCTGTCCGGCGCATCGGCAATCGCCGCGACCGGAGCGACCAAGGACGAGGCGGTAGCCATGGTCAAGAAGGCCGTCGGCGCCATCAAGTCCGATGGCACCCGCAAGGCCTATGCCGAGATCAGCGATCGTGGCGGACCGTTCGTCGAGCGCGATCTCTATATCGTGGTCTACAATCTCGACGGGCTCGTGCTCGCGCACGGCGCCGACGAGAAGCGCATCGGCACCAGCCAGATCGACGACAAGGACGTCGACGGCAAAGCGTTCGTGAGGGAGCGCATCGCTCTCGCCAAGGCGCATCAAAGCTTCTGGCAGCAATACAAGTTCATGAACCCGGTGACCAAGACCGTCCAGCCGAAGGACATGTATTGCGAGCGGCTGGAGGCGACCGTGGTGTGCGGCGGCGTCTATCAATAGGCTATAAGCGGGGTGGTCGCGCTCCGGCCGTCGCCCGCTTACGGACGCCCGCGTCATGGAGCCTTCTTGATGACGGTGCCGGCTCTCCCCTCGGTGCCGGCATTCTGCCGCATTGCGGCGTTACCGCCGTTGGGACTCGGGCTGTCGGGTAGCCCGGGTCGCGTTTGCACCTCTGTTCGAACTTCGCGCGCGGTGACGGCGGCAAACCGGATGGCGATAAGCCTGCGCGCGAGCACGTCCTTATTCATGACCTAACTGATCAGAAGGAAGAATTTGAGGTTGTAGATATGAAAAGCCTTGGAAAAGCACAAGAAACACGCAGGTGACGCGGAGCCGTGCGCTGACCAATTAAGTGTTTCGCTTTGGCACAGCGAAGGTTACCATCGTTAACGGGCAGGGCTTCGGGCCGGCACTCCCGATCTGCCCCCGGGAGACCTAAATTCCTCGATAGAACCCATCGATTGGCCGCGAGCCGACGACTTGCGTGGAGGTCGCCATAGAGAACGGCAGGGACGAGACTTTCAGCACGGACCAGCTCGGCTGGCGCTTCGCCTTGGGCACGGTGCTGATCGTCGCCGGCTATGGCGCCTGGTCGCTGATCCCGGTGGTGATCGAAGCCGATCTCGAGCCGAGCGTGAAGGCCGCTCTGTCGGGCCTGTTCGGCGCGACGCCGTTCCTCACCAAGGTTATCGCCGTGGCCCTGATGGGCCGCCCGGCCTACAATTTCCTGAAGCGCACGGTGTTTCAGTATTTCCGCAGGGCCGCCGGCCGCGCCGAGGACTAGCGCGCTGAGAAGCGAATCCCGGAGGCGCGGATTTTGCTCTAGTCACTCGATATCATGGGTGCCGCGACCGCGCCAACCGCGACGCCCGCGGCGCCGCCGATCGGGCCGGCGAGAGCAAAGCCGGTGACGCCGCCCATGGCGCCGCCCGTCATGACTTTCTGGGTTGTCGTGCAGCCGGCAAGGAAGGCCGAGAGCGCTACGACAGCCAACGCAACCACTAGCAGCTTCATTGCAGGCCATACCCCCGACAAGCCCACACTCGGCTGACAGATATGGCTCGCAAACTGCTAACGCTAAGTGAAGGCCGCCGGCTGGCCGGAGGAGTCAGCCGCATAGACTTTTTCGTGCCGTCCGGGTTAAATCAGCGGGGCCATACATTCTATCGTCATGGAGGGTTGAGACTTGACCAGAGCAATCTTGGCAGGATTGGTTGCAGCGTCCGGGTTCCTCTTCGCCGGCCAGCCGGCTAAGGCCGACTGGTTGTGCGGCGCCGATCAGTGCGTTTGGGTGACGTATTCCGTCGTCGAGCCGGCCTATGCGGTCATGTGGGCCCCGCCGGTCCAACCCGCCTGCTTCTGGAAGCAGGGCATGTTCGGCCGCTGGAAGCAGATCTGCCCGCACTAGGTATCGCTAGCGACGGCAGGAAATAGCGAGGCGTCGGCTCACCCCGGCGCCTTTTTGCTGCCGAGGCGCTTGCAGACATGTCCCCGCCCATTTGGTCGGGCACAAATCGATCGCGTGTAAAAAAGGCGCCGACCGACCAGTTGGTTATGTGGTTTGACAGTGGCCGTGGCCGAATTGTCGATCCGGCTCGAGCGCTAATGCTGGAAATAGGTTGCGAAAAATAATCGTAGGTCAGGCGGAAGCGGATCGTCGCCTACCAGTCGCACCGCCAAGGCAAATGCAAGGACGAGCGCGATAAGGATCACGACTTGTCGAACCTTGAAGAAGGGTTCGGAGGCTCGCTCTCTGTCTGGCCACTTCTGCATCCTCGCCAGCATACAAGAAAAAGCCCCGTCCTGAGTGACCGGCGCAATGTCGGGAACGCCCATGATTACAACCGTCGAGCGGTTCGACTAAGGGACATGAAGCTTGCCCCGTTCAAGCCCAGGCCGCGGCTCTGTCAAAGCGTGCGCCGAGTCGGAACGAGAATGGCTTCCGCAAGGCGTCGCGCGCTATGCTAAGCTCCTCGTATGAGGAAGCTGATTGCTCTAGCGTGGCTGCTGCTTGGAACGGTTCCCGCCTCAGCGACCTTCCTCACATATGCACAATGGGCTGCATTGCCGCCCCGCGATCGAACTCTGTACATCGCCGGGGCATTTGACGACCTCATTTCGGAAGCCACCGGTGCGCTCGCGTTAAAGCTTGTCACGCATTACAGCGAATGCGTCGCCTCTGCAAAGATGAGTGACGGTCAACTGGCAGATAACGTTTTCAGCTTCACTGCGACACAGCCCGAGCTGCAAACCTCGACGGTACCGGAAGCCTTGGTGGCCTATCTCGGCAAGGCCTGCGGCCGACCGCCGGCTAACTAACTCAGGGCGGAATGGTCGGTCGTTTTTGGAGGCGCGAGTATGTCCCGTGAGAAGCTTACCCCGGCGGAGCTCGACCGCCTCGAATGGTTGCTCGAACATAACCATCTTGACCACATCACTGAAGAGATGCGCGCGCTCATCGAGAAGCACTGGCCGTGGCTCATGGATAGACTGCCCCCGCGCGTAATTCATTGAGCAGAAGCCGACGCTGTCGATGACCGGCCGCTTCGCGCTTGCCCGCGCCGTCTCTCTCGATCAGAGCCGCGCTTCCTCGAGATCAAGCCTGAGGGCCGTCACAAGCGCTAAGGAGCATCGGCTGAAGCTCATCCGCGAGTTCAAGGTCGAGCGATGCCTCTGACTCGGTTCCTGGAGGGGCGCATCGCCGAACGCAAGCCTCGATCCAGAATGCTCTCGCGTTCGTCTGCCGCCGCCACGGCTCACTGAGAGCAGCGGCCTCCGCAATCAGCTTGCTTGCTAATCGGGTAGACCCTCACGACGGATTGCCGCCGCTGCACCAATATTTGTAACATTGGTGTTTGCATTGATATCGGCTTTTTCCGGTCTGATTGTTATCCCCGCACCAATGAACGCAATTGTGCATTCCCGGTTGCCCGCAGCCATCTTTATCCATTGCACCATTACCATTATTGATGACCGCAAAAGCGGAGGTGCTGGTTGCGAGGGGAAGCGCGAGAGCCAAAATCAAAAATGAGACGTGACGCTTCGTCATCCGGTCTTTCCCCCATGAAGCCCCGCCATCAAAGCCTAGGGCGAGGTAGGCGTGATCTTCAGCTTGTGTATCCGTTCGGACAACTGGCGCGGGCGCCGGAGTCAATCAGAGGCATGGCCCAGCGTGACCACCAAGCTCAGGAAAATGCGATAGCTTATCGCAGTGAGCATATCGACCTCCTGTTTCTGAGGAATGCGATCAATAGCAGCAGTAAGCCTTGCTGCCGGTGGCGCAGCCCATCGTTTTCGAGGAACTGCGCGCTACCAGTCTTTCTCCCACTTCGCACTCGCCGCCGCAGAAGGGGGCTGTTCCTCGCCAGGTACAGATCTCGGGCCGTTTATTGGTTGCCACCTTCGGACAACAGTAGCTGCGGTTCGGATCGCTGCCGGAGTGCTCGCGAGTCGTCCCTGCGGGACAGGTGCCCCCGGCGATCTGGCAATGAACAGCGCTCGCCAATCCCTGCCCGATGTAAACGCACATGCCGTTCCCGTTATAACCGGAGAACCTTGATCCGGATGGACAGGCGCCAGCGCTGGTCGCGCCGAGGAGCAGCAACAGACACATGCTCGTGGACGCCGCTATGCTAGCTCTGCTCATGGTTGCCCTCAGTCATTCGGGAGTTGAAGAAGTCGGATCGCCGCGACCTATATCGTAATGCCCGATGATGAGAGTAGTAGTGCGCGCGAGTACGCTGAGCGAGTGAATTCGCTACGTCTTTTGACATGGTGGCATAGCGAACTCCTCGAGGGGGGCGTGCAGTGGGTCCATTCGCGAAGCCCACAACAAAAGGCGCCGCAAGATGGCACGGCGTCGCGGCTCAACTCGCCGCGCGGTGCGAAGTCACGGTTACACCTATTCCACGCTGCGGATAATTTCGTGCCGGAGCCGACCCGCCTGCCTCCTTAGCAGGTGTGAGTACGAACATGGATGATCACGAAAAGCTGCAAGCCGTCCGTGCCAAGCTCCGCGACGCAGCGGCAATCCTGGCGACAGTGAAAATCCCCGGCGCCGAGTTGATTGCCGAAAGTGTCCTCGACCAACTGCAATTCGTTGACGTGATGATAATCGCGGAAGAAGACCTTTAGCGCAAAAACCCCCGGCCTTTCGACCGGGGCTAAAGTCCTAGGAAATCGGGAAAGAGGCGAGCGTTGACCAGAGCCTGGTTTGCGGTTTGCAGCATTTCGGCCTCCGTCTGGTGTTACCTCTGGGGTTACCTGCGGAGGGAAGCGGCAAGGACGCTAAGGCCGGAAGTCCTTGGAACTGTTGGTGAGCCCGTCGGGATTCGAACCCGAGACCCCTTGATTAAAAGTCAAGTGCTCTACCGGCTGAGCTACGGGCTCCTTGGCCCCCATATGGGCCACGGTGAGCGGCAAGGTCAATAACGCGCGCGATTCCCTGAACAGCGCTATAAAGCCCGTCGCGCCGGCGGCTCCCATTCAGTAAGCTCGCGCCGCTTCGAGCGCCCGGGGAGGGGGACCCCGCATGACAGCCAAGACGGGAAGGGCCCGGTCGCGACAAGCGGCCAAGGCCGCCGCGAACACGCCGCGAAAAGGGTCCAGCCCGAACAGGCACGGCCGGCGCCTCATCGCCTATTGGCCGCGTCTCCTGTTCCTCATCCCCATGATCGCGGTGCTGTGGGTGCCGTTCTACAACAGGGTTGAGCCTTCGCTCGGCGGCATTCCGTTCTTCTATTGGTATCAGCTCGCCCTCGTCCTCGTCGGCGCCGCGGTCGTGCTCACGGTCTATCTGCTCGAGACGCGCCTCACCAAGGTGACGCCACGGGCGAGCGCCAGCGTCGACCCCGGCGCGACGGGAGACGTGCTGTGAATTTGAACGTCACGGCCACGATCGTCTTCGTCATTCTATTTTTGCTCGTGAGCTGGCTAGGCTTCGTCGCCGCGCATTGGCGCAAGGCCGACCTCAATCAGCTGCAGGAATGGGGCTTGGGCGGCCGCCGCTTCGGCACGGTGGTCACCTGGTTCCTGCTCGGCGGCGACCTCTACACCGCCTACACCTTCATCGCCGTACCCGCGCTGGTGTTCGGTGCCGGCGCGATGGGCTTCTTCGCCGTCGCTTACGCGATCCTGATCTATCCGTTCCTCTATCTGATCTACCCCCGGCTTTGGGCGATCGCGCGCGAGCGCGGGCACGTGACGGCGGCAGATTTCGTGCGCGACCGCTTCGACAGCCGGCTGCTCGCGCTCGCCGTGGCGCTGACCGGGATCGTCGCCACCATGCCTTATATCGCGCTCCAGCTCGTCGGCATGGAGGTGGTGATCGGCGCGCTCGGCTTCCCGACCAACGGCTTCGCCGGGCATTTGCCGCTGATCATCGCCTTCATCGTGCTCGCCGCCTTCACCTATACCAGCGGCTTGCGCGCGCCGGCCTTGATCGCCGTGGTCAAGGATATGCTGATCTTCATCACCATCTTCGCCGCGGTGGTCATCATTCCTGCCAAGCTCGGCGGCTATGGCGCGATCTTCGCCGCGGTGCCGCCCGAGAAGCTGATCCTTCCGCCCGCGGCGGCGGACAATTTCGGCAAGCTCAGCGCCTTTGCGACGCTCGCGCTCGGCTCGGCGCTCGCGCTGTTTCTCTATCCCCACGCCATGACCGGCGTGCTCAGCGCCTCGAGCGGCGATGTGATCCGCAGGAACTCGGGCCTGCTCGCCGCCTATTCCTTCATCCTCGGCCTGATCGCGCTGCTCGGCTACATGGCGATTGCGGCGGGGGTCAATAACGACCCGGCCTATGCCGCCGGCTTCGAGGAGTACGGCTCGAACTTCGCCGTGCCGGCGCTGTTCCTCGCCTCGTTCCCGTCCTGGTTCGTCGGCGTCGCCTTCGCGGCCATCGCCATCGGCGCGCTCGTTCCGGCCGCGATCATGTCGATCGCCTGCGCTAATCTCTTCACCCGCAACATCTATAAGGAATTCCTGAAGCCGAACTGCACCGATGCCGAGGAGGCCCATACGGCGAAGGTCGTCTCGCTGGTGGTGAAGATCGGCGCGGTGGCCTTCATCCTCGCCATCCCGCAGGCCTATGCCATTCAGCTCCAGCTGCTCGGCGGCATCTGGATCATCCAGCTCCTGCCCGTGGTCCTGTTCGGACTTTACACCAGTGCGTTCAATTCCCGCGCACTGCTGATCGGCTGGGCGGTCGGCATCGGCTCCGGCACCTACATGGCCGCGACCCAGCACTTCATCTCTTCGACCTACCCGCTCACGCTGTTCGGGGTCACGGTGCCGGGCTACGCGGCGCTCTATTCGGTGGTGATCAACGTGGTTGTCGCGGCGCTGCTTGCCCCGGTCCTCGATCGCGTGACGAAACGCCGGCCAGCTCATGCCGCAGATTGAGGCGGGGCGTGCGTGGGAACGGCCAAGCAACGCTCGACCGGCCGGAGATTCCTCGGTAATTTCATCCGGGTCGCGACTGGAATAAAACCTCGAGAGGGAGGAGACAAAGAATGGCAAACGATAATCAGGGCAGCAGGACATTTCTCGCGATCGTGCTGGGCGGCATCGTGCTCGCCCTCGTGATCGCCGCCTATTTCATGTACGGCAATAAGGGCGACACCAACGTCAAGGTTCAGCTTCCTCCCACGTCCCAGCCCACCGACACGGCGCCTCCGGCCGCTGAAGCGCCCGCGGAAGAGGCGCCCGCCGAGGAAGCCCCCGACGAGTCGACCGAGGAGCCCGCGGAGCCGCCGGCCGAAGAATCGAGCCCGGGCGAGGTTCCAGCGCCGTCCGGTGAAACTCCCCCGCAATAGCGCCATCAGCGCGTCGCGATTGGGGCGGGCCCTTGTGCGGGTTCCGCCCCTTTTTGCGTCCGGGCTCTCCCGCTAATCGCGTTCGCCGTTCATGTGAGGTTCAGACTGACCCCGGCTTGGTAGTCTCCAAAAGATATTAGATTGTGGGACCTTGAGCAGCGGGACATGGCTTGCATGGCGCGGAATTGGCTTAGCGGAGGCTTGACCGCCGGACTGCTGGCGGCCGCCATCGTCTATGCGTGCGGGAGCGCGGCGGCAGAGGACAACAAGCCTGCCGTTGCGGTCGAGGCCACCAAGGTCGTGGCCGCGCCGTTGAGCGAGCAGGTCACGGCGATCGGCACGCTGCTCTCCGACGAAGCCGTCACCGTCAGCTCCGAGGTTCCTGGCCGGCTCAAGGAGATCCATTTCGAGGAGGGCCAGCCGGTCGAGAAGGGGGCGCTCTTATTCAGCCTCGACAACTCGGTCTACCGCGCCCAGTTCGACGACGCCTCCGCCAAGCTCAAGCTTGCCGAGCAGACCAACCGGCGCACCAGCACGCTGTTCACCAACAAATATGCCACGGCGCAGTCGGCCGATGAGGCTGCCTCGAACCTCGCCGTCAACACCGCGGCGGTCGAGCTCGCCCGCGCGCAGCTCGACAAGACGCGCATCGCAGCGCCGTTCGCCGGCATCGTCGGCTTGCGCCATGTGAGTGCCGGCGAATACATCACCGCCGGACAGGCTCTGATCAATCTCGAGGCGATCGATCCGGTCAAGGCCGACTTCAGGGTGCCAGAGACGTTCCTGCCCGCGATCAGGGTCGGCCAGATCATCAAGATCAAGGTCGATGCCTTTCCCGAAGACAGCTTCGAGGGCAAGGTCTACGCCATCGATCCCCGCCTCGACGTGGCCGGGCGCAGCCTTCTCGTCCGCGCCATCGTGCCCAATCGCGACCAGCGGCTCCGGCCCGGGCTGTTCGCGCGCGTGACCGTGCTGCTCCAGCTCAAGGAGGATGCCTTGAGCGTCCCGGAGCAGGCCATTGTGCCGCAAGGCGACGCCCAGTTCGTGTTCAAGATCGTCGAGGGCAAGGCCAGGCTCACCAAGGTCAAGACCGGGACGCGCCGCGGGGGCCGCGTCGAGATCGTCGAGGGGCTTGCCGCGGGAGACCAGGTGGTCACCGCCGGCCAGCTCAAGATCAGGGACGGCAGCGCCGTCACGATCGTCGGCGCCACCGGAGCCTGACGCCGTGACGCTGCCCGAACTTTCCATCAAACGTCCGGTATTCGCCACCGTCATGAGCCTCGCGCTCGTGCTGGTCGGGCTGGTTTCCTACCAGCGCTTGAGCGTGCGCGAATATCCGGCCATCGATCCTCCGGTCGTCACCGTGCAGACCGGCTATCCCGGCGCGAGCGCGGCAATCGTCGAGACCCAGGTGACCAAGGTGCTCGAGGACACGCTGTCGGGCATCGAGGGGATCGATTTCATCACCTCGATCAGCCGCCAGGAATCGAGCCAGATCACGGTGCGCTTCAAGCTCAATCGCGACGCCGACTACGCCGCCGCCGACGTGCGCGACCGGGTTGGCCGCGTGCGCGGTCGCTTGCCCGACGAGATCGAGGAGCCGATCATTCAGAAGGTCGAAGCCGACGCTCAGCCGATCCTCTATCTCGCCTTTTCCAGTGACCGGCACAACGAGCTCGAAATCACCGACTACGCCGACCGCTACGTGAAGGATCAGCTGCAGACGCTTGCCGGGGTCGCCGAGGTGCGTCTGTTCGGCGAGCGGCAATATTCGATGCGCATCTGGCTCGATCCCGAGCGGCTTGCCGCCTACAGCCTCACCCCTCAGGACATCGAAGTGGCGCTGCGGCGCCAGAACGTCGAGGTTCCATCCGGCCGCGTCGAGAGCATGCAGCGCGAGTTCACCGTCCTGTCGGAGACGGATTTGCGCACGCCCGAGCAGTTCAACGATCTGATCGTCAAGGAGGCCAACGGCTATCTGGTGCGGCTCGCCGAGGTCGGCCATGCCGAGCTCGGCCCGCTCGACGAGCGCCTCGTCGTCCGCTTCAACGGCAAGCCGGCGATCGCGCTCGGCGTCATCAAGCAGGCGACCGCCAATCCGCTCGAGGTCGCCCAAGAGGTGCAAGCCGTGCTGCCGACCATCACCGCGTCATTGCCCGAAGGCATGCAGGTGCAGATGGCCAACGACAAGTCGTTGTTCATCGCCGAGTCGATCAAGAACGTCTATCGGACCATCGGCGAGGCGATCCTGCTCGTGGTGTTCATCATCTTTCTGTTCCTGCGCTCGATACGCGCGACGCTCATCCCGCTGGTCACCATCCCGGTGTCGCTGATCGGAGCGTTCGCGCTGATGTACGTGTTCGGCTTTTCCATCAACACGCTGACGCTGCTTGCGCTCGTGCTCGCCATCGGGCTGGTGGTCGATGACGCCATCGTCATGCTGGAGAACATCTACCGCCACGTCGAGCAGGGCATGCCGCCGGTCAAGGCGGCGCTGCTCGGCAGCCGCGAGATCAGCTTCGCCATCATCGCCATGACCATCACGCTCGCCGCCGTCTATGCGCCGATCGGCTTCATGACCGGGGTCACCGGGCGGCTGTTCACCGAGTTCGCCTGGACTTTGGCCGGTGCGGTAATCGTCTCCGGCTTCGTCGCGCTGACGCTCTCGCCGATGATGTGCTCCAAGCTGTTGAAGCATCAGAGCCATCACAATCTCGTCTATCGCCTCATCGAGCGTGTCCTGGATGGCGTCACGTCAGGCTATCGCGCGCTGCTGAAGGTCGCGCTCGCCGTCCGGCCCCTGGTCGTCCTGCTCGGTCTGGCCGTCGCCGCGTCGAGCTACTTCCTGTTCGTCACGATCAAGAGCGAGCTCGCCCCCGTCGAGGATCAGGGCAACATCGTCGTGACGTTCCGCGGGCCCGAAGGCGCCACCATCGACTACACCGACTCTTACGCCAAGCAGCTGGAAGAGATCGCGCTTACGGTTCCCGAGGCCGATCGGGTGTTCTCGGTTGCCGGCAACCCGACCGTTTCGCAAGGCCGCGTCATCCTGCGCCTGACACCGTGGAGCGAGCGCAAGCGGACGCAACAGGAGATCGGGCGCTCGATCACACCGCAGATGTCAGCCGTCGCCGGCGTCGTCGGCTTCCCGAGCAATCCTCCACCGCTCGGCCAGGGGACCCGCGATAAGCCGGTCAATCTCGTCATCGAGACGTCGCGGCCCTATGACGAGTTGCAGCAAATGGTCGGGGCCATGCTGGACAAGGCGCGTGACTATCCCGGCCTGACCGACATCGACAGCGATCTCAAGCTCAACTCGCCGCAACTCGACATCGCCGTCGACCGGGAAAAGGCCGCCGCCACCGGCGTCGAGATCGACACGCTCGGCCGCACGCTCGAGACCATGCTCGGCGGCCGTCAGGTGACGCGCTTCAAGCGCGAAGGCGAGCAATACGACGTGGTGGTGAAGATCGCCGACATCGACCGGCAAAACCCCGAGGATCTCCGGCGCATCTATGTGCGGGTTCGGGACAACGCCATGGTGCCTTTGTCCAACCTGATTTCCGTCAAGGAGACGGTCGCACCGAAGGAGCTCAATCACTTCAATCAACTGCGCGCCGCAACGATCACGGCGCAGCTCGCGCCCGGCTATTCGTTGAGTGAAGGCCTCGAATTTCTCGAGCGGACCGCGAAAGAGGTGCTGCCGGGCACCGCCCGCATCGACTATGCCGGCCAATCGCGCGAGTTCAAGGAAGCGAGCGCGGGCATTTACCTGACCTTCCTGCTCGCGCTCGCCTTCATCTATCTGGTGCTCGCGGCGCAGTTCGAGAGCTTCACCGACCCGTTCATCATCATGCTGACGGTGCCGCTGTCGATCACCGGCGCGCTGCTGGCGCTGTGGTGGAGCAGCGGGACGCTCAACATCTACAGCCAGGTCGGCTTGGTCACCCTGATCGGGCTGATCACCAAGCACGGCATTCTGATCGTCGAGTTCTCCAATCAGCTGCGCGCCAAGGGGCAGCCGTTGCGCGAGGCCGTGATCGAGTTCGGCGTCGTTGCGGCTCCGGCCGATCCTCATGACCACCGGCGCGATGGTGCTCGGCGCCGTGCCGCTCGCTCTGGCGACCGGCGCCGGCGCCGAGAGCCGCCAGGACATCGGCTGGGTGATCGTCGGCGGCCTCCTGGTCGGCACGCTGTTCACGCTGTTCGTGATCCCGGTGGTGTACACCTATCTCAGCAAGCGCGTGTTCATCGAGGCCGACGATGAGACGATGCAGGCGACCGGCGCGCCCGCGTTGCCCGCGCCGAAACATTCGGCGCCGGCTCCCCTGGCGCGCGACGCGAAGCCGAGCTTAGGATAGGTCGCCGCCGGCGATTTTCGCCAAGCCGAGGCGGGGAGGCGAGCCCGGCCGAAAAAGAAGAGCCCCGGCGCGGGGAGTGCCGAGGCTCGTACGCAATACACAGAACGCACTACTACCCAGACCGAACACAACTGGGCAGGTGCAGCATGCCCCCAGCCTGTGGCAGTTTTTTGACGGTTCCTTGTCAATCTCCTTTTTGGCAACAAGGATTTGCGCGGTTTGTCTCACCTTGGCTCACGGTCGGGCCGAGGACGACGGCCGAATGCCTCGCCGAACGGCTTGCGCGAGCCTTGTGCGGCGGCGCGCGTCATGCACAATGATCGAAATTTCGGCAATCGGGCCGAAGCTCGTCGAGGATAGCTTCACCATGCGCTGGCGCGGCGGAAGAGAGAGCGAGAACGTTGAGGACCGGCGCGACGAAGGCGGCGCCGGCGGCTTCAACTTCCCCGGCGGCGGCGTCAGCTTCCCGAGCGGCGGCGGCTCGGGCCGCGGCGGCGGCATCGGCATCATCGGCATCCTCATCATCCTCGGGCTGATGTGGTTCTTCGGCATCGACCCGACCGTGCTCATGCAGGGCGGCGGACCCGGCGGCGATCAGGGCAACTTCCCCGACATCCACCTGCCGCAGTCCCAGCCGGGGCCGGATACCTCTGACACTCCCGGGCCCGGCACGCAGGGCCCGCCGCTCGAGCATCCCAAGACCTCGAGCGAGGACGACCTCCGGCAGTTCGTCGGCGTGGTGCTCGCCGACACCGAGGATGTCTGGCACGACATCTTCCGCCAGTATGGCCAGAAATACAGCGACCCCAAGCTAGTCCTGTTCAGCGGCGCGACGCGTTCGGCGTGCGGCACGGGCATGGCGGCGATGGGGCCGTTCTACTGCCCCAACGACGAGAAGGTGTACATCGATCTCGACTTCTATGACGAGCTGAAGAGCCGCTTCAAGGTGCAAGGCGACTTCGCCGAGGCCTACGTGCTCGCCCACGAGGTCGGCCACCACGTGCAGAAGCTGCTCGGCATCATGGACCAGGTCGAGGCGGCGCGGCAGCGCATGAGCCAAACCGAAGGGAATGCGTTGCAGGTCCGCGTCGAGCTCCAGGCCGACTGCTTCGCCGGCATCTTCGCCAACCACGCTCAGGAGAGCAAAAACATCATCGAGCCGGGCGATATCGATGAGGCGCTGAACGCGGCGAGTGCGATCGGCGACGACAAGATCCAAAAGCAGACGCAAGGCTATGTCGTGCCGGACGCCTTTACCCACGGCTCCTCGGCTCAACGCCAGCGCTGGTTCAAGCGCGGCTATGAGAGCGGCAAGCTCGAGAGCTGCGACACTTTCAACACCGACCAGCTTTAGCCAAAACTTTACCTCCGTCGTGCAACTCGTGGCGGCAGCGACACTTCTCGGGTCGCAATTGTGCGGGCGTCCGGTAACGGCGTAGTCTGTTGCCGAACAAGATTCGCAACAACGAACGAAGCGGCGGGGTTGAAAAAGTGCGGCTAGCCCATTGGTTCTGGCTTGGCCTCTGCACGACGCTTGTCATCGGTGCGATTAGCCTGGCCGCCGCCACGGCGAGCGAGGACGTCATCGTGCTCGGCGCCGCGGTTTCGCTGACCGGCAAATACGCCCAGAACGGCCTCAACACCAAGAACGGCTACGATCTCGCCGCGCGCAAGATCAACGACCGCGGCGGCGTCGTGATCGGCGGCAAGAGCTACAAGATTGTGCTGCGCTATTACGACGACGAGTCGACCCCGGCGCGCGGCACCGAACTCGCCGAGCGGCTGATCCAGCAGGACGGCGTCAAATACCTGCTCGGGCCTTACAGCTCCGGACTGACCAAGGCCATCCTGCCGATCTGCGAGAAGCACAGAGTGCCGATGATCGAGGCCAACGGCGCCGCGCGTGAGCTGTTCACCAAGGGCTATCGCTACATCTTCGCCGTGCTGTCGACCTCCGACCAATATCTCACGCCGGCCATCGACCTCGCCGCCGAGCATGCCGCCGACCTGGGTAAGACCGTCGACACGATCCGCGTGGCGCTCGCCATGGAGAACGACCCGTTTGCCCAAGACGTTCGCGCCGGCGTGATCGACGACATCCAGCGCCGCGGCATGCAAATCGTCATCGACGATCAACTGCCCCCCGAGTTGAACGACATGTCGGCGACGCTTGCCAAGATCAAGGCGCTGAAGCCCGACGTGCTGATCGTCTCGGGCCATGAGAAAGGCGCGCTCACCGCCATCGCCCAGATCGACGCCTTGAAGGTTTATCTGCCGATACTCGCCATGACCCATTGCAACTCGGCGCAGATCGCCGAGAAGCTCGGCCAGGCGGCCGAATATGCGTTCTGCGCCCATCAATGGCACGCCTCGCTCGCCTATCGGGGCGAGGTGTTCGGCTCGGCCGCCGACTTCGCCCAGGCGTTCAGGGACGCCTATCGCTACGAGGCGCCGTATCAGGCGGCGCAGTCGGCTGCGGCCGTGGATGTCTATGCCGACGCGTTCAAGCGGGCGCAGAGCCTCGACCCCGAGAAGGTGCGCGACGCCATCGCCGCGACCGAGCTCGAGACGTTCTACGGCCCGGTGAAGTTCGACGAGGCGGGGCGGAACATCGCCAAGCGCATGGTGTTGAGCCAGGTGCTGCACGGCAAATATGTCGTGGTTGCCCCGGCCAAATGGGCGACCGACAAACCGGTCATCCCGCGTCCCCGGCGCTAGCCGCAATCACAACGGTCGACGGCGCGCCCAAGCCTTTGTAAGCATCGCTAGGCCGAGGGCAGGGGATGCGCGCGGGAGTTGCGCGACAAGGACGGCAAGACCCTGATCCTGGTCGAGCAGAATGCGCGCAAAGGTTTGGAGTTCGCCGATATCGGTTACGTGCTGGTGGCCGGGCGGCTGGTCAAGGCCGGTGAGGGCAGGGAGCTTCTCGCCGACCCCGACATCGGCCGCTTGTTCCTCGGCGGTTAGAGCCCGTCGCCGGCATAGACCGTCGCCTCGCAGGGACGCGACGCCTTCTTGAACAGCGCGCAAGCTTGCTCGGCTTCCGCCGCATTGGCGAACGGGCCGGCGACCAGCCGCCATTTCTTGTCGGGTGCGAGCACGCGGCGCGGCTGAAGCCCGGCGACCAGCGCCGCGTGATTGGTCAGGAACTCGCGCCAGAGCGGGCGCAAGCCGTCCTGCTTGGCGACAGTGCCGATCTCGATGCCGTAGCGCGTGCTGCCGTCATTGGCGGCCGGCGGCAGGACGATGGGATCGAGATTCGCCACCTCGGCCGGCGCGGACGACGGCGTCGCCGTCGCTTGTGGCGTGGGCGCGGAGAGATTGGTGCTCGGCGCGGGTTCTTCGGCCGGAGGCTCGTCGGGCTCCGACACCGTCACCGGCGGGACTTTTGGCTTCTCGACATCGGCCGCGTCGTCCTCGCCGGGCTCAGAGGTGGTCACCGGCGGCGGCGGCGGCGCAGCGGCGGCCGGCTTCGCTTCGGGCTTCTCGATCAGCTTGGGCTCGGCGACGGCAACGGTAACCGGCGCCGGCTTCTCCGGCGCGGGCACAGGCGGCGGCGCGACGACCGGTGCCGCCGCTTCTTCGGGCTTCTTCGGCGGCGGCGCGGTCACTTTCGATTCAGGCGGCTTGGCGGTTACGGAGCTTGCGGGCGTCGCCGAGGCGACCTTCTCGTTCGGCGCGACCCGTGCGCTGAGATCGGACACTTGCTGCGCAAGCTCGGCCATCGTGACCTTGATATCGGCGAGCTCCTTGTCGCGCGCCTCGTTCGCCTCGATGAGCTGCGACGCCTGGTCGGCGGTGAGGCCCGAGGTCGATCCGGTCGTGTCGGCGGTGCCGAATGCGGTGCCGAGCTTCGCGGTCTGGCCGCCAAAGGCCGTCGGGTCGCCGAACAGGGTGAACAGATAGAGCGCGGAGAACCCGGCGAGCACGATCCAGAAGAAGGCCAATAAGCCCTTCGTCCAGTTCTTCTCTTCGCCGCGGCGATTCCTCAGCATTGGGGTCGAAGCCTCCCGCCCTCGAAATTCCGGCCCAAAAGCGACCTCAATATGGCTGGCGCGACGCTTCCCCGTCGGCGCCCCGGGAGGATGACTCCCTGGCTTCGTCCCGTCAATTCGGCCGCGCCATTTTAGCCCGCGCCCTGGCCCATCCAGGTTATGGCCCTCATCTTCGCTTTGGACTAGACAGTTCGCTCATCGCCCGGGCCTGGCTTGAGCGATTCGGGCACGTCGAAGCTCATGGCAGAGTGGCTCGGCCAGCTTGAGACAGGATTAACGTCGTTGGCGAACTCTATCCTCCTGCGCGCCTGCTGCTAAGGCACGCTTTTTGCTCGGGTTTCGGCTTAGATTTCAGCGATCAAAGGCTTCATGACGCAGTCCTCCCCCTCGCTCGCCATCGTCCTCGCCGCCGGCAAGGGCACGCGTATGAAATCCGCTCTGCCCAAGGTGCTGCACAGGATTGCCGGCGCGCCGATGATCGCGCATGTGCTCCGCGCGGCGCAGGCTGCCGGAATCGGCAAAACCTCGCTGGTGGTCGGCCCGGGCATGGAGGACGTGGCGAGGGCGGCGATCGCGCTCGAGCCGAAGCTTCAGGTCTTCGTGCAGGCCGAGCAGCTTGGCACGGCCGACGCGGTCAAGGCCGCGCGCCAAGCCTTCGAGGACTTCAAGGGCAACGTTCTGATCCTCTATGGCGATACGCCGCTGCTCCGCGCCGAGACGCTAGATGCCGTCCGCGCCGAGCTCGATGGCGGCGCCGACCTCGTGGTCATCGGCTTCGAGGCCGAGAACCCGACCGGTTACGGGCGGCTTCTGCTCGACGACCGGGGACGGCTTGCCGCGATCCGCGAGGAAAATGACGCGAGCGATGCCGAGCGCACGTTGACGCTGTGCAATTCCGGCATCATCGGCTTCCGCTCGGGCAAGACGCTGCTCGGCCTGCTCGGCAGGATCGGCAAGAACAACGCCAAGGGCGAGTTCTACCTGACCGACGCCGTGGCGCTCGCCGCCGGTGACCGGCTCGAGGCGCGCATCGTCACGTCGAACGGCGAGGAGGTGCTCGGTGTCAATTCCCGCGGCGAGCTCGCGCAGGCCGAGGGCGCCATGCAGCGCCGCTTGCGCGCCCGCATCATGGCCGACGGCGCGACGCTGATCGCGCCCGACACCGTGTTCCTGAGCTACGACACGAAGATCGGCAAGGACGTGCTGATCGAGCCGCACGTGGTGATCGGCGAGCGCGTCGCCATCGCCGACGGCGTCACCATCCGGGCGTTCTCGCATCTCGAAGGCGCCCGCATCGGCGAGAACGCGAGCGTCGGCCCGTTCGCGCGGCTTCGGCCGGGCGCCGAGCTTGGCAGGAATTCCCATATCGGCAATTTTGTCGAAATCAAGCAGTCCGAGGTCGGCGAAGGTGCCAAGATCAATCATCTCACTTATATCGGCGATACGAGCGTCGGCGCGCGCGTCAATGTCGGGGCCGGGACCATCATCTGCAATTATGACGGCTTCGCCAAGCACAAGACCGAGATCGGGGCGGGCGCCTTCATCGGCTCGAACTCTTCGCTCGTCGCCCCTGTGAAGATCGGCGAGGGCGCCTATATCGGATCGGGCAGCGTCATCTCGAAGGACGTCGAGGCCGACGCTCTCGCGCTCACCCGCGCACCGCAAGAGGAGCGCAAGGGTTGGGCCGCGCGCGTGCGCGAGCGGCGCGGCCGCGCCAAGGCCAAAGACGGCGGAAACAAAGGGACATAGCTCGTGAGTTGCGACCAGCGCCGGTGCAAAGTAGTCAGAAGCAAGGGTAAGCGGGAGTAGGGGACGATGTGCGGCATCGTTGGCGTCCTCGGCCAGGGGCCGGTCGCTGAGCAGCTGGTCGATGCGCTGAAGCGCCTCGAATATCGCGGCTACGATTCGGCCGGCGTCGCCACCGTCGACAACGGCCATCTCGGCCGTCGCCGCGCCGAAGGCAAGTTGCGCAATCTCCAGCTGAAGCTGAAGGCCGAGCCGCTGATGGGCTCGACCGGCATCGGCCACACCCGCTGGGCGACCCACGGCAGGCCGGTCGAGGCCAACGCCCACCCGCATATGACCGATCTCGTGTCGGTTGTGCATAACGGCATCGTCGAGAATTTTCGCGCGCTGAAGGCCGAGCTTCAAGCGCAAGGCGCGGTGTTCACCTCGGAGACCGACACCGAGGTCATCGCCCACCTCATCACCAGCGAGCTGAAGGCCGGCAACGATCCGGTGCGCGCCGTCTACAACGCGCTCCAGCGGCTGGAAGGCGCGTTCGCACTGGCGCTGATCTTCGCCGGCTACGACGATCTGATGATCGTGGCCCGCCAGGGCAGCCCGCTCGCCATCGGCTTCGGCGAGGGTGAGATGTTCGTCGGCTCCGATGCGATCGCGCTCGCGCCGTTCACCGATGCGATCGCCTATCTCGAGGACGGCGACTGGGCGGTGCTGACCAGGACCGGCATCGCCATCCGCGATCGCAACGGCAAGGCGGTCGACCGGCCAATCACGCGCTCGCAGGCTAACGCGCTGATCGTCGACAAGGGCAATCACCGCCACTTCATGGTGAAGGAGATCCACGAGCAGCCCGAGGTGATCGGTCACACGCTCGCCGGCTATGTCGATCTCGCCACCAACCGCGTCGACATTCCGCAGCTGCCGTTCGACTTTGCCAAGCTCGGCCGGCTCTCGATCTCGGCCTGCGGCACGGCCTATTACGCCGGTCTCGTCGCCAAATATTGGTTCGAGCGCTGGGCCAAGCTGTCGGTCGACGTCGATATCGCGTCGGAGTTCCGCTATCGCGAGACGGCGATGGATGCGGGCGGCGCAGCCTTGTTCGTCTCGCAGTCGGGCGAGACCGCCGACACGCTCGCCACGCTGCGGTACTGCCGGGCGCAAGGCCAGCACATCGTTTCGGTGGTCAATGTGCGCGAATCCACCATCGCGCGGGAATCCGATGTGGTGCTGCCGACGCTGGCCGGGTCGGAGATCGGCGTCGCCTCGACCAAGGCGTTTACTTGCCAGCTGACCGTGCTCGCCTGCCTCGCCATCGCCGCCGGCAAGGCGCGCGGCGTGATTGGGCCCGCGCTCGAGGCCGAGTTGGTACAGTCGCTCGCCGAGGTGCCGCGCCTCATGGCGACCGTGCTTCGCGACGAGCGGCCCTACGAGACGCTCGGCCAAACTCTTTCGAAGGCGCGCGACGTTCTCTATCTCGGCCGCGGGCTGAGCTACCCGATCGCACTCGAAGGCGCGCTCAAGCTGAAAGAGATCTCCTACATCCACGCCGAGGGCTACGCCGCCGGCGAGCTGAAGCACGGGCCGATCGCCCTGATCGACGAGAACATGCCGGTGATCGTCATCGCGCCGCGCGACGATCTGTTCGAAAAGACCGTGTCGAACATGCAGGAGGTTGCGGCGCGCGGCGGCAAGATCATCTTGATCAGCGACGCCGACGCGGCGAGCACCGGCTGCGCCATCGCCACCCATCTCGCTGTGCCGCCGGTCCACCGCTTCGTCACGCCGCTCGTCTATGCCGTGCCAGTGCAACTGATCGCCTATTACACCGCGGTGTTCATGGGGACCGACGTAGATCAGCCGCGCAACTTGGCCAAATCCGTCACCGTCGAATAGACAGGGCCTCGGATTTGCCTGATTTCTTTGCTTGAGCAAGGACATGGCGGATCAGCGGAAGACTTTCCGGCCGCGCCATCTGGTATTTGGCGTGTCGTTCGTGCTTGTCGCCTCGGTTCTTCCGGCTTTCGCCGAGGATACCGGGCTCAAGAACGGCGCCGCTGCGCTGGCTGCCGGCAAATACGACAATGCCGTCCGCATGCTGTCTTCCACCATCAACGCCGACAACGCATCGCAGGGCGAGGCCGCCAAGGCGCTTTATCTCCGCGGTATCGCCTATCGCAAGCTCGGCCAGCCCTCGCGCGCCATCGCCGATCTCGGCGCGGCGATCTTCCTCGGCCTGCCCGATCCCGACCGGGTCGGTGCGCTGGTCAATCGTGGGCTGTCTTATCAGGCTGCCGGCCTCGCGACCCAAGGCGAGGCCGAGATCGCCCAGGCCCGCAAGGCTGGCGGCAGCAGCGCGGTCGATCAACTGATCGCCGAGGGCGGCGGCGCGCCGCAAGGCGCTGAAGCTATCGCCGCCTTCTCCACCGATGTCACGCCGGAAGCGCAGGGCTACGGCCCGGGCGGGAACGCGCAGGCGAGCGATACCGCCGCGCCATCTCCGCCCGGAACCCCGACCCGCACGGCGAACGCGTCGGGGCAATGGACCACGACGGCAAATTCCGGTGAGGGTGAAAATTCGAGCGGTGGGAGCCGCGTGAGCCGGTGGTGGGGCTCGCTGACCGGAGGCTCATCGCAGTCTCCGCCTCCGCCACCTGAGGCTGCGGCCGCGGCGAACGTGCCCGCGCCCGCCAAGCCGCCTGCCGCGCCGAGCACCGGCTGGGGTGCCGAGACCCAAAACGCCAGCGCTCCCGCGCCGAGCGCGCCGCGTGCGGCGCCGGCGCCGAGCACCGGCTGGGGAACGCAGACGCAGCCGGGCGAGACCGTCGTTGCCAACGATGCGACCCCGAGTCAGGGCAGGTTCAGCCGCTGGTTCTCAAAGACGGCAGAGGCCGATCAGGCGGCCGTTCCCGCGCCGGCGGCGGCTCCGGCGACCGGAGGCAGAGGCGGCTTCCAATTGCAACTTGCCACCAGCCGGTCCCAGGCTGAGGCCCAGGCGCTGTGGAAGCAGGTATCGAGCGCGAATGCGCAGCTCGCCGGCAAGGGGCCTGAGATCGAGCAGGTCGATATCGGTAATTTTGGCACATTTTACAGCCTCAAGGTCGGACCCTTCACGGACAAGGCGGAAAGCCTTAAAGTCTGCAACGCGCTGAAGCGGAACGGCGTCGATTGCTCTGTCGCGACGCCCGAGGCGCAGTAATCCTATTTGCCGCAGCGTACTTGCCAGCCGAGGCGCATTGGGCCATCCCTTCGTCGAGAGCGAAGGCGCGAAGCGACGGCCGATTGAAATTTGACTCTAGACCCCTTCCCGACATGCGATGACACCGACCGAAAAGACGACGATCGTTCCCAAGCAGCGTGACGAGAAGCCCCGGCGTGAGGGCGACCTCGCGCTGATCGTCGAGCAGGAGCCTGCCTCCTCGCATTTCGGCGCGCGGCTCCGCGGTTATTTCCTCACCGGCCTCATCGTCGTCGGCCCGGTTGCCATCACCGTCTACGTGGTGTGGTGGTTCATCAATCTGGTCGACGCCTGGGTGAAGCCGCTCCTGCCACAGGACTATCTGCCGGACACCTATCTGCCCTTCAAGCTGCCTGGCGTCGGCCTGATCGTCGGCATCTTTGGCTTGATGGTGGTCGGCGCGCTGACCGCCAATCTGTTCGGCCGCACCATCGTCAGCTACGGCGAGATGATGCTCGACCGCATGCCGGTGGTGCGCGGCGTGTACCGGCTGATCAAGCAGATCTTCACGACGATCTTCTCCAAGAGCGGGACCTCGTTCAAGCGCGTCGGGCTGATCGAGTTCCCCCGCCGCGGTCTCTATGCGCTGGTGTTTCTCGCCGGCGATCCGCCGCAGGAGGTCGAGGAGAAGATCGGCGACGGGAAACCGCTGATCACCGTGTTCATGCCGAACGGACCGAACCCGACCACCGGCTTCATCGTGTTCATGCCCGCGAGCGAGGTCATCCCGCTCGATCTCGCGGTCGAGGATGCCGCCAAGCTCGTCGTGTCGGCCGGCCTGGTCGGGCCCGATCAGCAACAGGAAGAGCTCCGCAAGCTCGCCAAGGCAAAGGCCGCCAAGCCGATCCCCGAGGAGGAGCCCGTCGTCTGATCCAACTCTGTCCCAATCACGAAATTCAATCTGCGAGAAGCAATCGATAGGTCACCCGGCGCGGATCAGCCGAACCGCGTCATCGCGCTCGAACAGATAGAGCAGAAGCTTCAACCTCTCGGCATTGGCACCGGTCAACTCGGGATCGCGCGTGAGGATCAATTGCGCCTCGTCGCGCGCGGCGGTGAGCAGAACCTCATGCTCGGGCAGGCTCGCGATGCGGAATAGCGGGAAGCCCGCTCTGCCGCGTGCCGAGCACCTCGCCGCCGCCGCGCAACCGCAAATCCTCCTCGGCGATGACGAACCCGTCCTCGGTGCGCCGCATCACGCCCAGCCGCTCGCGCGCGGTCTCCGACAGCTTCTGGCGGTAGAGCAAGATGCACGAGGACTCCTTGGCGCCGCGTCCGACGCGGCCGCGCAGCTGATGCAGCTGAGCGAGCCCGAAGCGCTCGGCATGCTCGATGATCATGATCGATGCGTTCGGCACGTCGACGCCGACCTCGATGACCGTGGTGGCGACGAGGATCGACAGTGCGCCCGAGGCGAACGCCGCCATGACGCGGTCCTTCTCCTTGCCGGCGAGCTTGCCATGCACCAGCCCGACCTTCTCGCCGAAGATTTTGGCAAGCTCCTCGTGGCGCGCTTCGGCCGCGGCCAAATCGAGCAGCTCCGACTCTTCGACCAGGGGGCAGACCCAATAGACCTGCGTGCCGGCATCGACGGCGCGGCCGACGCGGGCGATCACCTCATCGAGCCGTTCGAGCGGCACGGTCGCGGTGGTGATCGGCTTCCGCCCCGGCGGCTTCTCGTCGAGCCGCGAGACGTCCATGTCGCCATAGCTCGTGAGCAGAAGCGTGCGCGGGATCGGTGTCGCCGTCATCACCAGAAGCTCGGCGCCGCTGCCGCTGCCCTTGCCTTGCAGCGCAAGCCGCTGATGCACGCCAAATCTGTGCTGCTCGTCGATCACGACCAGGCCGAGATCGCGGAACGCGATTGTGTCCTGGAACAGCGCGTGCGTGCCGATCAGAATGTCGAGCTGTCCCGCTTCGAGCGCAGCCAGGATGGCCTCGCGCTCTTTGCCGCGCTCGCGGCCGGTCAACAGCGCGATGCGCAAATTGGCCGCCGCGCCGAGCGCGCCGATGGTCCTCAGATGCTGGCGGGCGAGCAGCTCGGTCGGCGCCATCAGCGCACCTTGCGCCCCGGCCTCGACCGCGCCGGCAAGAGCGAGCAGCGCGACCACGGTTTTGCCGCTGCCGACATCGCCTTGCAGCAACCGGAGCATGCGATGGGGGCTCGCAAGGTCGGCGTCGATCTCGGCGAGCGCGCGAACTTGCGCACCCGTGAGCTTGAAGGGAAGCTTGGCGATGATCGCCTTGCGGAGCTTGCCTGTAGCGGCGAGCTTCCGGCCGGCGCGCTTGGTCATACGCTGGCGGATCACGGCAAGCGCGAGCTGATTGGCCAACAGCTCGTCATAGGCAAGTCGGCCACGGGCGGGGGTCGACGGCGCGAGATCGGCCTCGCTCTCAGGCTTATGCAGGCCGGCGATAGCGTCAGCGAAGGTCGGCCAGGCGTTCCGTGTGCGGAACGTCTCGTCGATCCATTCGGGCAGCGCCGGCAGCCGCGCCAGAGCCTCGCCGATCGCCTTGCGCAAGACGGAGTTGGAGAGACCCGCGGTCAGGGGATAGAGCGGCTCGTGCAGCGGCAACGCGCCGTCGTTGCTCTTCTCCGCGCTATCGATCGCCACCACATGATCGGGGTGGGGCATTTGCAGCCAGCCGTCATAGGATTCGAGCTTGCCGGAGACGAGCTTGCGGCTGCCCGGCGGCAACAGCCGCTTCAGATAGGTCGCGTCGGCGTTGAAATAGACGAGCTCGATCGCGGCGCCCGACGCATCCTCGACCAGCACTTTGTAAGGCGCGCGCGCGCCACGCCGTCCGCCGCCAGGCCTGTGCTCGGTTACCGTGACCTCGAGCGTGGCAAGCTCGCCGATCCTCGCCTCCGAGATGCGCGCGCTGACCGCGCGGTCGATCACCGCGACCGGCAGATGCCAGACGAGGTCGATGACCCGCGCGTGCGCCCCGTCATGGCGCGGGGCGACGAGCTTGTTGAGCAGCGCCTCGACCTTGGGGCCGACGCCCTTGAGCGAACGTGCGGTGGCAAACAGCGGGGCTAAGCGGGCAGGGCGCATGGACGATTTTGAGCCTAATGCACTTCCTTTGTCGTCGCTTGAGTCGGGAGTAGGGTGCAAACGCGGCCCGCGCCGAATCGGCCGCCGAGCCGCACGCCCTTGACAAGCCCTAGCTGCGCTCGCTCTAACCCAGGCGTTCGGCCTCTGGAAACATCGCCATGTCGGGCAGTGATGTTGGAATGCGCCGCCGCCGGGCGCTATGGCGGGCCACCCATCGCGGCTCGAAGGAGATGGACTTTCTGCTCGGCCGCTTCGCCGTAGCCGCGCTGGACGGCATGAACGCCAACGATATCAGCATCTTCGAGCGGCTGATCGACGTCCCTGACCCCGACATCGAGAACGCGGTGCTCGAGGGCCAATCGCTGGGCGATCCCGAGCTCGACGAACTGATGCAGCAGGTGAGGCGTTTCCACGGCCTCGACCAGGGCCGCTAGATCCGACGCGAAATTTCATTATGGCCAACGCAAAACTACCAACCCTGCCGGTCGACCGTTTGCTCAAGGGCAAGCGCGCCATCGCCGGCGGCGTGCCCGAAGGGCTCGATGCGCTGCTGCTCGCCGAGCTTGCGCGGCACGAGGGCGCGGGCGGTGCGGTACTGCACGTGGCGCGCGAGGCGAACCGCCTTGCCACGCTCGAAGAGGCGATCCCGTTCTTCGCGCCCGACGTGGAGGTGCTGAGCTTCCCCGCCTGGGACGGCGTTCCTTACGACCGCGTCGCGCCCAATGCCGAGACCATTGCGCAGCGGATCGAGACGCTGGCCGCTCTGATCGATCGTCCGCCTGATGCGAAGCGCCCGCTCGTCGTGCTGACCACCATCCACGCCGCGCTCCAGCGCGTGCCGCCGCGCGAGTTCATCGGCGGGTCGAGCGTGCGACTGCATGCCGGCAACGTCTCCTCCATGCAGTCGCTGATCGAGAAGCTCGAAGCGTCGGGCTATGCGCGGGCCGGGACGGTGATGGACCCCGGCCAATATGCCGTGCGCGGCGGCATCCTCGATCTCTATCCGCCGGGCGGCGAGCCGGTCCGTCTCGACTTCTTCGGCGACACGCTCGAATCGATCAGGGCGTTCGACCCGGAGACGCAGCGCACCAAGGCGCGGCGCGAGGACGTGCAACTGCTGCCGATGAGCGAGGTGGCGCTCACGCCCGAGGTGCGCAGCGCCTTCCGCCAGCGTTATGTCGCGCTGTTTGGACCCGTCACCGGCGACGACCCGCTCTACGAGTCGATCTCGGCGGGCCGCCAGCATCAGGGCATGGAGCACTGGCTGCCGCTGTTCCACGATCGACTCGCCACGCTGTTCGATTATCTGCCCGGCGCCGTCGTCAGCCTCGACCCGCTGGTCGACGATGCGCGCGCCAAGCGGCTGGAGCAGATCGCCGACCATTACGACGCCCGCGCCCAGGCGCTCGAGCGCAAGGCGTTCGGCGCGCCGCCTTATCATCCGGTGCCGCCGGAGAGCCTGTTCCTGAGCGAGGCCGACTGGGAGCAAGCGCTAGGCGACCGTCAGATCATCGCGCTCGATCCGTTCGAGCATCCCGAGCAGCCGGGCACGACCGTCGTCTCGTTTCACGGCAGGCAGGGACGCACCTTCGCCGCCGAGCGCCAGACCGAAGGCGTGAACGTGTTCGACGCCGTGGTGACGCACGCCAAGCGTTTGCACGGCGAGTACAAGCGCGTGATCGTCGCCTGCTGGAGCAACGGCGCGCGCGAGCGTCTGGCGATGCTCCTTGCCGAGCATGGCGGCGGCGAGACCAAGACCGTGACGAGCTTCGGCGAGGCGCTCGACCTGCCGCCCTCGACCACCGCCGTTGCCGTGCTGCCGCTCGAGACCGGCTTCGAGGCGCCGGGGATCGCCGTGATCGGCGAGCAGGACATTCTCGGCGACCGGCTGGTGCGGAAGTCGCGCGGCAAGCGCGGCAGCGACGTGCTCACCGAGGCGTCGAGCCTCACCGTCGGCGATCTCGTGGTCCATGCCGATCACGGCATCGGCCGCTTTGCCGGGCTTGCCAAGATCGAAGCCGCCGGCGAGCCGCATGACTGCCTCGAAGTGCATTACGCGGGCGGCGACAAGCTCTATCTCCCGGTCGAGAATATCGAGCTGCTCAGCCGCTACGGCTCTGACGAGTCGGGGGTGCAGCTCGATCGGCTTGGCGGCGTCGGCTGGCAGTCGCGCAAGGCTCGGCTGAAGCAGCGCATCCGCGACATGGCCGAGAAGCTGATCAAGGTCGCGGCTTTGCGCGAGCTCCGCCAGGCGCCGGTGCTGACCCCGCCGGAGGGCATTTATGATGAGTTCTCGGCGCGCTTCCCCTACGAGGAGACCGAGGACCAGACCACCTCGATCGGCGCCGTGGTCGAGGATCTCGGCAGCGGCCGGCCGATGGACCGGCTGATCTGCGGCGATGTCGGCTTCGGCAAGACGGAGGTGGCGCTCCGGGCGAGCCTGATCGCCGTGCTGGCCGGCAAGCAGGTCGCGGTCGTGGTGCCGACCACGCTGCTTGCGCGCCAGCATTTCCACACCTTCACCGAGCGGTTTCGCGGCTTCCCCGTGAAGATCGCCCAGGCGTCGCGGCTGGTGAGCCCCAAGGAGCGCGCCGAGATGAAGGCCGGCATCAAGTCCGGCGATATCGACATCGTCGTCGGCACCCACGCCCTGCTCGCCAAGGGTGTCGAATTCGCCGATCTCGGCCTGCTGATCGTCGATGAGGAGCAGCATTTCGGCGTGCAGCACAAGGAACGGCTGAAGCAGCTCCGCGAGGACGTCCATGTCTTGACGCTGACCGCCACCCCGATCCCGCGCACGCTGCAACTCGCGCTCTCAGGCGTGCGCGAGATGTCGCTGATCTCAACTCCGCCGGTCGATCGCCTCGCGGTGCGCACCTATGTGACGCCGTTCGACCCCGTCATCCTGCGCGAGGCGCTGCTGCGCGAGCGCTATCGCGGCGGCCAGACATTTTACGTGGTGCCGCGCATCTCCGACCTCGACGACGCGGCGGCGTTCCTCCAGGAGCACGTACCCGAGCTCAAGGTCGGACGCGCCCACGGCCAGATGGGAAGCCGCGAGCTCGATTCGGTGATGAACGCCTTCTACGACCGGCAATACGACGTGCTGCTGTCGACCTCGATCGTCGAATCCGGCCTCGACATCCCCTCCGCCAACACGCTGATCGTGCATCGCTCCGACATGTTCGGTCTCGCCCAGCTCTATCAGCTGCGCGGCCGCGTCGGGCGCTCCAAGATCAGGGCCTATGCCTATTTCACCATAGCCGCCGATGCGCGGATGACGCCCGCCGCCGAGAAGCGGCTCAAGGTGCTGCAATCGCTCGATACGCTCGGCGCCGGCTTCGCGCTCGCGAGCCACGACCTCGATATCAGGGGCGCCGGCAATCTGCTCGGCGAGGAGCAGTCGGGGCATATCAGGGAGGTCGGCTACGAGCTCTACCAGTCGATGCTGGAGGAGGCCGTCGCCGCGATCAGGGGCGGCGAGGGCGTGATCGAGGACCAATGGTCGCCGCGCATCAATCTCGGCACCTCGGTGCTGATCCCCGAGGAGTACGTACCGGACCTGCAAGTCAGGCTCGGGCTCTATCGCCGGCTGTCGGGCGTCGAGAGCCACGAGGCCATCGAAGGCTTCGCCGCCGAGCTGATCGACCGCTTCGGCCCCATGCCACAGGAGGTGCGCCATCTGCTCGACGTGGTCGAGATCAAGGGATTGTGCCGCCAGGCCGGTATCGAGCAGATCGACGCCGGGCCCAAGGGCGCGGTCATTGCCTTCCGCAACAAGGCTTTCGCCAATCCCGAAGGGCTGATCGCCTTCATCCGCGATGAGGGCAAGCGAGTGAAGCTCCAGCCCGACCACCGGCTGATCGTTTACGCCGATTGGGAGACGCCCGAGGAGCGGCTCGCCGGCGCGCGCGACCTTCTGAAGCACCTCGTCAAGATCGCCGGAAAGGTGAAGCAGGCGGCTTAGAAACGGACGTCATTCAGATTTGACGGGATTACACCTGCGCCAGGATTTGGTCGCGCAGGATGCGGCCGGTCGCGTCGCGCGGGATCTCCTTCACCACCAGCAGTCTGTCGGGGAATTTGTAGGGCGCGACCTGCCGGTCCTCGAGGAACTGGTGCAGCGTCTCGAGCGACACGGACTGGCCGGGCTTGGGCGACACCGCGGCGAAGATGCGGTCGCACAGGATCGGATCGGGCAGGGCGAAGCAGGCGGCATCGAGAAATCCGGGATAGGCCTGATACAGTCCGTCGAGCTCGCTCGCGGCGATGGCCGCGCCGCCGTGATGCAACAGCTCCGGATCGCGCACGATCTGCAACGAAGCCGCGATCCCGTTCTCGATCGCGGCGTGCAGCCCGGTCGCGACGAAGCCGTCGGCGTCGCGGGCGAGCGGACCATAGGCGGCGCCGCGCGGCACGACCGGCCCGCGCAACATGATCTCGCCGTCGCCTAAGCTCCCGCATCCGAGCGAGTCGCCAGTGTCGAGCCGCGTCTCGACGAACACGGCGCCGTCGCCCTCCTCGCCCATCTTGACCGGCCCAAGCGGGAGCGGCGAGTGGCGGGTGCGCGTCTCGCGGCGGAGCACGACGGAAGCGAGATCGCCGAGCGGATAGAGATCGAACAGCAGCGCGCCGGTGCCGAGCGACAGCGGCAGCGTGTGATCGTAGGTCGACCACACCGCGCCGAGCCGCCGAAGCCCGCATTTCGGCTCGTGCAGCACGCCGTCCTTGGCGAGCTCGGCGAGGATCGGCGAGGGGAGCGCGGTGACGGTCGCGCTCGTGGCAAGCAGCTGCTGCACGAACACGCCGTAGTCGAACGGCTGGTGCTGCGCGAGCACCGCGCCGGCGATGAGCCAGGACGCGAGCCCGAGCGATAGCCCGACCGGTCCGGTGAGCGGATAGGGATTGAGGATGACGTCGCGGCTGTCGAGCGACAGCGCGAGCACGGTCATCGCACCGAGCGCAAGCAGCTCATCCTCGCTGCGGTAGATCGGCACCAACGGCAAGCCGGCGCGGGCGGTGAAATTAATCAGCGCCGGCCCCTTGCGCGGCGGCGCCTCGATCGCGCGCCGCGAAGGTCCGAGAATTGCCTCGTCGAGCGGGATGACGCCGTCGGGGAGGTCGTGGCCGAAGCCGAGCACGAAGCGCACAGAGAGATGGGGTGCTGCGACCCGGCAAAGCTCCTCGCATTGCCGTCCGCCGGCAAAGCTCGCGATTCCCACCAACGCCTTGGGCTCGATCGCCTCGCAGACTCTGCCGATCTCATAGCCTCGCCACAGCATCGGCAGCATGGCGACCGCGAGCCCGGCGCGCCACGCGGCGAGCAGCACGAGCGGTTGCAGCGCGAGATTAGGAAGCTGCACGGCGATCCTGTCGCCCGGATCGAGCCCGATCTCGATGAAGAACGAGGCGAGCGCATCGACCGCGGCGTCCGCCTCGCTATAGGTGTAGTTGCGCGCGTGCCCAAGCCCGAGCACCGAGCGGTTCGGCGGATCGAATAGGGCGGCGCCGTCGGGACGTTGCAAGGCGCGGCGCCGCAACAGGCCCTCGGCGGTCAGCGGCGGCTCGCGCCGCTCGACGTCCTTCTCTATCTCCATCTCCGGCAAGGGGAGCGTGCTCATCGGCAGCATCAGGGTTGGGCGGCGCCTTGGCCGGGAGGGAAGGCCGCTTCAGGCGCGATCCACCAGCTGTCGATCTGGTAGCCGTAAAGCGGCGTCGTCTCTGGCCGCTTCAACTCGCGCCAATGGGCGACCCATTGGCGGGGCAGGTGGTACAGGGGGATGACATAGTCGCCTGAGAGCAGCACACGGTCGAGCGCGCGCACCGAGGAGGTGAAGGCGTCGCCGTCGTCGGCTTTGAGCAGCGCGTCGATCATGGCGTCGACCGCGGCGCTCTTCACGCCCGCATAGTTGAACGAGCCTTCCGTCACCGCAGCCTCGCTCCCCCACCGAAAGGATTGCTCGTTTCCCGGCGACAGCGAGACCGGCCAGTAATACTGGATCATGTCGAAATCGTAGGTCTGCTTGCGCCTCTGATATTGGGCCGAATCAACTTGACGGATTCGCGCCTCGATTCCTACCTGTTTCAGGGCCGCGGCGTAGGTGAGCAGGAGCCGCTGCTGGGCGCGGGTGGCGGCGAGAATCTCGAACTGGAAGGGCTCGCCGGACGCCACATTGACGAGCTTGCCATCCTTGAACTGATAGCCGGCCTGTTCAAGCAGCTTCAGTGCCGCGACCCGCCCCTCGCGGTTCTCGCCGGTGCCGTCGCTCACCGGAAGCGCGAAGCTCCCGTCCATGACCGCGGGCTTGACCTGACCGAGATAAGGTCCGAGCAGCGCCCGCTCCGTCGCGTCAGCCGGGTGGCCATGCGATGACAGGTCCGACCGCGCGAAATAGCTTTCGCTGCGCGCATACTGGCCGTGATAGAGCGTGCGGTTCACCCATTCGAAATCGAACAGCTTGATCAGCGCCTCGCGGACGCGCTGGTCGGCGAACAGAGGACGGCGCGTGTTGAACACGAGTGCCGACATCCCTGCCGGGGTCTCGAGCGGCAATTCCTCCTTGACCACCCGTCCGTCGCGCGCGGCGGGAAAGTCGTAGGTCTCGGTCCAGCGGGTCGGATCGTCCTCGTTGCGAAGCTGCACCAGCCCCGACTTGAACGCTTCGAACATCGAGCCCGCGTCGCGATAATAATCGTAGCGGATCTCATCGAAATTATAGAGCCCGCGATTGACCGGGAGATCGCGCCCCCAATAGTTGGGATCCCGCTTGAAGGTGATCGACTTGCCGGGGTCGACTTTGGCGATGGTATAGGGACCGCTGCCGACGAGCGGGTCGAGCGTCGTCTTCTCGAACTGGTCCGGGTCGATGAGGTGCTTCGGCAGGACCGGCATCAAGCCCATGATCAGCGGCATCTCGCGGTCGCCGCTTTGGTCGAAGGTGAAGCGCACCTTGCGCGGACCGGTCTGCTCGACCTTGACGACCTTCTTGTAATAAGAGCGGTGATTGGGCCTGCCGTGATCGCGCAGCAGCGCGTGCGAGAAGATCACGTCGTCGACGGTGATCGGCGTGCCGTCGGAGAACTTCGCGGCAGGGTTCAGCGTGAACTCGACGAAGCTTCGGTCGGGCGGCGTGTCGACCGCCTCGGCGATCAGCCCGTAAAGCGTGAACGGCTCGTCATTGGCGCGCGCGAGCAGGCTCTCATAGACATAATCGCGCACGCCGTCGGCAGGTTCGCCCTTCACGATCAGCGGATTGAGGCTGTCATAGGAGCCCTGCATGGCGAAGGTCACGCGGCCGCCTTTCGGCGCGTCCTCCTTCACGTAGGGAAAGTGGGCGAAGCCGGCCTCCTCGCGCGGGCTGCCATGCATGGCGATGCCCGGCAAGGGCTCGGCGCGAGCGCCGCACGGCACTGCCAGAAGCGCCAGCATCAGCAATGAAATAGGGGCTTTCAACGGCGCGCGCGCATGGCTATAGATGCATTCCGCATTGCAGCAGGACTTAAGGATAATATCGCCTGCAACGCAATCCGGCGCGGCGGCCACGGGCATGCTAACGAAAAAGGTTAGGCCCCCAGAGAGGGTGGCCGAGAAAGTCTCCGGGCGCGGTGGTCAGCCACGCCCACGCCTCAATTCGGGTATTGACCCTATTCGCAAAGACGCGGGAACGGGGTTATACGGTTCAAGACCTGAACCTGCCCGCGAAGAGAGGAAAGGTCGGTTGATGATCTGGTCCAGGGATCCGTTTAACATGCTGCGCAACAATGCGAGACGAGTGATGCTTTGCGCGGGCGCCGGTGTGCTCGCTTTAGGCGTTGCCATGCCTTCGGCCATGGCGCAACAGGGCGGTGCAGCGCAAGCGCCGGCCGTGCCCAAGTCCTCACAAGCCCCCAAGAACTCGGTCGCCGGCGCTCCCGCCGTCGGCAAGCCTGCCGGCGATGCCGCGGCTGTACCTGACGATGCTTGGGTCAAGCTCTGCATGAAGGGCGATCAGACCCAGGGCAAGCAGATCTGCCTCATCAATCACGAAGGGCTCGAGCCCAATACCGGCATGGTGCTGATCGCCGCCGCCGTGCGCCAGGCCGAAGGCGAGGATAAGCAGCAGCTTCTCGTCAGGGTGCCGACGGCCTACGCGCTGGTGATCCCGGCCGGCGTGCAGATCAAGATCGATGACGCCCAGCCGATCCAGCTGCAATACACGCTCTGCTTCCCGACCAGCTGCCAGGTGCAGATGGAGCTTACCAAGGAAATCTTCGACTCGATGCGCAAGGGCAAGCAGATGGTCGTGGCTGCCATGAACATCCAGCAGAAGACGATGGGCTTTCCCGTGCCGCTGACGGGTTTCGCCAAGGCCTATGACGGCGCGCCGGTCGACAACGCCAAATACGAAGAGTCCCGCCGCCAGCTGATGGAAGTGTTCCGCAAGCGACAGCAGGAGCTCGCCGCCAAGGCCGCCGAGGCGCAGCAGAAGAAGGAAGCGCAGATGCCGCCCGCTCAAGGGCAGGCCGCCGCGCCCATGGCCGGCAATGCTTCAGCCGCGCCGAAGAAGATCGCGCCGCCGCCGCCCGAATAGCGCACGCGCTCGCAAGCTTGCAGAGATCGAACAGGCCGCTCCGGTTCGCCGGGGCGGCCTCTGTTCGTTTCGGGAAGGCTAGGCGCGCCGGGGCGCGAAAGGCGCCGCTCAGTGCTCTTGCAGGAAGCGGAAGCGGAAAATGCCATCGCGCAGATCTTCGAACAACTCGGGCACCTGCGGATGGCGGAGTGGCTCGTCAGAGCCATCGGCGACGAGGTTCTGCTCCGACACGTAGGCGATGTACTCGGTGTCGGCGTTCTCGGCGAGCAGATGATAGAAGGGCTGGTCCTTGTTGGGCCTGACATCCTGCGGAATGGAGCGATACCATTCCTCGGTGTTGCTGAAGCTGGGGTCGACGTCGAAAATCACGCCGCGAAACGGATAGAGCCTGTGGCGCACCACCTGCCCAATCTGAAATCTTGCGTTGCGGACGGTAGACATAGACAGGAAATCCCCGAGTCTTTGTGACGATAAGAGCGAAGCGGGCGAGCGCTGTCAACTTAACTTGGGAGTGTTGCACGCAGCAAACTCCGCCAAGTTGAATTGCGATGCCGCGCTCGCCCTTTATTTGGGCATGATCTTGCCGAAGATCGGTTCAGGCGCTCACTGACGATGCATTCGAGCGAAATAGTCTGACAAGGATCATGCTCTACGACCAGCGGCGGTTCGACCACATGAACTGTTCTGGGGTCTCCCTGATCCAAATCTCGAAATGGCGCTGGATCGCCGCGGTGATCGAGCGGATATCCTCGGCCTGATTGGCCGTGCGCGGGATCCTGAGCTCGTTGACATTGACGTCGAACACGGCGCGATTGCCGATCCGCATGCAGCGGCCGATCCAGATGCGCGCGCCGACCCGCCGCGCGATCATCGCCGCGATCGGCATGGACTTGGCGGGATGGCCGAAGAACGGCACCTCGATGCCGTTAGCGTCGTAAAGATCGGAGATGAAGCCGAGGCGGCCGCCCTGGCGCACATAATCCATGATGAGACGCGCGGTCTTTTGTGTCTCGTCCTGACCGGCGGCGCGGCCGCGGCCGAACAGGCCGCCCGGATAGAGCTCTTCGCGCTGCGACCGGAGATAGCGGTCGACATAAGGGTTCTTCACCTGGCGGTAGACGCCGGCCGGGCGCACGCCGGCGAGCGTCACCGGCCACATGCCGAGCTCCCAATTGCCCATATGCATGGTGACGATCAGCGCCGGGCCCATCTTGTTCTTGTAGCGGCCGATCCAATGGCCGTTGGTGACGTGCAGCCGCCCCGGATCCCTGAGGATGCGGTCGATGCACATGGTCTCGACCATGACGCGGCCGAGATTTCCCCACGCCGCGCGCGCGATCCTTTCGCGCTCCTCTGGCGTCTTCTCCGGGAAGGCGCGCTCGAGATTGGCGAGCGCGCGCTTGTGGCGGCGGTTATACGGCGCGATCAGCCGCCATGCCGTGGCCGAGATGGCGCAGGCGAGATCGAGCGGAAACAACCGCACCAGCCCGATCAGGAAGCGCAGGCCGACATATTCGGCTTGGTAGCGCAGGTCGCGCAGGAACGAGATCTTCGAGCTTTTGACCACCAGCAGATCCTTGTTGCTGAAGCGTCGCGTATGGCGTGGAGGCGAGGGGAGCCCCCTCGTGGCAAATGCTTCCCGCCACGTCAAGCCTGGCTGCCTCGCATCAGGCTTGGCAGCGCGCTAGGAGGCTCGAGCCCGACGCGCATGACCATGCGGCGCAACGGCGGCAAAGCCTTCAGCCCGTGCAGCACGATGCCGCGCGCGGCTTGCAGCGGGACGAAGCTCGTCAGCAGAGAGCGGTTGAGGAGATCGACACCGATCGTGCGCGACAGCACATCGAGCCGCCGCGCGCCGGCATAGGCTTGCAGCACATCGTCGCCGCCAAGGTCAGCGCCGCGGCCAAGCGCGTCGGCGACGCAGTCGGCGAGCGCGGCCGCATCGCGCAGACCGAGATTGAGGCCCTGCGCGCCGATCGGCGGAAGGATGTGCCCGGCCTCGCCGACCAGGGCGGTGCGGCGCGCCGCCAGGCTTTTCGCGGTGAGCCCGGCCACGGGGAAGAAACTGCGCGGACCGACGCTCTCGACCTCACCGAGAAGCCCGTCGAGCCGCTCGGCGAGCGCATCGGCGAAGCGCTCGCCGTCGCGCTCCATGAGCGATGAAATCTCCGCCGTCGAGCCGACCCATATGAGGGCCGAGCCGCGCGGGTCTGGCAGCGGCACTGTGGTGAGCGATGCGCTCTCGCGATGCAGTTCGATCGCCACGCCGTCATGGCCGCGCGCGTGCCGGAAGCTCGAGGCGATTGCGCCCTGGTCGTAGCGCCACTCGCCGACCTCAATCCCCGCAGCCTCGCGGCAGAGCGAGCGCCTGCCGTCGGCGGCGACCACGAGCGACGCCTCGACCGCGGTGCCGTCGATGCAATCGAGCCGCGCCTTGGGGCCATCCAGCGCGACGCGCGCTACGCTCAACGGGACGATGGTGGCGAGCTTGATTTGCGCTTGGGCGTAGAGCGCCTCGACCAGAGCGGTATTGGCGATGTTGTAGCCGAAGGCGGCAAGGGAGAGCTCGCTCGCCCTGAACTCGATGTCAGGCGCGCGGATGAGGCTCCGCGAGACGTCGATGATGCGGATCGCCTTGAGCGGCGCTGCGTCCGAGGCAAGCTTCTCGAAGACCCCGAGAGCCTTCAGAAGATCGACCGAGCTCGTAAGCAGTGCCGCAGTGCGCGCTTCGCCGGAAGGTCCGCGCGGTTTTGCCGGCGGTGGTCCAATCAAAGCGACCTCGGCCCCGACATGCGCGAGCGCGAGCGCGGCGGCGATGCCGGCTGGTCCTGCCCCCACCACCGCGACATCGCAGGCAAGCGCAGCGCAGCTACCGATTCTCTCGCTCATTCCGAACCTTAGTGCCTATCGCCTGTGCCGTTACCGTAACGAGGGTGCGAGGCGTTATCATCGAGCCCGATCGCGCTACGCCAATGGTCGGGCTCGCGTGAGCCCAATGTTCCCCTATGCAAATGTGTCACAGCGAAAAGCCGTTCTAACAACCACCGAAACAAAGAAACGCAGCGATATTGTCAATGACGACTGGACTGATAGAGTTTAACCAACGATACGGGGAACAGAACGGCGGGGGATAGGTGTCATGATTGGGGGACTGGGTTTACGTTCTCGCCTGCTCATTGCTGTCGGCGTCACAGTTTTCGCCGGCGCTTTGCCGCACGCGCCGGCCGCACGTGCCGCCGATCTTGGCGGCGATTGCTGCGCCGATCTCGAGGAGCGCGTTGCGGAGCTCGAGGCCACGACCGTCCGCAAGGGCAACAAAAAGGTCTCGGTCACTTTCTACGGCAAGCTCAACAAGGCCGTGCTGTTCTGGGACGACGGCGCCGAGAAGAACACCTACACCGTCGACAACAACTACGAATCCTCGCGCTTCGGTTTCAAGGGTTCGGTCAAGATAAAGGGCGCTTGGTCGGCCGGTTATCGCCTCGAAGCCGAGACCGTACCCGCTTCGTCGCAGCTCGTGAACCAGCTCGACGACGACGACGGAACGCGCTCGGGCGGCGTGCTCGGCAACGAGTTGCGCCTGCTGCTGCTCCGTCAATCCTACATGTATCTCGACAACAAGCAGATCGGTCAGCTGCGCTGGGGTCTCACGGGGACGCCGATCTACAACGTCACCAAGGACACCAACGTCACCGAGCTGGAGGACACCGTTCATTCCGACAATCGGATGAGCCAGGGCTTCTTCCTGCGGCCGAAGGGGGGCGATACCGAGAAGGATCTGTCGACACTCAAATGGTCCGACATTTCCCGGTGCTATGGCTCGAGCAACGCCTTCGTCTGCTCGACGCGCCGCAACGGCGTTGCCTATTGGACGCCCGAATGGGCGGGATTCAGCGCTTCTTGGGGCGTATTCGAGGACGACATCTGGGGCGGGGCGCTTCGCTACAAGAAGGAATGGGGCGAGAACTGGGAAGTCGGCGCGGGCTTCGGCTACGAGAAATACCGCGACGAGAACATCCAGAACTCCGGCGGTGGTCTCGCTGGCTTCAAGCGTGACATCGACGAGTGGGCCGGCTCAGCTTCGATCAAGCACAAGCCGACCGGGTTGTTCTTCATGGGCGCCTTCAGCAATTCGCAGAACAACGACTCAAACCGTGAGCACGCCGGCGTGTTCGACGGCAAGAACTCGCCTGACATGAACGCCTACGACCTCCAGATCGGCATCCAGCGCAAGTTCATCGAGCTTGGCGAGTCATCGTTCTTCGGCGGCTTCAGCAATATCAACGACGGTATCGGCGGCGCCGGTGGCGCGACTCGCAAGCTTGCGGCTGGCACGTTCGAGAACGTGAACGTCGTCACCGAAATCACCGGGGCCGACGTCAGCCGCTGGTATCTCGGCTATGACCAGGCGATCGATGCTGCCGGCACGCTGCATCTCTATGCCGTCTATCAGCACTTGGATGCCGATGTCGATTTGATCGATTCGAAACTTGCCAACGTCGCCGCGCCGCTGGACAATTTCCAGCTGTTCTACACCGGCGCCCGTCTCGACTTTTAGCGAGTTGACCGCCTTTCCCTAGCGAGCGCAGCGGGGCCGCCCTGAGGGGCGGCCCTTCGATTCTCGGGATCGGGTCTCGTTGCCTGACGAGATCGCGCCCGTTCGACCCCGGTCCTGCCGCGCGCTCTGATCGTCACCGGTCTTCTCCGCGCTTAGTTCTCCTGGAATCTCAATTCAGCCGCCAAAAGCCGGGTCAGCCACGCCGGTCCCAGCTGTTGCTCTTCGGCAACAGAACCGCGCAAAAGCCGGCCTGTCTTTCGGCTGTCACGAGAACGTCATTGCTCGCCAAATAAAACGCTAGGGACGGTCGATGTGCTCGAAGCGCAAGGCCCTGGGCGCATGAGGTGTGAGAGGCGGGGGAAGTCTCTAGCGGCTGAACAAGGTTCCAAAACAACACCGTTTAACAGTGGAGAGGGGTCATGATCGGGGGATTTCGGGGGACTGCTAGCCGGCTCGCGCTTGCCGCGTTGCTAGCCGCTATAGGGACGGTGGTCTTCGTGCAGAAGCCAGCTAGAGCGGCCGATCTGGGCGGCGATTGCTGCGCCGATCTCGAGGAGCGAGTCGCCGAGCTTGAGGCGACGACCGCCCGCAAGGGCAACAAGAAGGTATCAGTCACCATCTACGGCAAGATGAACCGTGCGATGTTGTTCTGGGACGACGGCGCCGAACAGAATGCCTACTCGGTTGACAACTCGTACGAGTCGAGCCGCTTCGGGCTGAAGGGCTCTGCCAAGATCACCGGCGATTGGTCGGCGGGCTATCAGATCGAGGCTGAGGTCAGGTCTGCTTCCTCGGAGGCGGTCAATCAGATCGACGATGACAACGGCACGCGTTCCGGCGGCACTTTCGGCAGCGAGGCGCGGCTCCTGTTGCTGCGTCAGTCGTTCATGTATCTGGACAACAAGAAGTTCGGAAACTTGCGCTGGGGCCTGACCAAAGCGCCGAAGGACGACATCACCAAAGATACCGACGTCACCGATCTCGAAGACACGATGACGTCAGACAACCACATGAACCGTGGTTTCTTCTTGAGGCCGAAGGGCTTCAACACCGAGGTCGGCGGCGCCGGTCAGCTGAAGTGGCAGGCGATCTCGCAATGCTATAGCACCAGCTCGGCCTTCGACTGCTCGACCCGCCGTAACGGTGTCGCCTACACCACCCCCAATTGGGAGGGCTTCAGCCTGCAAGCGGGATGGTCCGAGGACGACATCTGGGGCGGCTCCATCCGCTACAAGAAGGAATGGGGCGAGAACTGGGAGGTCGGCGGCGGCATCGCCTACGAGAAGTCGCGCGACGAGAATCAACAGAACTCGGGCGGCGGTCTCAACGGTTTCCAGCGCGACATCGACGAATGGGCGGGCATGGGCTCGATCAAGCACAAGCCGACCGGTCTGTTCGCCTTCTCAGCCTTCAGCTTCTCCGACAGCAACGACAGCAACCGGCAGAACGCTGGCGTGTTCGACGGCAAGAGTTCGCCCGACATGAATGCGTGGGACGTGCGCATCGGCATCCAGCGCAAGATGGGCATGCTCGGGGCCTTGGGCGACTCATCGTTCTTCGGCGGCTACCTGCAGATCAACGACGGCGTCGGTGGCGCATGCGGGCCGACGCGGGGTTGCAAGGCCGGCACCTTCCCCGATCTTGCCATCGCCACGGAGATCACCGGCGCGCAAGTCACTCGCTGGTATCTCGGCTTCGACCAGGCGATCGACTCCGCCGCGCTGCATCTCTACGCGGTCTATCAGCACCTCGACCCCACGGTCGATCTGATCGACAGCACCCAGAAGCGCGTCAGCGAGCCGTTGGACGATTTCGATCTCTTCTACACGGGCGCGAGAATGTATTTCTAAGCGAAAGCTCCTTCTTCCCAGGAGCTGAGCGGGGCCGCCCTTTGGGCGGCCCTTTTTCTTTGCCGGGACGCATGCCTATCGTCGCCGAGCCGCCTGTGGCGCGGCGGCCACAAGCAACCCCAATCGCGCGGAAATCGCCAAACTTAACAGCGCATTAACCACGGCCTGGACAGGCTTGCGTGGCCTTTGTCGCAAGCGCATTCTCGACCCCAGCGGAGATTTTTTCGATGCGTAGGCATCTCGTCATTGCCGGGTTGATCGCCGCGCTGTTTGCAAGCGTCGCCCCGGCCTTTGCCTTCGAGGAGACGCCGGTGCCGCCGCCCGATCCAGCGACGCCGGCACCTCAAGTCAAGCCAGTGCCGCTCCAGCTCGGCACGCCCGGCGTCAGCGCCGATCGTAACAGTGGCGGCGGCGTCACCATGTTCGGCTACACCATCCTGCCCAAGCTCGATTTCGGGCTCGAGCTGCTCTATGGCGGTGACGATAAGCAATTGCAGATTCAGCAGGGACCGAGCTTCGACGAGACCCAGGATGTGACCGTGCTGGGAAAGATCAAGCGCCACTTCTAGATCAGGATGCGGACCAGCGAGCTCGGCACCTCGCTCACGCGCGGGGGCAGGGGACCGACCCAAGCCAATTGTCGATGATCAGACTGATCGGCGCCGTATCGGTGCATGTGCTCACCGCCTCGGGCGCGGTGCTCGCGCTTCTTGCGCTCCGATCGGCGCATGAAGGCGACGTGCAGACGATGTTCGTCTGGCTAGGCGCTGCGCTCATCGTCGATGCGATCGACGGTCCGCTCGCGCGGGCGGTCGACGTCAAGACCGTCTTGCCGCGCTTCAGCGGCGAGCGGCTCGACCTCATCATCGACTATCTTACCTATGTCGTGGTGCCGGCCTTCGCCCTAACCCTGTCCGATCTGCTGCCGGAGCCGTTCCGCCTGCCTGCCGCCGCCGCCATCCTGTTGTCCAGCCTGTTCCATGTCGCCGACCTGAACAGCAAGACCGAGGAGGGCTATTTCGTCGGCTTCCCGGCAATCTGGAACGTCGTGCTGCTCTATCTGTTCGCCTTCCAGTTTCCGCCTTATGTCGCACTCGCCATCGTTGCGCTGTTCGTGGCGCTCACCTTCGTGCCGATCCTCAGCGTACATCCCTTCCGCGTGGCGCGGCTTCGCCCGCTCACCTGCTTCGCTACCCTGCTGTGGATCGCGGCCGCCGCGTTCGCGATCGTCAATCCTTTCCCCTCGCCGCTGTGGATTCAGGTGCTGCTCGCGCTGACCGCCGCCTATTTGGCGAGCATCGGTCTCGCGCGCTCGCTCGGCTGAGGGATGAGATTTTTCTCCGTCCGACCCGGTGGCCATGGACCTCGCTTTTCGCCTAAGCTAAAGCTGACCGGGCACTAACGGACGCCTGAACCTAAGGCCGCATGACGCTTATCGACTGGCTCTCCGATCCGCATGTCTGGGCGAGCTTCATCACGCTGAGCGCGATGGAAGTGGTGCTCGGCATCGACAACGTCGTGTTCATCTCGCTGATGGTGTCGCGCATGGCGCCCGAGCAGCGGCTGACGGCGCGGCGCGTCGGCCTGTCGCTCGCCCTGATCTTCCGCGTCATCATGCTGGGCGGCATCGCCTATATCATCCACCTGACGACGCCCGTGTTCAGCGTGGCGGGCTACGACTTCTCCTGGCGCGACCTGATCCTCATCGCCGGCGGCCTGTTTCTTCTGGTCAAGGGCACGCGCGAGATGCATCACGACATCGAGGGCGAGGACGAGGGCGGAAACGGTACCGGCGCGCGCGTCGTCGATTCGATGACCTCTGCCATTTTGCAAATCGCCATCATCGACCTCGTGTTCTCGATCGATTCGATTATTACCGCGGTCGGCATGGCCGAGCATCTCGAGGTGATGATCGCGGCGGTCGCGGTCGCCATCCTGGTGATGTATTTCGCCTCAGAGCCGGTCGCCGCCTTCATCGAGCGGCACCCGACCACCAAGATGCTCGCATTGTCCTTTTTGCTGCTGATCGGTGCGGCGCTGATCGCCGACGGCTTCCACTTCCACATCCCGCGCGGCTATATCTATTTCGCCATGGCCTTTGCCGCGGTCGTCGAGGTGGTCAACGTGATGGCCATGCGGAGGCGCCAGAGGATGAAGGCGAAGACCAAGCAGACCGCCAAACCGCCGGCCAAGCATAAAGCCTAAGCGGAGGCGGGAGGCCGCCGCTCCCTGCCGATCTTAACTTTGTCACGCAATTCGCTAAGGTTAGCCGCAAATTGACCGCGTTTAGCCGGTCTATCCGGCTATTGTGCATGTCAGTTCCAAGACAACCAATAAGGGGAAGCGATGAAGTTCGGAACCTTTCTTGTGGCCGTGGGCCTCGCGCTGCCGGCGGCTTCGGCCATCGCCGGCCAGCCCGCCGCGCTTTCGGGCGATGAGCTCCGCCACGCGATCAGCGGCAAGACCGTATATCTCAACGTCTCGGGCTTCGAGCTGCCGATCCGCTACAACGCCAACGGCCACATGTCGGGCAAGATGAGCACGATCGCCGCGAGCTTCTCGCGCGGCGACGGCGCCTCCGACAGCGGCAAATGGTGGGTCGCCGCCGACCAGCTCTGCCAGCAATGGTCGAGCTGGATGGACGGCAAGACCTATTGCTACAAGCTCACCCGTAGCGGCGCTTCGGTTCAGTGGCTGAGGAATGACGGCCATTCCGGCACCGCCCGCATCGGCGGCTGAGCCGCCGCGTTAAACAGTCGTCGGAGCCTGATCGTGCAAGAGCCGCCTCGGGGCGGCTCTTCTGCTTTTTGCGTGAGCCGAGTGATGCGCTTCCGCAACACGCGCGTGGAAAGACGACGCCGCGCGCCGACTCAACTCAAGGGTCGTTGCCGGTAACGTTGCGTTTGCGTTAGGCTGATAGCTTCAGTGTCGTTGCGTATCGTTTGTTGTGCGTATGACACTCGTAGAGTTGCGTCGGTTGTGTTGCCAGGTAGCGTAAGTAGCGTCGTGTCCACAGAGCCTCACCATATCGAGTTGTTGCGCCGCGGCCCTCGGGCGTGGAATCTTTGGCGCGCACAAAATCCTCACATTACGCCGAACCTGACCGGTATCACGCTGAGCGTGGCTGAGCGTCAGATGGGCCCGATCAACGGCGGCCCAGTCAATCTCGCCGAGGCGCGGCTCAGGCATGCCTCGCTCCGTTTCGCCACGCTGACAAATGCCGATTTGACCGGCGCCGATCTCTCCGACACCGATCTCAGAGAGGCGCGGCTGATCGGCGCCAATCTCTCCGGCGCCAATCTCTCGGTGGCGCTGATCGACCAAGCCGATTTTGCCGGCGCCTGTCTTGCCGGGGCCAATCTCTGCGGCACCAGCCTGACCGAGGTGCGCAACATCACACAAGGCCAGATCGATGAGGCCGCCGGCGATCTTCTCACCCTCTTGCCGCCGCATCTGAGTCGCCCTCGGGCCTGGACCGGGACCGTCTCCCGTGCCGCCGGCCCGCAGTCGAGGCCGGCGCCTGAGCCGACGCTTGGCAGAGGCCCGGCGCGACAGGCCAACACTGCGCCGGTCAAGGGCGAGAGAATGTCATGGCTGGTCGGCGGCCCCCGCACGGCGGAAGCGCGCAACGGCCAAGTCACACCGATCAGCGAGCTTTAGCGACCGGTCGCCGTCGTCGAGCAGCGCTGCCTCGCGGCGACTGATGCCCGCGTTTGTTTTGCCGTTCGGTTAGGATTGATGCTCACTCATCGTCGGGATCAGGCTTCGGCGCCAACGTGGGCTCTTTACACAATCCCTTGGCGTCGGCCTCGGCTTGCTCTTTCGTTTGATAAGAGTCTTTGCCGATCTTCGTAACGCCCTTGCCTGTCGGCTCGAGGTCGACGACGAGACATTCCTGATCCGACGACCGGACGATCCACCAATCCGCCAGAGCGGGCCCAGCGAAGCTGATTGCTGCAATGGCGCCGACGATCAAAATTCTAAGCATGGATGCCTCGCTTGTGCTGCGTTCCCCCGGCTTCACTAGCACGTCAGCTTGTCGCCATGCTTGACCGATTGAAGCAGCCGGACCGAAATCTTGCGCGATGGTAGACCGTATAATTGAGTGATCTCAAAAGGATATAAGAGCTGGCGGATGGGGAGGGATTCGAACCCTCGAGACGCTTGCGCGTCTGCCGGTTTTCAAGACCGGTGCCTTCAACCACTCGGCCACCCATCCTCTAGAGCGACATCGCCTGAAATTGGCTGACGATCTCGCGCTGAATCTTTGTCTCTGACGCATGATCCTATCCGAAAAGCTGCAATTTTTCGGAACATGCTCTAAGGGCTTAAACGCGCGTCCGGTATGGATCAATTCCTGGGGCCGTGCATTTCCCCTTGTCTTTCGTGCCTTCAACGATCCTTCATATGGCCATGACCCGCAAGCCAGATCCTTACGGCCGCGACGCCACGCGTCCTTACCACATCCCGCTCAAGGGCTGGTGGCAGGTGGCGCAGAGGGTGTGGATCGAGTCGGGCCGCGACAATCTCACCGTGGTCTCCGCCGGCTGCGCCTTCTATGCGCTGTTCGCCATCTTCCCGGCGCTGTCGGCGCTGATCTCGCTGTACGGGCTCACGACCGCCCCGGCGACTGTCGCGACCGAGTTCTCCATGCTCTCCTCGGTGCTTCCCACTGAGGCCTACGACATCGTCATCCAGCAGATCGGGAACCTCGCGGAAAGCTCGAACCGGGCGCTCGGCTGGAGCTTCGCGGTGAGCATCGGGCTTGCGCTATGGAGCGTGATGTCGCTCACCCAGGCGATCTTCGCCGCGCTCAACATCGCCTATGAGGAGGAGGAGAGGCGGGGCTTCGTTCGCTTCTATCTGAGTGCCTTCACCTTCGCGCTCGTCGGCATCATTGGCGGCGTGGTCATGCTGCTCGCCATCGTCTATGTGCCGATCCTGTTCGCCTATGCCGGCTATTCGCACGGCTTCGAGCAGATCGTCGCCATCGCCCGCTGGCCGCTGCTCGCGCTGCTCGTGCTTCTCCTGCTCGCCGCGCTCTACCGCTTCGGCCCCTGCCGGCGACGTCCAAAATGGATGTGGGTCAGCGTCGGCTCGGTGTTCTCGACCACGCTCTGGCTCGTCGCCTCCGCCGGCTTCTCATTTTACGTGGCGCACTTCGCCCAGTACGACAAGATCTACGGCTCGCTCGGCGCGGTGATCGTGCTGCTGTTCTGGCTCTATCTCAGCTTCTACATCATCCTGCTCGGCGCCGAGATCAACGCCGAGCTTGAGCTGCAGACGGCGGAGGACACCACGCGTGGCAAGCCCCGGCCACGCGGCAAGCGCGGCGCGTTCGTCGCCGATCACGTGGCGGGAGGACCGCGCGGCAACCGCCGCCCGGTCAGCCCGGTTGCAGTCGACCCGTCGAAGGCCGAGCATGGCGGGAGCGGTGAAGCTCAAATCTGATCGGGAGCGCTTCGCCTGAGCAGCCGCCGCCGCACCAGCCCGGCGCAGACCACGAACAGGGCTCCGAGCGTGGCGCCGATCATCCACACCGTATGCGCGGCGGCCGGATCGAGATTGGCGGTGAACAGCGGGTCCTTGGCGATGATCTCGCCGGCGATCCAGCCGAGCAGAGCGGCGCCGGCCCACACCACGATCGGGAAGCGGTCGAGCACGTTCATGACGATGGCCGCGCCGGCCATGATCAGCGGAATGCTGACGGCGAGCCCGAACATCAGCAGCGCGTAGCTCTCAGGCGCTTCGAACTTCTCGGCGACCGCGGCGATGGCGATGACGTTGTCGAGGCTCATCACCAGGTCGGCGATGGCGACGATCTTGATGGCGCGAAGCAGATTGTCGACTGGTTGGATGTCGGCGCTCTTGCCGTTCTCTTCAGGGCCGAGCAGCTTGACGGCGATCCACAGCAGAAGCGCGCCACCGACGAGCTTCAAGTAGGCCATTTGCATCAGAGTCGTAATCAGTCCCGCGAACACGACGCGAAGGCTGATGGCGACGATGGTGCCGCAGACGATGCCCCACAGCCGCTGATGGGGCGGAAGCTTGCGGCAGGCGAGTGCGATGACGACCGCGTTGTCGCCCGACAACAGAACATCGATCCAGATGATCTGTAGGACGGCGAACCAGAATACGGGATCGTCGACGTTCATGCTGCTGGTCGCCCCCTCCCACGCCGCGATGCGCTAAGCCGACCCCCTCCGGCCGGCCCGGTGGACTACCCTTTGCCGTCAAAAACGGCAAGGACAAGACGGGATATATGCTTTTTGAAACAAGATTGAAGGTGGCGACGGCGATTAGTTTCGCTTGCTTTTGCTCACGTTTTCACCGCCGTTTTCCGGTCACGACAAGGGCGGGCCGATCGCTTATGCTCGATGCGTCTACGCAACGAATCGGGCCAACCGGCCCTGCTCTTGGGGGCGAAACCATGAATCTCGATCCAGTCCTGCTCAACCCGCTGATCGCTCTGATCGCCGGCATTCTAATTCTGTTGATGCCGCGTCTGCTCAACTACGTGGTGGCGATCTACCTGATCGCGATCGGCGTCATCGGCCTCGCGCATCACTTCCAATAGGCGCGCCGCACGGTGTGAATTGCCGATGCCCGGTCTAGCCGCTAGCGTCGTACCGTCTGAAAACGAGCGATTTGCCCAACCTCGAGGGATCAAGAGCCAACTGGAACGTGCGGTCGCGATGTCCTATAGTTCGGTTCTCACGCCCAATAGTCGAGGGAAGACCGCCCATGAAAGGCGGCTCCGATCCTTTTAGGTATCCGGGCGAAGGGGGCCATGGTCTAACAGTTCGGCCCATTGCGACGCGACCGTCGCGCTTCGCTCTATGACGGGACGCTGCGGCAAGACAGAGGTATCGAGCGGTTTGGAAAGAGACAACGCCCAAGCCAGGTGGTGCCGCGTCAAGGACGGCCAGAATTCGCTGCTCGAATTCTTGCCCAAGCTGCTCGCGTTCGGCATCGTCGCATCGCTCACCGTGATCGCCGTGCTCGGCACGCGCGAAAGCTTCGGCAGCGATCCGCGCTTTCGCGCCATGCAGGCGTGGCTCGACTCCCCCACCGTCACCGGCTCGGTAAAGCTCGCCGAAGCGCCGGCCGACAAGACCGACGCTCATCCGCTCGCTTATGTCTGGTCGGCAACCCGCCTTGAGTCCGTCATCCGCTTGCGTGGCTCGGTGCCGTCAGAGGACGACCGCCGCACCGTGCTCGGCATGGTGAAGGCGCATTTCCCCGATCTGGAGGTCGAGGACCGGCTCAAGATCGTCGCCGGCGCACCGCCCAAGGAGCAATGGCTTGGCGCGGTCAGCTTCGGACTGAAGCAGCTTTCGCATCTGAAGCGCGGCTCGGCGCGCCTGCTCAATGTCGGCCTGAAGGTCGACGGCGAAGCACGCAGCGCCGACGACTATGCCGAGGTGAAGAAGGCGCTGACCGGCCCGCTTCCAACCGGCCTCGCCATTCTCGATGAGGGTGTCAGGCCGCCGACGGCCGATCCCTTCGTGTTCGTCGCCGGTCTCTCCGCCAACGCGCTCACGCTGTCCGGCAGCGTGCCGAGCGAGGACGCGCGCAAGCAGGTGCGCGAGCTGTCGCGACAATTGTTCGAGCGGCCCGGCCTCGACGACCGGCTCGAGCTCGCCTCGGGCGCGCCCAAGAATTGGGACCAGGCTGTCACCGCGGCCCTCAAGGCGCTGAGCCGGCTCGATTCGGGCAAAATTTCACTCTCGGGCGTTGCCGTCACCATCGAGGGCGTGGCCCCCGACAAGGGCACCGCCACCGCGGTGTCCTATCAGCTCAGGCGCGACCTGCCGCGGCTGTTCTCGACCTCCGAGAGCATTCGCTGGAAGGAAGCCTCGGTCTCGCCCGACGATGCCGCCAAGGTGATCCCGCGCATCAAGGCCGCCGTTGCCAGCAAAGCTCATCTGCCGAACGGCACGCTGCCTGCGCTCGCGCCTGTGCTCGAGAGCGAGTGATGCAACTGGCCGACCTCTGGCTTTATTTCCTTAGCGTGTTCGCCGTCGGATTTGCCTTGGGCTGGATCAGGCGCTGGCCGGTTCGGTCGTAGAGCGAAGTCCCTCCAAGCTGAGTTGGGATTTCCCTCCAGATCTATTGTCTCCGACGCATAATCTTGTTCGAAGAGTCTGCAACTTTTTTCGCGATCATGCTCTAGCTGAAGCAAGGAGCCGGGCAGGGGACGATGAGCAATTTCGCCCTGACCACCTTCATCCTCTTGGTGTTCGTGTTCGCCTCGGGCCTTGCGCTCGGCAGCCTCGCGCGCGGCCGCTACGAGCAGCAGAAGCGCATTGCCAAGCCGCGGCAGGAGCCGGACAAGCCAGGCGACAAAGCCTGAGCCCCAGCATCGCGGTCAGTCGTTGGCGGCGAAGAACGAGCCGATCGCCTCGATCACGTCGTGCTCCTTGAGCACCGGGGCGTGGCCCTGGTCGGGCACGACCATGCTGCGCAGGTTGGGATGGCGCTCGACCATCGCCTCCAGCGTATCGGCGCTCAGTACGTCGGAGTTGGCGCCCCTGATCACGAACACGGGCACCTGACCGAGCGCGATGAATTGCGGCCAGAGATCGGGCACCGAGCGGCTGAGATCGATGGTGCCGAGCGCGCGGGCGAGTCTGCGGTCATAAGCGAGCGCCGGCCGACCCTTGCGCTCGTCGAACACGTCGCGCGCCATCTCGTCCCATTGCGCATCGCTGAATTCGGGGAAGGCGCGTTCGTTCATCTCGCGTAGGATATTGACGGCGTCGGGCCAGCTCTTCGGCACCGGCATGCGCCCGACATAGCCCATGATGCGAGCGAGCCCGCGCGTTTCGATCACCGGGCCGATGTCGTTGAGCACGACCGGACCCATGGCGGTTGGCCTGAGTGCCGCCATCAGCATGGCGATGATGCCGCCGCGCGAGGTGCCGACGATGCCGACGCGGTGGAGGCCCTGTACCGTCATGAAGTCGAGCAGGTCGATCAGCTCGATGAATGGGATGTAATTCCGCCAGTTGCGGTCGTATTGCGACAGGCCGCGGCCGCGATAATCGACGCAATAGACGTTGCGGGGCTTCTGCGGGTGGGTCGAGAGGTAGGTCGCGAGCTGGTGGAAGTCGCGCGCGTTGCGGGTGAGACCCGGCAAACAGATGACGCTCCGCGCCTTCTCGTCCGGCGCGGGGTAGTGGCGAACATGCAGCTTAAGGTCGTCGAACGACGCGTAAGTGATGTCTCGCGGCGGCGCAGTGCCAATGGCAAGCTCGGGCATCATCTCGAATGTGGCCTAGGGAGCTTCGTCCAGAACGGTTGACCGCGCATTCGTCGCGCTGGTCGCCAATGTTCAGCAAAGTTGGGAACGGGGCAAGCCCCGAAGCGGGCCCGCCCGCGCGGCGGCACGTCTCACTCGGACTTTGCCTGGATCAAGCTGGCGTCGGCCGCGGCCGCGGCATCGCGCGGAATCCGCTTGCCGCGGTTCAAGTCCTGGACGAGCTGGAGGGCCTGTTTCGGACCGGCGAGCCGCGAGCGGTAAAGCTGCAGCGTCTCCATGATCTTCACCACATATTGCCGAGTCTCGGTGAAGGGGATGCGCTCGATCCAGTCGACGGGGTCGACCTTGGGGTCGCGCGGATCGCCGAATTCCTTCATCCAATCGGCTACCCGGCCGCCGCCGGCGTTGTAAGCGGCGAGCGCCAGGAAATAGGAGCCGTTATAGCTGTCGATCAGCTGCTTGAGATGCGCCTCGCCGAGCTGGGTGTTGTAGGCCGCGTTGGTCAGCTGGTTCGCGTCGAACTTGACCTTATAGGTATTGGCGATCGCGCGCGCCGTGGCCGGCATCAGTTGCATCAGCCCGCTGGCGCCGACCGGGCTCTTGGCCGCGGCGTTGAACTCGCTCTCTTGGCGCGACAGCGCATGCACCAGGGCGGGATCGACGCGGTCGCTGAGCAGGCTCCGGAACTCCGGGATCACGCCGACCGGCAGCGCGTAGTCGCCGACCGGCAGATCGCGGTTGAAGGCGATCTTGGCGAGCCTGAGCGCGAGCTGCGGCTGGCCCATCTGCTTGGCGAGCTCGGCCAGCAGCACGACCTCTTGCGGGCTCTCGAGCTTGCGCGAGAGCGCGAGGAAGAATTGCGGCGCGGCGCCGTCGAGGCCAACCTCGCGCGAGATGCCGATGGCGCGCACCGTGTCGCGCGACAGGAAGCGCTGGATGTCGGCCTCGGTCGGCAGCGGCGTCGAGGTGACCTCGAGATGCGCGGGCTTGGCGTCGAGCGCTTGGCGGCCGAGTTGGCCGTAGAAATATTGCGGGTACTTGGCGGCGTTGTGGAAGTGGATGATGGCCGACGCCCGGTCGCCGAGCGCGAGCGAGGTCCGCCCGAGCCAATATTCGCCGAGCGCGATGCTCTTGGAGCTGGTCGCAGCGCTTCTGAGCGCGACGAAATGGTGCAAGGCGTCGTTCGGGTTGGCGAGAAATCTGAGCGCGATCCAACCGGCGAGGAACTCGGCCTCGATATAGGCGTCGCCAGAGACGAGCCCGTGCTTCTCGGCGATCTCATAGGCGATGCGGGCCTGCCCGGCGTTCAGCGCCTCGCGGCAATTGACGCGCCGCTCGACCCACCAATTGTTGAGGTCGAGCAACACGTTCGGCTCGCTCGGCGCATCGAGCAGCATCTTCCAGGCTTCCTGATCGCGATCTTTGCGGCGAAGCCATTGGATGCGGTTGAACCTCAAGCCCACGTCGGCCTCGACCGCGTTGGCGGGAAGCGCGTCGAGCAGCTTGCCGGCGTTGCCGCCACGCTGCACCACGGCGATGCGCGCTGCGACCTTCTTCTGCTCGTCGGCCGGGAGCAGCTTGGCGACGCGCAGCGCCGCCGCCGTCGCCGATTTGTCGTCGGGATAAAGCAGCCGATCGATGCGTGCGCGATGGATTTCCGGTGTGAGCATGTAGCCGAAGCGGCTCAGGATCTTGGCCTCGACCGCGGCATTGAGCTCGTGGTCACGCCAGGCCGACACGACGAGGTCGCGCGCGCCTTGCTCGTTGCCGTCCTTGAGATAGACCCCGGCGAGCGCAGCCTTGCCGGCGCCGGTGAGCGGGCCTGACGGGCTGAAGAACGCCTTGACCGCCTCTGGGCCCGCATCGGTCAGGAACAGGACCCTCTCGGCCTTCTCGCGCAGGTCGTCCTGACCAGGCCAGTCGGGGTGGGAGAGACGGAACTGCTCGATTGCCTCGGCGGTGCCACCCATGGGGCTATTGCGATAGCGATACCAGAGCGCGAAGGCGCGCGCCGCTTCGTCCTGGATCTTGGCCGCCGAGGCAGAACCACCGCCGCGCAGCACGTCCCTGAGATTGGCTTCGTCGGCGGCGCTGAGCTGGTAGTCGGTCAAGGGCTTCAGCACGGCGGCGTAATCCATGCCGGACGCCGGTGCCTGGATCGCGGGCGTGAGCGTGCCCCTCATGACGATGGGAAGCGTCGCCTTGCGATTAGGGTTGGGATCCGGCAGCGGCGTGTCGTCGGCCACGCCCTGCGGCACGGACGGCACGGGCTTGGGCGCCGTGAGCGGCGCCGGTTTGGGTGGCGGCGCGAACGAGGTCTGTGGCGAGAGCAGCGAGATTTCCTGCGCCGCGACGAGCGGTTGAGGCCCGCCAATCTTGGGATTGCGGTCGGGCAGCGGGACGATCGAGACGTTGGCGCCAGGCTCCGAGGTCGCCATGACGGCCGGGACCGTGCTGGTCGGGACTGCGGCGGTCGCATCGGCGGCAGCCACAGCGTTTGGATTGCGGTCAGGCGGCGTCAGCGATCTGGTCGGTGCATCGGTGGCGTTCGGATTGCGAACTGGTGGAGTGAGCACCTGCGCCGCGGCCATGGTTTCATCAACCGTCGGCTTGTGGGGCGTATCCACGCTTCCGGTCGTCGTGGCGTCGCCTGGCGTCGACGTCGTGTCCGGCGAAACGGCGGGCGTTACGCGGTTAGGGTTACGATCCGGCACGGTCGGCGCGACGATCTGGACCTTCGCGGCGGCTGTTCGGGCAGCCTTTCCAGACGACTTCTTCGCCACGGCAACGCTCGGCGCCAAACACGCAAACAGCAAAAGCAATGATAGAGCGTGCGCGCTAAAGCGTTTCATCTCGTCGATCGGGACCGGATACGATCCTGTTAAGGTAGGTCAGGACGTCCCCCGAGCCGGGGAGCCGCGACGATGACGACACTGTAATGTGTCTGAATTCAACAATGTCTGAAAGAATCCGGCCAAAAAATGACTAAGGCCGCTTGCCATCGGTTAGATGAAGTCTGCAAACGACCTTGCAAGTCTATGTTAAACCGTGGCTTTACCGAAGCGGTTCTGTGTTGCATCCGGCCTGGTCGGCGCGCGTTGGTGGCCTGGTGTTGCCAATGCGCATCGTCTTGCCGCCTCATGCCGCAGCCCCTATTGTCCGCCCGGTTTTCCGGCGCGTTCGCGCTATGCCGCGCGCGCCAGTCTAGGAGCTAACCCCTTGCCCACCCCGCTGTTCAAAGGCTCGATCACCGCCCTTATCACCCCCTTCAGGGACGGCAAGGTCGATGTGCAAGCCTTCCGCAAGCTGGTCGAGTGGCAGATCGACCAGGGCACACACGGGCTCGTGCCATGCGGGACGACGGGCGAATCGCCGACGCTCACCCATGACGAGCATAAGCGGGTCATCGAGATCTGCATCGAGACCGCTGCTGGCCGCGTGCCGGTGATCGCCGGCGCCGGATCCAACTCGACTGCCGAAGCTATCGAGCTGACCCGCCACGCCAAGGAGGCTGGCGCCGACGGGGTGCTTGTGGTGACCCCCTATTACAACAAGCCGACGCAGGAGGGACTCTACCTCCACTACAAGGCGATCAACGACAGCGCCGACATTCCGATCCTGATCTACAATATCCCCGGACGGAGCGTCGTCGACATGTCGGTCGACACCATGGCGCGTCTGTTCAAGCTCTCCAATATCGTCGGGGTGAAGGACGCGACCGCCAACGTGGCGCGGGTCAGCCAGCAGCGCGCGGCGATGGGCTCCGACTTCATCCAGCTCTCCGGCGAGGACGCGACCGCGCTCGGCTTCATGGCGCATGGCGGGGCAGGGTGCATCTCGGTCACCGCCAATATCGCGCCGGCGCTCTGCTCGGAGTTTCAGCTCGCCTGCCTGGCCGGCAATTTCCGCCTCGCGCTCCAGCTCCAGGACCGGCTGATGCCGCTGCACGAATCGCTGTTCGTGGAATCGAATCCCGGCCCGGTGAAATATGCCGCCGCCAAGCTTGGCCTGTGCAACGAAGAGACGCGTCTTCCGCTCGCGCCGATCGGTGCCGCATCGCGCAAGCGTGTCGACGATGCGCTCGCCGCCGTCGGCCTCGCGCTCGTCTAGAGCCTAAAGGCAAAAATCATGGCGCCGAAGCGCGAAGGCGGCAAAGTCGTCGCTGAGAACCGGAAGGCGCGCTTCAACTACGACATCGAGGAGAAGCTCGAAGCCGGCATCATGCTGACCGGATCGGAGGTGAAGTCGCTCCGCGCTGGCAAAGCCAATATCGCCGACGCTTATGCCTCGAGCGAGGGTGGCGAGCTCTATCTCCTCAACGCCCACATCGCCGAATATGTGCAGGCCGGCCGCAACGGTCATACGCCAACGCGTCCACGCAAGCTCTTGCTGCACCGGAAAGAGATGGGACGGATGGCCGGCGCCATTCAGCGGGAGGGCATGACGGTCGTGCCGCTCAAGCTCTATTTCAATGCGCGCGGCATCGCCAAGGTCGAGCTCGGCATGGCCAAGGGCAAGAAGCTGCACGACAAGCGCGAGACCGAGAAGAAGCGCGACTGGGAGCGGCAGAAGGGCCGCCTCATGCGCGACAAGGGGTAGGATCACTCCTCCCGATCGGGGAGAGGAGTCATGATGCACGCGGAGGACTCTTCATGCTTGGCAATGACGGCGCGGTCCATCTGGAACCAGGAATGAGACTGCCGGCCGTGCTGCTGCCGGCGACCGACGGCAGCGACGTGCTGCTCGCGGCGCTCCCAGGGCGGAGCATCGTCGCCATCTATCCGTGGACCGGCCGGCCGGGAGAGCCCAATCCGCCCGATTGGGACGACATTCCTGGTGCGCATGGCTCGACGCCGGAGCTCGAAGGCTTCCGCGATCTCCATGCGGCGTTCACCGAGCGTGGCGTGACGATCTTCGGGCTGAGCTGTCAGGCGACCGACTATCAGCGCGAGCTGGCGATCAGGCTGCGCCTGCCGTTCCTCTTGCTGAGCGATGCCGACGGCCTGCTTGCGGCGTCTCTTCGCTTACCCAGTTTCGCAGCCGGCGATGAGACCTATCTGAAAAGACTCACCCTTGTCGTGAACGCCGGCGTGATCGAGAGCGTGGTCTATCCGGTCGCCGATCCGGCCGGTCACGCCAGCGACATGCTGGCGAGGCTCGCTCAGATCACGTCGTCCTCGGTGTCCTCGACCGAATAGCCGAGCCGGTCGAGCCCTTCCTCGAGATAGTCTGGCAGCAGCGGCATGCCGAGCAGATAGTCCGCGGTGCGGTTGGTGCGCTCGCTGCGCGCCGTGCTCAGCGCCTCATCGAGCTCCTCGGCCGCGAACGAGCCGCGGCCGATCCAGGCAAGCGCAACCAGGCTCGCCTGCTCGTCCTCGTTCAAATCGCGGATGAATTCCTTAAGCTCGGCCTGGGTCGCGTCATCGGAGAAATCTTCGAGGATCGACTCGGCGTCGTGGTCGGAGGTGGCGCCGTCGTCCCAGGCCGCCACCTTGGCCGCCATCTCGCGCGACTTGACGATGACGAAACCGATCTTGTCGGTCGAAATTTCGAGCCCCGCCATGACGACATTCCCTCGTGAGAGGAAGGTAACGCCGCAAAGCATGCCCGAGTTGCTTGACGGCAGCAAGAAGGCTCAGTTTCCCTGTTGATGCTAGCGCAAACTTGCCGCGACCTCGCCGATCACCTGCTCGAACATCGGCGTCGTCAGCCGCCCGGTATTCGTGTTCTGCCGTGAGCAATGATAGGTGTCGAACAGGGTGAGGCCTGAGCGCAACGCATGGCGCGCGCCATGCGCGAACGGGTAGGCGCTGCGCTTGAGCGTGAACGCATCGAGGATGCTGTCATGAGCGATGCGGCCGATGGCGAGCAGGGTGCGGACATTGGGCAATGCGCCGATGCGCCCGATCAGGAAGCGACGGCAGGTGGCGATCTCCGCCGGGATCGGCTTGTTCTGCGGCGGCACGCATCGCACCGCGTTGGAGATCATGCAGTCGATAAGCTCCAGCGATTGCGGGGTCGCGGGGTCGTGCTCGCCCTTCGCCAAGCCGAATTTCAGCAGCGTGCGATAGAGCAGCTCGCCGGCATAGTCGCCGAGAAAGGGCCGTCCGGTGCGGTTGGCGCCCTTGAGGCCAGGCGCGAGGCCGACGATCAGGAGCCGCGCGCTGTCCGGTCCGAACGACGGCACCGCGCCGTTGAACCAGTCGAGATGGGCGTCCCGGTTCGTTTCGCGGAAGGCGACGAGGCGCGGGCAGAGCGGGCAGTCCTTGGCGGGCTCCGGCTCACTTGTCGGACTTGGTGCGAGGAGCGCCACGTCGCTTGCCGTCATGCCACTTGCCGTCATTTCGGCTGAAGCGGCGCTGAATCCTCGCCCGCGTCGCGCTTGGCGACCAGAGCGAGCGCCGACCAATCGAGGTCGCCGCCGCCGCCCGCGATCAGAGCGAGGAAGCGATCGGCGATCAGGCTCGCAAGCGGCATCGGCACCTGCAGAGCTAGCCCGGCGCTCAAGGCGAGCCGCACATCCTTGTGGCCAAGCTCGGCCTTGAAGCCCGCCGGCTGAAAGCGCTCCTCGGCGATCAGTGCGCCATAGGTGTTGTAGACCGGCGCGCCGAACAGCGTGTTGGTCAGAATGTCGAGGAACTGCGTGCGGTCGATGCCGGCCTTGCCGACGAGCGCCATCGCTTCGCTGAGCGCCTCGATCACCGAAGCGATCAGGAAATTGCCGCTGAGTTTGACGAGATTGGCCTTGGCTGGCTCATCACCGATCGGGAAGGTGCGCTGGCCGAGAACAGCGAGCAGGGGAGAGCAGGTCGCGATCGCTTCGGGCTTGCCCGCGCCGACGATGAACAGCTTGGCGGCAGCGGCGGCTTCCGGCCGCCCGAACACCGGCGCGGAGACAAGCGCCTGGGCTTTTTCTTGGTGGGCCGCATCGAGCCGCTCGGCGAGCGCCACGCTGATCGTGCTCATCGAGAGATGGATGGCGCCGGGCGCGAGCGCAGCGAGGATGCCGTCAGCGGCGAACACCACGCCTTCGAGCGCGCGGTCATCGGCGAGCATGGTGACCACCACCTGGCCGCGCGCCGCTTCGGCCGGCGTGTTGGCGAGATGCGCGCCCTTGGCGAGCAACGGCTCGGCCTTCTCGGCCGTGCGGTTATAGACGGTGAGCGTGTGGCCTGCGGCGATCAGGTTGGCGGCCATGCCGCTTCCCATGTGCCCGAGCCCGATGAAGCCGACCTGCATCGCCCGATACCTCCTCATTTCACTGTAACAGTTCGGGAAAGCGTCAGGCTCAGCTCTCGATCAGGTCCTCTCGCTCGAACTCATCGAGCGATTCGGGTTCGGGACGGCGGCGCTCTGAGCGCTGGCCGCGCTCGGCGGGGTCGCGGCCGATCTCCTCGAGTATATTCGCAAGGTCGATGAAGTGGTCGGCCTGGCGGCGAAGCTCGTCGGCGACCATCGGCGGGTTGGTGGCGAGCGTCGAAACCACGCTGACGCGTTTGCCCTTGTGCTGGAGTGCCTCGACCAATGAGCGGAAATCGCCGTCGCCGGAGAACAGCACGACATGGTCGAGATATTCGGACAGCTCCATGGCATCGACCGCGAGCTCGATGTCCATGTTGCCCTTGATTTTGCGCCTTCCCGCCGCGTCGACGAACTCCTTGGTCGGCTTGGTCACCATGGTGTAGCCGTTATAGTCGAGCCAATCGATCAGCGGCCTGATCGAGGAATACTCCTGCTCCTCGGCAAGCGCCGTATAGTAGAGCGCGCGGACCAGCTGTCCCTTGCTGCGGAACAGCGCGAGCAAGCGCTTGTAGTCGATGTCGATGGCAAGCGATTTTGCGGTTGCGTAGAGATTGGCGCCGTCGATGAACAGCGCGATGCGCTCGGTCGGATAGAAATTCATGGGAGCCCCATTCACTTGCAAATATGCCTTGTTAAGAGAGAGCAGCGTCTCGGTAATGCCGGACTAGAGGGCTGCATCGACAACATAGGTGTGACAGCGTGACTTCGCAATTGCTGGCGCGAGGCAAGGTGGTGGTGGGTCTCGGTGCAAATTGTCCCGGGGTATGGGGCACTTCCGCCAACGCGATTGCCCAAGCTTTGGGCGAAATCGAACGCGCTCATATTGCCGTGCTTGCGGTGTCGCCGCTTTACGAGACCGCGGCGGTCGGCAGTGCGCGTCAGCCGGCTTACGTCAACGCCGTGGCGCTGCTCGATACGCGGCTGCCGCCGGAGGCGCTGCTCCGCGTGCTGAAGCGGATCGAGCGCCAATCGGGGCGTCGCGGCGGCCGGCCATGGGGTCCGCGCACGCTCGATATCGACATCATCGATTATAAGGGCCTGATCAGGCATTGGCGGGACGGGCGCGCCGACTTCGCCCGCGCCGGTCCCAGGCCGCTCGTACTGCCGCATCCTTTGATGCAGGACCGGCCATTCGTGCTCAGGCCGCTGCTCGACATCGCCCCCGACTGGCGCCATCCGGTGCTCGGCGCGAGCGCGAAGAGCCTGTGGCGCAAGGCCGCGAGCCAGCGCCAAGGCCAAGTTATCAAACGGCTTTAATGCGTGTTCGGCTTGCCACAGGGGTGCGAACTGCCTAAATAGACCAAGGAATCTGCCCCCTTAAGCACAAGGATCACCTGATGGCTCGCGTTACCGTCGAAGATTGCGTCGACAAGATTCAGAACCGCTTCGAACTCGTCCTGTTGGCCAGCCATCGCGCGCGCACCATCTCGGCCGGCGCCCAGATCGCCGTGCAGCGGGACAACGACAAAAACCCGGTGGTGGCTCTGCGCGAGATCGGCGACAACAAGATCGCCCCCGACGACCTCAAGGAAGACTTCATCCATTCGATGCAGAAATATGTCGAGGTCGACGAGCCTGAGGCTGAGGCCGTGCCGATGCTCTCGACCGACACCAGGATGCCCGTTCTCGGCCAGGACGATCAGTCGGCCGATTCCTCGATCGACAAGATGACCGAGGAGGAGCTGTTGCGCAGGATGGCGAGCCAGGCACCTTCGGATGGCTCCAATGCGGGACCGCGCTCGCGCTGATTTCGTTCTGCCGCCACAGTACGGCGCGCTACCGGTCTGCCTTAAGCGCTCGCCTCGTCTCCGTCATTCCGGCGCAAGCCGGAATCCTGGGCAGATTGCAAAGCATTGTCACTGCGGTACCGGCTTTCGCCGGTACGACCACTGGCAGAGAGGCTAGCGCGCCATGACCCGCCAATACGAGCTGGTTGAGCGCGTGTTGAGCTACCAGCCAAATGCCGACGAGGCGCTGCTGAACCGCGCCTATGTCTACGCCATGAAGGCGCACGGCAATCAGAAGCGGGCCTCTGGCGCGCTCTATTTCTCTCATCCGCTGGAGGTGGCGACCATCCTCGCCGAGATGCGGCTCGACGATGCGACCATCGCCACCGCGCTCCTGCACGACACGATCGAGGACACCGCCACCACCAGGAGCGAGATCGACGCCCTGTTCGGTCGCGAGATCGGCACGCTGGTCGACGGACTGACCAAGATCAAGAAGCTCGACCTCGTCACCCGCAAAGCCGAGCAGGCCGAGAACTTCCGCAAGCTCCTGCTCGCCATCTCGAGCGACATCCGCGTGCTGCTCGTCAAGCTCGCCGACCGCTTGCACAATATGCGGACGCTCGAGCATGTGAAGCCCGGCAAGCGCAAGATCATCGCCGAGGAGACCATGGACATCTATGCGCCGCTCGCCGGCCGCATGGGTATGCAGTGGTTGCGCGAGGAGCTGGAGGATCATGCGTTCCGCTGGCTGAACTCCGAGGCGCACGCCGCGGTGGTCGAGCGGCTCAAAGTGTTGCGCGAGCGGAACCAGGGCCTGATCGACGAGATTGAGACCGCGCTCACCACCAAGCTCGACGAGACCAAGGTGGCGGCCATCGTCGCCGGCCGCGAGAAGAAGCCCTATGCCATCTGGAGCAAGATGGAGCGGAAGCAGATCTCGCTCGAGCAGCTGTCGGACATTTACGCCTTCCGCATCGTCGTGCCGGAGGAGCGCGATTGCTACCGCGCGCTCGGCGTCGTGCACTCCACCTGGCACGCGGTGCCCGGCCGCTTCAAGGACTACATCTCGAACCCCAAGCAGAACGACTATCAGTCGATCCACACCACCATCGTCGGCCCGCGTCACCAGCGCGTCGAGCTGCAGATCAGGACCGAGCGCATGCATTCGATCGCCGAATACGGCGTCGCCGCGCACGCGCTCTACAAGGACCAGGTCAATGGCAGCGGCATGGTGCCGAGCCAGGACACCAATGCCTATCGTTGGCTTCGCCATCTCGTCGGCATGCTGCTCGACGGCGACAACCCCGAGGAATTCCTGGAGCACACCAAGCTCGAGCTGTTCCAGGACCAGGTGTTCTGCTTCACCCCCAAGGGCCGGCTGATCGCGCTGCCGCGCGGCGCGAACCCGATCGACTTCGCCTATGCGGTGCATACCGGGATCGGCAACACCTGCGTCGGGGCCAAAATCAATGGCCGCCCGATGCCGCTCGTGACCGAGCTCAGGAACGGCGATGAGGTCGAGATCGTCTGCTCAAAGGCGCAGCTGCCGCCGTCGGCCTGGCAGAGCCTCGCCGTCACCGGCAAGGCGCGCTCGGCTATCAGGCGTGCGACCCGCGACGCCGTGCGCGCCCAATACGGCAAGCTCGGCCGCGAGATCCTGGTGCGCGCCTTCCAGCGCCGCGGCAAGATCTTCAGCGAGGACGCGATCGTCCAGGTGTTGGGGCGCCTGTCGCAGAAGTCAGCCGACGAGGTGATGGCTGCGGTCGGCAGGGGCGAGCTGGCCTCGGCCGACGTGATGCGCGCGGTGTTCCCCGAGGAGAAGACCGAGCCGGTCAAGCGGCGGCGCAAGGTCAAACGGAGCGACGAGGGTTGGTTCGGGCTCGGCAAGGTCATGGGGCTCAAGTTCCGCTGGCCGGGATCGAGCGGCCGCGCGGCGAAGGACGGCCCCGCCGGCATCCCCATCAGGGGATTGCGCGGCGACCTGCCGGTCAACTACGCCGACGGCGGCGCGGTGCCTGGCGACCGCATCGTCGGCATCCTCAATCCCGGGAAGGGCATCACCATCTACCCGATCCACGCCCAGGCGCTGAAGGCGTTCGACGAGGAGCCCGAGCGCTGGATCGACGTGACCTGGGATATCGATGAGGACAACCCGCAGCGCTTTCCCGCCAAGCTCGCCGTCACCGTGATGAACGAGCCCGGCAGCCTCGCCCAGGTGGCGAGCGTGATCGGCGAGGCGGACGGTAATATTGACAACATCAAGATGACCAATCGCGTGCCGGACTACACCGAGATGGTGATCGATCTCGAGGTCTGGGACCTGAAGCACCTGAACGACATCATCGCCGGCTTGCGGGCCAAGGACATGGTTTCGAGCGCCGCGCGGGCGAGCAGCTAGAGCAAGCCGCAGGGCCCTCGGACTGCGGCCAAAGCGTTCCGGGACGCTGAAATCTGGGGGAAGCTGAACTAAATATGGTAGGGCTCTCACGCCACAGGGCCGCCATCGTCCACCTGTTGGCTTGGGCGCACATTGCGAGGTTGTGATGCTGTTTAGGCGCCGCGAGGCGGAGAGCTGGTTCGACAAGGCCCGCGTGCATCTTTGGCCGCGCCGGAGCTTCAGCCGCTCGGGTCGCTATGTCCTCTATCGCCTGCGCCGCCTGAGCGCGACGCCGCATGCCGTGGCGCTTGGCTTCGCCGTCGGCGTGTTCTCGGCGCTCACCCCGTTTCTCGGCACGCATATGATGATGGCGGCGCTGATCGCCTGGATCGTCGGTGGCAGCATCGTCGCCGCCGTTCTCGGCACGTTCATCGGCAACCCGCTAACCTACCCGCTGTTCTGGTGGTCGACCTACGAGGCCGGCAACTGGATGCTCGGCACGCGCGGGGTGAAGCATCACATCGATCTTTCCAACGGCATTTTCCAATCCTCACTCGCCCAGCTTTGGCCGATCCTTAAGCCGATGACGCTCGGCTGCATTCCGGTCGGGCTGCTGCTCGCCGGCGTGAGCTATGTCATCGTCAAGCCGATGGTCAACGCCTACCAGCATCGTCGCCGCCGCGAGATCGAGACTCGGGCGGGCCGGGAGGCTCTCGGCGCGCCATGACGACGACGAAGACGCTCCGCCTGGCGGATGCCCCGCCGATCCGGCTTGGCATCAACATCGATCATGTGGCGACGCTGCGGAATGCCAGGGGCGGGCGCTATCCCGACCCGTTGCGCGCGGCAAAGCTCGCGGTCGAGGCCGGGGCCGACAACATCACCGCGCATCTCCGCGAGGATCGCCGCCATATCAGGGATGACGACGTCGCGCGGCTGACCGCGGCCTCGCTCGCCCCGCTCAATCTCGAAATGGCGGTGACCGAGGAGATGCTGGCGATCGCGCTGAACGCCAAGCCGCATGCGAGCTGCCTTGTGCCCGAGCGCAGGCAGGAGATCACCACCGAAGGCGGGCTTGATGTCGCGGGGCAGGTCGCGACGCTCACGCCCTTCGTCGGCAAGCTGCGCCGCGCCGGCATCCAGGTCGCTCTGTTCATCGACGCCGATCCGGAGCAGATCGAGGCCTCGCGCAAGGTCGGCACCGACGCCATCGAGATCCATACCGGCTCGTATTGCCGGGCGGCGACCGAAGGCGACTCCGCTACGGTCGCGCGCGAGCTCAAGCGCATCGTCGAGGGCGCGCGGCTGGCGGCAAGCCTCGGTCTTGAGGTCCATGCCGGCCACGGGCTCGACTACGATAATGTCGTTGCGATCGCCTCGATCCCCGAGATCGTCGAGCTGAATATCGGCCACCACCTCGTTGGCGAGGCGGTGTTTACCGGCCTTGCCGCCAGCGTCGCGCGCATGCGGCGCGTCATCGACGGCGCGCGCGCGGCCCTGCGGCATAGCGACACGGAAGCGAGCGTCGGCGGCGGACGATGATCATCGGCCTCGGCAACGACATGATCGACATCAGGCGGGTCGAGCGTACCATCGAGCGCTACGGCGAGCGCTTCCTCGCCCGCATCTTCACCGATATCGAGCGCAGCAAATCCGACAACCGCGCGGCGCGCGCCGCCTCCTACGCCAAGCGCTTCGCCGCCAAGGAGGCTTGCTCCAAGGCGCTCGGCACCGGCTTCCGGCAGGGCGTGTTCTGGCGCGATATGGGGGTGGTCAATCTCGTCTCGGGCCGGCCGACCTTGCAGCTTACCGGCGGCGCGGCGCTCGCTTTGGCGCGCATCACGCCCGAGGGCCACGAGGTGCGTATCGATCTCTCGATCACCGACGACTTTCCCACGGCCCAGGCCATCGTCATCATCTCAGCTTACAAAATCTCCATGCGCGATTGAGCGGGTTTGCCTGATCGCAAGCGAGAGGCTATAGGGGCGGCACGTCACGGAGCGGTGTTGAGCCGCAAGCAAGCAGGAGAGCTTGGCAAAATGAGCGTCGAGGCCGAAAAAGCGGAACCGAGAAGCAGCGTCAAAGACACCGCCCGTGTCATCATCCACGCGCTGATCCTCGCGCTCCTCGTGCGGGTGTTCCTGTTCCAGCCGTTCAACATCCCATCGGGCTCGATGATCCCGACGCTGCTGATCGGCGATTATTTGTTCGTGTCGAAATACAGCTACGGCTACAGCCGATATTCCTTTCCCTTTGGGCTCGACCTGTTCAATGGCCGCATCTGGGCCAGGCAGCCCGACCGCGGCGACGTGATCGTGTTCAAGCTGCCGCGCGACAACGAGACCGACTACATCAAGCGCGTGATCGGCTTCCCGGGCGACGAGATCCAGATGATCCACGGCGTGCTCAACATCAACGGCAAGCCGGTGCCCAAGGTGAAGATCGACGATTTCGTCGCGACCGACGCGTCGGGCCGCGAGCGGCACATGGCGCGCTACCAGGAAACCTTGCCGAATGGGGTGAGCTATCCCGTGCTCGACCTCGTCGACGACGGCTTCGGTGACAACACCGAAGTCTACAAGGTGCCCGAGGGGCATTTCTTCATGATGGGCGACAATCGCGACAACTCGACCGACAGCCGATTTCTGTCCGAGGTCGGCTTCGTGCCGTTCGAGAATCTGGTGGGCAAGGCACAGATTATCTTCTTCTCGATCGACGAGGAGTTCGAGCTTCTGGCAGGTTTGGGACTGGCCCAAGAGCGTGCGCTGGTCGCGCATCTTCCACGTGGTGCACTGAGCTTGCCAAAGCGGCGGCATAGACCGATTGCCGAACTGTCCGCCCGGCTTGGGCACGAATTCGCCGATGCCGCTCTGCTCAAGCTCGCTTTGACGCATGCCAGCGCGCGGTCGAGCGGCAAGCCGAACGAGGACAATGAGCGGCTCGAATTCCTGGGCGACCGCGTGCTCGGCCTCGCCATCGCCGAGCTGCTTTCCGATCATTTTTCTGACGCTTACGAAGGCGAGCTTGCCCGCTGGTTCAATCATATGGTGCGCGCCGAGACCTTGGCCGAGGTGGCGCAAGAGTGGCAGCTCGGCGACTACATCCTGATGAGCGGCGGCGAGGCGGGGAGCGGGGGCCGCGGCAAGAAGACCATCCTCGCCAATGGTTGCGAGGCGGTGCTCGGCGCGATCTTCTCCGATGCCGGCTTCGATGCCGCGCGCGCCGTCGTCCGCCGCTTCTGGGAACCCTATCTCGGCGAGCTCGAAGGAGCCGCCCCCGACGCGAAATCGGTGTTGCAGGAATGGGCGCAAGGCCGCCGCCTGTCGCTGCCGCGCTATCTCGAGATCGCCCGCGAAGGCCCCGACCATGCGCCGCGCTTCACTGCCGAAGTGCAGATCGACGGCGTGGCGCCCGAGCGCGGGCAGGGCGCCAACAAGCGCGCCGCCGAGCAAGCCGCCGCGCTAGCCATGCTGCTGCGCGAGGGGGTCTGGCAGGCGCCGCAAAATGGCTGAGGAAAACACCACCGTAAACGGGGATACGCGCTGCGGCTTCGTCGCGCTGATCGGCGCGCCGAACAGCGGCAAGTCGACGCTCACCAACGCTCTGGTCGGCGTCAAGGTGTCGATCGTCACCCACAAGGCGCAGACGACGCGCGGACCGGTGCGCGGCATCGCGCTGATCGGCACATCGCAGGTGATCCTGGTCGATACGCCCGGTATCTTCCAACCGAAGCGCCGGCTCGACCGCGCCATGTTCGCCTCGGCCTGGGACCGTGCGGGCGATGCCGACATCGTCGTGCTGGTGATCGACGCGCAGCGCGGCCTCGATCAGAGCCTCGACACGCTGCTCAAGCATCTGCCCGAGGTCAGGCGCCCCATCGTCGCTGTCCTCAACAAGATCGACCAGGTGGCGAAACCCGATTTACTGCGGCTCGCGACCGACGTCGCGGCGATCAGGCCGTTCGACCGCGTGTTCATGCTCTCGGCGCTGAACGGCGACGGCGTTGCCGATCTCAAGGATTATCTCGCCTCGGCCGTGCCGCCAGGCCCCTGGCTGTTTCCCGAGGACCAGCTGACCGACGCATCGCTGCGCCAGACCGCCGCGGAGATCACCCGCGAAAAGCTGTTCCTCAGGCTGCACGAGGAGCTGCCCTACCAGCTCACGGTGGAGACCATCGAGTGGAAGGAGCTGAACGACGGAAGTGTGCGGATCGAGCAGACCATCTATGTGGCGCGCGAAAGCCAGCGCAAGATCGTGCTTGGCGCCAAGGGCCAGACCATCAAGGAGATCGGCTCTGCCGCCCGCGCCGACATTGCCGAGATCGCCGGCGTGAAGGTGCATCTCTTTCTGTTCGTCAAGGTGCGCGAGCATTGGGGCGACGACCCCGAGCGCTACCGCGAGATGGGCCTCGACTACCCGAAGAAGTAAAACGCCCAGAAACTGCCGTGGTTCGGCGAGGAACCCACCCCTAGCGCAGACGTTGACCCCTCAAGCCAATCACCAAGGAGGTCAACATGCGGACCACTCTCTATGCGATGACTGCTGCCGCGGCTCTGTTCGCCGCGAGCGCCGTGCAAGCGGCCGAGCCGGCCGGTCGCGTCGGCGCCGCTCCGGCCGCGCCAATCCAGAGCTTCGGCGCAAGCCCGGGGTCGCCGGGCGCAGGAGCAGCGACACAAAGCTTCGGCGCTCAACCGGGCGCTCCGGGCTCGCCGAGCTACGACCCTAACGCGGCCCTGCCGTCACTCGGCAATCAGGGATCGGCGGTCGGGCCGGAGCCGGGCACGTCGGCGTCGGGTATCAATCAGCCGAATTCGAGTAGCGGGGCTGGCACGAGCAGCGGCTCGCTCGGCTCGACCGGAACACCCGGAACCAGCACCGGCGGTTGACGCGCATTTCGCCGCACTTGCGAGTCTCGGCAAGGGCCCGGAGCGAGTTCCGGGCCCTTCGTCGTTCGGGGCACGACCGTCAAAGCGCCGCACGGTTCTTCAAATGGACGGCCACGCTGCCCAGCTGCCGTTGCAAGACATACACCGATCAAGACATGCAACGATCAGGAGGCCAGCCTCATGCGATCCACCCTCGCAATTCTAGCCGCCGCGGCGCTCGTCGCCAGCGCGACCGCCGCCTTCGCCGCCAAGCCGAACATCACCTTCGCGGTTCCCCCGCCGGTGCCCGTGGCGACGCCAAATCTCGGCGCGCTCGGCGTTCCGTCACAGAGCATCGGCTCCCAGCTTGGCAATCCCGGCGCGCTCGGCGCGATCAATCCAGCCATTGCAGGCCAAAGCTTCGGCGCGCTGCCCGGCAATCCGGGCTCGGCCACCTTCGACCCCAATCTGGCGCTTCCGTCCCTGGGCAATGAAGGCACGCCGCTTGCGCCGACTGTCGGCACCTCGGCGGCAGGCTTCACCAGCCCGAGCACGAACGCGACCTCGACGACGCCTTGAGCGCTTCGAGAAGCTTGAGCCTGGATGCCGTTCGCCACTAGGCTCGGTGATGGATTGGAGCGACGAAGGCATCTTCCTCTCGGCCAAGCCGCTCGGCGAGGCCAACGCGATCGCCGAGCTGCTGACGCTCCGCCACGGGAGGCACCTTGGGTTGGTCAGGGGAGGGCGCTCGCGCCGCATCCGCCCTCTGCTCCAGCCCGGCAATCTTATCCGCGTCAGCTGGCGGGCCCGGCTCTCGGAGCATCTCGGCGGCTTCAATGTCGAGCTGGTCGAAGCCCATGCCGCGCGCGTGCTCGACGATGCGACCTCGCTCGCCGCGATCTCGTCGCTCGCCTCACTGGCGCGACTTTTGCCCGAACGCGATCCGCATCCCTCGCTCTACGCCGCGGCGCTGAACGTGCTTCGGTCGTTCGACAATGCCGAGCTCTGGCCCATGCTTCTGGTGCGCTGGGAGCTACAGCTGCTCGGCGAGCTCGGCTTCGGCCTCGATCTCAGCGAATGCGCCGCGACTGGCGTCGATGCCGATCTCGCTTATGTATCGCCGCGTTCCGGCCGTGCCGTGTCGCGCGACGCGGGTGCGCCTTACTGCACCAAGTTGCTCAAGCTGCCGGCGTTCTTGTTGGACGATGCCGCGCCCGCAACCGGGGCCGACATCGTCGCCGGGCTGTCTCTGACCGGGCATTTCCTCGAGCGCGACGTGCTGGCGCCACAGGGCCTCACCTTGCCGCAAGCGAGGGAGCGCCTCGTCACCCTGCTCGCCCGCGCCGCTCGCGCCGCCTAGCCCCGTTGCGCTAATCTGCGCCGCGGTGATCTCGATAGCGGTTCGTAATGTCGATGCGATGCTCGCCTGCGCTGTTGGGCCTGGCCGCGATCGGCCAGCTGCTCGGCGTCACCCACGCGCACTCCCAGGAATTTGCCGTCCCTGACAGCGCGAAGGCAGCGATCATCGACCAGACCAACGCCTATCGCGCGAGCAAGGGGTTGGCGCCTCTGCGCGAGAGTGAAGCGGCGAGCCGCGAGGCGCAAGGCTACGCCGCATATCTCGCCGAGACGACCAGGCAAGGTCACAGCGCCGACGGACGAAGCCCGTTCCAGCGGCTGCGCGCGAGCGGCGCCAAGTTCTGCAAGTTCCGCGGCGAGAATTGGCACGAATTGTGGACACGTCCGGCGCGGGTATCGCCGGGGACCGCGGTGGACGCTGCCATGACCTTCTGGAAGCACTCACCCGGGCATGAGCGCGCGCTTCGCTCCGCTTCGACCGAGATCGGCGTCGGCATCGCCGGCTGGCGTCACGGCGATCAATGGTACTACCAGGAGATCCAGGTGTTCATCGACACCTCATGCCTGAAAGGCGCCAAAGGCGACGACCAACTGCCGACTCGCCCCGACCGCAATCCCACGCGGCTCTAGACTGCGGCGCTGTGCCCTAGTCGTTCGCGCGGGAGGCGCTGTACGATTTCCAGCCATGAGCCTCCCACGACGCGCACGTGGTAGCGTAAGCCGCGCGCTTGCGGTTGGATGGGCTTGCGCCGCGCTCGCCGTTGCGGCGCCCGCGCAAGCGGCAGAGCAGGTCCCGACCGCCGTGTCGGGCCCGCAGTCGAAACTGTTAGTGCCGCCGCCTGGCGCCGGCAGCGCCGCGAAGATCGAGAAGTTCGACAAGCCCGAATACGACACCAGCAAGCTTCAGCTGAGCGACTGCCCGGTGACCGACACGCACACCGAATGCCGCAACGGGATCAAATTTCTGTGCAAGCCATTCACGACGCATTCCGGCAAGTGCAAGTCTCGCGAGCATTGCTCCAGCACCGCCGCTCGGTGCTGACGCTTGCGTCGGACCGCGGCTAGTTGACCCTCGCCCGGCACTCCTTCGCGCCGGCGTCCCAGTAAGAACCGCTGTCACAGATCCCGGCCTTCAATCCCGAGATGCAACAGTTGTTCGGAATCAACGCCGGCACGCCCGTCTTCAGCCAGCATTTTGCTTTGGCGCCCTGCACGCCCGGCTTGACGTAGGTCCATGCTTTGCACTGCGCCTCCCTGGTACAAAAATACTCGCAGGTATTGGCGTTGGGGTCTTCGATCTCGAAATTTTTGTAGTCCTTGCCAGGCCGATCGAAATCTTCCTCGGCCAGCGGCCCAAGCTTATGCGACTGCAGAATTGCATCGGGAGTTGCCGCAAGCAACGGTCCGAACGAGAAGACAGCGCAGACCATGAGAAGGCCGAAGAGAAGTGAGGCGGTCAGCAATCGACAGTTCATCGTGAACCTCCAATGACGCCTTCCCGGCACAGGAAAAATACAGGAGCAAGACGACAAAGCCAATCGGCCTAAATGAGCCCGCCGCGCAGCCCATGGGCTTCGACATTGCCCGCCCGAATTCAATGCGTTAAGCGCTGTGCATGGGAAAACGCACCCCGCCACCTGATTCGCAAGGGCCGATCGAGCCGGTCGATCTCCGCGAGGCGCTCGAGCAGCGCTATCTCGCTTATGCGCTCTCGACCATCATGCATCGCGCGCTGCCCGACGTGCGCGACGGTCTTAAGCCGGTCCATCGCCGGCTGCTCTACGCCATGCAGCAGCTCCGCCTCTCCCCGCAAGGCGAGTTCCGGAAATGCGCCAAGATCGTCGGCGACACGATGGGCAACTTCCACCCGCACGGCAACCAAGCGATCTACGACGCTCTGGCGCGCCTCGCGCAGGATTTCACCGTGCGCTACCCGCTGGTCGACGGGCAGGGGAATTTCGGCAATATCGACGGCGATAATCCTGCCGCCGAGCGCTACACCGAGGCGCGGCTGACGGAAGTCGCGGCGCGGCTGCTCGACGGCATCGACGAGGACACCGTCGACTTCCGCGCCAATTACGACGGCCGCGAGCAGGAGCCGTCGGTGCTGCCCGCCAATTTCCCCAACCTGCTCGCCAACGGCGCCTCGGGCATCGCCGTCGGCATGGCGACCAATATCCCGCCGCACAATGCCGGCGAGCTGTGCGACGCGGCGCTCCATCTCATCAAGTTCCCGAACGCCACCGCCGAGAAGCTGGTCGAGCTCGTGCCCGGCCCTGACCTGCCGACCGGCGGCATCATCGTCGAGCCGCGCGAGCAGATCGTACAGGCCTACAAGACCGGGCGCGGCAGCTTCCGCTTGCGCGCGCGCTGGCGGCAGGAGGACACCGGACGCGGCACCTACCAGATCGTGGTCACCGAGATCCCCTATCAGATCCCCAAGGCGCGCCTCGTCGCCCGCATCGCCGAGCTGCTGCAAACCAAGAAGCTGCCGCTGCTCGCCGATGTGCGCGACGAATCGACCGAGCAGGTGAGGCTCGTGCTCGAGCCCAAGAGCCGCGCCGTCGATCCGACGCTGCTGATGGAATCGATGTTCAAGCTCACCGAGCTCGAGACCCGCGTCCAGCTCAACATGAATGTGTTGAGCCGCGGCCAGGTGCCGAACGTACTCGGCATGCGCCAGGTGCTGCGCGAATGGCTCGACCACCGCCAGGTCGTGCTGGTCCGCCGCTCCAAATTCCGCCTCGCCAAGATCGACCACCGGCTCGAAGTGCTCGACGGCTATCTCATCGTCTATCTCAACATCGACAAGGTCATCAAAATCATCCGCGAGAAGGACGAGCCGAAGCCCGCCTTGATGAAGGCGTTCGAGCTGTCGGAGGTGCAGGCCGAAGCGATCCTGAATATGCGGCTCCGCTCGCTGCGCAAGCTCGAGGAGATCGAGATCAAGCGCGAGCACGACAGCCTGACCAAGGAACGGAAGGAGCTCAAGTCGCTGCTGGGCTCTGACGACAGACAGTGGAAGACGATCTCCGACGAGATCAAGGCGCTCAAGGACCAGTTTGGGCAGAAGACCGAGATCGGCAAGCGTCGCACGACTTTCGACGAAGCCCCCGAGGGGGTCGAGACCGAGCTCGCCGAGGCGATGATCGAAAAGGAGCCGGTGACCGTGGTCCTGTCGGAGAAGGGCTGGATCCGCGCCATCCGCGGCCACCAGGTCGAGCTCGATACCCTCGCCTTCAAGGAGGGCGACCGGCTGAAGCGTGCGGTCAAGGCGCAGACGACCGACACGCTGCTGTTGTTCTGCACCAATGGCCGCTTCTATTCGCTCGGCGCCGACAAGCTGCCGGGAGGCAGGGGCCATGGCGAGCCGTTCCGCCTGATGATCGACATCGAGGAAGCGTCGGACTCCGTCGAGCTGTTCGTGCATGAGCCCGGGCGGAAGCTGATCGTCGCGGCGACCAGCGGCCACGGCTTCATCGTCGCCGAGGACGAGGTGCTGGCCATGACGCGCAAGGGCAAGCAAGTGCTGAACGTGCCGGCGGGATCGGAAGCCGTGATGTGCGCGCCGGCAGCCGGCGACAGCATCGCCGTGATCGGCGACAACCGTAAGCTTCTGCTGTTTCCGCTCCAGGAGCTACCGGAGATGCCGCGCGGCAAGGGTGTACGGCTGCAGCGCTACAAGGATGGCGGACTCGCCGACGCGAAGGCGTTCAACAAGAAGGACGGCCTCACTTACATCGACTCGGCGAAGCGGAGCTTCAACCTTGCCGCAGCGGAGCTCAGGGATTGGTGGGGCCAGCGCGCCCAGGCCGGGCGTCTCCCGCCCAAGGGCTTCCCCAAGTCGAACTCGTTCGGCCCGCGATTCTGATTTCAGACGTCGGTTTGCACCCAGCCCTTGGAGGTGAGGCGCTCCTGGGGCTCGAAGCGGTTCTTGTAGCGCATCTTGCGCGAGCCCTCGATCCAATAGCCGAGATAGACGAACGGGTGGCCTTGGCTGCGGGCGAACTCGACATGGTCGAGGATCATGTAGGTGCCGAGACTGCGCTGCGGCAGCTCGGGATCGTAGAAGCTGTAGACCATCGACACGCCGTCGCTCAGGCGGTCGCATAGCGACACGCCGACCAGCGGCGATGAGCCGTCGCCGTCGGGATCCGGCTTCACCCGATATTCGGTGACGAAGGTCTCGACCACGCTGTCCTCGACCATCAGCGAATAGTCGAGCACCGACATCTCGGCCATGCCGCCATCGGCGTGGCGCGCGTCGATATAAGCGCGGAACAGCGAATATTGCTCCGAGCTCGGCGCCGGCGTCATGCGGGTCGCGACGAGATCGCGATTGGCGCGGGCAATGCGCCTCAGCGAGCGGCGGGGCGAGAACTGATCGACCAGGATGCGGACCGGCACGCAGGCCGAGCATGCATCGCAGTAGGGCATGTAGGCGATGTTCTGGCTGCGCCGGAACCCGCCCTTGAGCAGGTTGTCGATCAGGAAGCGGGGTTTGTCGCGGGTGAGGTGGGTGAACAGCTTCCGTTCGAGCCGGCCGGGCAAATAGGGGCAGGGCTGCGGCGCCGTAATATAGAATTCGGGAAAGTTGCTCTTATGCTCTGTCACGTCGTTTGACCGGAAGCGAATCCGAACCCGTTCTGGTAAGCTTAGTTGATCGGAGCCGATCCGCGCAATCCGCCACGAGTCGCGAAATGCGCCACGGCTAACACCCTGCAAACCTAAGAATAATTCGTGACTAGGGCCGGTTGATGAACAAGACGCCCGCGAGAATGTCGTGCAGGCAGCGCTTGCGCGGGTCGAACAGCGCCCACAGCAGGATCGGGCAGAACACCACGAGCGAGAACCAGAACAGTAGCGCGTGGAAGGCCGCAACCAGCGGCGACACCTTGCCGCCGAACCACATCCGCACCTCGAGCCCCATCAGGCGCTGGCCGATTGTGGCGGAGTTCTTGCCGCCGATGGTGACCGCATTATAGCCGAGCCCAACCACCGGGAAGACCAGGCCGAACAGCAGCCAAGCAAGCCCGAGCGTGAGAATGCCGAGCAGGGCCACTGCGACATAGGCGGCCACCGAGAGCACCGAAATGATGATGGCGTCGACGAGGAAGGCGATCGTGCGCTTGAAGATCACGCCGTCGAACAGTCCCGCCTGCGACACCGGATTGTAAGCGTGCGGCTGGTCGGCGAAATCGCGGCCGACGCGGGGCGGAAGGGTCTGCTGCTCGCTCATTTTGTCTCGCTCCCAAGAGAGCCTCAGCTCTCAAGACAAGGGTTCATTCTCGGGGCGAGTACATGGTGATTGAAGCTGCCGCAAACAAGCGCGAGAGCCGGGTGCCGGCGAAGAATGTCAGGCCTTAGCCCGTCATAGAAACGACGCTGTGCGGACGCGCGCCGGTTGCCGAGAGTGAGCCAACCCGTTAAGGATTTTCCTTCGAGGACGCGTGAGGCGAAGCTAACGGGGACCCGTCCATGTCGAGACTCTTGTTGTTGCTTGCTGTTCTAGTGTTGAGCGTGGCCGTTCCGGCGTGGCGGGCGAGCGCTTGCGAGGGGTCCGAAATCGTCTTCGAGGACAAATTCCACGACGACGCCGGCGGCTGGTCGATCAAAGACACCGTCGAGGTGAAGGACGGCGCCTTCACCTTCAAGCTGCCCCCCGACGACATGCAATCCAATCTGAACGTCACCTTCACGGTGAAGGATGCCGACATCTGCCTGGAGACGGTGTGGCCGGAGGGCGATCAGCCGGTGCTCGGCGCCGGTCTGCTGTTTTGGGGTGAGGACAACCGCACCTATTTCCAGTTCGGCATCCTCAACAACGGCAAGTTCTGGATCGCGCGCAAGCAGGACGGCAGGTGGCTCGGCACGATCGCCGCCAACGTCGATTCGACCGCCATCAAGACTCTGCCGGGCGCCACCAACATGCTGCGGGTGAAGACCAACGGCAACACCGCGACCTTCTTCATCAACGGCACCAAGGTGCGCGAGGTGCGCGGGCAGGCGCCCAAGACCGGCTGGCGCTTCGGCATGTCGGGCGACAATTTCGACAAGCAGAAAGAGGCGAACGTGGTCTTCAAAAGCGTGAAGGTCACCAACTGAGCCAACGCAACCCCAGTCGTTGCCCGGCTCCTGGCACCTCGGTGTTTGCGGCGCTCGTAGACAGCGGAGATCGGCGATTACTGGATTCGCGCTTTCGCGGAAATGGCACCCGGGCGACGAAGCTAGTTCTTCAGCAGCCGCGCGGCGGCGAGCGCGAAATAGGTGAACACCGCGTCGGCGCCGGCGCGCTTGAACGCCATCAGGGTCTCCAGAAGAATGCGGTCGCGATCGAGCCAGCCGCGCTCAGCCGCGGCCGCGATCATCGCGTACTCGCCAGAGGTATGGTAGGCGAAAGTCGGCACGCCGAACGCCTGCTTCACCCTGAAGACGATGTCGAGATAAGCGAGCCCGGGCTTGACCATCACCATGTCGGCGCCCTCCTCGATGTCGAGCGCGACTTCGCGCAGAGCCTCTGCGCCGTTGGCCGGGTCCATCTGGTAGCCGAGCTTGTCGCCCTTGAGTTTCGCGCCTGAGCCGACCGCGTCGCGGAACGGCCCGTAGAACGACGACGCATATTTCGCGGCATAAGCCAGGATCTGCGTCGAGGTGAAGCCGTTCTCCTCGAGCGCTCCCCTGATCGCGCCGATCCGCCCATCCATCATGTCCGACGGCGCGAGGATGTCGGCGCCGGCCTCAGCCTGCACCAGAGCCTGCAGGATCAGCGCCTCGACGGTGCGGTCGTTGTCGACCTCGCCGTTGACGATGAGCCCGTCATGGCCGTGGCTGGTATAGGGGTCGAGCGCCACGTCGCAGATGATGCCGATGTCGGGCACCGCGCCCTTGATGGCGCGCACCGCGCGGCAGACCAGATTGGCGGGGTTCAGCGCTTCGCTCGCCGCCTCGTCACGCAGCGACGGCTCGGTGTTGGGGAACAGGGCGAGCGCCGGGATGCCGAGCGCTGCCGCCTCCTCGGCCGCTTTGACGGCGAGGTCGACCGATAGCCGCTCTACGCCCGGCATGGCGGAGACTGGCGTGCGCTTGCGCTCGCCCTCGATGAGAAAGATCGGCCAGATCAGATCGTCGGTGCTGAGCGTGTTCTCGCGGACAAGCCGGCGCGACCAGTCGGCGCGGCGGTTGCGTCTGAGCCGAGTCGCCGGATAACCGCCCGGCGCGGCGCGCGGCGGCTTGCCGCCAGCACGCTTGGCCCGCTCGGTGCGGAGCGAGACGGTCTTGTCTTTGGGAGATGACGTCACGTCTTGCCGTTTCTGCTTGACTGAGGTGTCGGCAAGCTACACCCACGCCCGCTTGGTGCCAACCGCCCCGGCCGAACTTGGTTTGCAAGGCGCGCGCTTTGCTATTCGCAGAACCCGGCGCGCTTCCGCTCCTTCATGTCGAGATGAAAGTGGTTCTTATGCGCCTCGTTGGCGGCGGGGCCGAGCGTGGTGCCGAACACCTCGCAAGCCTCGTCGTGCACGGTCTTGATGAAGACGCTCTGCCGTTCGGCGAGCGTCGGCTCATGCGGCCCATCCTGAGGCGCGGCCTCTGCCGGCGTCGCGTCTTGCGGCAGAGTTGTGGCGGCGGGCGCTGACCTGGGCGCCGAGGCTTCAGCCGGCGGGGCGGCGACGAACGGGTTGCTCTTGGCGACTGTGGTACCGGCTCCGTCAGGCGAGGCCGCCTGCGGAACGCTTGCGACCACGGTGGTCGCCTTCGCCGGCTTGGCCTCGTCCGGAGGCCGCGGAGCCGCGAACGGATTGGCCTTGATCTTCAGCACGACCGCGGCGTCGCGGGCGGCGGCCGGGAGCGTTGTCGGCGTCACGGCTTGCGACACTTTCAGGATTGAGCGCGTCACCGATGCGGCGCGGCTCTGCTTCGGTGCGGGCTCGGGCGACGGCGTTGACGCTGGCGGCGTCGCCGATGCGAGGCGCGGCCAGCCGTCGAGCACGGTGATGTGGTCGCCAGAGGCGAACACGAAGTCCGAGACATCGAGCGCGTTGGCCAGCGCATGCTCGCTGAGCGGCGTGGACGCGCTGCCATAGCGGTTGCGGCAGGAATATGAGGTGGCGTTGCGCAGCTTGACCACCTTGGTGTTCAGCGCGGCCATCGCTTCCGGTTGCACTTTCGTCCTGATCCATTTGGCGAGCCCGGCGGCAAGCGCGCAATTCATCGTCGCTGGCGGATCGATGGCGACCGCGGGATCGCTGCCGATCGACTTGACCAGGATCGGCGCCGGCGTTCCGCAAATACCTTCCTTGATCGGCGGCAGGGGCTGGTAGTCGATCGCCACGTCTTTGAGCGCCGCATCGCACGCCGTCTTGGCGGCGGCGATTTCCGCGTCGGTCCAAGGCACGGTCGGCTGATCGCCAGGGAGCGCCGGCGCCTCGGCGACAGGCTCCTCGACGTGAGCGGGCTTGCGATCGGGCAGCGACGGTAGCTCGTCGGTCTCCGCGCGCGCAGTGACCGGCAGCGCCACGACAAGCGCGAACAGCAGACGGGCAAGGCGGCGGTCGAGCGTCATGTCTTCGTCCAATGGTTTCCGGACCAAAGCTTGTGGTTTCGACGATTGGATGCTAGCTGCCCCCCGGTTCTCGTAAGGCCGGCCTCGTTAAGGCTAACCTTTCCGGGCAAGCCCTTTTCAAGAGAAGCCGGGCCTTTTCAAGGCATCTCGTGCAAAAAGGCGCCGATTACAAGGTTTCGGTCAGGGGCGTCGTCTAAGTGTCTGAAGCGCTTGGCATCAATTTCGAGGAGATCGATCGCGCCGGCGTCGTCACGCTCGACCGCCCGTCTCGGCTGAACGCGCTGAGCCGCGAAATGTTCGATGCGTTGACCGCCCATTACCGGCGCTGGGAGCCCGCGCCGCATATCTATGGCGTAGTGATGCAGTCGACGCATCCGACCGTGTTCTGCAGCGGCGGCGACCTCAAGGCTCTACACGAGCTCAGCGAGCAGGGCGCTCTGCAAACGATCCGCGAGTTCTATCGCGCCGCTTACACCCATGTCTGGACGCTGGAGAACTTCATCAGGCCGAACGTGCCGCTCATCAACGGGCTCGCATTTGGCGGCGGCGTCGGCATCTCGCTGCTCGGCACCCATTGCGTCGCCGCCGAAGGCTATCGCTTCGCCATGCCGCAAGTCGGCATTGGCTTCCTCCCCGATATCGGCGGCACCTATTTTCTGCCGCGGCTGCTGGGATCGTTCGGCACCTATCTCGCCCTGACCGGGCGCAGCATCGGCCCGGCCGACGCGGTCAGGCTCAAGCTCGCGAGCCATTACATCCCGTCCGCCTATTTCAGCGTGATCAAGGACGCGATCAGCGACAATCACCCGGTCGACCGTCTGCTCGACGGGCTGCATCGCGATCCGGGCGAGGGCGAGCTCGTGCGGCACACCCCTGTCATCAACCGCGCCTTCGCCGCGCCGACCGTCGAGGCGATTCTCGAGCGGCTCGATGCGGAGGAGGGGGCCGACGCCGCCTTCGCGCGCGAGACGGCAGCCGAGATGCGCACGAAGTCGCCGACCTCGCTCAAGATTGCACTCGCCCAGATGCAGCGTGGCCGCTCAATGGAGCTTGCCGATGCGCTCAAGCTTGAATTCCGACTGACCTCGCAGGTCGTCGCCAGCCACGACTATCGCGAGGGTGTGGCGGCGCGCATTGCCGGCAAGGGCCGCGCGCCCCAATGGCGTCCCGCGCGCCTCTGCGACGTTGACGATGAGGCGATCGAGCTGCTGTTTTCGACCGAGGTCGAAGACGAGCTGGACCTTGAGGACCGTAACCTAAGTGCCTGAGTCTCGGCTCAAACGTCCCGCAACATCATCAAAACTTAATACTAGAATTTCATGCAATCTTAAGCGTCTCGCTTAAGCCCATCTTAGGTTGCCCCGGCTATAGTCGTCATCAAGTTGGGGATTAACAACAACTAACGAGGGTAGGCGATGAGTGTAGCCCTGAATATAGGGACGCATGCTAGCGCAGAAGAGGCGGAAGACCTCAAAGGTCGCTATCTGGTTTCCTTGAAGCTCGTTGAGCGGCTTCATCGATTGCTGCTCGACGTGATCAAAGATGAATTCGAACGTCTGGGCCGTGTCGACGTGAACAGCGTCCAGGCTCTGCTGCTCTACAACATCGGCGATGCCGAGTTGACGGCGGGCGAGCTCACCAGCCGTGGCTATTATCTCGGCTCGAACGTCTCGTACAATCTGAAGAAGCTGGTCGATGCCGGCTATATCCATCACCAGCGCTCGACCACCGACCGCCGCTCCGTGCGGGTCAGGCTTACCGAAAAGGGGCAGGACGTGTGCCGGGTGGTGAACGGGCTCTATCACCGCCAGCTCAAGTCGCTGCAGCAGGTGGGCGGCATCGGCGCCAACGACCTTGAGGGCATGAACAAGGCCCTGATCAGGCTCGAGCGCTTCTGGACCGACCAGATCCGCTACCAGCTGTAAGCAAAAACGCCTATTGGCTTGGCGCCCCGGTGGCTGAAAAAAGCCGCCGGGGCGCTTTCGTTTCCAGTCTTGTCCTCGCCACAGCCCAAAATCGCCCCATTCCCCGGCTATCGGTCAAGCAACCGAAGGCGCCAATGCCGGTTGCGATGCGCAATCGTCGTGTATCAATCGCGGCGTAACGTGTCCGCTCCGCAACGATTGTCCTGTTTGGAACCTGCGCCCTGGTTGATAAATTGTGAAGGAAACCCAATTCATTGGCTCTAGAGTGAAGAGGGTAAACCGCCTATAGTTAAAGCGGGATAGAAGGCTGCGAGGCCACGGGGACCAGCGCATGTTGACATGCCGATCTTGGATCAGGGGCGGGGCTCTGCTCGCCACCGCAGCCCTTGCTGCGACCTTGCTCGCCACCAGCGTCGAGCCCTCGAGCGCCGGCCTGTTCTCCTGGATGAAGGGCCCTAACCCGGGCGGCGGAGGCGGCGGGGGTGACTCCGACGGCTATGGCGGCCCGGGCCTGTTTGGCGGCGGTCTGTTCGGCGGCGGCCAGCACGGCCCCCAAAAGCCAGGATCGCAAGCCTTCCACGGCGACGAGCTGCCCCCCGACGAGGGCGACGCCTCGACCCGCGCCTGGATCATGAACCCCGCGCTCGGCACGCCGACCCTCGCCAAGGCGAATATCGCTCCCACCCAGGCCGCGATCGTGAAATATCGCGCGATCGTTGCCAATGGCGGCTGGCCTATGGTGCCGGTAAAGGCGATGAGGCCCGGCGACAAGGGGCCGGACATCGTCGTCCTGCATCGCCGGCTCGAGATCAGCGGTGATCTCGTCGGCATGAGCGTTCCCGACGAATACGACGCCGCCGTCGTTGCGGCCGTGAAGAAATTCCAGAGCCGTCATGGTCTCCCGCCGACGGGTGTCATCGATGCGCGCGTGACCATCGAGGCGATTAACATTCCGGCGACCGTCAGGCTGGTGCAGCTTCAGGCCAATCTGAAGCGCCTGCAGACGTTGGCGCCTACGGCCGCGAACCGCTACGTGGCGGTGAACATTCCCTCTGCCCAAGTGGAGGCGGTCAACTCCGGCCAAGTGGTGCAGCGCCACGCCGCCGTGGTCGGCAAGCCTGAGCGGGCGACGCCCGAGCTCTCCAGCAAGGTCATCGAGGTCAACTTCAATCCTTATTGGTACGTGCCGAAGAGCATCATCTACAAAGACCTGGTGCCGAAGGCGCAGGAGTTCGCCCGCCGTAATCAGGACGTGCTCGCGGCCTATCACATGCAGGCCTTCGACCCGGCCGGCAATCCGATAGACAACCGCCAGATCAATTGGTTCGGCCAGGACGTTTACAACTATCAGTTCCGCCAGCTTCCCTGGGATCAGAATTCGCTCGGTTTCGTCAAGATCAATTTCCCCAATAAAGACGCCGTCTACATGCACGACACGCCGCTCAAGAGCCTGTTCGGGCGCTCGGTGCGCTTCGAAAGCTCGGGCTGCGTGCGCGTCAACGAGATCGAGACGCTGGTCGATTGGATCCTTCAGGACACCGGCGGCTGGAATGTCCCGCGCATGATGGCAGTGAAGCAGTCCGGCGAGCAGATCGACGTCAAGCTGGTGAAGCCGCTCCCGGTCTACTTCACCTATATCAGCGCCTGGGCCACGCCTGACGGCGTGGTGCAGTTCCGTCCCGACATCTACAATCACGACGGTGCGCCCGAGACCGCTTCCGCCTACTGATCGCGGCGATCAAATCCCATATAGGACGAGGCCCGATCGTCTCGGCCATGTGCTGCTGGGCATCGGCGCACCCCGTTGGGTGTTGCTGGCGTGGTCCGACGACATATGGTAGAGCGGGCCAACGGTTAGAGGCGCGCCCCGTTGCAGCGGGAAACGCGTCCTTGGCCAGGGCGGGACGTGTTGAGCTCAAGGAGCACTAGCCATGACGGCAAGCGATGCAAGGCGCGCCGAGACGCGCGGAAGCGGCTTTTTCACCCGGCATCTCGAGGACGCTGATCCCGAGGTCTTCGATGCGATCGAGCATGAGGCCGAGCGCCAGCAGAACGAGATCGAGCTGATCGCGTCGGAGAACATCGTCTCGCAGGCGGTGCTCGATGCCGCCGGCACGCTGCTCACCAACAAATATGCCGAAGGCTATCCGGGCAAGCGCTATTACGGCGGTTGTCAATATGTCGACGTCGTCGAGCAGATCGCCATCGACCGCGCCAAGCGCCTGTTCAATTGCGCCTTCGCCAATGTGCAGCCTCACTCCGGCAGCCAGGCGAACCAGGCGGTCATGCTGGCGCTGCTGAAGCCGGGCGACACCATCATGGGGCTTGGCCTCGCCTCCGGCGGCCACCTCACGCACGGCGCGCCGCCGAATCTGTCCGGCAAGTGGTTCAACGCTGTCCAATACGGCGTCCGTCCCGACGATCACCGCATCGACTATGACGAGGTCGAGAAGCTCGCCAACGAGCATAAGCCGGCGATGATCATCACCGGCGGCTCGGCCTATCCGCGCGTCATCGATTTCGCGCGCTTCCGCCAGATCGCCGACTCTGTCGGCGCCTATCTCCTGGTCGACATGGCGCATTTCGCCGGGCTGGTCGCCGCGGGCCTGCATCCGAGCCCGCTGCCGCACGCCCATATCGTCACCACCACCACGCACAAGACGCTGCGCGGTCCGCGTGCCGGCATGGTGCTCTCCAACGACGAGGCGATCGGCAAGAAGATCAACTCGGCGGTGTTCCCCGGCCTCCAGGGCGGCCCGCTGATGCACATCATCGCCGCCAAGGCAGTGGCCTTCGGCGAAGCCCTGAAGCCCGACTACAAGCTCTACATCAAGGGCGTGATCGACAACGCCAAGGCGCTCGGCGAGACGCTGGTCAAAGGCGGCGTGGCGCTCGTCTCGGGCGGCACCGACACCCATGTCATGCTGGTCGATCTCAGGCCCAAGAAGCTGACCGGCAAGGCGGCTGAGATCGCGCTCGGCCGCGCCAACATCACTTGCAACAAGAACGGCGTGCCGTTCGACCCGGAGAAGCCGATGGTCACCTCCGGCATCAGGCTCGGCTCGCCGGCAGGGACCACGCGCGGCTTCGGCATCGCCGAGTTCCAGTCGATCGGCGGCATGATCATCGAGGTGCTCGACGGTCTCGCGGCGAATGGCGATGCCGGCAACGGCGCGGTCGAGGCGAGCGTCAAGAAGCGCGCCATCGAGCTTTGCGAGGGCTATCCGATCTATCGCTAGAGCTTGATCCGAAAAAATCGGAACCGGTTTTCCGGTAGGATCATGCTCAAGCAAGGCTAGAGCGGATTTCGCTCCAGCTCGTGCGTGACGGTGAGAAAGAGGAGGGCGGTCGCCGATGCGATGCCCCTATTGCGGCAGCACCAACACGCAGGTGAAGGACTCGCGGCCTAGCGAGGACCACACCACGATCAGGCGCCGCCGCGTCTGCGCCGATTGCGGCGGGCGCTTCACCACCTTCGAGCGCGTGCAGCTCCGCGAGCTGACCGTGGTCAAGCGGAGCGGCCGGCGCATGCCGTTCGACCGCGACAAGCTGATGCGCTCGGTGCAGATCGCGCTGCGCAAGCGCCCGGTCGACCCCGAGCGCATCGAGCGGATGGTGAGCGGCATCGTGCGCCGGCTCGAGAACATGGGCGAGAACGACATTCAGTCCGAGACCATCGGCCGGCTGGTGATGGAGGCGCTGAAAGGCCTCGACGACGTGGCTTATGTCCGCTTCGCCTCGGTCTACAAGAATTTCCGCGAAGCCAAGGATTTCGAGGCGCTGCTGGGCGAGCTGGCCGGCTCCGATGGTGACGGCAATGGCGACCCCGAGGACGATGACGATCCACCGAGGCGGTCGAAGTCAGGCAAGGCTGCGGCCTCCGCCGAAGATTAGCGCGAAAGCCGAACACCTTCCGATGAGCGCGAGTGACGAGGACCATATGGCGCAAGCGCTTCAGCTTGCGAGGCGCGGGCTCGGCACCACCTGGCCGAACCCATCGGTCGGCGCGATCGTCGTGGCGCCGTCGGGGGAAATCCTCGGCCGCGGCTGCACGGCGCCCGGAGGCCGTCCGCACGCCGAAGCGATCGCGCTCGAGCGAGCCGGCCGGCGCGCCGAGGGCGCGACCCTCTATGTGACGCTCGAGCCGTGCGCCCACGAAGGCGGCCGCGGGCTCGCTTGCGCCGATGTGATCGCCGCAGCGCGGCCCGCGCGCGCCGTGATTGCGCTCCGCGATCCCGACCCCCGCACCGACGGAAGCGGCATCGAGCGGCTTGAAGCTGCCGGCATCGAGGTCAAAGAGGGCGTGCTGGCCGAGGAAGCTGTTACCGTCACGCTCGGCCATCTGCTTCGTGTCACCGAAGGGCGCCCGGCCGTCACCCTCAAGCTTGCGGTCGGCGCCGATGGCAAGATGCCGAGAGGCGACGGCGCGCCGGTCTGGATCACCGGTCCCGACGCTCGCGCCCATGCGCATCTCTTGCGCGCACGGCACGACGCGATCCTGGTCGGGCGCGGCACCATCCTCGCCGACAATCCGAGCCTCACCTGCCGGCTCCCCGGCATGTCGTGCCGCTCGCCGGTGCGCGTGGTTCTCGACCGGCGGCTCAGGATACCGCCCGAAGCGCAGATCTTCGACGATTTGATGGTGCCGGTCTGGCTTATCTGCGCCGCCGACGAGGAGCATCCCAACACTGACGCATTGCAGGACCGCGGCGCGGAGATCGTCGCCGTCGACGTCGACGAGGACGGCATGCTCGCCATTCACGACGCGCTCGAGACGCTCGCCGGCCGCGGCATCACCCGCGTGCTGGTCGAAGGCGGACCGTCGGTCGCACGCGCCTTCCTCGACGCCGGTCTGATCGACGAGGCTGTGATCTATCAGGGCCGTGAGCCGGCCGGCGCCGACGCGCTGAAACCGTTCGGCAACGAAGGACTTGATCGGCTGACCGGAAGCGGCCATTTCACGCAAGTGCAATCGCGCGCGTTCGGCCCTGACCGGATGACTTGGTGGCGGCGGAAGGCGAGATGTTCACCGGCATTGTCAGCGACCTAGGAATTGTCGTCGAGCGCAACGGCGGACGCTTCGCCATTGCCTGCGACTACAAGCATAAGAGCCTGGAGGAGGGAGCTTCGCTCGCCTGCGACGGCTGCTGCCTCACGCTGATCGACATTGAGAAGGCCAAGAAGGGCGCGATCGTCGCCGTGGAAGCCTCAAACGAGACCCTGGCGCGGACCACGCTGTTCTCCTGGAAGGAAGGTCGGCGCATCAATCTCGAGCGGCCGCTCACTCTGGGCGATGAGCTCGGCGGACATATCGTCACCGGTCATGTCGACGCCGCCGCCATCATCCTTGAGCGCATCAAGGACGGCGACAGCGTGCGATTTGTGCTTGAGAGCCCGCCCGGCCTTGCCCGCTTCATCGCGCCCAAGGGCTCGATCGCCCTCGACGGCATCTCGCTCACCGTTAACGAAATGGACGGCACGCGCTTCGGTGTGAACATCATTCCTTACACTCTTGCGCATACGACGTGGCAAGACCGCATGCCCGGCGATCTGGTAAACCTTGAAGTCGATCTCCTGGCGCGCTACGTGGCGCGCTTGCGAGCGTGAAGGCCAATCATCCGTGAACCTGCAAAGCAAGACCCGCCACCATCAGTTCCTGTCCTCGATCGAGGAGGTGGTCGAGGATGCGCGCAACGGCCGTATGTTCATCCTCGTCGACGCCGAGGAGCGCGAGAACGAGGGCGACCTCATCATCCCGGCGCAGATGGCGACGCCGAACTCGATCAACTTCATGGCCAAGCACGGCCGCGGCCTGATCTGCCTCGCATTGACTCCCGAGCGCACCAAGCAGCTGCATCTCGAGCTGATGTCGCGCTCCAACCGCTCGCGCCATTCGACCGCCTTCACCGTGTCGATCGAGGCGCGCGAGGGGGTCTCGACCGGCATCTCGGCGCATGACCGGGCGCATACCATCTCCGTCGCCATCGATCCGACTAAGGATTATCGCGACGTGATAACGCCGGGCCACGTGTTCCCGCTGGTCGCCAAGGATGGCGGCGTGCTGATCCGCGCCGGCCATACCGAGGCCGCCGTCGATCTCGCCCGCCTCGCCGGGCTCTATCCCGCGGGCGTCATCTGCGAGATCATGAACGACGACGGCACCATGGCGCGGCTGCCGGACCTGATCGCGTTTGCGCAACGCCACGGGCTCAAGATCGGGACCATCGCCGATCTGATCGCCTATCGGCTTCGCTACGACCACCTCGTCAAGGTTGTCGCCGAGACCAAGATCGACAGCGCCTTCGGCGGCGCGTTCGACCTCAAAGTCTATGCCACCACCGTCGATCCGGCCGAGCATGTGGCGCTGGTCAAGGGCGACGTGTCCTCCGGCGGCCCCGTGCTGGTGCGGGTGCACGCTCTCAACACCGTCGACGACGTGCTCTCGACCGGCACGAGCCGCGCGACTGCGGTGCACAAGGCGATGGACATCATTGGCCGCGAGGGCAGGGGCGTGGTGGTGCTGATCCGCGAGTCGCGCCCCGATGCCATCTCGGCCCGGCTGAAGGTCGCGGCCGGTGGCCAGGGCCAGCAACGGCTGATCGAATACGGCATCGGCGCCCAGATCCTGCTCGATCTCGGCGTGCGCGAGATGACGCTTCTCACCAATTCGCCCGCGCGCAAGATCGTCGGCCTCGAAGGTTATGGGCTGAAAGTCGCCGGTCATCGCGCCCTGGAGCAGAAACCATGAGCCGCAGAGGCCCCCGCTCGGTCCTCATCATCGAGGCGCGCTTCTACGAGGACATCGCCGATGAGCTCGCCCGCGGCGCCATCGACGAGCTCGACGCGCAGCACGTCGCCTATGAGCGGCTTGCCGTGCCGGGCTCGCTCGAGATCGCGCTCGCGCTCAGCCTCGCGCTTGCCAACGGCTTTGTCGGCAGGGCAGGGCGCCATCGCGGCTGCGTCGCGCTCGGCTGCGTCATCCGCGGCGAGACCACTCATTACGATATCGTCGCGCGCGAATCCGCCGCCGGCCTGCACCAGCTCGCCGTGCAGCACGCCGTGCCGATCGGCTTCGGCATCCTGACTTGCGAGAGCCGCGAGCAGGCCTGGGAGCGGGCGAGTGTCGACGGCCGCAACAAGGGGAGCGACGCGGCGCGCGCCTGCCTCACTCTGATGCAGCTCGAGCAGCATTTCTCCTCGGCGAGCCGGCGCTAGCGCATGGCGCCGCGCGCACCATCCGCCAACCGTGCGAGCTTGCGGAGCGCGGCGCGGCTCGCAGCAGTGCAGGCGCTCTATCAGATGGACATGACCGGCATCGACCTGAATGAGGTCATCGCCGAGTTCGAGACCCATCGCCTCGGCAAGGAGATCGAGGGCTCGCAATATTGCGATGCCGAGGCCGCCTTCTTCCGTGATCTGGTCGAGGGCGTGGTGCGCGAGCAGCTCAAGATCGACCCTCTGGTCGACAACCAGCTCGCCGAAGGGTGGCGGCTCACCCGCGTCGATTCTATCCTCCGCGCCATCCTGCGCGCCGGCGCTTACGAGATCCTATTCCGCGACGACGTGCCGGCGCGCGTAGTCATCTCCGAATATGTCGACATCGCCCATGCCTTCTTCGGCGACGACGAGCCGAAGGTTGTGAATGGCATTCTCGACAAGCTCGGCCATAGGGCGCGGCCGCGCGAGTTCGCCGTCGAGGGACGAAGCGATGGTTGAGGATGACGGCCACGTCGAGGGAAACAGCCTTGGCGAGTTCGACATCATCGCCCGCTACTTCGCGCCGCTTGCGACCGACGCCTCTGCGCTCTCGCTCCGCGACGACGCCGCCGTGCTCCGCCCGCCCGAGGGTCAGGAGATCGTGCTCTCCTGCGACACAATCGTCGAGGGCGTGCATTTCCTGGCGGACGATCCGCCCGGCAGCATCGGCCACAAAGCGCTCGCGGTGAATTTTTCGGATCTCGCCGCCAAGGGCGCGCGGCCTTACGTCTATCTGCTTGCTCTGGCGCTGCCGGCGAAGCCCGAACCGCCATGGCTCGAGGCGTTCGCCGCAGGGCTCGGCGCGTTGCAGCGCCGCGCCGGCGCTTCCCTGGTCGGCGGCGACACCACCAGGACGCCCGGACCGTTGAGCATCACCGTCACCGCGCTCGGGCTCGTGCCGCACGGCCATGCGGTGCTGCGGCACGGCGCCAAGCGTGGCGACCGTCTCTACGTCACCGGCACCATCGGCGACGCCCATCTCGGCCTGCGCCTGCTGAAGGACCCCAAGCTTGCCGTCAGATGGGGCCTGGCGAACGAGGATGTCGCCGTCCTCGTCGGCCGCTATCGCGAGCCTCTGCCGCGCAACACCCTTGCGCTCGCGCTCCGCAATTTCGCCGCCGCCGCGATCGACGTGTCGGACGGGCTGGTCGGCGATATCGACAAGCTCGCCAAAGTCTCTCATGCCGGGGCGGTGATCGAGGCGGCGAACGTGCCGCTTTCGCCGGCAGCCGCGAAGGCCGTGGCGCACGATTCCGCGCTGCTCGAAGCGCTGCTGACCGGCGGCGACGACTACGAGATCGTTGCGGCAGTGCCCGATGGCAACGCGTCGGGCTTCGAGGCCGAGGCCAGGTCCAAAAACGTGAGCGTCACCATGATCGGCCATATCGAGGGGACGGCCGGGACCCGCGTGCTCGGGGAGGGCGGCCGCTCCATCAAGCTCGGACCCAAGGGATTCGCCCATTTCTAGGCGCCTGCCGGCCGTCAGAGGTAGTTTTCGAGCTTGCCGTGTCCGCTGTTGCTTCCGGCCTGCATCTTTGGCATTTTCCGCCCGCGCTTGGCACCATCACTCTTGGGGGGCAGTAGGGCCTAGCGGGCACGCCAGTGTCTCGCCTTTCGCAGCCTTGTTTCCTCTCACATCCCTAACGAACGCATAGAGGCAGCCATATGACCTGGGTTCTTTTTTTGATTATTGCGTGCGGCGCGCTCTCGATCGCCTACGGCGTCGTGACGACCAAGGCCGTCCTCGCCTCCGATCCTGGAACGCCGCGCATGCAGGAGATCGCTGCCGCCATCCAGGAAGGCGCCAAGGCCTATCTCGCCCGCCAATACACCACGATCGGCATCGTCGGCGTGGTGATCTTCTTCCTGCTCGCTTATCTGCTCGGTCTCTCGCAGGCTATCGGTTTCGCCATCGGCGCCATCCTCTCCGGCGCTGCCGGCTATATCGGCATGAACATCTCGGTCCGCGCCAATGTCAGGACCGCCCAGGCCGCCACCAAGAGCCTCGCCGCCGGCTTGAGTCTCGCCTTCCGCTCCGGTGCAATTACCGGCATGCTGGTCGCCGGCCTCGCCCTTCTCGGCGTCGCGGTCTACTTCCTCATCCTGACGACGATCGCAGGCTATGCGGTCAACGATCGCGTGGTCGTCGACTCGCTGGTCGCACTCGGCTTCGGCGCCTCGCTGATCTCGATCTTCGCCCGTCTCGGCGGCGGCATCTTCACCAAGGGCGCCGACGTCGGCGGAGATCTCGTTGGCAAGGTCGAAGCCGGCATCCCCGAGGACGATCCGCGCAACCCGGCGACCATCGCCGACAATGTGGGCGACAATGTCGGCGACTGCGCCGGCATGGCCGCCGACCTGTTCGAGACCTACGTGGTGACCACGGTCGCCACCATGGTGCTCGCCGCGATCTTCTTCGTCGGCCAGCCGGTGCTCGATCGCGCCATGCTCTATCCGCTGGCGATCTGCGGCGTCTGCATCCTGACTTCGATCGCGGGCACCTTCTTCGTCAAGCTCGGGCCTTCCCAGTCGATCATGGGCGCCCTCTACAAGGGCTTGATCGTCACCGGCCTGCTATCGATCGTCGGCCTCGCCATCGCGACGCAGCTGACGGTTGGGTGGGGCGATATCGGCACCGCCAACGGCGTCGCCGTCAACGGCTTCCACCTGTTCATCTGCGGCATCGTCGGCCTCGTCATCACCGGCCTGATCGTCTGGATCACCGAGTACTACACCGGCACGGGCAAGCGCCCGGTCGTCTCGATCGCCCAGGCCTCCGTCACCGGCCACGGCACGAACGTAATCCAGGGTCTTGCGATCTCGCTAGAGTCGACCGCGCTGCCGGCGCTGGTCATCATCGCCGGCATCATCTCGACCTATCAGCTCGCCGGCCTCTTCGGCACGGCCATCGCGGTGACCACCATGCTCGGCCTCGCCGGCATGATCGTCGCCCTCGACGCCTTCGGACCGGTCACTGACAATGCCGGCGGCATCGCCGAGATGGCCGGCCTGCCGAAGGAAGTGCGCCACACCACCGACGCCCTCGATGCGGTCGGCAACACCACCAAGGCGGTCACTAAGGGCTACGCCATCGGTTCGGCAGGTCTCGGCGCGCTGGTCCTCTTCGCGGCCTATTCGAACGACCTGACGTATTTCGCTGCCCATGGCGACATGTTCACCTACTTCAAGGATGTCGGCACGGTCTCCTTCGACCTATCCAATCCGTATGTCGTCGCCGGGCTGATCTTCGGCGGTCTCATCCCTTACCTGTTTGGCGGCATTGCCATGACTGCCGTCGGCCGCGCCGCCGGCGCGATCGTCCAGGAGGTGCGCCGCCAGTTCCGCGAGAAGCCGGGCATCATGCAGGGCACTGAACGGCCGGACTACGGCAAGGCGGTCGATTTACTGACCAAGGCGGCGATCAGAGAGATGATCATCCCGTCGCTCCTGCCGGTCCTGGCACCACTGGTCGCCTATTTCGGCGTTCTGCTGATCTCCGGCTCCAAGGCCTCGGCGTTCGCCGCGCTCGGTGCATCGCTCCTCGGCGTCATCGTCAACGGCCTCTTCGTCGCCATCTCCATGACCTCCGGCGGCGGCGCCTGGGACAATGCCAAGAAATCCTTCGAGGACGGCTTCACCGACAGGGATGGCGTCAAGCACATGAAGGGTTCGGAAGCCCACAAGGCCTCGGTGACCGGCGATACTGTCGGCGATCCCTACAAGGACACGGCGGGCCCCGCGGTGAACCCGATGATCAAGATCACCAATATCGTAGCGCTGCTGCTGCTTGCGGTGCTCGCCCACCAGTAGACGGCTTGAATCAGAGGCCGCCGCCGGGTCCAGGAATTCCTCCGGCGCCCGGCCTCTGATCCTTGAACATCTTGCGGTTGGAGATGTTGCCGAACAGCTGATCGAGCAGCGTCAGATCCTTGCCACGGGCCGGCGTCTCGCCTCTGTAATAATTGACGACGATGCCGTCCTTGAGACCGTAATTGGCGACCTCCTGCACGGTCTCGGTAGGGGTGAAATAGACCGCGACCACCTGCCGGTCGATCTCCCACGGCTTGAGGAAGGCGACCGATTTCTGCGTGGACGAGATGTAGTAATAGGCATCGCCGCCGATCGAGCTCGTCGTGTCGGGCGAGCCGAGCACTGATTTGACCTGGTCCTTGGACATGCCCGGCTTGATGGAGCCGACGTCGACATCGACGAAGACATGGCCGTGCCGGTTGATCTCGGCGCCACAACCGGCAAGCGTCAACGCCGCGCCGAGCGCGAGCGCGATGCGCGCCGGCGCAAGCGGGTTGACCAAGACCGGCTTGACCTTAAGCAAAATCGGATGTCCCTCGATGGTCCAAGTGAACGGAACCTGACGATGCCCCGGCTTCCTCGCGTCGCAATGCCCTGGCGCAGCAAAGAGAAAAATGCCGAAAAACTCTATGGCGCGATTGTGGCGCAGGCGCGGCTTCCCGTTTTCTACCAGGAGTTTGGCGTCCCCGATACGCTCGAAGGCCGGTTCGTGGCGCTCTCGCTCCACCTGTTCGCCGTGCTGCACCGGCTGAAAGGCGAGGGCGCGGCGGGTAAGGCTTTGTCGCAAGACCTCGCCGATCGGTTCAAGGACGACATGGAGACCGTGCTCAGGGAGCTCGGGGTCAGCGATCTTCGCATTCCGAAGAAGATGCGGGGGCTCGCCAGATCGAGCGCTGCGCTGCTGCGCGCCTATGAGGAGGCGTTCGGCGGCTCGGACCGCGCGCTGATCGAGGCCGTCGCCAAGGCCTTGCCGCTCGACGGCGAGCAGGGCGGAGGCTGTAGCAGCGCCTCTCGCGCACTATCTAAGGGACTGCGTGCTTGTGTTGAAGCGGGAGCCTTATGCCGCGCTCGAGGCCGGCACGCTCCGATTTCCGCAATTGTCCGGCAACGCGCTGAAAGAAGCATCGCATGAATAACGAGGTTGAGCGTCCGCCGCTCTCCCGGCAATTTCGCCTCGATGGGATCAGGGACGGGGTGAGCGGAACGATCGAGGCCACGGAGGCCGAGAGGGCGGCGATCTGCCGGCTGCTCGAGCTGAAGGGTCTCGGCGCACTCGCCTTGACCTACCGCCTGTTCCACACCGGCGCCGACCGCTTGCGCCTCGAGGGACAGCTTACGGCCGGCGTTACGCAGACCTGCGTCGTATCGCTCGATCCCGTGCCGGCGCAGATCGACGTACCGGTCGAGGCCGAGTTCTGGCCGGCCGCCATGATCGAGGCAGAGGTGAAGCGCGAGGAGGAGGGCGGCAGCATTACGCTCGCCGACTGGCCTGAGCCGATCAAGGACGGCAGGATCGACCTTGGGCCGCTCATCTACGAGACGCTCGCCACCTCGCTCGATCCCTACCCGAAACGCGAGGGCGTGAGCTTCGAATGGTCGCAAGGGGCCGAAGAGCCGGGGCCTGAACGCAAAAGCAGCCCGTTTGCGGCGCTCGACCGCCTGAAACCGCGCTGAGTGGTTGGCAGGGGCAAAATCCGGTTGTCAACCGGCTCCCTTTTCAGTCTATTCGGGTTTCATTTCCGGGGGTTGCCGCGGCGATTGGGCCGCATGGGTACGTTTTCCTGATCGGTATTAGAAAATGGGTGCTCCAGTCACCATAGCGCTCGACGCGATGGGCGGGGACCACGGCCCCGGCGTGGTCATTCCGGCCGCCGCGATTTCGCTCGTGCGTCATCCGGACACGCTGTTCCTGCTGGTCGGCGACACCGCCCGTATCGAGCCCGAGCTCAAGGCGCATCCGGCGCTCGCCAGCAAGTCGACGATCATCCACACCGACGTCGCCATCGCCATGGACGCAAAGCCCAGCCAAGCGCTCCGCAAAGGCCGTTACCGGTCGAGCATGTGGCTTGCGCTCGAGGCGGTGAAGGACGGCCGCGCCGACGCCGCCGTCTCCGCCGGCAATACCGGCGCGCTCATGGTCATGGCCAAGTTTTGCCTGAAGACCATCGCCGGCGTCGACCGCCCGGCCATCGCCGCGCTGTGGCCGACCGTCGACGCCGAGTGCATCGTGCTCGACGTCGGCGCCAATGTCGGGGCGGATTCCCGGCAACTGGTCGAGTTTGCCTTGATGGGGGCGGCCATGGCGCGCGCCCTGTTCGGTCTAGACCGGCCCTCGGTCGGGCTCCTCAATATCGGCGTCGAGGAGGTCAAAGGCCTCGAGCAGATCAGGGAGGCCGCCGCGGTGTTGAAGGAGGCTCCGCTGCCGATCCGCTATCACGGCTTCGTCGAGGGCGACGATGTCGGCCAGGGCGTGGTCGATGTGGTGGTAACCGACGGATATACTGGCAATATCGCCTTGAAGACCGCCGAGGGAACGGCCAAGCAGATCGGCCAGTATTTGCGCGCCGCCATGGGGCGCTCGCTGCTGGCTCGCGCCGGAGCCGTGTTGGCGCAGGGCGCGTTCCGCGCGTTGAAAGAGAAGTTGGACCCGCGCCAGTTGAATGGCGGCATCTTTCTTGGCCTGAACGGCATCGTCGTCAAAAGCCACGGCGGGACCGACGCCACCGGCTTCGCCTGCGCCATCGACGTCGCCTATGACATGGCATCGAGTGGGGTGGTGAAGCGTCTGGCGAACGACGTCGCCGGCTTCCATGCCAAGCTCGAGCTTCAGGGCGCGGCCTAGTGATCCGCCAAAAGCGGAACGTGGCTTCCCGATGAAATCGTGCGAAAACAAAAGTCTAGTGACCGGTGGGAGTGAGCTGAGTTGAGCACTGTGCGGACGGTGATCAAAGGGGTTGGCGGCTATTTGCCGGCGCGGGTGGTGACCAACGCCGACCTCGCCAAGTTCGTCGACACGTCAGATCAGTGGATCAGCGAGCGGACCGGGATCAAGCAGCGCCACATTGTCGCCGACGGCGAGCTCACCTCGACCATGGGCGCAATTGCCGCGCGGCGCGCGCTGGACGACGCCGGCATGGCGCCCGAGGACATCGACCTCATCATCCTCGCCACCTCGACCCCCGACCAGACCTTTCCGGCGACCGCCGTCACCATTCAGGCTGAGCTTGGCATGACCCACGGCGCCGCCTTCGACATTCAGGCGGTCTGCTCCGGCTTCGTATTCGCTTTAGCCACCGCCGACAGCTATTTGAAAAGCGAACAGTTCAAGCGCGCCTTGGTGATAGGATCTGAGGCCTTTTCACGCATTCTCGATTGGGACGATCGCTCGACCTGCGTCCTGTTCGGCGATGGCGCCGGCGCGGTCGTGGTTGAAGCACAGAAACTCAACGGCGCGCTGACCGACCGGGGCATCTTGGCCACCTGCCTTCGCTCGGACGGACGTTATCGGGACAAGCTCTATGTGGATGGCGGACCGTCCTCGACCGGCACGGTCGGCCATGTCCGCATGGACGGCCCCGAGGTATTTCGCCACGCAGTCACCAAGATCAGCGAGGTAATCGGCACGACGCTCGACCAAGCCGGTTATAAAGCTTCCGACATCGACTGGTTTGTCCCGCATCAAGCTAATAAGCGTATCTTGGACGGAGCGGCCAGAAAGCTTGGCCTTGACAAGAATAAGATCATCATCACTGTCGATAAGCATGCCAATACGTCGGCGGCCTCGATTCCCTTGGCGTTGACGACAGGCCACACCGACGGCCGGATCAAGCCGGGGGACCTCGTTCTGATCGAGGCAATGGGCGGCGGCTTTACCTGGGGAGCGCTGTTGATCCGCTGGTGAGGCTTATTTGCCAGGGGGTGCCGCGCGAAAGCCACACCTTAGTAGAAAATGATGCAATATCAGGAATTTGATCGCGGGACAGATTGACCGTGTCGCACTCGCTCGTTTAGCATCTTGATTAGTCCCGCGACTGGGGGAGCGTACGGACGATGAGCGGGAAGACCCTGACGCGCGCTGATTTGGCGGAGGCGGTATTTCAGAAGGTTGGTTTGCCGCGGAACGAGTCCGCCGAGATCGTGGAGCTTGTGCTCCGGGAGATCGTGGCGAGCCTCGAGCGCGGCGACACGGTGAAGCTGTCCTCATTTGGGTCGTTCGGAATTCGCGACAAAGGTGAGCGGGTCGGACGCAACCCGAAGACGGGTCAGGAAGTTCCGATCACGCCGCGGCGCGTGCTCGTATTTCGAGCAAGCAACATCATGAAGCAGCGCATCAACGATGCGCTCTCGCGCAGAAAGGCGGCTGAGTAGTCGAGCGGCAGATTTGACGCCGGGGAGGAGGAGCGTTGGACAAGGCGCCCGAGGCGTTTCGCACGATCAGCGAGGTTGCTGACGAGCTTGAGGTCCCAAAGCACGTA
>CAWFYQ010000002.1:0-48210 GCA_963820005.1 uncultured Alphaproteobacteria bacterium | reverse complement strand
GGCGGAATCCCGGCTCGCCGACGGGATGAGCTTCGGCGCGAGCGCTGCCGGCTTTTGTGACTCCCGAATTCGTTCGCGCAGAGGTCGCACGCGGCCGCGCCATCATCCCCGCCAACATCAACCACCCGGAATCCGAGCCGATGATCATCGGCCGGAACTTCCTCACCAAGATCAACGCCAATATCGGCAACTCGGCCGTGACCAGCTCGGTCGAGGAGGAGGTGGAGAAGATGGTGTGGGCGATGCGCTGGGGCGCCGACACGGTGATCGACCTCTCCACCGGCAAGAACATCCACCTCACCCGCGAGTGGATCATCCGCAACGCCGCGGTGCCGATCGGCACGGTGCCGATCTATCAGGCGCTGGAGAAGGTCGGCGGCGATCCGGTCAAGCTCGATTGGGAGTGCTACCGCGATACGCTGATCGAGCAGGCGGAGCAGGGCGTCGACTATTTCACCATCCATGCCGGTGTGCGGCTCGGCTACATCCACCTCACCGCCGACCGCGTCACCGGCATCGTCTCACGCGGCGGCTCGATCATGGCCAAGTGGTGCCTCGCCCATCATCGCGAGAGCTTCCTCTATGAGCGCTTCGGCGACATCTGCGACATCATGCGGAAATACGACGTGTCGTTCTCGCTCGGCGACGGGCTTCGTCCGGGCTCGATCGCCGACGCCAACGACCGCGCGCAATTCGCCGAGCTCGAGACCCTCGGCGAGTTGACCAAGATCGCCTGGGATCGCGGCTGCCAGGTGATGATCGAAGGCCCCGGCCATGTGCCGCTGCACAAGTTCAAGGTCAATGTCGAGAAGCAGCTGAAAGAGTGCGGCGAGGCGCCGTTCTATCGCTGGGCCCGCTCGTCACCGACATCGCGCCGGCCTACGACCACATCACGAGCGCGATCGGCGCGGCGATGATCGGCTGGTTCGGCACCGCCATGCTCTGCTACGTGACGCCGAAGGAGCATCTCGGGCTGCCCAATCGCGACGACGTCAAGACCGGCGTGATCACCTATAAGATCGCAGCCGACGCCGCCGACCTCGCCAAGGGCCATCCGGGCGCGGTCGCGCGCGACGACGCGCTAAGCCAAGCGCGCTTCGCGTTCCGATGGGAGGATCAGTTCAACCTGTCGCTCGATCCCGACACGGCGCGCTCATACCACGACGAGACCTTGCCGAAGGAGTCGATGAGCTCGCCCATTTCTGCTGATGTGCGGGCCGAAATTCTGCTCCATGGAGATCACCCAGCAGGTCCGCGACTACGCCGCCAAGCTCAAGGAGAAGGAGCAAGGCATGGCCGAGATGAGCGAGAAATTCATCGCGGCCGGCGGTGAGGTGTATGTGGCGTCAAAACCGAGCTGACCAGCGCCAACGCCTCACTCCTTGAGCGCAGCCCGCACCTGCTTGGCAGTCGTCAGTCCGCGCCCCCGAGCCCGGTAGATTCTTCGAATCTTCGGGGGTGACAGGGTGTCGCCGGCATGCGTGGCGGAGACGATCAGATTGCTTCGCGCGCGCCAAGCCCGAAATGCATCTCGGCGCCGACCTGCAAGGTGCCCGCAAACGCTTCGTCCCCGAGATTCGCGACGCCGCAGGCTTGAAGCCCGTGCCGCCTTGCTCCCCTCCACCGCCGTTCGGTAGGCCTGCGCGGCAGCATCGGCAGTAACGTATTGATCGACGGAGAGCGTCACTTTCTTCTTTCCGTCGGCGCTGGTGAAGACCACCGATCGCGACGCGACCGGCTTGCCGACGCTCGTCTCGTTCGGTCCCGTGCCAGACTCCCTGGTCACTTCGGGGAAATATTGCGTCACCACGCTCACGGGCACGATCGCTTCGCGCGGCGGCAACGCGGTGTCATCGCCGCAGGCTGCCAATGAAAGGAGCGCAATTGCGGCGGCTGTGAGCAGTGCCGTCCGAACGCATCGCTGTCGGTTCATTTTCGTTTTCCTCGGCAATGACTCAGGTGCTAGCGCGATACAACCCGCGCCACGAGCGGTGCGGCGATAACGAGCAGATAGAGCAGCATGGCGTAGCCGGGCGAGTACAGGCTCGCGATCATGGACAGGACGGCAGCCGCAATCAGGACGCCGAGCTTGACGCGTCCCTCGGCTTCGCTCGCGCGGACGCGGCTGCTGTCGCGTTCGGCGATGCGCGAGACGGCAAGCGCCGTCACGGCCAGCCAGATCATATTGGCGCCGTAGATCCACACCGCCGCCGCCAAATCGTATCGGCTCACCGCCAGCATCGAGAACGGCAGGAAAGTGACGCCGAGCAGATGCCACAGCGTCGCGCGCGCATAGGCCGGGCTCGCCATATCCGCTTCTCCGGTCTCCTCCTGTGCGCGTCCGGACCAGAAGCCGATGAGGACGAAGAAGGTGATGAGATAGGCGGTGAACGTATCGGAGAGGCTGGAAAGCTTGGCGAGGAACTCGCCATTGGTCGCCGGGTGGAATCCTTCCGGCAGCTCGATGTTGATGACCAGCAAGGTCATCGCGAAGGCGAACACGCCGTCGGTCAACGAATCGAGCCGACTTCTCGGGATGAAACCGGCTGATCCCTCTTTCTGGACTGACAAGCCTTGCCCCCGCTCGGCTGCCGCAATTCGCCAAAATCCTATAGCCATCCTCAGTCCGAAGTCGCGTCCTGGTCAACTCCCTCATGGGTCTTGTGTCATTCCCGCGAAAAGCGGGAATCCGGTACCATCACGTAGGCGGCACCGATTACGCCGGGGGGCCTCAGCTATTTGATCTCCCAGGTGGCCTTGTGTTTGACGATTAAAGCCGAGCGGCCGCCGACCGCCTCGTGAAGTTCCGTCACAGTGTAGGGAACCGTCCCCGTGATGCCTTTGTATTTCCCTGTACCACCCATCATGTAGTGGTTGTTGTCGTCGAAGGTCGTGAATACGTTGTCGCCATCTTTGTCGGTTTCAACGCAGCTACCGTTGAAGTGAAATGTCTCTCCCACCGCGCTCATGTGATAGAGGCAGCGAACGGACATGTCATTGAACGGACCTTCTCCTTTGACATTCCGGGTGATTCCGGTGCTGTCGACGATGGCCCCGGTACCGGCTCCGCTGTCGATTTTTGCCACCGTATTATCGACATAGTACGTGTCGTATTCCGCACTGCCAGTCTTCGGAAACTCCGAAGCGGCTGCTGCTGAAGCTGCACAAAACGTGAGTGCAACAGCGATCGAAGCGATAATCGACCTCATAACGGCATTCCTTTCAGTTGACCGGTTTTTGTGCCGGCTCGGGGGCGATCAGATCTTCAGAGGCTACGATTTGCCACTTGCCATTGCGGAGGATCCAAGTGTCGGTCCAGACAAAACGAGCGCGGAGCGGTGTGCCGGTGCGGCGCACCCAGGATTCGTCTCCTTGGGCCACAGCCGTGTCGCCGAAAAAGCGAACTTTCACATCGTTGAGATGGTTGGAGATGAATTCCTTCGGAGCTTCGCGCGTGTCGGCGACCATCTTAGCTTTGTCGTAAAGATTGCCATCGGGATCTACGCCGAGGAAGTCGTCGGCGAGAATGCGTTCCACCACGGAGGCGTCGCCGTTGGCGACGGATTCGGCCCATTGGCTCTCGCTTTCCCTGATGTAGCGCTCTACGTCCGCGGTGTTGGATTGTTCCGCCCTGGCAGCCGAGATGGTGCAAATCGAAGCGATAGCAACAACGAGAAACGACAGTTTTGCTTTCATATGCTCCTCCGTAACTTCGGCAGCCGCTAATGTCTGCGCTCGTTCCTGATCGGCATTGATGATCAATTCTGTAGCGGTGACAGGTCATGCCCTCTGGTCCTAGTATGAAACGGTATGAAACATCCTGACGTTCGGAGTTGGAACGTGACGGTAGTTCAGCTCAAACACTGGAGCGAATCCGACCAGGAGGCCATTCGTCAGCAACTGGACCGCATCCTCAAGAGCGGCCCGTTCCACCAGTCGCGTCGCCGGCAGCGGTTCTTGGAGTACCTCGTCAACGAGACGCTGGCTGGGCGCAGTGAGCGGCTGAAGGGCTACAACGTCGCTTTGGAAGTCTTCGATCGTCCCGAGACGTTCGACCCCATAGTCTATCCTCTCGTGCGGATCGAGGCGGCGCGTCTGCGTGAGAAGCTTCGCGAGTACTATGATGCCGACGGCCGAAGCGATCCCATTCGAATCGATCTACCGAAGGGAACGTACACTCCGCAAATCAAGTTTCGGCAGACGGCACCACCCAATCCTTGGCCAGATCGAGCGGACGCGACAACACCCGATCAACGCCTGGATCCCTCGCAGGGCCCTGTTGCATCCCAGCCCCGTTCTCGCAAGGCGCCGTTAGGATTCCTAGCGGCCTCCATAATTGCAGTTTTGCTTGCGCTGCTTGCAGGCTTCACCGCTTGGAAATGGTGGACTCCATCCACTTCACTGTCTGAAAAAGCTTCCATCGCGGTTTTGCCGTTCGAGAACATTGGCAACGAGTCTAAGTGGGATCGCTTTGCCGACGGAATTACCGAGGACATCGTTACAGACCTGTCTCACTCCAAAGACCTGTTTGTCGTCGCCCGGAACTCAACGGAAGTTTACCGAGGTAAGCCCGCGGACGTACGAACAGTTGGCCGCGATCTCGGCATCCGCTACGTGCTCGAAGGGAGCATTCAACCGATTGGCGACCAGATTCGGGTGACTGCCCAGCTCATCGATGCAAGAACTGGCGGCAATGTTTGGTCGGACCATTATGATCGCCCCGCCACAGACCTGTTCAAAGTGCAGAGCGATGTCACCGAGAAAATTTCAGCCACTCTCACCGGCTATGAGGGCGCAGTTGCTGAAACCGAACGCTCGCTAGTCAGACGAAAGCCGCCCGGTGATTTGACGGCCTATGACACCTATCTCCTTGGAATGGAGGCCAAGCATAAGGTCACCAAGGAAGGCCTGGACGAGGGAGAACGATTGTTCCGAAAGGCGCTCGAAATCGATCCGGAGCTCGCTCGTGCCTATGTCGGATTAGCCTATATTTATGACTATAGGATCGACCTCGGTCTCGGAACTTCCGTTGCTGATAATTTGACCAAGCTGAAGGAGGCCGCTCGGAATGCTGTTGGGTTAGATCCGAATGACGGAGAGACCCAGCTCGTTCTGGGACACGCGTTCGCCTACCAGGGGATGGCAGATCAGGCTCTTGAGCAATTTGCCAAGGCCGAGGCGCTGGCTCCTAATAACGCTGACCTTCTAATTAACATTGCATGGTTCCTTCCTCAATTTGGCCAACCCGATCGGGCGGTCGAACTTACAGAGAAAGCGCTGAAACTGAATCCCAACTACCCGTACTGGTACAATCAGGAGCTTCGGTTGGCATATTTCTTTGGCCGCCAGTTCGATAAATCCGTGAAGTACGCGAAACAGGTCACCACCCCTTTCGCCACGGACTACGCATACTTGGCGGCGGCAAGCGCCATGGCGGGCGATATGACCGGGGCGAAAGTCGCCGCCGCGCAGGTGGTTCGCCTGGATCCCAATTGGAGTGTCGAGAAATATCTGAATGATGGCGGCGGCTATCCAGACGATGCCGCCATGCTGTTCATCGAGGGCGCCAGGAAAGCTGGGGTCGCTGCATGCTTGCCAGCGGACAAGCTTTCGTCAATGCCGAACCTTATTCATATCAAGGCGTGCGACGAGGAGAGAACTCACCAAGCCGCTGGTTAGAGTTCTAAGCCTGTACCCCAAAGCTCCGCGCCTTACCTTTGCAAATGTCCGCTCATGGCACTCAGCGGACTTCGATATTTGAGAGTTATCCCCACACTCCGAACCTGCCGTATCATCGCCTCACCTCGTCCGTTGAGGGGCGCATCATGAGGCGTCATGACCAGCGGGACGGGGTGCGGCGCCCGCGGGTCTTGTCGCAACAAGACACCCGGGCGGCACCGGAACTCCTCCCGGGACCACTAGGAGTCCCTGCCAGGAGCTGGCTTGAAGATCCCGGGCAGACAGCCTGGGATTGAAGCGAGGCCCGCTGCCGTAAAGACGTCCGCAAATAGCATGCGCTTGCGTGGCATGGCTCATGGCGCCTCTTTTGATGCGCTAGCCTCAGGCCTAGTTGTGCGCTTCTTTTGATGCGCTACCGGCCTACGGCCTACTTGAGCGCGTTGGCGCGCCGAGAGGCGCCCGCCGTGGTCCGAAAGGATCGCGGACATTACCAGTTTGCGCTTTTCGGCGCGCCATCCCCCCTCTTTGGGGGCTCGCTCGGGTCAAGCCCGAGGGCAAGCTTTGACATGACCTCGCGCGCATCGCGCGGCGAGGCGATGAACCATGCGACGAGCGCGAAGCTCGCGTTCAGCGCAACGGGGCGTCAATGGCCGACATCATCGGGCAGCCGAGCGTCTTCTGGAACGCCTCAATCAGATCGTGCCGGTTCTCCGCCGTGATGTAGAGGCCGCCGGTTTCCTCGGCGAGACATTTCACATCGAGGATGCTTTGCGCGCCGGTCCAGCTGAAGCCCCTGAGCTGGAAGCCGATGACGTGAACGGTGAGTTGGCTGTTCGCCTTGATCGATTTGCCGAGATCGCAGGGCGCGCCGCCGCAGGTTTCCTCGCCGTCGGTCACCAGGACGACGACGCCGCGCGTGGTTTGCTGGTGCAGGATGTCGGCGGCCTGCTTCACCGCTTCGGTAAGCGGCGTCTTGCCGGCCGGGTTGAGCGCGTTGACCGCGCTCATGATGCGCTCGGTCGCGTTCGGGATCGGCGCAAACTGCAGGTCGACATTGCATTGCTGGTAAGGCCCTGGGCCGTAGGTGATCAGCCCGACCTTGCGGAACTTCGTCGCGCCCGGCAACACTTCGGCCAGGGCCTTGCGCACCTCGTCGATGCGCGTCACGGCGCTGAACAGGCCTTGGACCATATTGCCGGCCATGGACCCCGACGCATCGAACACGATCATCGCGTCCTCGGTGCAGGGCGTCCGAGGCTCGTCCGCCGCCGGCGAAGCCGCCGATCCGGCCATGAGCGTGACCAGCACGAAAACGACGGGGCACGCGGAGCGCGACAGCCTGTTCATGCCCTGACCTTAGCCGAGACCAGGCGTTGTTACAGGGGCGATTCGACCCACCTGTGGTCTGGGCCGCGGCGCCGTTACGCGTGGCTCCGGCTAGAGTCCGGTCTCGATGACCTTGAGCAGCTGGAAGCGCGACGGGCCAGCGCTGCTCTTGACCGAGATCACGAAGCGCACGCGGCCGTGGCTTTTGGTGTCGGCGTAGCCCGCCAGAGTGCTGACGCCGGACATGGTGCCGGTCTTGTTCAAGCCGCCGTCGTGGCCGCGGAGCAGATCGGCGTGGGGCGCGAACAGCTCGAGCACCTTGGCGAGGCCGCGGGCGGTGAAGTGGTCGCCGCGGCTGATGCCCGAGCCCTCCTCGATATGAATGGCATCGGCGAGGCCGTTGGCGGCGAGCATGGCGTTGGCGACCTGGAGCGATTTCTCGAGGCTGACGGATCCGCCCAGGGTGCCGCCGATCTCCAGGAAGACCTGGTTGGCGATGTAGTTGTTCGAGGCGGTGAGGAGCTGGATGAGAATCTGCGAGAGCGGACGCGATCTGTGCACATAGACCGGCTTCAGTCCTTCCGGCACCGGCCCGGTCGTGATCTTGCCCTTCACGCTGCCGCCGGCACGGCTGATGAACGCCGCGATCAGCTCGCCGGCATATTGCAGGCTCACCGCCGGGTCCTGGGCCAGGCTGATGCGGCCGCTTCCGTTGGGGCCCCGCGCGCGGAACTGGCTGATCGCAAGCGGGGTGATCGGCGTCTGTTTTTCCCCGGACACGACCGTGTCGCCTTTGCGCACGGCGGCGATCGTGTTGAAGTTCACGGCGAGCGCGGAGTTCAGAGCGTTGTAGGCTTCGTCGGTATCCTCGATGCCCGGGATACGAATGTCGGCAGGGTAGTAGCTCGCGTCGAGCACGATGCCGGTGATCGGCTCCTTGCCGATCGCCCCGACCAGCTGCTCTGCGAGCGGCGCCAGCTCCTCGGAGATCAGAAATGGATCGCCGCCGCCGCGGATGTAGAGCACCCGTTTGTCGTCGAGGTAGAAGCTTGTCTGGAAGCGGTAGTCGCCGCCCAGCACATCCATCGCCAGCCAAGCCGTCACGATCTTGTTGACCGACGCCGGGACGAAGGGCCGGTCGACATTCTGGGCGATCAGCTCGTTGCCCTTGTCGTCGACGACCAGCACCAGCGCCGACGGAGCCGCCGCCGCGATCTTCTCCTTGGCGCCGGCGAGCGCCGGTGCCGGCAGCAGAAGCAGCACGCAGGCGAGGGCAGGCAGGCGAGACGACATGGCGACTCCAACGCGCGATCGGGGGAGTGTATGGCACAAGCAGATGAATTGCACCGTTACGGCATATCTGCCGCGATAGGGCGCTTCATCGACAAAATCATCGACACCGGCGCGGGGGACTATTTCCGCAGCAGATAGGCCTGAAGGTCCGCCTCAGCGCCGTTGAAATAATTGCCGTCGTAGGTTCCAGGAACGCCGCCGCCACTCAGATTTTGTGCGTATTGCCAAAAACTGAATCTGTCCCACGTTGCGGGCAGGGCGGGCGCCGCGGCGGCGTGGTAATCGACAACCCATAACGGGCAGTCGGCGAATTGCGTCGGATTGCCAAGCTCGCTCCAGACGCGCGCTTTGGTGTAGATCATCGGCCTCTGACCGCCGATCCTGCTCCTGACGAGCCCGACCATTTTCTCGATCTGGTCGATCCGCTTCTGCACGGGGAGGGCGCACCTGTCGTCGTAATCGTCCTCGATGTCGAGAGTTCGGCAGGATGTCCCCGGCTCGCGGCGTGTACGTCGCCCAAAATCTCCTGATCGAGGTCTCGGCCTTCGCATTGGGATGACAACGAAGATAGGCTCCGTGCAACACGCCGAGCCGTTGCAGAGCGCGCCGATAGTTCGCAAAGCTGGGATTGGCGTAGGACGAGGCTTCGCTCTTACCTACGTGGTAGGCCTGCACGAACACGAAACGGGGATTGAGCTTCGCGACGACTTCGAGCCAATCGATCTCGCCACCCCATTTCGACACGTCGATGCCGAACGTTCGCGCCAATGGATTTGCAGCGAATGAGCGGAAGGGCCAGCCGCAGGAAGCCGCCAGCAAGCTCCCGCCCACGCTTAATTGCTTGATCAGGGTCCGGCGGTCGATGGAGCGAAGTGTCGGCATTGGCGCTATCAACTCTGCTCGCTTCAGCTGCGCCGGGGCGATTCGATCGTCGCAGTATGAACCATCCTCCAGGCGCTGCCAAAATCACAACGGCCTGCGCAGCCGTGCTGCCTGGGGTATCATGGCTGCTCAATGACCCAAGACGAGGAGGCCATACGCGAGCTGGTTGCGACCTGGATGGCGGCCAGCAAGCGAGGCGATACCGAGACCGTGCTAGGCCTCATGGCCGACGACGTGATCTTCATGGTCCCGGGGCGCGAGCCGTTCGGCAAGGAAGAGTTCGCCGCCACCGCGCGCGGCATGACCGATTTTCGCATCGAAGGCACGAGCGAGATTCAGGAGATCGAGGTCATCGGCGAGAGTGCGTATCTGCGCAATCGGCTGACGATCACGGTCACGCCGGAAGGCGGCGAGCCGCTGCTGAAGCGCTCGGGCTATACGCTGTCGATCCTGCGCAAGGAGAAGGACGGGCGCTGGGTTCTCATCCGCGACGCCAACCTGCTCGCCGTTCACGACTAGTTCTCTTAGAATGGGCTTTCGGGTCGCGAAACTAGCCACTCTAGGAAGCGTCATGCTTAGGGCAACCCGCCATTGGCTGCTCATGATCGGCGCCTGTTATGTGCTCGGCGCCGTGTTCGCCGCCGCGCCGGCGACCGCAGCAAAACTCAGCCCAGCCGATCTCGCCTGGATCGACAAATGCATCGACGATCGCAAGGCGGAGCAGCTCGACCCAACGGCGCTCGGCAAATATTGCGCATGCATGCAGGGGATCGTGGACGACAACGAGCCGTTCACCGTGTCCGAGCTCGAGCACTCTTATCCGCCGGCGCATGCGATGTGTTCGGATGAGGCTGGGTTGCGCTAGCGGCTCGACAAATCGTTGCAAGAAGCGATCAGCTCAAAGGCGCGGTGCCGCCGCGGTCGCCGGTGATGCAGCAGGGAGCTTGGTCGTCGGCGTAAGACTGCTGCTTGCGATCTTCGTCGCGAGCCGGATATAGGGCTGCACCGCCCGCACAGGAACCATTGGCGGCCGGCGCCCGTTGTGCGAGGCTCGCGGCAAAAGAGGCAAGGAGAGAGCGATGGCGAAGGTCGTCTACAAGATCGTCAGGCACGAGGATGGCTGGGCGTACCAGGCGCGGGGCACGTTCTCGGAAACCTTTCCGAGCCACGAGGCGGCGCTCGCAGCGGCGAAACGCGCGGCCGGCGAGCAAAAGGTCCCGGGCGAAACGGTTGGGATCGAATACGAGACGGAAGACGGCGTGTGGCACGAGGAGCTGGATCCGGGCTCGGACAGGCCGCAGACCGAGGTCGAGGACGATGCATAACCTGCCGAGCCGCGCTGTCGGCTTTGCTGTCCTTGCGGTGCTGCTTGCGGTCTCGAGCGCGCCCGAGGCTTACGCGTGCGCGTGCTGCACCGATCCGGGCGAGCGCAATGTCAGCGTCTCGACACTCGAGCCGGCAATGATCGAGATGATCGAGGAGGTGGAGTTCGCGAAGACTGTCCAGCTCTTCACCGGCGCCGGAGGACTCGAGAGCATCGAGGGAATAGCGAAGCCGTCGGACCGGTATGCGGTGAAACTCACCTGGGACAAGGATCGCACGGTCGTCGCGCTTGACAGCGACGAAGGCCAATCGGGCTCCCTCTCCCTTCAGTACCCGGACAAGATTTCGATCTTCGAGGTCGATACGCATGACGGCCCCAAGGCGCCCTACGGTCCGGCGCTCTACAAGGAGTGGAAGCTAACCGGCAAGACCGCGGGAACGGGGGCGTTCGAGGCCGCCAATGACCCACAGCAGCTTCTCACGCTTGTTCTGCAGGGGCGGGGCAACGCCTGCACCAGCCCGAACGATTTCACGCATTGGACGCTGGTGATGCAAGGCCCGAAGGCAAATTACTTGCTGTTCGGCGAGTTGGTGCCGGTGAAATGAGGGCTCGGAGCTGACGGCAAAGGCGCCAGGAACCGACCGTGGTGATGGAACGGCCGAAGGCGGACTAATCTTTTTCGGCGATCTGGCGCAGACGCGATGAGCGCGCCGGACGCCGCGGTCATAGAGAGGGTGGGCTTCGACACAACGCGCGCCGCCGCCCACCCTTACGCGCCTAGAACCTCAGACCGTATCGACCAGCACGATCTCGGAATTTTCGAGCGCCTTGACCTTGACCACTGGCTCGCCGGTGATCGCCGCGCCGTCTCTCGCCTCGAGACGCACGCCGTTGACTTCGACGCTGCCGACAGCCGGCACGAGATAGCCGTGACGCTTCGGCCCGATCGCATATTCGGCCGTCTCGCCGGCCTTCAGCGTGGCGCCGAGCACACGCGCCTCGGCGCGGATCGGCAGGGCGTCGGCATCGCCGGCAAAGCCGCTGGCGAGCGGCACGAACTGGCCTGACCGGTTCGATTTTGGGAAGGGCTTCGCGCCCCAGGACGGTTCGCCGCCCTCCTTGCCCGGCTCGATCCAGATCTGGAACAGCGTGGTCGGCACGCCCTCGCGGTTATATTCCGCGTGGCGGACGCCAGAGCCAGCGCTCATCACCTGAACGTCGCCGGCCTCGGTGCGGCCTTTGTGCCCGAGACTGTCTTCATGCGTGATGGCGCCCTGGCGGACATAGGTGATGATCTCCATGTCGGCGTGAGGGTGGGGCGGGAAGCCCGTATTGGGGGCGATCTCGTCGTCGTTCCACACTCTGAGCGCGCCATGGCCGAGGCGCTCGGGGTCGTAATAGCGGGCGAAGGAGAAATGATGCTTGGCCTTCAGCCAGCCGTGGTCGGCGCCGCCAAGGGCGGCAAAGGGTCTCCTCTCGATCATTGCTAACTCCTCTCCTGATGAAACGACTGAAACTAGGCGTTGAAGCCGCCGTCGACATTGAGCGTCGCGCCGGTGATATAGGCGGCATCGGGGCCGGCCAGAAACGACACGGCGGCCGCGACCTCCTCCGCCTTGCCGTAGCGGCCGAGCGCGGTGCGGGCCTTCAGACTGTCGGCCAACTCGCCCTCCTTTGGCGCCATATCGGTGTCGATCGGGCCCGGTTGGACGGTGTTGACGGTAATGCCCTTGGGCCCAAGGTCGCGCGCCCAGCCGCGCGTGTAAGCGGCAACCGCGCCTTTGGTCGCCGAATAATCGGCAACGCCGGCCCACGGCGAGGTGTCGCCGGCGACGGAGCCGATCGAGATGATGCGACCGCCTTGACCCATCAGGGGCGCCGCGGTTCGCACCGCGGCGGCAACGCCGCCCACATTGACGGCAAACAGATGCTCGAGCTCGCCGAGATTATTGGCGCGCACATCCACTGGCGCCATGGCGAACACGCCGGCGTTGTTGACCAGGATGTCGAGCCTGCCGAAACGATCGACCACCGCATTGACGAGGTCGACAACCTGCTGCGCATCGGCCTGGTCGGCCTTGAAGGCATGCGCCCGCACGCCTTTGGCCAACAGCTCGTTGACCACTGCCTCCGCCTTGTCGGCTGAAGCCGCATAGCTGATGGCGACGTCGGCGCCGTCGTCGGCCAACGCCTTGGCGATGGCCGCGCCGATGCCGCGCGAGCCGCCGGTGACGAGGGCGACCTTGCCCGATAGCTTCTTTGCCGCGAGTGTGCTTGTCATGGGTCCCATCCGTTGTTTGAGCGCAGTTATGTAACGTGCACTACATATGTGCTTATGGACCCCGAGCGTCAAGAGCCTTATATAGCGATCGCTACAGAGATTAGACCGGGATCACGGTGACGTGACAATGACAGCTAAAGGCGCGGTGGCTATCGGCCGCCCTCGCAATTTCGACATGGACGAGGCGCTTGACCGCGCACTCGACGTGTTTTGGCGCAAGGGTTATGAGGGCGCGAGCGTCTCGGACCTCACCGTCGCCATGGGCATCAATCCGCCCAGCCTCTACGCCGCATTCGGCAATAAAGAAGGCCTGTTCCGCAAGGCGCTCGATCGCTACACGGCGAAGCACGACGACTTCATGCAAGAGGTGCTGGCTCGGCCCAAGGCGAGGGACGGGATAGCCGCTTTGCTGAGCAAAACGGCCGAGGCCTTGACCGATAAGTCCAGCCCGCCCGGGTGCCTCCTCGTGCAGGGGATCGCTGGGGCAGGCGATCATGCCCAATGTATAGGAAACGAATTGGCGGCAAGGCGCGGGGCGATCGAGACGATGATCCGGGAGCGGTTGAAGCGGGCGAAGGCTGAGGGCGAGCTTCCGCCGAACGCCGACCCGGCCGCGCTCGCCCGCTTCATCGCAACGGTTACTCAAGGCATGGCCGTTCAGGCGGCCGGTGGCGCTTCGCGCGCCGAGCTTAGGCGGGTCGGCGACACGGCGATGGCCGCTTGGCCGGCGTAGGACCCAGGCGAGCACGATTAGGAATGGCTTTAGGGTGAGACGATCCCCCACTTTATCGGGCTGGCGACTCGGCTCATGCTGCGCGTCATGAAGGGCGCATATTGTCTCTTTGTTGGCCTGATGCTCGCGTCGATCCCCGCGCTCGCGGCTGGACCCGCGGTCGAGCAAGACGGGCCGCTCGGACCTTGCGTCGAGGGCGGCGCCGGCACCACCGCGCCGGCGAACCCGTCAGGTCCTGCCTGGGGTATCGAGCTCGCCAGCTCGTTCGACAAGCAGGCGGCGCTCGACGATTTCGCCCACGTGCAACAGCAATATTCCGCGCTGCTCGGCAGCTACCAGGCGATGATCGTCGAGAATTGCAACCTGCATATGGGCACTACGCCGCAATATTCGGCGAGAATTGGCATGGACAGCCGCGAGGATGCCGACGCGCTCTGCGCCAAGCTCAAGGCGCAAAGCGGCGCCTGCATCGTGCAGAAGAACTAGCCCGATCCGCATGACCAGACGTGGATGGCGGCACAAGGCCGGCCATGACGGCGTTAGTTTTCTGGGTTCTTGGCCGGAGCTTCTGGCAAACTGCGAAAATATGCGGGCCTTACCAGCAGTCTGTTTCCTTGCAGCGCTAGCTCTGCCGGCTGCCCCGGCAGCTTGCGGCGAGGTGAGCGCGCTCGCGCGCGTAGAGGCGGGCGTCAAGGAAGCCGCGCTCGCCATCGCCGGGCCGCAGCCGTTCGTCGACATCGTCTGTCCGCTCATGCAGCAGCAGGCCGAGGCGCGCGGGTTGCCGCCGATGCCCTTTGTTAGGCTGATCTGGAAGGAGAGCCGGTTCAATCCGAGCGCAGTCAGCCCCAAGGGCGCGCAAGGCATCGCCCAGTTCATGCCGGCGACCGCCGCCGATCGCGGGCTCGACGATCCGTTCGAGCCGAAATCGGCGATCGTCCATTCGGCAAGCCTGCTCGCCGATCTCCGCCGGGAATTCGGCAATTTCGGCTTGGCGGCTGCGGCCTATAACGCGGGCGCCGAGCGGGTGAGGGGATGGCTCGCCGGCAATAGCGGCCTGCCTTATGAGACCCAGGCCTATGTGGAATTCGTCACCGGCCGCGCCGCAGAGGAATGGAAGCTGCCGGAGACCGAGCTTCCCGACGCGCTCAAGACCGATGGTGAGGCGGTGCAGGATTCGTGCAAGCGCCTCGCGCCGCTCGTCGTGCGCGCGGTCTACGAGACCGAGCCGCTGACCGCGAGCGGGGCGTGGCGGCCGTGGGGCGTGCATGTCTCGACCGCGTTCTCCAAGGCCAAGGCGCTGGCCCAGTTCGGACGTATCAGGGGACGATATCCTTCGGTGCTCGCCGACCGCGACCCGTTCGTGCTGCCTGAGCGGAATTTGAGCCGTGGCCGCCGCTCGATGTACATGGTGCAGATCGGCGCCGACAGCCGTAACGACGCCGCCAAGCTTTGCGCATCGCTGCGCTCGGCCGGCGGATCTTGCATCGTTCAGAAAAATTGATCCGGTTTTCTGCACCGGGCCTCAATGTCTCAGTGGCAACGCGGGGCCGCTGGTATAAGGTCCGCTCGGCGACGCGAGGGCTCGGCAGAGGGACATAAGTTGCTCACCGTCTACGAGAACAAATCGGGCGCGCTCAAGCCGCAAACCGGTCAGCCGAGGATCACCGAGCAGGCGATCTGGATCGACCTCCTCAACCCCACTCCGGAGGAAGAGGCCAAGGTCGAGAGGGCGCTCAAGATCGACGTCCCGACGCGCGAGGAGCAGCAGGAGATCGAGGCCTCGAGCCGCCTCTATCAGGAGGACGGCGCGCAATTCATGACGGCGACGCTGCTCTACCAGCCCGAGCAGAGCGAGCCGCGCACCACCCCGGTGACCTTCATCCTAGCCGGCCAGCGCCTCGTCACCGTGCGCTATGCCGAGCCACGGGCGTTTGCCATCTATGTCGCGCGCTGCAACCGGGCCGAGCCCGAGATCAAGAACGGGCTATCGGTCCTGATCGGTCTGATCGAGACCATCGTCGACCGGCTCGCCGATTTCATCGAGCGCATCCAGGCCGAAGTCGAAGGGCTGTCGCATTCGATCTTCGAGATCAAGGGCGGCGTCGCCACCCGCCAGCGCCGCTTCGATATTCTGCTCAGGGCGATCGGCCGCGAAGGCGAGATTTCCTCCAAGGTGCGGGAGAGCGCCCATTCGCTCGGCCGCCTGCTCACCTTCCTGGTGCATGCCGTCAACGAGCGGAAGGAGGACAAGCCGGTCCAGGCGCGCATCAGGACCGCCGCGCGCGATGTCGCCTCGCTCACCGACCACGCCACGTTCCTGTCAGGCAAAATCATCTTCCTGCTCGACGCCACGCTCGGCATGATCAACATTCAGCAGAACGATATCATCAAGATCTTTTCGGTGGCCGCGGTCGTGTTCCTGCCGCCGACACTGCTCGCCTCGATCTACGGCATGAATTTCCATCACATGCCTGAGCTGGATTGGAGGCTCGGCTATCCGCTTGCACTGGTCCTGATGGTGCTCGCCGCGGTATTGCCTTACATTTATTTCAAACGCAAAGGCTGGCTCTAGTTTGGGCTTGCATGCGCCGCGTGGCCTCGCCAAATTGGCCGCCAACCGGTGCCGGGCGAATAGCTCTTACAAAGTCCTCGAAGGAGAATTGAGATGACGATGCGTCTTGCAGGTCTTGGTCTTGCAGCTTCGGTGGTTGCGGCTTTTGCGCTGATGCCGGGCGTTGCTTCTGCCGCCCCGGGCACTGTTGCCGCGCCGGCGCACGCGTCGGATGTCCAGCCCGTCTATTACTGCTCGAAGAAGGCTTGGCGCCGCGGTCTCTGCGGCAATAATGGATCCTATGTGCGCGCGCCCTTGACCGAGGTCGACACGCGTCGCGGCACCTGGGTGGCCGCTCCGTTCACGCGCGTGTATTCCGACCGTTACGGCACTTGGGTGCGGGCGCCGTTCGTCAATCTCTGGTCGCCGCGCTAGACGGCACCGTGAAGCAGCGACCAGGCGAGCGCCGCTCCGGCGCTGACCGCGAGCGTGCCTGCGATTCCAAGGCGTAGTCCGAACAGAAGCGCGGCGGCGAGGATGGCGATCGCCAACGCCTCGATGTTGAGGCTCGCAGGCTCGGGCGTCCAAATCTGCAACGGGCCGTACCACGTCGCCGTGACCTTGCCGAAGATCACGTGCAGCGCGAACCAGAGACTCAGATTCAAGATCACGCCGACCACCGCGGCGGTAACGGCGGCAAGCGCGCCGGCCAGGCGGGGGCTTCGGCTCAAGCGCTCGATATAGGGCGCGCCTACGAAGATCCAGAGGAAGCAGGGCGCGAAGGTCGCCCACAGCGTCACCACGGCGCCGAGCAGGCCGAACGCGAGCGCTGGCTCGCCGCCCTTGCGGAAGCCGGCGAGGAAGCCGACGAACTCGGTGACGAGCACGAGCGGCCCAGGCGTCGTCTCGGCGAGGCCAAGCCCGTCGAGCATCTCGCTCGCGCTCAGCCAGCCATAGGTCTCGACCGCCCGCTGCGCCATATAGGCGAGCGCGGCATAGGCGCCGCCGAAGGTGACGACGGACAGCTTCGAGAAGAAGATCGCGATCTCGGTCGCCACATGATCGCGGCCGAGCAGTGCGGCGACGAGAAGCAGCGGGCCGATCCAGATGGCAAGCCAGAGCGCCGCGGTTTTGAGCGTGCGCCCCAGCGGCACCGGAGCCTCGGCTGGCACCGTTTGCTCGAGCGGCGGCGCGGCAGGGTGGAGCAGGAAGCCAATCAAGGCCGCGCCGAAGACGATGAGCGGGAAGGGCACGGCGAAGAAGAAGATGGCGATGAAGGAAGTCGCGGCAATGGCTGCATCGTATGGACCGCGCAGCGCGCGACGCGCCACCCGGAGGAGCGCCTCGATGACGATCACCAGCACGGCGGCCTTGATGCCGATAAACGCCGCCTCGACGATCGGCAGCTGGCCGAAATAGGCGTAGGCGATGCTGAGCGCGAGCACGACGGTCGCGCCCGGCAGCACGAACAGGAGACCGGCGGCGAGCCCGCCAATCGTGCCGTGCAACCGCCAGCCGATATAGGTGGCGAGTTGCATGGCCTCGGGTCCGGGCAGCAGCATGCAGAAATTGAGCGCATGCAGGAAGCGGTCCTCGGCGATCCAGCGCCGCTCCTCGACGAGCATGCGATGCATCAGAGCGATCTGGCCGGCCGGTCCGCCGAAGGACAGGACGCCGATCTTCGCCCAGACGGCGAGAGCTTGGCGAAACGAGGGTGAGGCGGTATCGATCGAGCCCATGACAGCACACTCCGTAGCACAGGCGGCAAAGTTTTGCGGAGCTGCGCTTGGGCTATAGGCCTCACGGGGGAGCGGCCGGGTTAGCCCCGGTACGGCGATTCTTAGGCCGCCGCGCGCGGGGATGATAAGCGCCTTTTGGCGATGCCGACTCGCGTGCTACCGAGAGACTCATGGAGGCAGCAAGAGACACATGGTGACGGCGCAACTGATCCAGGTGGCGGTGTTCCTCGCCGCAGCCGCCATCGCCGCGCCGCTCGGCCGCTCTCTCCGTATGGGCGCCGTGCTCGGTTATCTCGCCGCCGGCGTGATCATCGGGCCATGGGTGCTCGGTCCCTACTACGCGCTCGACGACGTCAACCAGGTGCTGCAGTTCGGCGAGTTCGGCGTGGTGATGTTGCTGTTCGTGATCGGTCTCGAGCTCCGCCCGGTCCGGCTATGGGGGATGCGCTCGGCGATCTTCGGACTTGGCACGGCGCAGCTCCTTGCCACCGGCCTGGTGCTAGCGGCGATCGGCATCGCGCTGGGGCTCCGCACGGGGCCGGCGCTGTTCGTGGGGCTCGCACTCGCGCTGTCCTCGACCGCGTTCGCGCTCCAGGTGCTCGAGGAGAAAGGCGAGCTTACCACCCGCCACGGCAGGCTCGCGTTTGCGGTGCTGCTGTTTCAGGATCTGGCAGCCATTCCGCTGATCGCGCTCGTGCCGCTCTTCGCGTTTGGCGGCGAAAAGCCGACCATGGATATCAAGTCGGCAGCGCTCGCCATCGCCACCATTGCCGGGGTGATCGTGGTCGGCCGGTTCCTGGTGAGCCGGCTCTACCGCATCGTGGCCGGCACCGGCGTGCGCGAGGCGATGACGGCAAGCGCGCTTCTGACGGTGATCGGCGTCGCCTTGGTCATGGAGGCGGTCGGGCTATCGGCGGCGCTCGGCGCGTTCATCGCCGGCGCTCTGCTCGCCGACTCAGAGTACCGCCATCAGATCGAAGCCGACATCGCCCCGTTCGAAGGGCTGCTGCTCGCCGTGTTCTTCATCGCCGTCGGCATGTCGATCGATCTTCGCGTACTGGTCGCGAGCCCGCTCCAGCTTGCGGCGGTCGTGGTCGGCCTCGTCGCCATCAAGGTCATCATCCTCTATGTCCTTGGCCGCTGGTGGGGGCTCGACAGCGTCGCCGCGCGCCGCTTCGGCCTCGTCATCAGTCAGGGCGGCGAGTTCGCCTTCGTGCTGTTCGGCGCGGGCGCGCTTGCCGGGGTGATCGACCAGGGTCTGGCCAACCTGCTCACGGTCGCCGTGACGCTGTCGATGGGGGCGACGCCGCTCCTGCTCCTGATCGACGACGCCATCAATCGTGCCAAGACGTCCGACGCTCCGGAATACGAGGTGCCGCCGGCGGGCAGGGGGCACGTCATCATCGCCGGGCTCGGACGCTTTGGGCAGATCGTGGCGCGCGTCCTTCGCGCCAAGCACATCGGGTTCACGGCGCTCGATTTCGAACGTCGCGCAGGTCGACTTTGTGCGGCGCTTCGGCGCGCAGATCTATTACGGCGATGCTGGGCGCATCGACATCTTGCGAGCCGCCGGCGCCGACAAGGCGCGCGCCTTCGTGCTTGCCATCGACAATGTCGATGCCTCGCTCAGGGTTGCCGAGATCGTGCGCGCCAACTTTCCCGACCTTCCCATCTATGCGCGCGCGCGCGACCGCACTCACGTGCACAAGCTGATGGATCTCGGGATCACCGTCATCGAGCGCGAGACCTTCCTCGCCGCGCTCGAGCTGACCAAGGATTTGTTGCGGGGTCTCGGCCTGCCGCCGGCTGAGGTCAAGCGCGCGACCGAGACGTTCAAACGGTTGGATGAGCGGCGGCTCTACGAGGACTATCAGTACTATACGGACACGGAGAAGGTGCGGGCCAACGCGCTCACTCAGGCCAAGGAGCTCGAGGAGCTGTTTGCGCGCGATCTCGCCGAGCTGCCCGACGAGGATGGTGCGCCGGTGCGCCAGGAACCCGAGCCGGTCAGCGCCGGCTCGCGAGATGATCGAGGATCAGACGATTGAGCTCAGCCGGGTGGGTGAACGGGCTCATATGCCCGGCTCCCTGCAGCGTTTCGACCTTGGCATTGGGGAGAGTCTTTCCCAGAATATCGACCACGGCGCGGGTCGGCGCTCGCGTCTTGCTGCCTTTGATGAGCAGCGTCGGCACCGTCACTTCGGCATAGTCGGCGAGCGTGGTCGGCGCATTGGCGATGATGCCGAACTCGAGCGCGACCTTGGGGATGGTCGCGGCGATCGCCGATTTGAAGCGCTCAGGGGCGAGAAACCAGCGCCAGCGGCCGAGCCAGTAGCTCATGAAGGCCCGGGCAGCCTCCCGGTCGTCGCCCTTGGCCACGGCGCCGAGCACGGATTTGCCGAGCCGCTCGATCTCGGCCCATTCGGGGCGCCCCTCCTGCCGCAACAGATGAAAAGACACGGGCTCGACCAGAGTAAGGCTCTTGACGCTCGGGCCGAGGGTGCGGGCGGCTTCGAGCGCGAGCGCCGCGCCGTAGGAATGGCCGACGAGGTGGAGCGCGCCGTCAGCCTCCCCGGCCACTGCACGCAGTACGCTGACATCGGCGTCGATGGTGAATGGCTCGGTCGCAGGCCATGGGTCGGACTGGCCATACCCGATGAAGTCGGGAGCGAGCACGCGCCAATCGGAACGCAGCATCTCGATGAGAGGCAGCCATTCCTTGTGCGAAGCGCTCGAGCAATGGCCGATGACGATCGCCGGCCCGCTGCCCTCGTCGAGATAGGCGATGTCGACGCCGTTGACCTCGAGCTGCTGCACTACCCTGCTGAGGCGGGCTCTGGCTGAGCGGCGGCGGCGGCCTTCTGCACCGCCTTTTGCACCTTCTCGAAGGCACGCACCTCAATCTGGCGAATGCGCTCGCGCGAGACGCTGAACTCGGTCGAAAGCTCCTCGAGCGTCAGCGGCTCGTCGGAAAGCCGGCGCGCCTCGAACACCCGGCGCTCGCGCGCGTTCAAGCCCTTGAGCGCATCGTTCAGCATGCCGCGGCGCTGGTCGCGCTCTTCGGAATCGGCGAGCGCGGTCTCCTGGTCCACGGTATCGTCGACCAGCCAGTCCTGCCACTCGCCGCTCTCGGCGTCGTTGCGCACCGGCGCGTTGAGCGATGAATCGCCGGCAAGCCGCCGGTTCATCGACACCACGTCATCCTCGGTCACGCCGAGCCTGGTCGCGATCAGCTTCACCTGATCGGGCCTGAGGTCGCCCTCTTCGAGCGCCTTGAGCTGACCCTTGATCTTGCGCAGGTTGAAGAACAGCTTCTTCTGCGCGGCAGTGGTGCCCATCTTCACCAGGCTCCACGAGCGCAGGATGTATTCCTGAATCGCCGCCCTGATCCACCACATGGCATAGGTCGCGAGGCGGAAGCCCTTGTCGGGGTCGAAGCGCTTGACCGCCTGCATCAGCCCGACATTGCCTTCGGAGATGACCTCGCCGACGGGCAGGCCATAGCCGCGATAGCCCATGGCGATGCGCGCCACGAGGCGGAGATGGGAGGTGACCAGCTGATGCGCAGCGTCGCGGTCGCCATGCTCGCGCCAGCTCTTGGCGAGCATGAACTCCTGCTGCGGCTCCAGCATCGGGAACTGTCGGATTTCTTCGAGGTAGCGCGTCAGTCCACCGTGCGCGCCGACACTCGGCAATGCTCTTGCGGCCATGAGAGCCCGTCTCCAGCGGCAACGACGCCGCGTTTCTCAAACACCCGCCCCCCGGCGATCCTTTCTATAGAAGTTTTGCCGCCGATTATAAAGGCCGCCGTTCGTCACAGTTGCTTGAAGGCGTCGACGATCTCGGCGAGGTCGGGCGGAAGCGAACTATTAAATTCCAGTAATGTGCCGGTCGCCGGATGAACGAATGCCAATCGCGCGGCGTGCAGCGCCTGGCGGGGAAGCGTCGCCAGCTTGGAGCTGAGCGGCTCGGGAAGCTTGCGCAACTTCGACTGGAAGCCTCGGCCATAGAGCGGGTCCCCGATCAAGGGGTGGCCGATATGGGCGAGATGCACCCGCACCTGATGGGTGCGCCCGGTTTCGAGCGTGCATTCGAGTAGCGAGGCGATCGGTCCCTCGCGCCCTTCGCCGCGTCCGAACGTCGCGAGCACGCGCCAATGGGTCACGGCCTCGCGTCCTTTGCCGGCGGGCAGCACCGCCATCTTGGTACGGCTCGTCGGGTGGCGGCCGACCGGCGCATCGACGCTGCCATGCGGTCGCGGCGGTGCGCCCCAAACCAGAGCGAGATAGCCGCGCTCGAGCTCGCCGGTGCGTCCGTGGTCGGCGAACTGCGCCGCCAGCGCGCGATGCGTTCGATCGTTCTTGGCCACGACCATCAGCCCGCTGGTGTCCTTGTCGAGGCGATGCACGATGCCGGGCCGCTGCACGCCGCCAATGCCGGACAGGCTCATGCCGCAATGGGCAATGAGCGCATTGACGAGGGTGCCTTGCGGGTTGCCGGCGCCGGGATGGACCACGAGGCCGGCAGGCTTGTCGATTACGATCAGCGCGTCGTCCTCATGGACGATGTCGAGCGGGATCGCTTCCCCGAGCAGGGTGGTCGGCGCTGCGGGCGGGAGGTCGAGCGCGAAGCGGTCGCCCGGTTTGACCCGGTATTTCACGTCCTCTATGGTCGCGCCGCTTAAGCTCGCATGGCCTTGCTTGATCAAGGCCTGGACGCGGGTCCGGCTCAAGCTCGGCATGAGCTCGGAGAGGAAGCGGTCGAGCCGCTCGCCCGCGTGGCTCTGATCGGCTTCCGCCGTGAGGCGCTCGACTGCTGGCACTGGGCGTTTGGTTGACATGAGGTTCGAGACGATGACGGCGGCGAGCGAGCCTGACAATACGCCCTTGCCGGGAACTGTGTTCACCCCGCGTCAGGTGCGGGTGCTGAAGATCGCCGTGATCGTGATGGGGCTTCTCTTGGTGGGCGGCTTCGCGTTCGTGCTGGCGGCCATTGTCTATCAGGCTTCGCAAGTAGGGCAAGGCGGTAAGGGTGCGGCGGGGCCTGCGCCCGGCGCGGTCTCATCGGAGCTTCAGATCCCCAAGGATGCCACCGTCAGCTCGCTTGCCCTCGATGGCGACCGGCTCGCGCTCCATCTCAGCTCGCCAGCGGGCAGCGAGATCGCCGTGGTCGATTTGCGCAGCGGCAAGGTGGTTGCCCGCATCAAGCTCAAGCCGCAATAGCATGCCCGCCGGCTGTGGGCTCGGGCCGCAATAAGCCTTGATCCCGTTCGGCGCGCCAAGCTATAGCTTTGTTTCTGTCTCGGCCCGGAGCAAACGCCCCGTTCGTCTAGTGGCCTAGGACGCTGGCCTCTCACGCCGGTAACAGGGGTTCGACTCCCCTACGGGGCGCCACTTTCCACGTCGCGGTTGTTTGCAAACGCCGCGACGAGCTGATCCATCGCGCCAATCCGCCTCATTGAATTCATCCCCACCAAGTCCTGAGGTCCTAGGGGCATCAGGGGACAATGACGGATGAACGCGCGCGGCTTCGCGGCCCTTTTTATCGCTGCTCTGTCCGCCGCGTGCACCATCACGCCGCGAGCCTCGCCGCCTGCCGAGGTCTTTGACGTCAAGACGCCGCTGCAGCAGACGTCCGACTGCATGGTGGCGCAGCTGAACACGGCGAGGTCGCACGAAACCAAATCGCGCGGCGCGCAGGAGCCAGTTCCCCCGGTCACTCACGCCATAAGGGTCGTCGATCAGGACAAGGTGCTCGAGGTGTTTCCGCAATACCCGACCGACATTGGTGAGCTCTATTTCGTGCGGCTGAGCGCGCAGCAGAGCGGCACGCATGTCGAGCTGTTCAGCACGCTCGGGGTGACCAAGCAGGTCGAAGCGGCGCTCTCACCATGCACTGGCGGGTCCAAGCCGAGCACGCCGCCAAAAAAATAGGCCAAGCAAGGAACCCGTTAGCCGGCTTGGGCCGGAGCGGCCGGCGGGAGGGCCGGGGCGCGCGACTTGCGCCACCGCCATAAGCCATAGCCGACCGCGAGCGCCAGCACGATCAGCCCGATGCCGAGGATCGGCCTGTAGGCCAGCCAGGCGAAGGCGATCACCAGGATGCTCAAGGGCAGGGCGATGGCCAGCGCGATCAACCCCACCGCGCCGCGCACGACGCCGCCGAGCAGCGGAATGACCGAGGCCATCGTCGAGAGCGGCGAGAGGAACAGGGCGAAGCCGAGAGTCATGACGATGGTGCCGACGGCGCGCAGGATCCAGGTCAAAACCGCTTCCGACTTGCGCTTGACCTCGATCAGCTCGGCGGCGGACAGATTGCCGACGGCGGCAAGCTCGAGCTGATAACCGTTCTTGGCGGTGAACGACGCGAAGCCGTTGCCGCTCTGCTTAGCCAGGACCGAGATCGTGGTGCCCGATGGCAGGCCGGCATAGCGCACGCGCAAATCGCCGATCTTGGGCGCGGTTGGGTCGCCGCGATAATAATTCTCGCCGCTGCGCGTCCAACCGGACGGCGCATCGGGCGTCAGCTCCGTCGCGTAGTCGATGCGATCGAGCGTCGAGGCATCGAGCTTCCAGCCGCCCAATTGCGCATCGCTTGCGGCGAACCGCTTGTTGCGGAACGGCATCTCGGGGTTCTGATGGTTCTCCTGATGCTTGAATTCAGAAGAGTTGATCGCATCGTCGGACCATTCGCGGGTGTAGTCGTAGGTGGTCTTTGTGGTCGTGCCGCCGCCGAGATTGTCCTGGGACTCTTCTTTCTTGGTCTCTTTCCATTGATACATCTCGACGGTCCGTGCGACGCCGACCTGGCCGGCGAAAGCGAGGCCGACATCGGCGTCCTGGATGGGCGACTGCGCCGTGGCCTCGCCGGTCACGTGGATCAGCTTGCCCTCGTTGGCAGGCGACGGCCCCGAGGCTTCGGCTTCCACCACCTGGCTCGCGGCATCCTTGAGGCCGACGATGGCCTGAACCGCGCGGCCCTCGTTCCACCACAGGAGGACGATGGCGGCGATCACCAGCAGCGGCCCGATCAGAAGGCCCAGGAAAGAGCCCCCGAGCCGCGATCCGAACCCCCGGCTCGAAGTTTCGGTGAAGTGGTCCGTCATGCCGATCCCCTGCCTCAGTCAAGCAGTGCTCTAGGACGCGCCTCGACAGCGGGCCTCGGGGCGCGCTCGTTAGTGAGTGCTGCGCAGCCGCAAGCCGAACACCGAGATGGCGCCCTTGCCCTTGACCTGGAGCTCGCCGAGCGCCTCGCCTTCGAAGGAAGTGGAGATCTGGTCCCAGATCTCCTTGGTGGCGGCGACGCTCCCGGGCGCGCTCATGCCGACCATCCGCGCCGCGACGTTGACGGTATCGCCCCAGATGTCGAACTGGTAGCGCTCCTGGCCGACAACGCCCGCGACCACGGGGCCCGAATGGACTCCGACCCTGACCTCCCAGCCGAGATGGGCGTCGATCAGGGTCGAGGTCATCTCGAGGCCGCAGCGGACCGCGGCGACCAGTGGTTCGTTGACCTTGTGCAGCAGGCCGGCCGCCGCCATGAAGCCGTCGCCGATGGTCTTGATCTTCTCGAGTCCGTGCTTGGCGGCGATACGCTCGAAGATCACGAACAGAGCGTCGAGCCTGGACACCACCTCCTCGGGCTCGTGCTTGTCGCAATAGGCGGTGAAGTTGGTCACGTCGCAGAACAGCACGGCCACGTTCTCGTAGCGGCGCGGGATCACCGTGCCGATGCTCCTGATCTCGTCGGCGGCCTTTTTCGGCAGCAGCGCGTGCAGCAGCGTGTCGGCCTGGATGCGGGCTTCCTTCGCCTCGGTAAGCGCCTCCTGCAAGGCAAGCTGGGTCCTCACCCTGGCGAGCACGATCGGCGCCGAAAACGGCTTGTGGATGTAGTCGACGGCGCCGACGTCGAAGCCCTTCTCCTCGTCGACCTCTTCGGTCTTGGCGGTGAGGAAAATGATCGGGATGTCGCGCGTGGTCGGGTTGTCCTTAAGCTTGCGGCAGACCTCGTAGCCGTCCATGCCGGGCATCATGACATCGAGCAGGATGAGATCCGGCTTCTCGGGCGCGGTGGCGATGGCGAGCGCCTTCTCGCCGTTGGTCGCGACCTTGGTGCGGAACGAATCCTTGAGCACGCCGGAGACCACCGCCACGTTGGTCGGCGTGTCGTCGACGATCAGGACGAGCTTGCGGTCGGGGGTCGACATCATTTGCCCTCGAGGTCGAGCTGGAGGCGCGAGGCGATGCCGGACAGGCAGTTGAGCGCGGCATCGAAATCGAAATTGCCGACGCGGTCGGCAAGCGTCTTGATCTCCGCTGGCGTCAAGACCGCGGCGAGGCGCGGCTTGGCGTCGACGATGAAATCGGCGGCCTCGCCGTCATCGGTCTTGAGCAGCTGCTTAAGCCGCGTCAGAGGCTCCTTGACGGTGGCCGGATCGCCGGCCGGCGGCGCCGCGCCGTTGCCGCCGGGTCCGTCGGGGAGGGCGGTCCTTATCGCCTGAACCGTCGGCGCCAGCGAGAGCGACAGCGCGCCGAGCGCCGCATCGACGCCGCTTCCGGTCCTGACCGCGCTCTCGGCCGCCGCCGCCGCTTCCGCGAGAGCGATCGCCCCGAGCGTGCCGGCCGCGCCTTTCAAGGAATGCGCGGCGCGCTCGGCGGTTGCCGGATCGCCGATCGACAGCGCCGCCCGCATGACCCCGACCATTTCGGCCTGCTGCTCGGCAAATTTGCGCAGCAGGGCCGCGTAGCGCTGGCGGTTGCCGCCAGTCCGCTTCAATCCGGCGCGAATGTCGATCCCCGGAATCACAAGCTCGGGCTCGTTGCTGCGGTTGTTCGCGTGGCGCGCCTGAACGAAGTGCGCCGGAGCGGCTTTGACGTCGCCGTCGGGGCGCCTGAGCCAGCGCAGCAGGACCCCGAACAGCTGATCGGGGTCGATCGGCTTGGCGATGTGGTCATTCATGCCGGCTTCGAGGCAAATTTCGCGGTCCGACGCCATGGCGTTGGCGGTCATGGCGATGATCGGCAGCGCCGCGTAGCGCGGCTTGGCCCTGATGATGCGCGTCGCCTCGATGCCGTCCATCACCGGCATCTGCATGTCCATCAGCACGAGATCGTAGTCGTTGTTGGCAATCATGTGGAGTGCTACCTCGCCGTTCTCGGCGAGATCGACGAAGACCTCGGCGTCCTCGAGCTGGCCCATGGCCACTTCCTGGTTGATCTCGTTGTCCTCGACGAGCAGCACGCGGGCGCCGTGCAGCCGCTCGATGTCAAAGGACGGGCCGGCTTGCGAAGTCTCGGCCGCCTCGCGGTCCGCGCCGAGCGCGACCACCGCCGTGTCGAACAGAATCGAGGAGGTGACGGGCTTGATGAGGACGTTCTCGAAGCCTGAAGTCCTCGGCCTGCTTCAGCACCTCCTCGCGGCCGTAGGCCGTTACCATCACGAGATGGGGCGGGAGCTCGAGATCGGGCAGCGACAGGATGCGCTTGCCCGTCTCGATGCCGTTGAGCCCCGGCATCTGCCAATCGATGAAGGCGATCTCGTAGCGCTGGTCGAGCTTGGACGCCTGGTGCACCATGGCGAGCGCCTCTTCGCCCGAGGCGGCTTCGTCGGCGACGAAGGTCATGTTGGTCAGCATGCCGGCGAGCACGGCGCGCGCATGCGGATTGTCGTCGATGATAAGCACGCGCCGACCGCGCAGGTCGGACTGGAGCAGGCGCGGGCGCGGCGTCGCGGTGCCTTTGCCGAGCCGCGCGGTGAAGCGGAACGTGCTGCCCTTGCCCGGCTCGCTCTTGACGGTAACGTGGCCGCCCATCAGCTCGGTCAGTTGCTTGGAGATGGCGAGGCCGAGCCCGGTGCCGCCATATTTGCGGGTGGTCGAGGCGTCGGCTTGCTCGAAGGCCTGGAACAGCCGCGCGATCTGCGGCTCGGACATGCCGATGCCAGTGTCGCTCACCGAGAACTGCACAAGCTGGCTGTCGGACGCGTCCTCGAGCACGCGCACCTCGACGGCGACTTCGCCCTTCTCGGTGAACTTCACCGCATTGTTGCAGAAATTGATCAAGATCTGGCCGAGCCTGAGCGGGTCGCCGCGGAAATGGTCGGACACCGCCGGCTCGACCTCGAAGATCAGCTCGAGTCCCTTGGCGGCGGCCTTCTCGCTCATCAGGTTGCCGACATTCTCCAGCACCTTGTCGAGGTCGAAGTCGATGTTCTCGATCGACAGCTTGCCGGCCTCGATCTTTGAGAAGTCGAGGATGTCATTGATGATGCCGAGCAGATGCTGGCCGGAGCTCTTGATCTTCAGCACATAGTCGCGCTGGCGCGGGGTGAGGTCGGTCTTGAGCGCGAGATGCGACAGGCCGATGACGGCGTTCATCGGCGTCCTAATCTCGTGGCTCATATTGGCGAGGAATACGCTCTTCGCCTCGCTCGCCTCGAGCGCCGCGCGCGTCGCCTTCTCGAGCTCGATCTGGGACGACTGAAGGGCAAGCTCGGCAGCCTTGCGCGCGTCGATGTCGCTCCACGATCCGACCACCTCGACCGGCCTGCCCGACGCGTCGCGGATCAAGTGCTGCTCGTCGCTTACCCAGCAATAGGTGCCATTCTTGCGGCGGAAACGGTACTCGGCGAGATGCTCGCCGTTGCGGAACAGCTCGACCTGCTTGGCCTCGATCTCGGGAAGATCATCCGGATGGACGCGTGAGCGCCAGAAATCCGCCTCCTTGAGATATTGGTCGGGGCTGTAGCCCAGCATATGCGCGATGTTGGTGCTGACGAAGGTCGGGGCGAACTCGCCGCTGGCGCAGAAGCTGTAGATCACCGAGGGGGCCGCACCGAGCAAAAGCGTAAGCCGCGAGCGCGCCTCTTCCCTTGCCGCCTCAGCCTCCTTCCGCTCGGTGACGTCAGTCCACGACCCGGCGATCTCGATCGGCACGCCGTGCTCGTCGCGGACAATGTGCTGTCGGTCGTGCACCCAGAAATAAGAGCCGTCGTCGCGGCGGATGCGATACTCGAGCGACCGACGGTCGCTCTCCAACAAGCGATCGACCCAGGCGTTGATGCGCGGGACGTCGTCTGGGTGAACGCGATCGCGCCACAAATAAGGGTTGCTCAGATATTCGGCGGGGGTACAGCCGAACAGCCTGGTGACGCTGTCGCTGACAAAGGTCGGCTCGTAATCACCGCTCGCTCGCCGGCAGTAGATCACGGCGGGAGAGGCGTTCAGCAGGCGGGACAGATGGGCGTGGGCGGACGCTTGCAGGTCCGCGACGCGCTGGAGCTCGCGCTTCTCCTGCTCGCGCGCGGCATTGTGGAGCGCGATTTCGATGATCTCGGCTGCCGCGTTGACACCGGTATCGCCCGGATTGGCGGACAGCACACGCAGCACGGCCGCAGCGGCGGTCTCGGCGCTCTTTTTACCGTCACTCATACCCACACCCACCGACGCGATCCCCTGAGACGTTGATACTAAACGCATGTCGGGACCCGGCATAGCGCAGTCCGGCTAGTATGACCGAGGACCAGGCCCTCGCGCTTGGCCCTAGCATGGCCTCGGGGCGGCGAGGTATGCGCGCACTATCCCGACTATGCGTGGTGGAGAAGAGGGCGACGCGGCTGCGGTCGGTTCATGCTCGCAGCCCTGTGTTTTACCGAGGAGGCGCGCTCGACTGGACCGCAAGCGCCGCTTTCGCGGCCAATTGGGCCACCTTTAAGCTCATTCCGGGCAGCGACAAATTGGCTCAGGGAAGCCTGTCGCGCGCAATTTGGCATCCATGGCGTATGCCAAACGCGGTGCCCAAATCGCCCTCATATGCCAGACTTGCCCTCAAATTGAGCAAATGTGAGTGGCAGTTGGCGCTTGGCAGACCAAAAGTCTGGGTTGTGTTGCCTTGCTACTCTAGTGCCCTTGGAACGTTAGGGGTACCTTAGGTATATCTTGCGAATCATATTTTGCGGTGCAACATTGCAGTTGCGAGATGATGGGTCCGGGCGTTGATGCTCTAAATCTCGTCAATGCGATTGGAACCGGAAATGAGAGGCAAGCGTATAGGCTTGGGGGCGGATCGGAGAGCTTCCGTCATTCGGTCGACAGTGTCCGCCGAAGCCTGAAGTCAATAGATCTCTCTTTTCGCGTTGCAACATAGGAGGATGCGTCGAGGGGCAAGTTCCGGTCCATGGCAGGACTGGGTCCGTAGCGTTGCTGATTTGCAACATAGGAGGCCCTATTGATGCTGATAAACCTCACGCTGGCCGTAATGGCGAGCCTAGTGCTCGCTGCAAATGCCGTTAGGCAGCCGCCGACGGCACCACCCCTGAAGCTAATGGCTCGCAAGGGCAATGCCCTTACCGCCACCTTCGACCGGGGGGCATAGCCATGACCGTTCACATCCCACCCGTTCTCGTGCTCATCGTCTGCAAGGTCGCCTTCGCTGGGCCACCTGACCAGAACGCCGAGCTTACCGGGGCGCAGAACCTTGAATGGGCAACCGAGAATTCGATGATGACCTGCCGGCGGAACGAGGTTCAGCTGTTCGACCCGGCTGAAGGCCAACAGCTAAGCGCCAATGACGATCCCACGCCGCCGCTCAATCCTGACTTCGCTCAGGCCGGGCAATGCGCGCGGGCCGGAATCCAGCTAGCGACCAGTTGGGACATGGCGCACCGCAACTCGCCGTGGCGTGTATGGCGGGTCGGCTGCCCGGCCCCGATCGTCGATATGACGACCGGCATGGTGATCGGCTACAAGCTGCCGGAATGCAGCCACCGCGATACGGTTGTGTGCGAGGTGGACAGCGCCATCTAGCTCTAGCGGAACGGATCGAAAGCGTTCAGAGTGGTGCTTAGCGGCACGACCGGGTCGTCGAACATGGATGCATGACGATGCCACTCTGGTCAAAACTCGCGGCGGGTCTCGTATTGACTGCTGCTCTGATCGGCTTTGCCGGGTTCGCGGCCTATTCCGATAAGCTTGGGCCGCTCGTCCAGGAGCATGGCACCACCTATTACAACGGCGAGGGGCCGGTGTCGGCGCCGATCGCTTGCAAGCCGGGGAGCGAGATCCTCGCGGCGATCAAGCAAGTGCACGCCAAATACGACTATCTCACCGGCGCCGATCTCAAGGCGTTCCAGAGCCGCGCTGGGGCGCTCAAAGGCCTGCCGCCGCTCAACATCGATGAGCTCTACATCATCACCGAGGACGATCAGCTGCGAAACGGCGAGACAGTCCTGTTCATCGGTCTCCGGGTCGATTGCGTGACCACCGTGTTCGGTCTGCCCGCGCGGCTCTATCACGATCTCACCGGCAAATCCGCGAACACGTGACGGCGCGCGGGGTCGCAAGCGGCGATCCTCGCAGGCCAAGCATCGCCTCCGCGACGCGCCGAGAAATTGGAACGCGCTCAGTCTCCCATTGCATTAGAGTGGCGGCGGCCATGTCGCTAACCGCTCCACAACGTTTGGATCAGCCCGCGCTGCCGCAAGGCCAGCTGCTCTATGCGGTCGGCGATATTCACGGCCGGGCCGATTTGCTGCGCGAGCTCATCGCCGCGATCGCGGCCGACGCCGCGGCGAGCGGGGCGGCTGAGCGGCGCGCGCTCGTTTTTCTCGGCGACTATGTCGATCGCGGTCCAGACAGCCGCGAAGTGGTCGACATTCTGCTGAACGGGCTGCCGCAAGGCTTCGAGACTCACTTCCTCAAAGGAAATCACGAGGCGATGCTGCTCGATTTTCTTCACGACGCGACGCGGCTTGAGCTCTGGCGCGTAAATGGCGGCGAGGCGACCATGGCGTCATACGGCCTCGATGTGAATCGCCTCGATCTGGCGAGAGCGAGCGCCGAGACATGGCGGATCGCCTTGGCGGCGGCGCTGCCGGCCAAGCATCTCGCGTTCTTCAAGAGCCTCAAGCTCAGCCTGTCGCTGGGGGATTATCTGTTCGTGCATGCCGGGATACGCCCGGGCGTCCCGCTCGCCGCGCAAGGCGAGGCCGACCTCATCTGGATACGCTCGCCGTTCCTCGATCATTCCGGGCCGTTCGGCACGATCGTGGTGCATGGTCACACGCCGGGAAACGAGCCGGTCACGCGGCCGAACCGGATCGGCATCGACACCGGAGCCGTGTTCAGCGGGCGCCTGACCGCCCTCAGGCTGGAAGGGAGCGAGCGGCGCTTCCTGCAAACTTGATCTAGAAAGACGGGGATCAGGTCTCGGGCGACTCGGCGACGAGGCCGCGCAGCCTGTCGCGCAAGCTTCCGCCACCGCTGCTACCAGCCGCCTTGCGCGAGCGGCGGCGCTCTCTGCGGGCGGCGAAGCGTTGGGCAATGGACGATCCCTTGGCAGCCTCGGCCTCGATCTCATCCTCGGGAGCCGACATTTCGTGGGCCATCATCTCCCCTGGCCGCCCCGCCATCTGCTCGTATTCCTCGACCGCGGTCTCGACGACCATCTCGGTCTCAGCCATCTCATGGCTGGCGCCGTTGCCGCCGCCATTGGTCGCGTGATGGGCAACCTCGGGCTGCGCGTATTGCGGCGCCTCGGGCGCGGCGTAGCGCGGAGCCTCATGCTGGTGCGGGTCTTCGTGGCTCTCCATCCCGCCGAATTGCGGGAAGGCCTGCGCCACCTCCAGGACCATGCGCTGCTGCGGAACCATCGTGCCCTGAGTGCGCGCGGCGGCGAGAATGTGCTGCGCGAGCCGGGTCATCTCGCGGCGCAGGAAGGCGTATTCCTCTGAGCCGGTCCGTGCACGTTCGAGCTCCTCTTGCGTGCGCGACAGCTCCGCGCTCAGGCGCTGGGCCTCGTTGACGGCGCGCGCGTCGACCTTGCCCGAGCCGCGCACGCCGCCGGCTTCGAGCGCAAGGCGCAGGCGCTCGATGTCGGCGCGCTGGCTGTGCAGAGTGGTGCGGGCGATCTTGAGCGCCTCGGACTGCGAGCCGACCGTGTTGCGGAGCTCGGCGTTCACTCCCTCAAGCTCGGCGAGGGCCTTCTTGGCCGCCTTGAGGCGGCTGTCGAGGTCGGGGAGGCGGCGCTTGATGGTCTGCTGCAACACGCGGTTCGCGTTCTCGCCTTCCTGGAGCTGGCCCTTGATCGTACCGATCTCGGTGCCCAGCACCTGAATCTCCACGCGGCGCTTGTTCGCCTCGATCAGCTCGCGGGCGGCCTTCTGTTTGGCCTTTTCGAGGGCACCCTCGACCTTGCGCAACTCGATGGCGAACTCGGCGCGAAGCTGGTCCTTGTCGGCCTGGATGTCGATCAGAGACATCGGCATGGTCGCCTCGAGCCGTCGCGTGGTGAGCTTGACGGCGCGGTTCCACAATGGAGGGGCGAGCATGAGCGCGAGCAGGCATCCGAGCAGGAAGCCAAGCGCACCGAACATCAGCCACTCGATCATCGAAATCAGCGCTCCTGAGCCCAGCCCCTAAGCGTCGCCGATGGCGACCGCGCCTCTGGGGAGCCTAAGCGATATATGGTGCCCTTTTTGCGGCGCAGCAGTGGTGAGCCCTCCGCGATGCTTCCTTAGCGCCAAATTAGAACGGATTCCAGGTCGGCTCGCGGGTATATTTCAGATAGCCGACATTTGCTCCGAGCCTCAGCCCTATGCCTGAGCGGATCGGCGCCAGCACGACATGGTCGCGGGCGAGGAAGGTAACGCCCACGCCGCCGATAAGATAGGCCGATCCATCGACGCCTGGGAAGGTGCTGAAGATCTCGCCCGGGCTGCGCAGATCGTAAACGAGGACCATGGTTTTTGAGCCTTCGGCGCCGAAATCGTAGCCGAGCGAGGGGCCCTGCCAAAAGACTTTGAAGCTGCCGGCGTCCTTGGTGTAGAGCGTGCCCTCGCCATAGCGTAGCCCGGCGATGAACGCGCCACCCGCCTCCTCGCCAAGGATATAGCCGTTAGGCCTGCCGGCGCGCTGGAAGGTGTATTCGACCACATGGGCAAACCCCATGGACACCTTGCCGAAAAAGTGCTGGCCGGTCTCCTTGATCTCCTCGACCGAGAAGGTGCCTTTGCCCGCGTCATCGGGCGGAACGTAGGTTTTGTAGGGCGTGCCTGGGGCGTTGCTTTGCGGGACGCCGCTGTAGCGGGTGTCAGGCGTGCCGCCTTGCTCCGGCGGCGGGAGCGATGAGCCGGGCTGGATGGCGCGATCGCGGCTCGGGTCGGCGCGCGGCGTAATAACGAGCGGACCGTCGCCCTGGGCGAGTTCGATCTGACGAGCGGCGGTTTTGAGCTCTTCGGCCGACGCCGATGCCCCAAGCGTGAGCGACAGCGCGGATAGCGCCGCGAGCAAAGGAAATCTGAGTGTCATGGCTGAACCTTTGGCGGCCGGGCCCTCGCGCAGTTTCCCTCGGGGCCGGCCAAGCCATGATTTCCCGCAAACTATTACCAAACTGTAGCTAGTCGGCCTTGATCCAACCGGATCGGGGCCCGATGCGCCCCTTCTATTTTATCCGGGTAATATTGACAGGGTAATTTTATCCGGGTAAAAGCCCTGCGCAACTCAAGCTCGAAGGGCGGAAACATGAGGGACGAGATTCACTGCACGGCATTTCAAGGGATGGCCCGAATCGCCTCTGGCCCGCTCGCCGAGGTGGCGGCGAAGGTCAAAGCCGTCATCGATGCGGGCGAGCCCTCGACCATCCTGATCTTCGACGACGTCACCAGCGAGCCGGTCGAATTGGATTTCCGGGGCTCGGTCGATGACGTTACGAAACGCCTCGCTGGGTGCTCCGGCGGCGCAGTGGCTTCGCCGGCCGATCAGCCGGCGCGGGGCCCAGGCCGGCCCAAGCTCGGTGTGGTCGCGCGCGAGGTGACGCTTTTGCCGCGGCATTGGGAGTGGCTCGCGCGGCAGCCGGGAGGGGCGTCGGTTGCGCTGCGCAAGCTGGTCGAGGAGGCGAGGCGCGCCAATGGTGGCAAAGACCGGCTACGCGACGCGCAAGCTTCCGCCTATCGCTTCATGTCGGCGCTTGCCGGGAACGAGGCCGGCTTCGAGGAGGCAGCGCGGGCGCTGTTCGCCGGCAATAGCGCCGGCTTCAGCAAGGCGACGGGCGCGTGGCCGCCGGACGTGCGCGACCATGCCATGAAGCTCGCGGCCGCGGCGCTTCCTGACTAGCGGCCCCAGGCGATGAAGCTTGGATTGCGCAAGCCCGATTCGGTCTTGCCGTAGCGGAGCGGATCGCCGCCGGCGGTGACCACCTTCCCGCCTGACGCTTCGAGCACGGCTTGGCCTGCCGCGGTGTCCCATTCCATGGTCGGGCCGAAGCGCGGGTAGACGTCAGCCTCGCCACGGGCGATATCCAGGAACTTCACCGACGATCCGGCGCCGGAGCGCTTGGCGATCTTGAGCTTGGCGAGGAAGGCCTCGGTCTCGGGATCGAGATGGGACAGGCTGACGAGCGCCGTGAGCCCGTTCGGGTCGGCGGCGCGCACCGCGAGCCGCTTCGGCTTAAGCTGAGCGAGATCGGCGCCGGCGGCGCTCGGCGAAAGCGCGGCCTCGATCGCCTCGCCAGGGGCTGTTGTCACCGCGAGCAGCGACCTCGCCGGCGCGTAGACCAGTCCGAAGCTCGGCCGACCCTGTTCGATCAGCGCGATATTCACGGTGAAGTCGCTTCGCTTCTTGATGAATTCCTTGGTGCCGTCGAGCGGATCGACCAGGAAGAAGCGGCTGCCGACGGCGTCCGGCTTGGCAGCGTCTTCCTCCGACACGACGGGGATTTCGGGAGCGAGCTCCATGAGTGACTCAAGGATGATCGCCTCTGAGTCCTTGTCGGCGAGCGTCACCGGGCTCGCATCGTCCTTGAGCGTGACGGCGGCGCCGCGACGATAGTGCTCCATGATGGCCGCGCCGGCGCGCGCTGCGGTGTCGGTCAGGAGCTCGGCGGCATGGGCAAAATCGAGGGCGGCGCCGTTCGCCATCACCGGCGCCGTGTGTGTCTTGTTGTTGTGCGGTTTGGGGCTGACAAGGCAGAATACTCACGAGGGGACGGTGATTTGTTGATTCGGTCGCGCGCCGACGCATTTTCCGGCTTTCGAGCGGACGCGCCCCCCATGTAACAGAAATTCAGATGCGGGCCACGTTATCTCCGCTATGCGGCGGAAGCGAAGGAGGAGGCCATGACCGAACTGACGGCAATGAGCGATCTCGATCTTGCGGCGCTGGTTTCGAGCCGGATCTGCCACGATGTGATCAATCCCGTGGCGGCCATCGCCAACGGACTTGAGATGCTTGACGAGGAGCCCGACCAGTCCATGCGCGATGCGGCCATGGACCTGATCCGCAAAAGCGCGCTGCAAGCCTCCGCCAAGCTGCAATTCGCCCGGCTCGCGTTCGGCGCGGCGGGATCGGCGGGAGCCGAGATCGACCTCCGCGACGCCGAGAAGGTCGCGCGGGAATTCGTGCAGGGGACCGGCAAGCATCAAGTGCTCTGGCAGGGACCGGCGGTGACGCTGCCAAAGAACAAGGTCAAGCTCCTGCTCAACCTCGTTGCGCTCGGCGGCGTCGCCCTGCCGCGCGGCGGGGTGGTCAACGTCTCGATCCTCGGCACGCCGCCAGAGGTCAATTTCACGGTGCGCGCCAAGGGCGACGCCGCCAGGCTGACCGACCAGGTGAAAAGCCTGTTGCTCGGCGGCAACGGGGTCGCGATCGATGCCCATTCGATCCAGCCTTATTACGCGAGCCGCGTGGCGGCCGCCTCGGGCATGACAGTGACGGCCGAGGTTCATGACGGAGAGGTCGAGTTCAAGGCCGTCTGAGCCAGGAATCCACGCCGCAAAGGCGGAATTATCGTGCTGGTCAACGAAACGTAAACCAGAGTCTACCCACTATCCTTGCAGCGAACGGCTGAGGGGAGCTTAGGGCGCGGGCCGGTTGGCGCGCGCCGGGGGTGGCGTATGGACGAGCTGTTGGGCGAATTCCTGACCGAGACCGGCGAGGGCCTTGACCTGCTCGACGTCGAGCTCGTGCGTTTCGAGCAGGACCCCAACAACGCCGAAATGCTCAACACCATCTTCCGGCTGGTGCACACGGTCAAAGGCACGTGCGGCTTCCTCGGGCTAACGCGGCTCGCCAAGCTAGCGCACGCCGCCGAGACGCTGATGGGCCAATATCGCGACGGCGCCCCGGTCACGGTCGACGGCGTCAGCGTCATCCTCAAGAGCATCGACCGCATCAAGCAGATCCTCGAAGGGCTTGAGCGGGACGGCGTCGAGCCCCAGGGCTCGGACGCCGACCTGATCGGCAGGCTACAGGCGCTCGCACTCTCGGGCGATGAACCAGCGCCGCCGGCGCAGCAGCACAAGTCCGCCGATGCGCATCGCAGCGTGCCGCCGGTCCATGCTCAGCTCGATGAGCTCGAGCGCGCCTGGCGCGAGGCGCCCGGGCCAGAGAGCGAGCATGGCGACCGGTCGGGGCTGCCTGGCGGCGGCGATGTCAGCGCCAGGGAAAGCCAGGCGCGGGCGCAAACCGTCAGGGTCAGCGTTGATACGCTCGAGCACCTGATGACCACGGTCAGCGAGCTCGTGCTCACCCGCAATCAGTTGCTCGATCTGGTGCGCCGCACCGGCGAGAGCGAGTTCAAATCTCCCTTGCAGCGCCTCTCCAGCGTGACCGCCGAGTTGCAGGAAGGCATCATGAAGGCGCGCATGCAGCCGATCGCCAATGCCTGGCAGAAGCTGCCGCGGCTGGTGCGCGAGCTGGCGCTCGAGCTCGACAAGAAGATTGAGCTCGACATGGCGGGCGGCGACACCGAGCTCGACCGGCAGGTCCTGGAAATGATCAAGGACCCGCTCACCCATATGATCCGCAACTCCGCCGATCATGGTCTCGAATTGCCGGCTGAGCGGAAGCGGTCGGGCAAGCCCGAGACCGGACGGATCAGGCTCGGTGCCTATCAGCAAGGCGGCTATATCGTCATCGAGGTGGCCGATGACGGCCGTGGACTCGATGCGCAGAGAATTCGCGCCAAGGCGCATGAGAACGGCCTTGCCACGTTGTCCGACCTCGACCGGCAGAGCGACGCTGACACCTACAAATTCATCTTCAGGCCGGGCTTCTCCACCGCGAGCGCGGTCAGCGGCGTGTCGGGCCGCGGCGTCGGCATGGACGTGGTACGCAACAATATCGAGCTCATCGGCGGCACGGTCGAGCTCAAGTCGACCTCGCGCGCCGGCACCATTTTCATCATCAAGATCCCGCTCACGCTCGCCATCATGGCGGCGCTGATCGTCGAGGCCTCGGGCCACCGCTTCGCCGTTCCCCAATTCAGCGTGGTCGAGCTGGTTCGTACCGGCAAGTCTTCGGGTCACCAGGTCGAGTTGATCAACGACACGGCCGTGCTCCGCTTGCGCGACAAGCTGCTGCCGCTGCTCGACCTCGCCCAGCTGCTCAAACTCGAAGGCGCCGCGAGCACGCTCGAGCGCGTCGCCAACAACATTCTTACCGTGGTGATCATCCAGATCGGCGCGCGGCTGTTCGGCGTCCTGGTGGATAGCGTGTTCCGCACCGAGGAGATCGTGGTGAAGCCGATGTCGAGCCTGCTCCGCGACGTCAGCATGTTCTCCGGCAACACCATTCTGGGCGACGGAAGCGTGATCATGATCATCGACCCGAACGCGCTCGGCTCGGTCGTCGGCTCGGTCGAGGGGCAGGCTGAAGCCGGCTCTGTGTTCGCAAGCACGCGCGCGGCCGCCGACGAGGGCAAGACCGCGCTGCTGCTGTTCCGCGCCGGCTCGCACACGCTGAAGGCGGTGCCGCTGTCGCTGATCACCCGGCTCGAGGAGATCGAGCTCGACACCATCGAGCGTTGCAACGACGAGGACGTGGTGCAGTATCGCGGCGCCTTGATGCCGCTCGTTTATATCGACACCGAACGCGGCAAGCGCAGCGACGGGGTGCAACCGGTGCTCGTCTTCACCGAAGGCGATCTCCATGTCGGGCTCGCCGTCGATGAGATCGTCGATATCGTCGAGGAGAAGCTAGCCATCGAGCTCGAGGCGGAAGCCCCGGGCGTGATCGGCGCGGCGATCATCAGGGGCAAGGCGGTCGAGATCATCGACGTGTCGCATTATCTCGGCCGCGGGCTCGGCAACCGCCTCGCCGCGAAGTCGGATGAAGGCGAGCGCCCGGTGAGGCTCCTGCTGATCGACGATAGCCAATTCTTCCGCAACATGCTGGCGCCGCTGCTTGTCGCGAGAGGTTATGCGGTCACGCTCGCAGATTCGGCCGAGGAGGCTTTGGCGCTGAAGGAGAAGGGCGTCACCTTCGACCTGATCGTGTCGGACCTCGACATGCCGGGCATGGATGGTATCGCGCTTGCCGAGCGGCTCAGGGGCGACTCGGCTTGGGGCAAGACCCCGCTGATCGCGCTCTCGTCGCACTCAAGCCCGCGAATGATCGAGCGGAGCCGCGCCGCCGGCTTCGTCAGCCATGTCGGCAAGTTCGACCGGCAGAAGCTGATGCATACGCTCGAGGATTGTTGCAGGCAGTGGGGGTTGGCGGCATGACATCGGCGGTCAGAGGTCTCGATGAGGCGACCGAAGGCTATGTCACGGTGGTGACGGCCGGCCAGCTGTTCGGGCTCAGGCTCGAGCGGGTGCGCGACGTGTTCGTGCCGCGCGGGCTGTCGAAGGTGCCGCTCGCGCCGCCGGAGGTGACCGGGCTGCTGAATTTGCGCGGCCGCATCGTCACGGCGATCGATCTCAGACGCCGGCTCGGGCTCCCGCCGCGGCCGGACGGTTCGACACCGATCGCGGTCGGCATCGAAGAGAAGGGCGAGCTTTACGGCCTGATCGTCGACCGGGTCGGCGACGTGCTCAGGCTCAAGCGCTCAACCTATGAAGCCAATCCGGTCAATCTCGACCCGAGCTGGGCACGGCTCTGCACCGGCGTGCATCGACTCGATCATGATCTCATGGTGGTGCTCGACGTCGACAAGGTGCTCGATTTCAGTCAGTTCGGCGTGGCGGCCTGACCGGCGCACCCAAAGACGACCTCGCGGAGGAGAACGCATGAAACATTGCCTGGTGGTGGACGACAGCGCCGTGATCCGTAAAGTGGCGCGGCGCATCCTGGAGGAGCTCCGCTTCTCGTCCTCGGAAGCCGAGAACGGCCGCGAAGCGCTCGATCAATGCCGCATGTCGATGCCCGACGCCGTGCTGCTCGACTGGAACATGCCGGTGATGGACGGTATCGCGTTCCTCGTGGCGCTGCGCAAGGAGCAGGGCGGCAACGCGCCGAAGGTGATCTTCTGCACCACCGAGAACGATGTCGAGCACATCACCCGCGCCATCTCGGCAGGGGCCAACGAGTACATCATGAAACCCTTCGACCGCGACATCATCGAGGCGAAATTTCATGAGGTCGGGCTGATCTAAAGCCCGGCACGATGATGAATTATAGGGGCGCGATGATGACCGGCCCGGCGCCCTCAACCGTCCAGCGTGCGTTCGGCGAGGCGCCCATCAGGGTGATGATCGTCGACGATTCGGCCGTCGTGCGCGGTCTGGTCTCGCGCTGGATCGAGGAAGAACCGGGCATGGAGGTCGTCGCCCGCCACCCCAACGGCAAGCTCGCCGTTGCCGACGTGGCGCGGAGCGCGCCCGACCTCGTCCTGCTCGATATCGAGATGCCGGTGATGGACGGCCTCGAGGCGCTGCCGCTCCTGCTCAAGGCGCGGCCGGGGGTGAGGGTGCTGATGGTCTCCACGCTCACCAAACGCAATGCCGAGATCAGCTTCAGGGCCTTGGCGCTCGGCGCGCTCGATTATCTGCCAAAGCCTGACTCGAATTCCTCGCTCACTCTATCCTTGGACTTTCGCGGCGAGGTGATTCGCAAGATCAGGGCGCTTGGGCCGGTTCGCTCGCCGCGCGCGGCCCTCGATGAAGCCGAGCGTGCCATCGCCAACGAGGCCCGTCCCGGCGCAGGGTATGCGCAACGAGCCTTCAGGCTGCGGCCCTTCTCGCTGGTGCCGCCGCGCGTCATCGCCATCGGCAGCTCGACCGGCGGCCCGCAGGCGCTCGCAAGCGTACTCGCTGCGCTCGCGCCTTCATTGTCGCGCGTTCCAGTGCTGATCGCTCAACATATGCCGCCGACCTTCACCGAGGTCCTTGCCGAGCGGCTGAGCAAGGCGGTCGGACGCGAAGCGAAGGAAGGCACGGATGGCGAGCCGGTCAGACCCGGCATCATCTATGTCGCTCCGGGCGGGCACCACATGACGGTGCTGAACCCGACCGGGCCGGTGTTGCGCATCGGCGAGGAGCCGCCGGTGCATTTCTGCCGGCCGGCGGTCGATCCTCTGTTCAGGAGCGTCGCCGCCACGTTCGGTCCGGCCGCGCTCGGCATCGTCCTGACCGGCATGGGCCATGACGGGGCGGCGGGAGCGCGCAACATCGCCGACGCCGGGGGCAGCGTGATCGCGCAGGACGAGGCTTCGAGCGTGGTGTGGGGCATGCCGGGCGCCGCCGCTTCGGTCGGCGCGTGCGCGGCGTTGTTGCCGCCGGCCGGCATCGCCGAGGCTGCGGCCAAGCTGGTGAGGGGCGAGCGGCTATGATGGCGCATGAGTTCAATTTGCTGCGCAGGATGCTGAAAGAGCATTCGGGCCTCAATCTCGGAGACGACAAAGAGGACATGCTGGAGGCAAAGCTCAGGCCGCTGCTGAAGGAGCTCGGGCTGCCCTCGATTGCCCACCTCACGCTGGCGTTGATGAAACCCAATGCGCATCGTTTGCGCGCGCGCGTCGCCCAGGCGGTGACCGTGCAGGAATCCTATTTCTTTCGCGACAAGGCGCCGTTCCACTATTTCATCGACGAGATGCTGCCGAAGCTGATGGCGAAGCGCGAGGCCTCGCGCCGCATCAGGGTGTGGTGCGCCGCCGCCGCCACCGGGCAGGAGCCCTATTCGCTCGCCATCGAGCTTGCCGAGCGCGAGCGGCAGCTTACGGGATGGACCGTCGAGATCGTTGCCACCGATTTCGCCGAGGAGGCGCTGCACCGAGCGCGCAAGGGCGTTTACAGCCAATTCGAGGTGCAGAGAGGCTTGCCGGTCTCGCTGCTGGTCAAATATTTCGACAAGGTCGGCAGCGCTTGGGAGATGAGCGCCGGCATTCGCGGCAAGGTCGATTTCCGCGCGCATAATCTCCTCGACGACGGCGCCGAGCTCGGGACGTTCGACGTGATCTTCTGTCGGAACGTGCTGATCTATTTTGACGACGCGACCAAGCGGGCGGTGCTGGGGCGTCTGGCGATGCGGCTCGCGAGCGACGGCTATCTCGTGCTCGGCGCCGCCGAGACGACCACGAGCCACCACAGCCCCGACTTCATGGCGGTGCCCGAGCACCATCATGGCGTGTTCTGCTTCACGCCGGCAGCGGCAGCACGGGCGCGCGAAGAGTCCGATCGGCGGAAGGGCGGGGGCGCTAACGGGGGCGGGGGAGAGCCATCGGCTCGCCATCAGAGGCAGGCGGACCACGCGCCCTGCGATACGACAGAAGGCATGCGCATGGTCGCGCTCGACGGCAAGATCGCCGAGCTGCTCGAGATCGCCGCGCGTGGGCGCGGGATCAGTCTCGCCGAGTTGCTTGCCGAGTTTGCCGAGAAGCAGAGCCTCGGCCTCCCGGGTTGGCAGGGCATGGCGGCGAAGCCGCGCGCCGTCTGACACGGGCCTATCCCACTTCCTCGATGCATCCAGGCCGGATCGTTCCGGTCATCGACGGCTCGGTGGCTAGCCTCAAAAACGTCGATGCCCGGCACGAGGCCGGGCATCACCGTCGCGTAATGATGAAAGTGGAAGCTAAGCGGCTTCGGATTCGTCTTCGGGATTGCGCAGCACGTAACCGCGGCCCCACACCGTCTCGATGTAATGCTTGCCGCCGGTCGCCGCCGCGAGCTTTTTGCGCAGCTTGCAGATGAACACGTCGATGATCTTGAGCTCAGGCTCGTCCATGCCGCCATAGAGATGATTCAGGAACATCTCCTTGGTCAGCGTGGTGCCCTTGCGCAGCGAGAGCAGCTCCAGCATCTGATATTCCTTGCCGGTCAGATGCACCCGCTGGCCGTTGACGTCCACGGTCTTCGTGTCGAGATTGACCTTGAGCCCGCCGGTCTGGATCACCGACTGGGCGTGGCCCTTGGACCGCCGCACGATCGCGTGGATGCGGGCGACCAACTCGTCCTTGTGGAACGGCTTCGTCATATAGTCGTCGGCGCCGAAGCCGAGCCCGCGCACCTTGTCCTCGATGCCGGCGAGGCCGGAGAGAATCAGGATCGGGGTTTGAACCTTGCTCACCCTTAAGGTCTTCAGAACCTCGTACCCGCTCATGTCGGGGAGATTAAGGTCGAGCAATATAATGTCGTAGTCGTAGATCTTGCCGAGGTCGACGCCCTCCTCGCCTAGGTCCGTCTTATAGACGTTAAACCCTTCCGACTGCAGCATCAGCTCGATGCTTTGAGCCGTGGCGCTGTCGTCCTCGATCAGAAGAACCCGCATGTGTAATCCCCCGTCATAGCCAGTCCGGCTTATTCCCCTGACCCTAACGCAACGCCGATTGGTTAATTCAAATCAACAAATTAACGGTCAATAGTTAACAAAAGCTAAGCCGAAGGCGAATGCTAACCATCCCTTAGCGGATGAGCCTGCCGCCATCGGTTAAATGCCAACCATATGGTTTACTGCCCCTTAAGCCCTGTTGGCCATGATCAGGACCGAGGGCAGGGGGGTCTTGTCCCAACGTGGCCCAAGGTCGCTGCCGAGGCGCGAAATGCCGATTCTGTTCAATGACATGAGCGGCATCACAGTTTCGCAAAATGCCACGGAAACCTGGGGGTTTGCGGTGCCTTGCGCCGCAAGGCAGCCGGCGGTCCGAGGGGCCGCCTGCGGCCTCGTGTGGCTGGCATAATTATTGAATTCTCAGCTAGGGGTCTTGGTTCGTTCTGAGGGTATGAAGTCATGAAGTCACGAGATGCAGTGATCCGCCTCAAGCGCTTCGAGGTCGAGGAAAAGCGCCGCAAGGTGGCCGAGATCGAGATGATGATCGGCGAATTCAGCCATATGGCCGGCGATCTCGACCGCCAGATCGCGATCGAGCAGGAGCGCGCCGGCATATCCGACGTCAACCATTACGCCTATCCGACCTTCGCCAAGGCGGCGATCCAGAGGCGCAATAATCTGACCGCGTCCGCGGCAGACCTCGAAGCCAAACTCATGGCCGCGCGCAGCGACCTCGACGAGGCGAACGAGGAGCTGAAGAAGATCGAGCTCCTGGAGGAGCGCGACGCCGAGCGGCTCAGGGTCGAGCAGGGCCGTAATCTCCAGCCAGACCTTATTGAGGTTGGCGCCCATCGCGTGGCAAGCTGAGCTAACTTGATCGCCTAGGGTGCTCGAGCAAGCAAGCGGGCTGCTTCGGCAGCAAGTGGGCTCGGGCGGAGGCCTGAAATGCCGTCTTTCGACATCGTCTCAAAGACCGACCTCGCCGAGGTCGATAACGCGCTCGCCAACATGACGCGCGAGATGAGCCAGCGCTACGACTTCAAGAATTCGCAATCGCGCATCGAGCGCAACGGCGCCGAGCTCACGCTCCACGCCGACGACGAGCTCAAGCTCAAGCAGATGCACGAGCTGCTGCAGGGCCACCTGGCGCGCCGCAAGATCGACGCCGGCGTGCTCGACTATAAGATTTTGGAAAAGGCGGCTGGCCAGTCCGTGCGGCAGAAGGTGCTCATTCGCCAGGGAATCGACAAGGAGCTAGCCAAACGTCTCGTCAAGGAGATCAAGGACGGGAAGTTCAAGGTGCAGGTCACTATCCAGGGTGACGAGCTCAGGGTCTCTGGCAAGAAGCGCGACGATCTGCAGACGGTGATCCAGCACATCAAGGGACTATCGGTCGAGCTGCCGCTGCAATATTTGAATTTTCGCGACTAGGTGCGCGCACGCGCATTGGCGGGGGAAAGTGCTTTGAGCGGGCGGGGCCGACCTTATTTGGCAATCATTGCCGTGGCGGCGCTCGCTGGATGCGGCTTCCGCACCAGCGGCTTGTCGCTCGGCAGCGGCGGTCTGTTCGGCGGCGGATCGACCGAGGCCTCCAACGAAGCCACGAGCTCGGTGCCGGTCGCCGCGCCCGCCACGAGCCGCACGTCGATCGCGACCGCCGAGCCGGTCGACGCCTATGTGCTGCTCGGCGGCAAGATCAAGAGCTGCTGGTTCAACGCCGATGCGCCGCTGCTGCCGAACCACGTCTATCGCGCCGATGTCAGTCCCGACGGCACCAAGGTGCAGATCACTATTCATGAGAAGCAGGCGCTCGGCCGCGCCGGGCCGTCGACCTACGCCATCGATTTCAGGCAGGAAGGCGCCTACACGGTGGTGACCACGGCGAACAGCAAGATGTCGCCCGAGCTCGCTGCCAAGATGCAATACGACATTGACCGCTGGAAGCGTGGTGAAACGAACTGCAGCCGGGAAATGCCGAAGGTCGCCGCCGCCCGGTGATAGAGGCCTCATGGTTCGAGACGCAGCCTTCGGCTGCCCTCACCATGAGAAGACGGTTCCTCATCCTGAGGAGGGCCGAAGGCCCGTCTCGAAGGATGACGAATTCCCTAAATTTGGGATGCTTAGCCGCGATAGTCCTGGATGCGGGTGGCGCGCAGGCCGGGGAGGCCATGCTTGTCGATCGAGCGCTGCCAGCTCAGGAACTCATCGACGGTCAGCGTATAGCGCTCGCAAGCCTCTTCGAGGCTGATCAGGCCACCACGAACGGCAGCCACCACCTCGGCCTTGCGGCGGATCACCCAGCGCTTGGTATCGCGCGGCGGAAGGTCGGCGACGGTCAGGGGACTGCCGTCGGGGCCGATCACGTATCTGACACGCGGTCTGTAATGCTCGGTCATCGTACTCACAACACCACACTTCGATGAGCCAACTTGAAGTGGCAACCTAGCAAGCCGCATTTAAGATTTGCCTAAGCCGTCCGGTAAAGGAAGCGGCAAGGAAATAGCCCAAACTTGCTGAATTCACAGCGGATTGAGCCGTCACAAGGGGTTCACGGTCACTGGCGCCTCCGCGTCTACTTGCCTTGCTTAACGGGCGAGGGGTGCCTATGTTCGCCCGGTCCGGCCCTGCTGAAGAAACCGGCACCGGTCCAAAAGACCGTCTATACTGTGAACGGCCCAAGACATGCCGGGCCGGCGTCATTCGAAGATTCGAGCCCGAGAGCCAGTGGCATCGTCCAAGCCCACAATGCTGAACAGCCTTCATCTCCCCGGAAGCCCGGGCTCGACGCGCGTCGTCGTCGCCATGTCGGGAGGGGTCGATTCCTCGGTAGTCGCGGCCCTGCTCAAGGCCGAAGGCTATGACGTGGTCGGCATCACGCTCCAACTCTACGACCATGGCGAGGCGGTCGGCCGGAAGGGGTCATGCTGCGCCGGGCAGGACATCCAGGATGCCCGCCGCGTGGCGGATACGCTTCAGATCCCCCATTACGTGCTCGATTACGAGGCACGCTTCGCCAAGGCGGTGATGGGCGCGTTTGCCGACAGCTATCTCCAGGGCGAGACGCCGGTCCCGTGCGTTGCCTGCAATCAGAAGATCAAGTTTCACGATTTGCTGGAGACGGCGGAAGGGCTGGGCGCCGCGGCGCTCGCGACCGGCCATTACGTGAGAAGCAAGCCGGGCAGCGCCGGGTGGCAGCTCCACCGCGCCGCCGACAAGGAGCGCGACCAGAGCTATTTCTTGTTCGCCACCACGCCCGAGCAGCTCGCCTTCCTGCGCTTTCCGCTCGGCGACCGCGACAAGGATGCGACGCGCAAGCTCGCGCGCGATTTCGGGCTCGCCGTGGCCGAGAAGTCCGACAGCCAGGACATCTGTTTCGTGCCGACCGGGCGCTACACGCAAGTGATCGAGCGGCTGCGGCCGGGCGCGGCCGAGGCCGGCAACATCGTGCATATCGATGGCCGTGTGCTCGGCCGTCATGGCGGCATCATCAATTATACGATCGGCCAGCGGCGCGGGCTTGGCGTGCCCTCGGAGCAGCCGCTTTATGTGCTGAAGCTCGACGCCTCGCGCCGCGAGGTCATGGTCGGGCCGAAAGAATGTCTGCGCACGCGCCGCATCGCGCTGCGCGACGTGAATTGGCTGGGCGACGAGCCGTTAGCGGCGTTCGCTCAGTCGGGCGAAGAGGTGCTGGCGCGCATCCGCTCGAGCGGACCGCTGCAGCCGGCGCGGGTGAGCTTTGAGGACGGCGAGACGATTGTCGAGCTCGCTTACGGCGAGGACGGGGTCTCGCCGGGACAGGCTTGCGTCTTCTATAGTGCAAGCGACGGTGGGGAGCGGCTTCTCGGCGGCGGATGGATCAAGTCCGCCGAAGGAGGCGCGTGGTTGGCCAAAGACGGCTTTCGGACGGCAGCTTCGCGCAGCCCCGGAGAGGCGTTGGTGGCCGGGTCGCGTTAGGGCCGCATAATTTCGGCCCTGCAACGTAGAGAGGGTAGCGTTGTCTTCAAGAGCACCTGTGATGGATGCCGCCTCCGTGCGCGATGCGTATCGCCGCTGGGCGCCGGTCTACGACTTCACCTTCGGCCAGATCGCCGAGGCCGGGCGCAAGAACGCCGTCAAGATCATCAACAGCCGCAAAGGCCGCGTGCTTGAGGTCGGCGTCGGCACCGGCTTTTCGCTGCCCTGCTATGGCAGCCATCTGACGCTGACCGGCATCGACCTGTCGCCGGAGATGCTCGACAAGGCGCGCGAGAAGGTCGAGCGGCGCGGGCTCGACAATGTCGCTGGGCTGCACGAGATGGACGCCGGCGCGCTCGCATTTCCCGACGAGAGCTTCGACACCGTGGTCGCCATGTATGTCATGACCGTGGTGCCGGATCCTGAGCGGGTGATGCGCGAGCTCGAGAGAGTGTGCGCCGCTGGCGGCGAGGTGATCCTGGTCAACCATTTCAGCCAGGAAGAGGGCTTCCGCGGCTGGTTCGAGCGGAGGCTCGCGCCGTTCGCCGATCTGATCGGCTGGCACGCGGTGTTCGAGATCGACCGGGTGCTGGTCTGCGAGGACCTTCGCCTCGCCGAGCGCCGCTCGCTCCGGCCGTTCGGTCTGTTCACCATGCTCCGCTTCGTCAAGGAGCCTGGCTTCGGTCTCGCGCCGCAAGCGGCGCTTGGCGCGCGGTCGCCGGCGAGGCGCGGCCGTACGCTCCGGTGCGTGCCCGGCTGCCCGAGCCGATCAGGGTGAGGGTCAAGTGGCAGGTGGCCCGGGCGCTGGTGCATTGCCGCCGTTTGCTTGACACCAATTATTGGCGATCCCTATATCGGCGGCTTGCAAGCCAGTCGGCGGAGTAGCTTCCGCCGGATAAGCCAATGGCGGAGTAGCTCAGCTGGTTAGAGCAGCGGAATCATAATCCGCGTGTCGGGGGTTCGAGTCCCTCCTC
>CAWFYQ010000001.1:0-278779 GCA_963820005.1 uncultured Alphaproteobacteria bacterium | reverse complement strand
AGTCAGCTGCTCTACCACCTGAGCTATGCGCCCTAACCATGCCGCCTTCGCTGGACGAGGCGCATCGGGGTTCTACCCCCTCAAGGGTGCTCCCTCTAGCACTGCACTCCTTGCCCTGTCCAGGGTCGGCCGCAAGCTCGTGACAGGAGAGCCGCCCTCACCAGAGCGGCCCAAGCTCCTCGCGCCTGATGCGTAAGGCCCGGTTGACATTGGCGTTCAGCACGAAGCCCAGGCCCACCAGCATGGTCAGCATCGAGGTGCCGCCATAAGAGACGAGCGGCAACGGCACGCCGACCACCGGCACGAGACCGGTCACCATGGCGACGTTGATGAACACGTAGGTGAACAGGCACAGCCCCATGCCGGCGGCGATCAGCCGGGCGAACATGCTGCGGCACCTGAGCGCCATATAGGCGATGAACAGCAGCACGAGAAGATAGAGCGTGAGCAGCGCGGCGGCGCCGATGAAGCCCATCTCCTCGGCGAACATCGTGAAGATGAAATCGGTGTGCTTCTCGGGCAGGAAATTGAGCTGGGCTTGGGTGCCTTGCATGAAGCCCTTGCCCATCAGGCCGCCCGAGCCGATGGCGATCTTCGATTGGAGGATGTGGTAGCCGGAGCCGAGCGGGTCGCGCTCGGGGTCGATCAGGGTCAGCACGCGCTCCTTCTGGTAATCGTGCATTCGCTCCCAGATATGCGGCAACACGACGATGATGCCGACCACCGCGCCGATGAAATACACATAGCTCACCCCGGCCAAAAACATGATGCCGCAGCCGACGATGGCGAACAAAGCGGCGGTGCCGAGATCGGGCTGGGCGAGCGCGAGCAGTGTCGGCAGGCCGATCATGAGCAGCGGCGGGATAAGCGCATCGGGGCGCCAGATCCTCTCCGGAGGCAGCCATTGATAGTAGCGGGCGAGCGCGATCACGAGCGCGATCTTCATGATTTCAGACGGCTGGAAGCTGTATTCGCCGAAGCCGATCCAGCGCTGCGCACCGCCGCTCTCGACGCCGACGATCGGAACCAGGACGAGCAGGAAGAGGACGGCAAAGTAGAGCGGATAGGCGAAGCGCAGCCACCAGCGGAGGTCCGAGACGGCGACGGCGAACAGAAGTCCAAGCCCAAGGCAGTAGCGCACCACGTGCCGGCTCGCCCAGGGCTCAAGCGAGCCGCCAGCGACCGAATAGAGCGCGGCCACGCCGACCAGCGTGATGGCGGTGACCACCAGCAGGAACGGCCAATTGATGAGGATCAGCTTCTGGCTGAGCTTGAACTGCCGCCGCTCGGAGCCCTGCTCGAACATCATGCTCATTGCTCGGCCCCCGCATCGGCGACAGCCGAAGCCGCGCCCATGTCGTTGCTCGCGACAAAAGCGGGCCTCCTGACGGGATCGCGCAGCAGAAGCTCGGTCATGACGTCACGGACGATCGGCGCCGCGGTCTCCGCGCCCCAACCTCCGTGCTCGACGACACAGGCGACCGAGTAGCGCGGCGCATCGACCGGAGCAAAGGCGATGAACAGGGAATGGGGCTTGGCTTCCCATCCGCTGAAGTGGTGGGCAGCGCCATGGCCGAAGGCTTGCGCGGTGCCCGTCTTGCCCGCCATCTGCACGCCGGGCAGCTTCAGCGCGATACGGGTGGCGGTACCGCCCTTCTCGTTCACCACCGCCGCCATGCCGTCACGCACGAGCTGCAAATGCACTGGATTGATGGACAGCGTGTCAGGCGGAGGCTGCCCAGCCCCGCGCACGAAGTGGGGAACGATCGCCTTGCCTGATGCGATCCGGCCCGCCACCAGGGCGAGTTGGAGCGGTGAGGCAATTACATAACCTTGGCCGATGGCGCAAGAGATCGTCTCGCCCGGATACCAAGGCTGCCTGAGCGCGGCGCGCTTCCACGCCGTGTCGGGCATCACGCCCGCCTTCACCCCGGGGAGCTCGCTGTCATAGGCTGTGCCGAGACCGAGCGCCCTGCCCGTCACGGCGAGCTTGTCGATGCCCATCCGGTGCGCCGTCTCGTAGAAATAAACGTCGCAAGACGACTTGATCGCGTCGTGGAGTGCGATCGGCCCGTGCGACTTCCAGCAATGGAAGAAATGCTTGCCGAAGAAATAGCCGCCCTTGCAGACGATGCGCTCCTCGGGGCTGACCACGCCGGCCGCGAGAGCGGCGAGCGCATTCACCACCTTGAAGGTCGAGCCGGGCGGATAGAGCCCGTCGCCCGCGCGATTGTTCAGCGGTTCGTCCTCATTCTTGATGAGCGTGGCCCAACGCTTGGGATCGGGCTTGAAAGCGATCTCATTAGGGTTGAAGGACGGCACCGAGACCATCACCACCACATCGCCCGTGGCACAATCGAGTGCCACCAGCGAGCCGCGGCGCTGGCTGGAAATCCGGTCATAGGCGATGGTCTGCAGCTCGTGGTCGAGGGTCAGAACAAGGTTCTTGCCGGGCTGGCTCGTCACCGAGCCGAGCTCGCGCACGATGCGCCCATGAGCGTCGACCTCCGAGGTGATGCTGCCGGCATGTCCTCTGAGCGGACGGTCGAAGCCCTTTTCCACCCCGGTCTTGCCGAGGCGGAAGCCCGGCACGCGCATCACCGGGTCCTGGTCGACCTCGCCCTTGCCGGCCATGCCGACATAGCCGACGACATGGGCCATGGCCTCAGGGACGTTGTAGACGCGGAACGAGCCGACATCGGTGCGAACGCCCGGCAGCTGAGGCGTGAGCACGTTGAGCAAAGCGAATTGCCGCCAACTCAGGCCTTCGACCACGAGCACCGGCAGATAACGGCTCTGGCGCCGCATGGTGCGGAACACGCGATCGCGGTCGGCCGCCGGGATAGGAACGATGCGGGCGAGCGCGTCGAGGGTACGGCCGAGATTCTTGGTGTAAGCGGGCACTACCAGGACGCGAAGACTTTCGCGGCTCTCGGCGACCGCCATGCCGAAACGGTCGAAAATGGCGCCGCGGCGTGGCGCGGTGAGTTGGCGGCTCAAGCGGTTCTCGTCGGACAGCAGCCGATATTCCGAAGAATCGAGAATCTGGAGCTGACGGAGGCGCCAGGCGAGCAGCCCGAACAGCCCGGCCTGGCCGGCGCCCAGCAGAAGCGCGCGGCGCGAGAAGCGATGGCGCTGCTTCCGTTCGGGGTCGCGCGCCTTCTTCGCCTCAGGCGTGCGGGCCTTCTTCATGACCAGCTCCTGAACATGGCGCTATGGGCCGGGCCCAGACTGCCCTGCCTGATCCAGCCGAGACCGCGCAGCACAACGGGGAACAGAGCGATCGAGGCGAGAGTCCCGAACAGGATCGGCCACCAATCGATCCAGCGGAAGAAATAGAGCGAGGCGAGCAGCCAGCCGAACAGCCCAAGGCTGGCAACGAGCGCGATCCATGCGAGCCACAGGATGCGCAGCTCGTGCGGAGCAATCATAGAGCGGAGCCGCCCGCCGACGCTTGCCGCGATCAGCGTCATCAGCGCGAAGAACCCGAGCGGGCCGCCGCTCATCACGTCGGTGAGAAGGCCAAGCAGCATGCAGACGAACAGCGGCAGCACCGCGTCCGGAATGATGCGCCAGCAGAACACCATCATCACCACGACGAGCGGCAAGATGAAGGTGGCGTCGGCCGGCAGCCCCCACGGCACCGCGGTCGCGAGCACGGCGAACACTACCGACAGCGCGGGAAGGATGGTGCTCATCGCTGCGCCTGCGCCTGGCCGTCATCGCCCGCACTCTCCTCGTCGGCGTCCGCGTGCTTGGCGGCGGCGCCGACCGGGTTGCTGCCCGAAGCGGGCGTGTCGGGTTGCGCAGGCGCGGCGACAGCGGCCGAGGCCGGCGTCGCCGACAGCGCGCCTTCGGCCGGACCGAATGGGTCAGTCGTTGCAAGCGCCGGCGTGTCGAAGAACAGGACGCTCACCGCATCGAGCGAGCTCAGCTCGGCATGCGGGCGCACCCTGAAGTTGCCCAGCGTGCCGGTCACCGTGCCGACGCGGAGACCCCGTGGCAGAACGCCGTCGCTGCCAGACGTATAGACCTCGTCGCCCGCGTAGAGCGTGGCCCCGTCGGGGAGGAAATCGAGCCTCAGCTCAGCACTGTTGTCGCCGGAGGCCATCCCCCGCACACCCGCGGGGCCGACCAGGACGGGAATGCGGCTGTTGAGGTCGTTCAACAGCAGCACGCGGGCGACCGATGAGCCGGCATCGACCGTGTGCCCGACCAAGCCGTCGCCGTCGATCACCGCGTAGCCGACACGCACACCGTTGTCGCGGCCGAGATTGATCAGCGCGCTGCGCAGAAACGGACCGCGCGCGTCGGCGATCACGCTGCCAGTGACGAAGTGCAGCGCCGGCTCATCGACGGCATTTAGCAAGGCACGAAGATGGGCGTTCTTGCGCTCCAGCAATCTGGCGCTCCACTCCCATTGCTTGAGCCGCTCGTTCTCAACCTTGAGGCGGTCGATCTCGCCGAACAGCTCGGCATAAGAGCGCGCTCGCAGCATCATATGGCGCGCCTCGATGACGGGGATGGAGGCGGCCTCGAGCAGCGGCGCGCTCAGATCGACAAACCGGTCGCGCATGTCATCGAGCGCGCCGTGACCGATGCGGCTCAGGATCAGCATTACCGCGCAGAAGAAGTAGAGGCCGAAAGTAAGCAGCTCTCCCCTTGCCCGCCGCCATGAGCGGCGGGGGCTGCGGTAGATCGATGAAGCGGCCCCGCGCATCAAGTCTCGCATCGAGGAAAGGCCCGCTCTAAGCGGGTCGCTCTCCTCTCCTTGGGGGGCTCGTGCAGCCGCTAAGCCCCCGATTCGTCAGTGCCGGTTCATGGCTTGATCAAAAGGTGAGCCATGGCGTCGAGCTGCTCCAGGACCATTCCGGTTCCTCGCGCGACGCAACGCAAAGGGTCTTCGGCGATCTTGAACTTGACTCCGGTTTCTTGGGCGAGGCGAAGGTCGAGCCGTTCGAGGAGCGCCCCTCCCCCCGTCAGGTAGATGCCGGAATCGCACAAATCGGCGACGAGCTCCGGCGGCACGTCGGCGAGCGCCTGGCGGATGCCGCCGACGATCTGCTGGATCGGCAGGCTGAGCGCCTCGGCGATATCCTGCGGCTCGAGCGCGATCTCGGTTGGGAAGCCGCGTTGCAGGTCGCGCCCCTTCATGTGGATGGTGACGCGCTCGCCATTTGTCTTGGCGAGAGCCGAGCCGGATTCCTTCTTGATGGCCTCGGCGGTCGCCGCGCCGATGAGGAGATGGTGCTTGAAGCGCACATAATTGACGATCGCCTCGTCCATGGCGTTGCCGGCGGTGCGGATCGAGTGCGAATAGATCACCTCGCCCATCGACAGCACGGCGATGTCGGTCGTGCCGCCGCCGATATCGACGATCATCGAGCCGCGGGTCTCGGAGATGGGGAGACCGGCGCCGATCGCGGCCGCCACCGGCTCCTCGATAAGATAGACCCGGCGTGCGCCGGCGGACAGGCCGGCCTCGTGCACGGCGCGCCGCTCGACCGGGGTCGCGCTCGCCGGCACGCAGATCATGATGACCGGGCTCGAGAAGAACGTGCGCTTCTGCACGCGGCGAATAAAATGCTTGATCATCTCCTCGGCCGCGGCGAAATCGGCGATCACCCCGTCGCGCAGTGGCTGGATGGTCTCGATCTTGCTCGGGGTGCGGCCGAGCATGGTCTTCGCCTCGCGGCCGACAGCGATGACTTTGCGCTCGCCGTCGCGCGCTTGCGTGACGGCGACGACGGACGGCTCATCGAGAACTATCCCCCGTCCCGGCACGTAAACCAGAGTGTTGGCCGTGCCAAGGTCGATGGCCATGTCCTTCGAGACAAAGCCTAAGACCTGCGAGAACATACCCCGCCTCAATTCGGCTCGCCGTGTACGGAAGCCTTGAACGCCACTGAAATTCGCGAGCGATAGAATGCTGCTGCGGCTTGGCCGACTGCCGAGCGCATTTGCATGTTGCGGCAAATCCTCGTGGCGGGCAATGCGTCGGGAGGCCGTTTCGAAAAAACAATTCGCTTGCCAGAGCCGAGCGCTACACGCCCTCGCCGAGTCCACCTCGCAAGGCGTCGTTTGCCATAATTTGAGCCCCGTTAAAGGCCGGCTTTAAGCATTTGGCACAATGCGGCCGAGAGCCATCCGATTCTCGCGGCGGCGCCGAAGAATAAGGCAGCCGGCGCTGAGCCGGCCGCCTCAATCTCGGGCAGAATCGAGTCGCACGCGTGCTGATGGCCGTCGCTTGCGTCTAGGAGGCGAGCATGGTCTCCGGCTTCCGCCTGCCCTCGCGGGCGAGCAGCTTGTTCAGCGCGCTCACATAGGCGCGCGCCGAGGCGACCATGGTATCGGTGTCCGAGCCGCGGCCGGTCACGGTCTTGCCGTCGGCCTCGAGCCGCACGATGACCTCGGCCTGGGCGTCGGTCCCTTCCGTCACGGCGCTCACCTGATAGAGCGGCAGCCGCGCCTCATGCGGCACGAGAGCCTTGATCGCCTTGAAGGTCGCATCGACCGGGCCATCGCCAGTCGATTCATGGGTCCGCTGCTTGCCGTCGACGTCGAGGGTGAGCGTCGCCTTCTGCGGGCCGCCGGTGCCGGCGATCACAGTCAGCGCCACGACCTTGATGCGGTCATGGGCTGAAGCGATCTCCTGATCGACCAGGGCCTCGAGATCCTCGTCATAGACGTGCTTCTTGCGGTCGGCGAGCGCCTTGAAGCGGACGAAGGCGTCCTCGAAGGCGTTGTCGCCGAGCTCGTAGCCGAGCTCCTTCAGCTTCTCGCGGAAGGCGTGACGGCCGGAATGCTTGCCCATGACGAGCGATGATTCCTTCAGGCCGACACTCTCGGGCGTCATGATCTCGAAGGTCTCGGCATGCTTCAGCACGCCGTCCTGGTGAATGCCGCTCTCATGGGCGAAGGCGTTACGGCCGACGATCGCCTTGTTGTATTGCACCGGAAAGGCGGTCACGCGCGACACGAGCTTGGAGGCGCGCGTCAGCATGGTGGTGTCGATCCCGGTCCAGAACGGCATCACGTCGCCGCGCGTCCTGATGGCCATCACCACCTCTTCCAGCGCGGCGTTGCCGGCACGCTCGCCGAGCCCATTGACGGCGCATTCCACCTGGCGCGCGCCGGCGCCGACGCCAGACAGCGAGTTGGCGACGGCGAGCCCGAGATCGTTGTGGCAATGGGTCGAGAACACGATCTGCTCGGCACCGGGCACGCGGGCAAGGATCATGCGGATCAGCGCCGCGAACTCGTCGGGCGTGGCGTAGCCGACGGTGTCGGGGATATTGACGGTGGTGGCGCCGGCCTTGATCGCCCCCTCGATGCAGCGGCAGAGGAAATCGTGCTCGGTGCGGGTCGCATCCATCGCCGACCACTCGACATCGTCGGTATAGCTCCGGGCGCGGGTGACCGACTGGGTGACCCGCTCAAGCACCTCGGCCTCGTCGATCCCCATCTGATATTTGCGGTGCAGCGGCGAGGTGCCGATGAAGGTATGGATGCGGCCGCGCGCGGCAGGCTTGATCGCCTCGGCGCAACGGTCGATGTCCTTCAGTTGCGCGCGCGCAAGGCCGCAGATCACCGAATTCTTGGCGCGGCGGGAAATCTCCTGAACGGAGTTGAAATCGCCTTCCGAGGCGATCGGAAAGCCGGCCTCGATGATATCGACGCCCATCTCGTCGAGCAGCTCGGCGACCTCGAGTTTCTCCTCGAAGGTCATGGTGGCGCCGGGGCACTGCTCGCCGTCGCGCAAGGTCGTGTCGAAGATCACCACGCGATCGCGCTCGGAGCGCGGGGCTCCAGGATTATTCGGGTTGGACTCCATCGGTCTCGTCCTTAAGGGCTTGGGCGTCAGTCTAGCATGACCGACCAGCCGATTGAATTTTCGTGGGTTTAGATTGCCATCCCCTGAACGCCCGCCCCGCCAACGCGGAAGCTAAGGTGCTCAGGGGCGGCTAAGGACGAGTTTCGACAGCGCGCGCAAAGCGCCGGCGGCGCACGTCAAAGCGCCCGCCTCAATCCAGATCTGCCGGTCGAACCGCTGCATAATCGGAAAATAGTGCGGAGCGCGCCTTTGAGCAAGCCCGCTCAAAGGCGTTAGCCGGCGCGCGTCACGTTTCCTGAGCCTTGGATTTGTCGGTGCGGCGGCGGCGCGGGGTCACCCGCGGCGGCGGTACGAAGCCCGGCAGCTCGCTGTCGGGCTGGTTGATGAAGATCAGCACGCCGAGCACCGCCACATAGAAGCGGAAGGCGGCCTCCTGGCCGTTCCATGTCGCCGACTGCCACATGGCGAACCATTCGCCGGCTACCACCATGAAGCCGAAGAACCACACGAGGAAGCCGAGCACGCAGGCCGCGATCGCATAGACCTTGGCCCGGTTGAAGATCTCCGCCGGCGCGTTGCGCACCTGGAACAGGCGGATGGCGCCGGCGAGGAACAGAACGCCGGTCGCGCCCTCGGCGGCGATGATCAGCCCATAGGCGATCTGCCAGAGCGTTGGGTTGGTGATCGCCCGGTACATCAGCGCGTTGCCGGGGAAGGTCGTGTCCATGCTGAGCACATGCTGCATGAACAGATAATTCGTGCCGTAATCGGTGATGTTGTCGAAGGTGACGAGGAGGCAAAAGGCGGCGAGCACGAGACAGAGCACCATCTTGGCGTAGCGCGCGATCAGCATTGGCGTTCCCCTGCCCCTCGCTGTCATTGCCCGGGTTGACCGGGCAATCCAGTAGCCCCTGAGATCGTAAATCAACGAACACTAGTGATTACGGGATTCCCGCTTTCGCGGAAATGACGCCGCCAAGGCGGAGCGTCCACACCAGCGTCGTCGAAGCTAGTTCTTGCTCTTGTCGACCATCTTGCGCTCGGCGATCCACGGCATCATGTCGCGCAGGCGCTTGCCCACCACCTCCATGTCGTGACTGTCGCATTTCGCCCGCATCGCCTTGAACGAGGTCTGGTTGACGCGGTTCTCGAGCATCCAGTCCTTGACGAACTTGCCCGACTGGATGTCGTCGAGGATCTGTTTCATCGCCTCGCGCGAGGCGTTGCCAACCACGCGCGGGCCCGAGACGTACTCGCCATACTCCGCGGTGTTGGACACCGAGTAGTTCATGTTGGCGATGCCGCCCTCGTAGATGAGGTCGACGATCAGCTTCACCTCGTGCACGCATTCGAAATAGGCCATCTCCGGCGCGTAGCCGGCGGCCACCAGGGTCTCGTAGCCATTCCGCATCAGCTCGACCAGGCCGCCGCACAACACCGACTGCTCGCCGAACAGATCCGTCTCGCATTCCTCGCGGAAGGACGTTTCGATGATGCCGGCGCGGCCGCCGCCGATCGCGGCGGCATAAGACAGCGTCAGGTCATGCGCGTTGCCGGTGGCGTCCTGGGCGATGGCCATGAGGCATGGCACGCCGGCGCCGCGCGCATATTCGGCGCGCACCGTGTGGCCAGGCCCCTTGGGCGCCACCATGCAGATATCCATGTCGGGGCGGGGCTCGATCAGGTTGAAATGGATGTTGAGCCCGTGGGCGAAGAACAGCGCCGTGCCCTGCCGCATATTCGGCTTCAGGTCCTTCTCCCAGATGCTGGACTGGAGCTCGTCGGGGGTGAGCATCATCACCACGTCGGCCCATTTGGCGGCCTCGGGCACATCCATCACCTTGATGCCGGCGGCTTCGGCTTTGACGGCCGACTTGGAGCCTGGCCTCAAACCCACGGCCACATTCGGCACGCCGGAATCGCGCAGGTTCAGTGCATGCGCGTGTCCCTGGCTGCCATAGCCGATGATGGCGACCTTCTTGCCCTTGATCAGATTGAGATCGGCATCCCGATCGTAGTAAACGCGCATACGGGTGTTCCCTGCCCTGGATGTTGGCTTGCTCGGCCGCGTTTGTGACGCCCGGAACGGCACTTTGCAAGGGGTGTCGCCTGGGTCCAATCGGTGCCGGTGAATATAAGCTACATGCGCTCGGGGCCGCGCGACATGGCGGCCAAGCCGGTGCGGGCGACCTCGACCAGGCCGAGCGGCTGCATCAGGGCGATGAACTGCTCGATCTTCGACTGCTTGCCGGTGATCTCGAACACGAAATGCTCGGTCGAGGCGTCGATCACCGAGGCGCGGAAGGCATCGGCGAGGCGCATGGCCTCGACCCGCTTCTCGCCGAGCCCGGCCACTTTGACCATGGCGAGCTCGCGCTCCATCGGATTGCCCTTCACCGTGAGATCGGTCACCGAATGCACCGGGACCAGCCGCTCCAGCTGATGCTGGATCTGCTCGATGACCGTCGGCGGGCCCGAGGTGACGATGGTAATGCGCGACAGATGCGCCTCGTGCTCGGTCTCCGACACGGTGAGCGAATTGATATTGTAGCCGCGGCCGGCGAATAGCCCGATGACGCGGGCGAGCACACCGGGCTCGTTGTCGACGAGCACGGTCATGGTGTGGGTCTCGGACTTCTGCTCGGTTTTCTCGAGCGAGTAGGCTGAACCGGGCTGGGCCATCACTGCTTACCCTTCTCCAGAAGCAACACGTGCCATGCCTCGTAGAGATGGAGGCTGGCCTGGAGGAACATCACCAGCGAGCCGACGACGGCGCCGAGCGAGCCGATCAGCATGATCGCCCGCAGACCAAGCAGGAAATTCAACAAGCCCCGCATCGCTACACCATCACCTTGCCTTCCTCGGTGATGGCATTCTCGAGGTCTTCCCCGGTCACATCCTCGCCCATCAGCATGTGATTGTGCGCCTCCCCGCTCGGGATCATGGGGAAGCAATTGGCATGCTTGTCGACCCGGCAGTCGAAAATGACGGGCTTGGGCGTGGCGATCATCTCCCTGATCTTGTCGTCGAGCTCGGACGGCTTCTCGGCCCTGATGCCGACGCCCTGATAGGCCTCGGCGAGCTTGACGAAGTCGGGCAGCGCTGCGGTGTAGGAATGCGAATAGCGGCCGCCATGCAAGAGCTCCTGCCACTGGCGGACCATGCCCATATATTCATTGTTGAGGATGAAGATCTTGATGGGCAGGTCGTACTGCGCCGCCGTCGACATCTCCTGCATGGTCATCAGCACCGAGGCTTCGCCGGCGATGTCTATGACGAGCGAATCGGGATGGGCGACCTGCACGCCAACCGCGGCCGGCAGGCCATAGCCCATGGTGCCGAGCCCGCCAGACGTCATCCAGCGGTTGGGGTCCTCGAACTTGAAGAACTGGGCCGCCCACATCTGATGCTGGCCGACTTCGGTGGTGATGTAAGTGTCGTGGCCGCGCGTCAGAGCGTAGAGCCGCTCGATCGCGTATTGCGGCATGATCACGTCGTCGCGCTTCTTGTAGGCGAGGCATTTCCGCCCGCGCCAGCCGTCGATCGTCGTCCACCACGATTTGAGCGCCGGCTTGTCGAGCTTGGGATTGCGCGTCCGCCAGGCGTTGATCATTTGCTCGAGCACCTTGGCGCAGTCGCCGACGATCGGGATATCGACCCTGATGTTCTTGTTGATCGAGGAGCGGTCGATATCGACATGGATCTTCTTGGAGCCGGGCGAGAACGCGTCGACCCGCCCGGTGATGCGGTCGTCGAAGCGCGCGCCGATGCAGATCATCACGTCGCAATCGTGCATGGCGTTGTTGGCCTCGTAGGTGCCATGCATGCCGAGCATGCCGAGCCATTGCTTGTCGGAGGCCGGGTAGGCGCCGAGCCCCATTAGCGTCGAGGTGATCGGGAACCCGGTCATGCGCACAAGCTCACGGAGCCTGGCGCTCGCGAGCGGGCCGGAATTGATGACGCCGCCACCGGTATAGAAGACCGGGCGCTTGGCCGACGCCATCAGCTCGATGGCGGCGGCGATCGCGCCGTTATCGCCGACGGTTTTGGGGTTGTAGCTCTTGTGCTGCGAGTTGGTGAGCCCGCTATAGAGACCCTTGGCGAACTGGATGTCCTTGGGGATATCGACCACGACAGGGCCCGGGCGCCCGGTACGCGCGACGTAGAACGCCTCGTGCAGGACGCGCGAAAGCTGGTTTACGTCCTTGACGAGATAATTGTGCTTGGTGCAGGGCCGCGTGATGCCGACCGTGTCGCATTCCTGGAAAGCATCGTTGCCGATCAGGTGTGTCGGCACCTGCCCGGTGATGCAGACGATCGGAATCGAATCCATCAGCGCGTCGGTCAGTCCGGTCACGGCGTTGGTCGCCCCGGGGCCCGATGTGACCAGCACGACTCCGACTTTGCCGGTCGAGCGCGCATAGCCCTCAGCCGCGTGCACGGCACCCTGCTCGTGGCGGACGAGGATGTGCTTGATGCGGTCTTGCTGGTACAGCTCGTCATAAATCGGCAGCACCGCACCCCCCGGATAACCGAAGATGTGCTCGACGCCCTGATCGGCGAGAGCCTCAAGCACCATCTGGGCGCCTGTCATTGCGCGCGACATGTCGTTCTCACCTGACAAAAGAACCCTCGCGCCTCAAGGCCCAGCGGGACCGTCAAAGCTCGAGGATTAGCGGAAAAACGTGAATAAGGCGCGCACCCTAAGATTTTCAAGTGGGAGGGTCAACGGCAAAGGCGAATGAATGGGAAGATTCGACCTTATTTACTTGTCAAAAATTGCTCGGACGGGTTTCACCATAGAGTTTTATTGCTGACTGGCGACCAATCGGCAGCGTTGAGAGATTGGCGCTGCGAGTGGCCGGCCCTGGACAACAGCGCTGGTTCCGCCTATGTGCCTACCGCTTGATGGATCGCGTCGGCAAGCTCGGCGTTTCCGCGATACCACTTAACGCCCACTCCCGATGCCGCAGGTCCATACAGAAGCTTCTGACGCCAATGGCGCTGATATCGAGGCGCGCTCGCACACCTTCTGGGCGCTCACGCTCGGCAGCATGGGCGTCGTGTTCGGCGATATCGGCACGAGTCCGCTCTACGCCTTCCGCGTAGCGCTCCAGGCGGCGGCGGGACCGAGCAACATCGTCACGCGCGAAAGCGTGCTCGGCGTGCTCTCGCTGATCCTGTGGGCGCTGATCCTCGTCGTCACCTGCAAATATGTGCTGATCCTGCTCAGGGCCGACAACAAGGGCGAGGGCGGCACGTTGTCGCTCATGGCGCTCGCGCAAGGCGCACTCGGCCAAGGCCGCATCCGTCACACCATGATGCTGCTCGGCATGATCGCGGCCGCGTTGTTCTATGGCGATGCGCTGATCACTCCCGCCATCTCGGTGCTGTCGGCGGTCGAGGGCTTGGAGGTCGGCGCGCCCCAGCTGCAAGAATATGTGGTGCCGCTGACGGTGGTCATCCTGGTCGGCCTGTTCGCCGTGCAGTCGCGCGGCACCGCGCGGGTCGCGACGTTCTTCGGTCCGGTGATGACGGTCTGGTTCGTCGCCATCGCCACAGTCGGGATCGTGCATATTGCCGACGAGCCGGGCGTGATTGCCGCCCTCAATCCGATGCACGCGGTGCGGTTCCTCGGCAGCCACGGCTATATCGGCCTGGTGACGCTCGGCGCCGTGTTCCTCGCCGTCACCGGCGCGGAGGCGCTCTATGCCGATCTCGGGCATTTCGGTCGAAAGCCGATCCAGACGGCGTGGCTCTATTTCGTGCTGCCGGCGCTCATTCTGAATTATTTCGGCCAGGGCGCGCTCGTGCTCGCGGACCCGACTTCGATCGCCAATCCTTTCTACCGCATGGTGCCGTCCTGGTCGCTTTACCCCATGATCGCGCTCGCCACCGCCGCGACCATCATCGCGAGCCAGGCGGTCATCACCGGCGCCTTCTCGCTGACCAATCAGGCGGTGCAGCTCGGCCTGCTGCCCCGCCTCCAGATCAGACGCACCTCGGCGACGCAAGCCGGGCAGATCTTCATCCCGCGCATCAATGCCCTGCTGTTGATCGGGGTGCTCCTGCTCGTTTTCTTGTTCCGCTCGTCGAACTCGCTCGCTTCCGCCTATGGCGTCGCCGTCACCGGTACCATGCTGGTCGACGGGCTGATGGGCTTCACCGTGATCTGGCGGGTGTGGAATTGGACGTTCGCCGCGGCGCTCGCGCTCATGCTGCCGTTCATCTTCATCGACTCAACATTCCTGGTCGCCAATTTGCTCAAGGTGCCGCAAGGCGGTTGGGTGCCGCTCCTGATCGGCGGCCTGCTGGTCGGCGTGATGCTCACTTGGCGCAAGGGCGCACGCATCCTCGCGGCCAAGACACGGCGGCTGGAGATGCCGGTCGAGGAGTTGATCAAGCTGCTGGAGAAGAAGCCGCCGCCGCGCGTGCCGGGAACGGCCGTGTTCCTGACCGCAGCGCCGGAAAGCGCCCCGACCGCGCTGTTGCACAGCCTGAAGCATTACAAGGTGCTGCATGAGAACAACGTCATCCTGACCATCATCGTCGAGAACTTCCCCCGCGTCGCGACACAGGACCGCGTGGAAATGGAGCGGATCGGCGATCACTTCATGCGGGTGATCCTGCATTTCGGCTTCATGGAAAGCCCAAACATCCCCAAGGCTCTGGCGATTGCCCGCAAGGTGGGGTGGAGCTTCGATATCATGTCGACCTCGTTCTTCCTGTCGCGGCGCGTGGTGCGCCCGGACGCGCGCTCCGGCATGCCGGTGTGGCAGGACAAACTGTTCATCTTCCTCGCCCAGAACGCCGACGATGCTTCGAGCTATTTCCAGCTGCCCACCGACCGCGTCGTCGAGATCGGCACGCAGGTGACCGTCTGACGCGCTTGGTCACGGCGCGGATTTTTTATGCTATTCATCTCTGGATAAGCGGCGCAGCTTTCTTCCGCGAGCGTTCACACCCCCCTCACAATGACACACACCGGCACAGGCAGCGGGGCCGCCAACGGCTCTGAAACGGAAGCCTCGCGCAATCCGAAATTCTGGGCGCTGACACTGGGATCGATCGGCGTCGTCTATGGCGACATCGGCACGAGCCCGCTTTATGCCCTGCGCGAGTCGGTGCTGGCGGCCGGCGGCGCCAACGCGCCGGTCGGCGCCGAGGCCATTCTCGGCATCCTCTCGCTCATCATCTGGGCGCTTATCCTCATCGTCACCGTCAAATATGTGATCATCCTGCTGCGCGCCGACAACAACGGCGAAGGCGGCACGCTTGCCTTGATGGCGCTTGCCCATCGCGCGCTCGGCGGCAAGAGCGTCACCATCATCCTGCTCGGCATGATCAGCGCGGCGCTGTTCTACGGCGATGCCATGATCACGCCGGCGCTGTCGGTGCTGTCGGCAATCGAAGGCCTCGAGGTCATCGCGCCTTCGCTCGAGCGGTTCGTGGTGCCGCTCTCGGTGGTGATCCTGTTCGGCCTGTTCGCCGTGCAGTCGCGCGGCACGGCGCGGGTCGCCACGTTCTTCGGCCCGATCACCGTCGTGTGGTTCATAGCGCTTGCCGCGGGCGGCGCCTGGCATGTCGCGCAGAACCCGAGCGTGCTCGCCGCATTCAATCCTCTCCATGGCGTAAGCTTCCTTCTCAGCCATGGCGAGATCGGGCTGTTGACGCTCGGCGCCGTATTCCTGGTGGTGACCGGGGCCGAGGCGCTCTACGCCGATCTCGGCCATTTCGGCAGAGGGCCGATCAGGATGGCATGGCTCACGGTCTGCCTGCCGGCGCTCACCATCAACTATTTCGGCCAGGGCGCACTCTTGCTCGCCAAGCCCGAGACCATCGCCAACCCATTCTTTCTGCTCTATCCCCACTGGGCGCTGGTGCCGATGGTGATGCTCGCCACGGCGGCGACCGTGATCGCTAGCCAGGCGGTAATCTCGGGCGCCTATTCGCTGACCGCGCAAGCGATCCAGCTCGGGCTTTTGCCGCGGCTCGAGATCCGCCACACCTCGGAATCGCAGTTCGGGCAGATCTATATTCCGCGCGTCAACGTGATCATCCTGATCGGCGTGCTCCTGCTCGTGGTGCAGTTCAGGTCATCCGGTGCGCTCGCCTCCGCCTACGGCATCGCCGTGACCGGCACCATGGTGGTGACCGCCATCATGGCGTTCATCGTGATCTGGAAATACTGGCAATGGCCGGTGTGGGCGGCGGCGGCGCTGATGGTGCCGTTCCTCCTGATCGACTTGATCTTTCTCGGCGCCAACCTGCTCAAAGTGTTCCAGGGCGGCTGGGTGCCGCTGATGATCGGCGCCATGATGATGACGGTCATGCTCACCTGGCGGAAGGGATCGCGCATCATGACCGCAAAGACGCGCCGGCTCGAGACCCCGATCGACGGGCTGATCGAGAGTCTGGAGAAGGGCCAGCCGCATAAGGTCGTGGGCACGGCCGTGTTCCTGACCGCCGATCCCGACAGCGCGCCGACCGCGCTTCTGCACAGCCTGAAGCACTACAAGGTTCTGCATCAGCAGAACGTCGTGCTCACGCTCATCACCGAGAGCACGCCGCGGGTGGCCCAGGCCGATCGCGTCACCATCACACCGCTCGGCACGCTGTTCACCCGGGTCGTGGTCCGCTTCGGCTTCATGGAGACGCCGAACGTGCCCAAAGCGCTCGCGCTCGCGCGGAAGCAGGGCTTGAGCTTCGACATCATGACGACGTCGTTCTTCCTGTCGCGCCGCTCCGTCAGGCCAGACGCCAAGTCGGGCATGCCGGTGTGGCAGGACCGCCTGTTCATCATCCTCGCCAAGAATGCCGACGACGCGTCGAGCTATTTCCAGCTGCCGACCGACCGCGTGGTCGAGATCGGCACGCAAGTCAGCGTGTGAAGCTCGCGGCTTCGATGGCCGAGGCCGGGTCGGGGAACCAGTCCCAGTCGGACATGTAGCGCCTGAGCCAGGTCATCTGCCGCTTGGCGTAGCGCCGCGTCTCGGTCTTCGACTTGGCGGCGGCGTCTTCGAGGCTGCTCGTGCCGGCAAGATAAGCGCGGAGCTCGCGCACGCCATGCGCCCGCATCGCCGGCAGGCTGTCATCGAGACCGAGCGCAACAAGGGCCTCGACCTCATCGAGCGCGCCCGCCTCCATCATGCGGTCGAAGCGCGCATCGATGCCGGCATAGAGCGGGGCGCGCTCCGGCGCGACGACGAACCTCGTCACATTCCCCGCAAGCACCGGAGCAGCCGGAGTGCCCTGCCATTCGGAGAGCGAGACGCCGGTCGCGTCGATCACTTCGAGCGCACGGACGATGCGCTGCGGGTCGCTCGGCCTGAGCTTGGCCGCCATGCCTGGATCGCGCGTCTCGAGCTCGCGATGCAGCGCCGCCGGCCCGAGCCGCTCCGATTGCTCGCGCCAATAAGCGCGCAACGCCTCTGGGATGTCGGGAACCGGCGCGAGCCCTTCGAGCAGCGCCTTGAAATAGAGCCCAGTGCCGCCGACCAGGATGGGCACGCTGCCCGCGCCTGTTGCTTCACCGATCGCCGCGGACGCCTGTTCCAGCCAGCGCCCGACCGAATGGGCTTCGCAGGCCCCGACCATGCCGTAAAGGCGGTGCGGCACGCGCATCGTGTCGGCCTCGGCCGGTCGCGCCGTGAGCACGTCGAGCTCGCGATAGACCTGCATCGAGTTGGCGTTGATGATCGTGCCGCCGAGCCGCTCGGCGAGAGCGAGCGCCACGGCCGACTTGCCGCTCGCGGTCGGCCCGGCAATCAGGATGGCGTCCGCGTTCAGCGTCTAGCTCGTCGGCACGGCGACGAATTTGAGCTCGCCCTTGGCGTCGGAGAGCAGCAGCAGGACCGTGCGCCGGCCGGACTTCTTGACCGCATTCAAGCGGGCGAGCACGTCGGCCGGCTGCTTCACCTTCTCCTGGGTGACCTCGACGATTACGTCGCCTGGTTTCACCGCTTTCTGCGCGGCGGCGCTGTCGGGCTTGACCTCGGTGATGACCACGCCCTCGACCGACCGGCCGATGCCGTATTGGCTGCGGAGATCCTCGGTGAGCGGCGAGATTGAGAGGCCGAGCAGCTCCTGGTGCTCGGGCGCATCGCCGTCGCCCTCGCTATCGCCCTGTTGGTCGTCATCCTGGCTCGCGTCGGCGGCTTCCTCGCTCTCGGGCAGCCGGCCAATCGTCACGTTGACATCGACGGGCTGCCCCTTGCGCAACAGCCCGACCGGGACGCTCTTGCCGATTGGGCTCGCCGCCACCGCGCGCGGCAGGCTGCGCATGTTCTCGATGGCCTCGCCGCCGAAAGTGAGAATCACGTCGCTCGGCTGGATGCCGGCGGCGGCGGCGGGGCTATTCGGCGCGACGGTGGCCACCAAAGCGCCTTTCGGCTCCTGCAAACCGAGGCTCTCGGCGATCTCGTCGGTCACGTTCTGCACGTGCACGCCGAGCCAGCCGCGCCGCGTCTCGCCATATTGCTTGAGCTGATCGACCACCTGCACCGCGCTGTTTGACGGCACGGCGAAGCCGATGCCGATCGAGCCGCCGGTCGGCGATATGATCGCCGTGTTCACGCCGATCACCTGCCCGTCCATGTTGAATAGCGGTCCGCCAGAATTGCCGCGATTGATGGCGGCGTCGGTCTGGAGGAAATCGTCATAGGGCCCGGCATTGATGTCGCGCTTGGTGGCGGAGATGATGCCGACGGTGACGCTGCCGCCGAGGCCGAACGGATTGCCGATCGCCATCACCCAGTCGCCGACCCGCATCTTGCCGGAATTGCCGAAGGTGACGGCGTGCAACGGCTTTTTGGGCTCGACCTTGAGCAGCGCGAGATCGGTCTTGGGGTCATGGCCGAGGATCTTGGTCACCTTGAGCTTGGTGCCGTCGGTGAAGTTTATGATGATCTCGTCGGCGCCCTCGATGACGTGGTTGTTGGTGACGATCAGGCCGGACGGATCGATCACAAAGCCCGAGCCGAGCGAGCTTACCTTGCGCGGCAGACCGTCTTTCTCCTCGTCGTCGAAGAAATCGTCGAAGAACTCCTCGAACGGCGAGCCCTTGGGCCCTGGACCGGGCGTGGCGCTGTCCTTGGAGCCCTTCAGCGTCTGGGTGGTCGAGATATTGACCACGGAGTCCTGAAGCCCCTCGGCAATGTCGGCGACGGAGTCGGGGCCGCGCGCCAGGCTCGCGGTGGGGAGCAGCGATGCCGCACCACAGAGCAGCAGCGCAAGGCATGCCGCCGGCAGACAGGCGCGCTTGACGATGGCCGCAAGGCCAAGAGGTGCCGCCATTCCGCTTCGCTCAAGCATCGCTCGAACTCTCCCGCATCGCCCGCCAACCAATCATCGACTCCCGCCATTCTAGCGGAAATCGGCAGGTAAAGAACGCGCTGCGAACGCCAAAGGCGCGACTAACCGCGCACCAGCCAGATGACCAGGACGCCCGCGGCGACGGCGAGCGCGCCGGCCACGCGCAACGAGCCTTCCGGTATCGTTTCGGTCGCCCGCAACAGCTTCCGCGCGAGGCCGGGCGTAAGCGCCCATAACGACCCTTCAATAACGAAGACAAGCCCAAGCGCCACGGCAAGATCGCGCATCGCGTCGACGGCGGCTCCTTGGCCTTAAGGCGCCGGCTGCGCCCCGAGGGGCATCTCGCCGTCCGAGAGCTTGTGTTTGGGCGCCGGTGGCGTATCGACCGAAGCGCCCTGCTCTGGCTCTGGACCCTCGTCGCCCGGCGTCTGCGGCGCTTGCGAGGGCTTCGCAGCCGGAGGAGCGGGCGAGGGCGTGCTCGGCTGAGGGACGTTGCCGCCGCCGTCGTTGAAATATTTGAAGAACTCCGAATCGGGGCTCAGCAGGAAGCGGGTATCGTCGCCCTTGAGCGCGCTCTCGTAGGCCTGCATCGTGCGGTAAAAGGCGAAGAAATCGGGATCCTGGCCGAAGGCTTCGGCGAAGATCCGGTTCTTCTCGCCATCGCCGGTGCCTCTGATGCGCTCGGATTCGCCGGTCGCGTCGGCCTTGATCACGGTGACCTCGCGGTCGGCGGTGCCCTTGATGCGGCGTGCGGCACCCTCGCCTTCGGCGCGCCACTCGGCAGCCTCGCGTTGCCGCTCGGTCTGCATGCGCCGGTAGATCGCCTGCATGTTGGCCTCGGGCAGATCGACGCGCTTGATGCGCACATCGACGATGTTGACGCCGAGCGGCTTCGCCTCCTCGTTGACTTGCGAGGCAATGGTCTTCATCAGCTCCTCGCGCTTGTCGCGCACGACGGCGGTGAAGCTCGAGCCGCCAAGGACGCGGCGAAGCGATGCCTCGAGGATGGCGCCGATACGCGAGGACGCGATACGCTCGTCGCGCACGCTCTGGAAGAACAGCAGCGGGTCGGAGATCTTATAGCGGGCGAAGGCGTCGACCACGAGCCGCTTCTTGTCGGAGGCAATCACCTCTTGGCTGGCGGTATCGACGTCGAGGATGCGCTTGTCAAAGAACTCGACGTTCTGGATGAACGGGATCTTATATTGCAGACCAGGCTCGGTGATGATGCGCTTCGGCTTGCCGAATTCGAGCACGAGCGCCTGCTCGGTCTGATCGACGGTAAACAGGGTCAGATAGCCGACGAACGCCGCGAGCGCGAGCAGGATGAGACTGATGGTGAGCGTGCGGTTCATTGCGGCTGGGCCTCCGTAGGCGCGGGCCGTTTGGAGAATTCCGGCAGCGGCAGATAGGGTACGACGCCAGTTCCCGCCTTGCCGTCGATGATGACCTTGTCGGAGTCGCCCAGCACCTTCTCCATGGTGTCGATGAAGATGCGCTTGCGCGTCACGTCGGGCGCCTTCTTGTATTGCTCGTACACGCTGATGAAGCGGTCGGCCTCGCCCTTGGCCTCGGCGATCACCTGGTCGCGATAGCCCTGAGCGGCTTGCAGGATGCGCTCGGCCTCGCCCTTGGCCTCAGGCACGATGCGGTTGGCGTAGGCTTCCGCCTCGTTCTGGAGCCGCTCCTGGTCGGCGCGGGCGGCCTGCACGTCGCGGAACGCGTCGATCACCTGAGATGGCGGATCGACCTTCTGCAGCTGCACCTGGGTGACCTGCACGCCGGCGCCGTAAAAGTCGAGGATCCTCTGCATCAGCTGCTGCGCGTCGAACTCGGTCTTGGCGCGCGCCTCGGTGAGGATCGGCTGGATATCGCTCTGGCCGACGATCTCGCGCATGGCGCTCTCGGCCACGTCCTTGACCGTGCCTTCGGGGTTCTGGATGTTGAACAGGAAGTCGGGGGCGTTGGAGATGCGCCAGAACACGACGAAATCGACGTCGACGATGTTCTCATCGCCGGTCAGCATCAGGCTTTCCTCCGGCACGTCGCGGATGGTGCTCGAGGCATCGCGGGCGTCGGATGAGCCGCGCATGCCGATCTCGATGCGATTGACGCGGGTAACCTTGGGCAGCTCCACCTGCTCGATCGGGTAAGGCCAGCGGAAGTTCAGGCCAGGCGGGAGCTGGCGGACATATTGGCCGAACCTGAGCACGATGCCGAGCTCTTCGGGATTGACCCTGACGGTGAAGCCGAAAAAGCCGACCAGTGCGATCAGCGCCACGCCGATCAGCCCCAGCAACGGGCCGCCCATTCGTCCGCCCGGCATGGCCTGGCGAATGCGGTCCTGGCTCCGGCGCAGAATCTCTTCCAGATCGGGCTGCTGGCCGGAGCCGCCCGGACGTGGACCCCAAGGTCCGCCGCCGCCGCCTTTCCAGCCGCCGCCTCCGCTTTGATTGCTCCAAGGCATATGCGATTTCGTCCTGATGTCAGTGAGGGTGGCGCGAGGACCGGCCTTAGAGGGTGAGCTCAGACGGCAAGTCTAGCCGCATCAAAATGGCGGTCCTGCGACAAGGTCGGTGAGGGTTATAGGCTAGTGATCTTTGCCGCGCAATGCGCCGGGGCCGTCATGGTGACCGCTCCAGCACGACGAAGCTGAAGTCATGCTCGTCCTTTGGCCCACGCTCCTGGCACTCCCGGGAGATTTCGCGCCATTCGGTTGGGTCGAAAGGCGGGAACCAGGTGTCGGCATGGGGCTTGGCGTGGACCTCGGTGAGATAGATGCGCCCGGCTTGCGGCAGCACGGCGCGGAACACGTCCTCGCCGCCGATCACCATGATCTCCGGTGCTCCGGTCCGAGCCGCCGAGGCCCGTGCGACGTCGAGCGCGTCTTCGAGGCTGTGAGCCATCACCGCGCCATCGGCGACGAAGCCAAGGTCGCGGGAGAGCACGATGTTGAGCCGCCCGTCCAGCACCCGCGGCAGGGACTTGAACGTACGCCGCCCCATGATCACCGGCTTGCCCATGGTCACCTTGCGGAAATAGCGCAGGTCGCTCGAAAGCCGCCAAGGCAGGTCCCCGCCTCTGCCGATGGCGCCGTTCGCGGCGACGGCGACGACCAGCGCGATGATGGGCGGCGCAAGCGTGGGCGCTTCATGGCTCACACCGCGATCTCGGCGCGGATCGCGGGCCAGGGGTCGTAGCCCACGACCTTGAAGTCCTCATAGGCGAAATCGAACAGCGAGGTGACATCAGGGTTGATCTCCAGGCGCGGCAGGGCGCGGGGTTTGCGCGTAAGCTGCTCGTCGGCCTGATCGAGATGGTTGAGGTAGAGATGCACGTCGCCGAAGGTGTGGACGAACTCTCCAGGCTCTAGCCCGGTCACCTGCGCCACCATCAGCGTCAGCAGGGCGTAGGAAGCGATGTTAAACGGCACGCCGAGAAACATGTCGGCCGAGCGCTGATAGAGCTGGCAGGAGAGCCTGCCCTCCGCCACGTAGAACTGGAACAGGCAGTGGCAGGGCGGCAGCGCCATCTGGTCGAGCTCGCCGACATTCCACGCGCTCACGATGTGGCGGCGCGAATCGGGGTCGCGCTTCAGCCCGTCGACCACCTTGGCGATCTGGTCGATATGCCTGCCGTCAGGCGCGGGCCATGAGCGCCATTGCCGCCCATAGACGGGGCCGAGCTCGCCATTCGCGTCGGCCCACTCGTCCCAAATGGTGACCCCATGGTCGTTCAGGTAGCGCACATTGGTCGAGCCCTGGAGGAACCACAGCAGCTCATGGACGATCGACTTGACGTGCAGCTTCTTGGTGGTGAGCAGCGGAAAGCCTTGGGCGAGGTCGAAGCGCATCTGCGCGCCGAACAGGCTCAACGCACCCGTGCCGGTGCGGTCGCCCTTTTCGTGACCGTGCTTGCGAAGCCTGGCGAGGAGATCGAGGTATTGACGCAAAGGTGAGCTTCTCTCCTATGATCCTGCCCTATGATCTGGCCTTCGTCGGGGTCAAGGGCAAGGAGGCGTGAGCCTTATGCACAAGCCCCTTTGCCACGACCGCGGCCCATTAGGAAAGTCACCGCCATGCGTATCGTCCCCGTCCTGTTCGCCGTGACCCTGCTCTGTGCCCTGCCGGCCGCCGCGCGGCCCGTCGTCGATATCGACGAGGTCCGCGACATGGCCTTCGCCAGGGGAATCGTTCAGATCAAGGAGGTCGAGCTCGACGACGGCGTGTGGGAGGTCGAAGGCTTCGACCAGGGCGGCGCCAAGATCAAGATGAAGGTCGACGCGCGAAGCGGCATCATCATCAAGCTGAAGCGCCACCATTAGGCGCTCGCGCCGTGCCTCCGGCCTGCAAATCACAACTCGCGGCTGGGGGTATCGAAACCATCAATCTTTTTTTTGCCGCCATGGCGGCTTATATAGGGACTGTCGGCGCAAGCCGACTACGGCGATAAATGGCCTTCGTAATAAGCCACTCGGACCCGGGGGCGGTACCCGGCGCCTCCACCAGGGATCAGTATCAGACACCGGCATTCGAGCGTCTGAGATCGAAAAGCGGACTGATCCGTGGCGGGGGCGAAATAGGATCGACGAGGGTGTAAAGGTCGCGCTTTCGCTCGGCATGGTACCGCCGTTATCGGGCCAACCCTATAGTTGCCAATGACAACTATGCGGAGGCTGCTCTCGCTGCGTAAGCGGCGCGATAGCCTGAAAATGAAGTCCTAATCGCTTCGCAGCGATTAGGCGCGGTTCGGAGGGCACCGGCCAACAGAAGCCCTCCACTTTGACGGGGTGATTGACTGCCTCACGTCGCAAGAGGGCGAGCGGCGACCTTCATGGCAGACGACGAAATCAGATACGACCTCCTCACGCAGGATGCGCTCCGCGGCGTGGTGCGTCAGGTATTGGCGCGCGTGCAGCGCGAAGGTCTGCCCGGCGAGCACCATCTCTATATCGCCTTCGACACGATCGCCGACGGGGTCTCGGTGTCGAAGCGGCTGAAAGAGCAATATCCCGAGGAGATGACGATCGTTCTCCAGTACCAGTTCTGGGACCTGCAGGTGACCAACGAGCGCTTCGAGGTGAAGCTCTCCTTCTCCAACGTGCCGGAGCGTCTGGTGGTGCCGTTCAGCGCGGTGAAGGCGTTCTATGACCCTTCCGCGCAATTCGGGCTCCAGTTCGGCAAGCCCGGCGCCGCCAACGATTCGGCGCGCCAGCATATGGCTGCGGCGCTTCCCGACCTCGTCGGAGAGCCCGAGGAGCCGCGCGGGATGGCTGAGCCTGCGAGCGAGGAGAACGAGGCCCCACCGGCCGAGGTGGTGATGTCACGCCCGCCGGCAGAGGTCGTCCATCTCGACCGCTTCCGCAAGAAATAGCCCGGCTTTCAGCCACTTTCCGTGCCCGTTGCACAAAGTTTCGGCAGAGACTCAGCTTGACTGTTATGTGGCTTTTGCCCTCGGATAGCGCCCAGCAAAATTGACCGTCGCCGTGATATTGCGACCTTGCTTGGAGCGCTTATGAACAAGCCGGCGTTGGGAGTCCTGGCTGAGGCACGGATGGGCAGCGCGCTCGCCCCGGTGCTGGATTATCTCGTCGAGCTGCATGAGCGGGTCTCCGGCCTGACCGGGGGGAAGCCCGCCGACTACATCCCCGAGCTCGGCAAGGTCAATCCGGCCGCCTTCGGCATCGCGCTCGCCACCGTCGACGGCGAGGTCTATTCGGTCGGCGACGCCGACCAGGCCTTCACCATCCAATCGGTGTCAAAGCCCTTCATGTACGGCTACGCGCTCCAGCGCTACGGCCGCGATGCGGTGCTCACCCATGTGGGCGTCGAGCCCACCGGAGAGGCGTTCAACTCGATCGTGCTCGACGAGGAGGCCAACCGCCCGTTCAACCCGATGGTCAATGCCGGGGCGATCGCCGTCGCCGAGCTGATGAGCGGGCAGACGCAAGAGCAGCGTGTCGCCAACATGCTCGGCTTTATTCGGGGGGCTCGCCGGGCGCGAGCTCACCATCGACGAGCAGGTGTTCCGCTCTGAGGAGGCGACCGGCCACCGCAACCGCGCCATCGCCTACATGATGCTCAACAGCGGCATGATCCGCCGCGACCCCAACGAGGTGCTCGACCTCTATTTCCGCCAATGCTCGGTCAACGTCACCTGCCGCGACCTCGCCATCATGGCGGCGACCCTCGCCAATGACGGCACCAACCCGGTTACCGGGCAGAGCGTGTACGACGCGCAATATGTGCGCGACGTGGTGTCGGTGATGAACTCGTGCGGCATGTACGACTATGCCGGCGAATGGGCCTACGAGGTCGGCATGCCGGCCAAGAGCGGCGTCTCGGGCTGCATCATCGCCGTCATCCCCGGTCAGATCGGCATCGGCGTGTTCTCGCCGCCGATCGACACGCACGGCAACAGCGTGCGCGGCATCCGCGTCTGCCAGGAGATCTCCAACGAATTCGAGCTGCATGCCTTCAACAACCGCACCAATGTCAGGAGCGTGATCCGGCGCGACTATCGCGGCGACGTGGTCAGCTCCAACCGCCTGCGCACGCCGGAGGAGCGCAAGGTGCTGGCCAAGGACGGCCACCAGGTGGTGGTCATCGAGGTGCAAGGCGCGCTGTTTTTCGGCTCGGCCGAGCAGCTGCTGCGGAAGCTCACTTTATTGGCCGACGGCGCAAGCTTCGTCGTGGTCGACTTCAAGCGCGTGCACTTCGCCGACGCATCGGCGCGCAAGCTGATCTATCGGGCGGCGCGAGCGATGGCCGGAGGCGAGGCCGAGCTCGTGTTCGCGGCGATCGCCGATGACGGTCCGCTCGGGTCGCTCGGCCGAGAGCTGATCGAGCATGGCGAGGCGGCGCGCGTGGTGCGCGTGTTCTCCGACACCGACGTGGCGCTCGAATGGTGCGAGGACCAGCTGCTCGCCCGCTCGCCACAAGTGAGTTTGGGGCCGAAATTCGCGCTCGCCGAGCTCGATCTGTTCAAGGGGCTGAAGCCGGCTGAGTTGCGCCTGATCGAGGCGATCGTCCGTCCGCTCATCTTCGACAAGGGCGAGGTGATCATCCGCGAGGGTGCCGAGGCTAAGCTGTTCTTCGTGCTCGCGCGCGGCACGGTCAGCGTGCAGATCAGGACGCATGGCAGCGACCGCAAGAAACGGGTGGCCTCGATCGGGCCGGGTTTGAGCTTCGGCGAGATGGCGCTGCTCGACGGCGGCAAGCGCTCGGCGGACATCGTCGCCGACGAGCGGGTGGTGTGCTACGGCCTCGCGGTCGAGCAATTGCATGAGCTCGCCGAGCAGCATCCGAGCATCATGGTCACCATTCTCGGCAACCTGACGCGCGAATTCTCCGAGCGCCTGCGTCACGCCAACGAGGAGATCAGGGCGCTGGAATAGCCGATCAGGCCGACATGGCCTGCGCGGGCTGCGGCTTAGCGCGCGGCTCTTTCGACGGCTCGAGCGGCACGTTCAGCTCGACATAGAGCCCGGCGGGTCTGAACTCGACCTTGGTCTCGCCGCCGAGATTGTGGCGGATGCCCTTGTCGATCAGCTGCATGCCGAAGCCGTTATTGCGCTTGGCCGGAACCGGATGCAGGCTGCCCCGCTCCTCCCAGGTCATCATCAGGCGGTTGCCGCGCGCGGTCTTCCAGGTGATCGCAAGCTGGCCATTGTTCTGCGACAGGGCGCCATACTTCACCGCGTTGGTGGCGAGTTCGTGCAGGGTCATGGCGAGGATCGAGGTGCTTGCCGGCGGCAACAGCACATCGGGCCCCTTGATCATGATCTTCGGCCCGTCGGGGCGCTTGTAGGGCTCGAGCTCGCGCTCGACCATGGCTTTCAGGCTCGCGCCGGACCATTGCGATTCGAGCAGAAGGTCGTGGGCGCGGTGCAAGGCCTGCAAGCGCTCGGCAAGGGTCTGCGCCATGGCTTGCGCCGGGCGGCTGGTCGCCTGGCGGAGGCTCGCCTGGACCAAAGACTGCACGATGGCGAGCGCGTTCTTGACGCGGTGATTGAGCTCGCCGACCAGCATCGACTGGCGCTGCGCGGTGCGCCTGCGCTCGGTCACGTCGCGGAAGATCAGCACGGCGCCGGCGAGCGAGCCGTCGAAGCCAAGGATCGGCGCGCCGCTATGCTCGACCGGAAGCTCCCGCTCGTCTCGGGTGACGAGCAGCGCGCCGGATTCGAGCCGCGTCACCGCGCGCTCGCGCAAGGCTTGCAGCGCGGGATCGTCGACCGGCTTGCGGGTGCTGCCGTCGATGACGCGAAACACCTCCCAGATCGGCCGGCCGCGCGCCTCGGCGACCGACCATCCGGTCATCTGCTCGGCAATTTTGTTCAACAGCAAAACGCTGCCGTTGGGGTCGGTGGCGATCACGCCGTCGCCGATGCTGCCGAGCGTGGTGCTCAGCCATTCGCGCTGGCCGCGCAGCTCCATGAGTGCCGCGTTCCGGTCGCGGTCGGCGCGCCTCACCGCGCCGATCGTGGTCCAGGCGAACACGGCGAGCACGAGGATGCTGAGCACGGCGAAGATCGCGAGCGTCGCGGAGCTGTCGTAATAGGTATGCGCCTCGGCCTGATGGGCGAACCAGCCGATCACGAGCGGCAGCACGAGGATGCCCGGCAACAGCCGCCGCAGCATCTCGCCCGCCGGCGACTGCTCGACGATGGCCGCGCCGACGCCGTATTCGGGCGATGCCGCGAGCAGGCCGAACGACAGCAGGAACGCGCTGGTCGCGCCATAGACCGACATCGAGGTGAACGGGAACGGGTAGTAATAGGTGGCGACGCCGTAGGCGTAGCCGGCAAGCACGATCAGCACCTGCGCCAGCACGATGATGGTGACCACCTGGCTGAAGGCCGACGACGCCCAGCCCCGCTTGGCATAGAGCAGGGCGAGGCCGAACAGGATCAAAGAGCCGGTGATACCCGGCGCCATGCGGGCGCGCGGCTCGGTCGCGGTGACGTCGACCGATGAGCCGTCGGCGGGGAACAGCGCGGTGTCCAGTCCGAAATCGAAGCCGAACAGATCCTGACAAAGGACGACGAGACCGAACACGATCAGCGCAAAGCCGATCACCCTCGAGAGAAGCTGAAGCGGCCTGAAGGTGAAGCAGAACAGCGCGATGCCGGCGGCCATCACTCCGACCGCGGCGTTCGGCGTCATGCCGGCGAGGCCGGGCAGCGCCTCGCTCAGGCGCGGCAGGCCGAGCCGCCACGCCGCGAGCACCATTGCGCCGATGGCAATGACGACGAGCGCCGCGCAGCGTGCCAAGAGCAACGACATGCGCTCGGCGGGCGGCGCTGGCAGCGCCAACTTCGCTGGAATCTCAGCCACTAGCCTTCCTCACCCAAGTTTCAGGGAACTTTGATACCCGGAAGCTTTGGGCGCTCCTCGGCAGAAGGCCGCAACGCATTGGACGAGCGCGTTCTCCCACCCATACGAGCGATGTTATAGCCTAGCCCCCCATACCCCCAACAGACGCACGCCGTAACCAATTCTCAGCGTCACCGCCGCTTGACCGCAATGCCATCAATGAGGGAAAGGTGAGCATGCCCCCTGCCCCCAAAGATCACAACCCCTCCGGCTCAACGCGCACCGAGACCGATTCGTTCGGGCCGATCGAAGTTCCCGCCGACCGCTACTGGGGCGCCCAGACCGAGCGCTCGCGGCGGAACTTCAAAATCGGCGACGAGCCCATGCCGAAGCCCCTGATCCGCGCCATGGCCATGGTCAAGAAAGCGGCGGCACTGACCAATCTCGAACTCGGTCTGCTCGACAAGCGCGTGGCGGACGCAATCGCCGCGGCGGCTGACGAGGTGATCGCCGGCACGCTCGACGGCCATTTCCCGCTGGTCGTGTGGCAGACCGGCTCCGGCACCCAGACCAACATGAACTTGAACGAGGTGATCGCCAACCGCGCGAGCGAGATGCTCGGCGGCGCCATCGGCTCCAAGCGCCCGGTCCACCCCAACGATCATGTCAATCTCGGCCAGTCGTCCAACGACACGTTCCCCACTGCCATGCATATCGCCGCCGCCGAGGAAATCGCCTACCGGTTGAACCCGGCTCTGGCCCGCCTCTATCAAGCGCTGAAGGACAAAGCGGCGGCGTTCCAGGACATCCTCAAGATCGGCCGTACCCATATGCAGGACGCAACTCCGCTCACTCTAGGGCAGGAATTCGGCGGCTATGCGGCACAGATCGATCATGGCATCGAGCGCATAAAACTGTCGCTTTACGGGCTTTACGAGCTGGCCCAAGGGGGCACCGCGGTCGGAACTGGCCTGAATACGGCCCCCCGCTTCGCCGAGGTCTTTGCTTCAAAGATCGCCGAGATGACCAGGCTCCCCTTCGTCAGCGCCGAGAACAAGTTCGAGGCGCTCGCCTCGCACGACGCCTATGTGTTCACCCACGGGGCGCTGAACACGGTGGCCATGGCCATGTTCAAGATCGCCAACGATCTCAGGCTGCTCGGCTCGGGCCCGCGCTCGGGCTTCGGCGAGCTCCTGCTGCCGGAGAACGAGCCCGGCTCCTCGATCATGCCGGGCAAGGTCAACCCGACCCAGTGCGAGGCGGTGACCATGGTTGCGGCGCAGGTCATGGGCAATCACGCGACAATCAGCTTCGCCGGCAGCCAGGGCCATCTCGAGCTCAACGTGTTCAAGCCGCTGCTCGCCTACGGCATGCTGCAGTCGATCAGGCTGCTCGGCGATGTCGCCGACAGCTTCACCGAGCATTGCGTCGTCGGCATCGAGGCCAACCGCGACCGCATCAAGGACCATATGCAGCGCTCGCTGATGCTGGTCACGGCGCTCGCCCCGCATATCGGCTACGACAAAGCGAGCGAGATCGCCAAGTCCGCGCATAAGCGCGGCACGACGCTCCGCGAGGAGGCGGTCAGGCTCGGCCATGTGACCGCCGAGGAGTTCGACCGGCTGGTCAGGCCCGAGGACATGATCGCGCCAAAGGGCTAGCCGGGCGAACCGTCACGCATGGCCGCATCCAACAACAAGCGTTCGCTCACCATCGCCAAGCATCGCACGAGCATCTCGCTCGAGGACGAGTTCTGGCAGGCCTTGGCCGATATCGCGCGGGCTGACGGAAAATCCGTGGCGGCGCTGGTCGGCGAGATCGACAAGGGACGGGGCGGTGCGCGAGGATCGCAGGGCAGCCTGTCGGCGGCGATCCGCGTCTATGTGTTGAAGTGGGTCAAGGGTCGGCGCGAAGGATCCTAGCCGCCGCCGAAAACGCCGTAACCCTTCTTCCAGTCGTCAGGCGCCGTCGGCGGGCGGCGATGCCGCTTCGGTGCGACCGTCGGCGCGATCTCAACGGTCGATGGGTCCACTGGAGCGGCCTCACCGTTGGCGCCGAGCGTCGCATCATCTTGGGCGGGCTCGGGCGCCAAGGCTTCGCCATCGGGACTAAGCTGCGGCGCCGGCGCCGCGTCGGCAGGGAATCCGACCGCGGCTGCGCCAGCGTCCGGATTCTGTTTCGCAACCGTCTGCTGTGCAGCGTCGGCTTCTGCATCTGCGTCCGCGGCGGCTTGGGCGTCGGCCGCTGCCTTGGCATCAGCCGCGGCCTTCGCATCGGCGGCAGCCTTTGCATCGGCGGTGGCCTTAGCCTCGGCGGCAGCCTCAGCCTCGGCAGCGGCTTGTTCCCTTGCCGCTCTTTGGGCCGCCGCTCTCGCCACGGCCGCGGCTTTCGCCTCGGCGGCAGCCTCTGCCTCGGCGGCGGATTTCTCCTTTGCCGCACGCTGCGCCGCAGCTTTGGCCTCGGCCGCAGCCTTGGCCTCGACTGCGGCCTGCGCCTCGGCGTCGGCCTTTGCCTTGGCCGCTCTCATTCGCGCAGCCAGCTGATCTGCGGCTTTGGCTTCGGCCTCGGCCTGCTCCTTCGCCGCTTTGTCAGCCGCGGCTTGGGCCCGGGCGACGGCCTTAGCTTCGGCTGCGGCCTTAGCTTCGGCGGCAGCCTGCTCCTTGGCAGCTCGGTCAGCCGCAGCTTTCGCTTCCGCAGTGGCTTTGTCCTGAGCAGCCTTCTCAGCCGCCGCCTTGGCGTCAGCGGCAGCCTGCTCCTGAGCGGCCTGATCCGCGGCAGCCTTGGCCTCGGCAGTGGCCTTCTCTTGAACCGCCTTCTCCGCCGCGGCTTCGGCGTCGGCTTTCTCCTGAGCGGCCCTCTCAGCTTGAGCCTTGGCTTCCGCCTCGGCCTGCTCTTGAGCCGCCTTCTCCGCCAAAGCTTTCGCTTCGGCGTCGGCCTGCGCCTGAGCGGCTGCCTCCGCTGCAGCCTTCGCTTGCGCGTCAGCCTTCTCCTGAGCGGCCTGCGCCGCAGCGGCCTCGGCCTCGGCGGCGGCCTTCGCTTGCGCCGCCTGGTCGGCTGCCGCCGCGGCATCGGCGTCAGTCGCGGGCATCCGCGCCGCGTCGTCCACCGCGGGCTGGTCCTTGCCGCTTACGTCGAGCGTTTCGAGGCGCTCAACGTCCTCGTTCATGCGCCGCATGGTGAGATAAGCCTCGATCGCGGCGGTATCGATGGCAGGGATGATCGGCGAGCCGGCGCTGAGCGGTCCGGCCAAGACCAACGTCACCGGCGGGACATCCTTGCTCCCCTTGCCGGCCAGGCTCATTACCCACTCGCTGTCGAGCTTGAGGCTCGCGAGCTGCACATAGGCGTTGATCTTGGTGTCGGCGCCGGTTCCCGCCAGCGTTGCCGGCGCGAGGCGGAGCGTGCCGTTCTTGACCTCGAAGGGGAAGCTCGCGGGGGCGTAATAGAAGGTACCCTTGGTGAGCGAGTCGCGCACCGCCTGCACGTCCGCCTCGATCTCTTCCTTATCCGCCTTGATGGTCTTGTTGGCGGCGGTGAGAGCGACCTTGCGCAAAGGATCGGGGGTCAGCGCAAGCAGCTGCCCGGCGCCGAGCGACAGGTTGCCCTCGCCGCTCAAGCCGGCGACGAGGCCCGGTGGGCTCAGGCCTTCGCCCTGCACCGCGAATGAGAGATCGAACGGGCCCGTGGCGAGGCCGCTGCCGAAGAGAGCCTGCGAGGCGTCATCGAGCCGCGCAGCCTTCAACTCGGCTTTGGCGTCGAGCTCAGCGCCCGCGCCGCGCGGCCACAGGCCACCCGACGCCGCGAACGTCCCGCCGAACAGCCGCCCGTCGAGGCTCGTGACGGCAAGGCCGTTCTTGTCGGCCTTGGCGATAAGCGTTGCGCCTTGGACCTGGAACGGCGTGCCGAGCGCGAGCGTCTTGGCGGTGAGCTTGATGTCGCCGTCAGCCTTCTCCAGCACGCCGAGCGAGAAGCCGCGCGAGGGCCACACGCCAGAGGCGTCGCCGCCGATCGTGCCCAGCATCTCCTCGGTCGATGGCGTGCGCTGCCACGCGACCAGCGTGCCGAGCAGCGAGGGCAGCGAGATGTAATCGGCGCCGGCCGTGATGCTGTAGCGCATCCTGGGACCGCCGGTGTCGAAATGGGCGCTGCCGGCGACCGGCGATCCGGCGATGATTCCGGCGATGCCATCGAGGTCGATGCTCGCGAGCTGCTTGACGATGTCGGCGTGGAGCGCGAGCGGAACGCCGGCGGCAGACGGGGGCGCCTCGAAGCCCAGCGCCATCAACGCGAGGCTCGCATCTTGGCTCGCGAGCGATGCCTTGCCGGTGAAGCTCGCTCCGGCTTCGTCGGCCGATCCCTCCCCGTCGAAGCCGAGCTTCATCATGGCGGTCTCCAGCGAAGCGCCGCCGGCGAGCTTGGTCTTGGGCACGCCTTGAAGCTTCAGCGTGAGCTTGCCGGCGCCGCCGCTCGCGGCCGAAAGCCGCTCTGCCGGCAGGTCGGGAAACAGCAGCACGAGCAGCGCTTGCGGCCGCTCGCCGGTAACGCTGCCGTCGAGGTCGATATTCGCCTCGGCGAGCTTGGCCGGATCGCCGACGGCGCGCGCGACAATCGACACGTCGGAGCCGCCCGCCTTGCCGCCGAGATCGATCGAAGCTTTGGTGCCGTCGCCCTGTTTTGCCGCGACGAGACCGACGTGGATGTCGAGCGGGGCGAGCGTTGAGAGATGCTTCGACTGGCTCACGCTCTCGGGCAGGCCGAACAGCTGCGCGACGATGCGCAAGGCATCGGTGGTCGCCGCCTTCAATCCGAAATCGACGCGCCCCGACGGCGCCTGGCTCAAGCTTTCGACCCGGCCCTTGCCGGCAAGGGCGATCGCATCGGCAGCGGCAAAGTCGAGCTGCTGCACGTCGAGCGTGTCGTTGATGAGCGTGAAGCCGGCATTCAGCTTGCCCGCGGGGATGTTGGGCAGAAGCAGCTCGCCGACACGGAGGGTCACCCGCACGTCGTCGTCATGGAGCTGGGCGAGAAGGCTCGGCGCGGGGGCCGGCGCCGGCGCGGGCGCTGCTCCCTCCTTCGCCGCTGCGGCAGCGGGAGCTGGCGCGGGAAGCCAGGATTGCCAGATCGGTCCGTCGCCGAGGAGCTCGCGGAGATCGAGCTTGTCGCTGTCGAGCGACAATTCGATCTGGCTGCGCTCGCCACCCTTGAAGCTCAAGGCGCCGCGGAACTTGGTGTCGCTCAGCTCGCCGACGCCGTCGGCAAGGGTAAGCTCGCCGTCGCCGACGGTGGCGTTCGCCGACAGCGTGAAATTGCCCATCGAGGCTTGCGAAGACACGTCGCGGTCGCCCGAGCCCCAGCGGCTCAGCGCCCGCAAGCCCGAGCCTTCGAGCTTCACCGGACCGGCGAACACGGGTCCGAACTGGCCATGGCTCAGCTTGCCGGAAACCTCGATGCGGTTATTACCGGGCAGCGTGGCCTTGAGATGCTCGACCTTGAGGCCGCCGTCGCCGGTCGCGACAGTGGCATCGAGATTGCCGACGAGATCGCCGCCAAGCCCGGCCTGATCGACGGCGATAGCGAGCGTCGCATCGCCGAGCTCGGCAGCATTGCTCAGCGCCTGCTCGGCGAACAGATAAAGCACCTCGCCCGGCGAAGGCCGCTCGCCGCTGGCGCCAGCCGGCGCGCCGAACAGAGCATCGAGATCGATCCAGCGGGCCTGTAGCGCGCCGTCGGCCTTGAGCTTGTCGGCCATGTCGAGAGCGAGGCGGCCTTTGAAAATCTGCGGGCGGCCCTTGGCGTGGATGATGAGGTCGAAATCGGGAAGCTCGGCGCGATCGGGGCTCGCCTTGAGCGGACCTTTCAGCTCGAAGAACGAGGCGGTGTCGACTGGCGGGGTGGGCTCTTGCGTCTGCGCCGGCGGCTGCTCCTGCGCCTGTCCCTGAGTGGGCTCCGGCCCCGGCGCCTGACCTTCGCCGGGAGCGGTGTCAGCGTCAGGCAGGGCGTCGGCGGGCGCATTCGCCACGCGCACGACGATGGTGCCGTTATACAGCGGCTTGCCGGCGAGACCGGTCACATCGCCGTCGAGCAGATAGGTGATGCTCCGCTCGGGGTCGCGCAGCGCCGACTTGATGCGGAACAGGCCGGCGGCATCGGGCTTGCTGGTCGAGAAGCGAAGCTGCTGCGTGCGCCCTTCGAAGCTGTAGCTGGCCGAGACCTTGTAGGGTCCCGATAAGGATGCCGCGCTCGCCTCGCCGGCGATGTCCTCGAGCGTGAGCCGCGGCGCGCCCGCTCTGGTGACCTCGATCCTGCCGCCGCTCACGGCGATCGCGTCCAGCATGACCTCCTTCGGCGCGAAGGGAAGCGGGACGCCGGGACGCCCCACGTCGCCCCAATTGCCGGTGCCGTCCGGCTTCACGTCGATGCGGAGCACCGGATCGACGATGGCGATCCTGCGCGCCTCGAACGTGCCCGACAGCATCGCGCCGAAATTGAGCCAGGCTTCGAGCGAGCGGGCCTCGAGCAGGGGCTTGTCAAAATTGCCGTCCTGGTCGGCGACCTTGACGTCGTCGAATCTGAGCTCGGGCGTCGGCAGGAGCAGGAGATGCACCTTGCCGCCCACTTTGACCTGGCGGCCGAGCAGCTTGCTGGCCTGGGTCTCGAACGCCGGGCGATATTGGTTCCAGTCGATAACAAGCGGCGCGGCAAACAGCGCGGTCAGCACCAAGATCAGCAATGCCGTCAAAGCGAGCAGGAACGAGTTCAACTCTTGTGCCCAAGGCCTGGATGCGAGCGCGCAGTCACCCGGCAAACGCCATCTGCGCCGGCCGGTCCCGGCCCCGCGACGCTCACATCATGCTAACGCAAAAATCTTGCCAGGATTGAGGATATTCAACGGATCGAGCGCCTTTTTTATGGCAGCCATGACGCCGATTGCGAGTCCGTGCTCGGTGGCGAGGTAGGCCATTTTGCCTTGCCCCACGCCATGCTCGCCGGTGCAAGTGCCCTCATAGCGAAGCGCGCGCTCTATCAGCCGGTCGAGGAACTCGGCCACCTTGCGCTTTTCTTCGGGCGAGGCCGGGTCGATCAACGGCAGAACATGGAAATTGCCATCGCCGACATGACCGACGATCGGCGCGAGAAGGCCAATCCGGTCGATGTCCTGCCGGGTCTCGACGACGCAGGCTGCCAGCGAGGAGATCGGCACGCAGACATCGGTGGAAAGCACCTCGGTGCCGGGCTTGAGTGCCCGCGCCGCCCAATAGGCGTCGTGACGCGCCTGCCAGAGCTTGCTCCTATCCTCCTGGCGCTCGGCCCATTGCAGCTCGCCTCCCCCTTCGGCGCGGGCGATCTCGGCAAACGCCTCGACCTGCTCGCGAGCGCCCAGCGGCGTGCCGTGGAACTCGACGAACAGCGTCGGCACCTCGGGCAGGGCAAGCTGCGAATAGGCGTTGCACGCCCTGATCTGCACCTCGTCGGCAAGCTCGATGCGGGCAAGCGGCAGCCCCATCTGGAGAGCGGCGATCGTGGTGTTGCAGGCGCCCTCGATCGAGCCAAACGGGCAGATGCCGGCGAGGATCGTCTCGGGAATGCCGTAGAGCTTCAGAGTGAGCGAGGTGATGATGCCGAGCGTACCCTCTGAGCCGATCAGGAGGCGGGTAAGGTCGTAGCCGGCCGACGACTTGCGCGCCCTGCCCCCGGTCCTGACGATGCTGCCGTCGGCGAGCACCGCCTCGAGCCCGAGCACCACGTCACGCATGGTGCCGTAGCGCACCGCATTGGTGCCGGAGGCGCGGGTCGCCGCCATGCCGCCGAGGCTCGCGTCGGCGCCGGGATCGACCGGGAAGAACAGCCCCATGTCGCGCAAGTGATCGTTGAGCGCTTTCCGCGTGACGCCGGGCTCGACCACGCAGTCGAGATCGCCCTGGTGCACGGCGACGATGCGGTTCATGCCCGACAGATCGAGCGAGAGCCCGCCGAACGGCGCGTTGACGTGGCCTTCGAGCGAGGTGCCGGTGCCGAACGGGATCACCGGCACGCGGGCCTCGGCGCAGAGCCTCACCACGTCTGAGACCTCTTGCGCGGTCTTCGCGAACAGCACCGCGTCGGGTGGCTCCAGCTTCAGCCAGGTGAGCGTGTTGGCGTGCTGCTCGCGAAGCGCCTGACTCCGCGAGAAGCGCTCGCCGAAGCGGCTGGCAAGCGCAACGAACAGCGCCGCCTTGCCGTCAGCGCCCGAGCCCAGCTCCGCCTCTGCGAGACCCACGGTCATGGGCGCATTCTACAGGCGGATTGTTACGAAAAGCGCGGGCGTTTCGTCGATCGCTATGCGCCGACGACGCCAAGCACTGCCGCATAGTGGCAGCTCGCGGCGGTGAGCACGAAGCCGTGCCAGATCGCATTCTGGTAAGGCAGCCGCTCCCAAAGGTGGAACACGACGCCCACCGTGTAGAGCAGACCGCCGAGGCCGAGCAGCAGCGCCACCCAACTGGGCACGGCAGCGACCAGGGGATGCCAGGCAGCGACGATCGCCCAGCCCTGCACGAGATAGAGCCCGACGGTCAGGCCCTCGAGAAAGTGCGGCGCGACCAGCTTGATGACGATGCCGATGATGGCGATGGTCCACACCACAGCGAGCAGCCCGAGCCCCCAGGCATTGTTCATCTTGATCAGCACGAACGGCGTGTAGGTGCCGGCGATCATGAGGAAGATCGCCGCATGGTCGAGGCGGCGGAACACCTCTTTCAGCTTCGCCGGGCGGATGATGAGGTTGTAGCCGGCGGAGCAGCTGAACATGGCGACGAGCGCTGCGCCGTAGATGGCGAGGCTCACCACCCAGAGCGTCGTCTGCGACTTGACGCCGATGACGAGGAGAACGGCGAGCGCGACGAGGCTGGCGGCGATGCCGACGATGTGGATGCACCCGTCGGCCACGCGCTCGCGGATGGTGTAGTTGGAAGACACGACGCTACCTTTGGCCTTGTTGATCCAGCTCCAACATGTAAGACTGAAAATCAGCTTACCAAGCCATGCGGCGAGGATGAGGCGTCAAATCGCAGGGGGGCGGCCCGTGCGCGCGCCGCGCCAAGCGAGGTTATTGCTGCCCGCAGACCGCCGAGCCCGTGGTGCAGACATAGGGCACCACCACGCCAGTGAAGCACGTCGTATAGAACCGGAAGGTGACGATGTCGGGCTTGATCTGCGCATCGGAGGGAACGCCGTTCGGCCGAACCGCCTTCCAGAACGGGTCGCCCTTCACCCTGTGGGCGTAAAGCGTGACGTAAGCCCATCGCTTGGCGCGCTTCAGCTCATAGGCGCTCTGAAGCACAAGCGCTTGCGAGGTGTGGGCGGCTTGCTGCGGGGAGGCCTCGCTGGCGGTGGCGGTCACCAATTGGCAAGCGGCCTCCGCCGGCCCAACCCCGCATAAAGCCGAGCCCGCGACGCCGCACGCAACGACGCCGATCCTCAAGGCTTGCAGCACCGCATGTCTCCTCGGCGACCGACAGGGCGAGCCGGCACGAGCTAGAGCGAAATCGCCTGAGATTCAATCAGGATTTCGCCCCAGCGCCCCGTCTCTGGCGCATCCTATCCCGAAAAGTCTGCGACGTTTTCGGGATCATGCGCTAGTTGCCGCAGACGGCGGACCCCGTCGTGCACACGTAAGGAACGACGACGCCGGTAAAGCAGGTGGTGTAGAAGCGCGAGCTCACCATATCGGGCTTGAGCTGTGCGTCGGCGGGAACGCCATCGGGTCTGACCGCTTTCCAGAATGGATCGCCCTTAACCCGCCGCGCGCTCATGGTGATGTAGCTCCAGCGTTTGGCGGCCTTCAGGTCGTAGGCGCTCTGCACGGCGAGCGCGCGCGAGCTTTGCGCGGCTTCGGCCTTCGAGTTGGCGCTGTGAGTCGCCGTGACCAATTGGCATCCGGCTTCCGCCGGATTGAGACCCCATAAGGCGAACACGCTACTCGCAAGCACGACAACACCCATCCTCAAAAGCTGAAGCATGTCCCGGTCTCCCAATGACGTGGAGGTTAGAGTCTCTCGTTTGCCAGTGCCGCTTCGCACGCGCAATGGCAATAGCAGACTTTTTCTGCGGTTTTTTGTCAAACGCAAAGGGCAAGAACTCTTTCAATCGCGACACCAGGCCGCGAGCGCCCAATTGTTAGTCCCCTGGCGTGCAGGGCGGACCTTCGGGACAGGCGCCCGGGCGGTGGCGATTGACGCTCATCGCCGGCGACGCATTGCACATCGTCTTGGCGAAAGCGACGAGGGAGGCGAATCGCTGGTCGCTTTCGACGTCCTTGGCGATGCTGTCGAACTCGGCGAACGCCTCGGGCTGATGGAAGTTCTTCCGGATGCGGCCGATATAGCTCTGGATTTCAGGATATTGGTTTGCTTCGATGATGAACGCGCCGAAGAAATGGCCGATCAGCTCATCGCTCAGAGCGCCGCGCTGCTTGAACAGGCCAAGGTCCGAGAAGAAACCGAGATATTCATTCAGCTGGGCGTGAGTGAAGGTGCCGCCGTCGCCTTTATAGAGCTTCTGGCAGGATTCGATCGCGCTGGCGATCGGGATATAGGACTTCCCGTCGAGATAGAACTCACTGTAGAGGCCGCGCGCGAGCCTGATCTCCTCGGTCGCCTGGGTGAGCCGGGTCGCCCGGTAGTGCAGCGACACGACGATGATCTGGGCGGTGACGAAGCTGACCACGGCAAACAACAGTGCCGCCCATTCGCGCGTGAAAATGCCCTTGCCCCGACGATGCTCGACCGGAGCCGATGTGGCTTCCGCGCTGGCGGCAGCGGGACGATTCAGGCGGATTTCGTCTTCTTCGTACACCGGGCGCGCTCGCGAACTGGCTGATAATCCTTTGTCGGCTGCCTCGCTGGCCGCTGAAGGGCGGTCATGAGCTTGTCATATGACGAAAGAACGGCAAAGCCCAGGGTCCAGCGCGGCCTTTCATTTTCGACTCGCCGAGGTGATATAGTTCGTTGAGATGAGTAAGATTCGCGCCGCGCAAGCCGCCCTGCCCCCGCCTGAGGATGACGAGGAGCGGCTCACCACGTCGGAGCGCGCCATGCGGCGGCGCCCCAGCCACTATCTCGATGCGCTCAACGCCGAGCAGCGCGAGGCGGTCGAAACGCTGGACGGCCCGCTTCTGGTGCTGGCGGGTGCCGGAACCGGCAAGACGCGCGTGCTCACCACCCGCATCGGCCACATTTTAAGCCTGGGAAAAGCGCGGCCCTTCGAGATCCTCGCCGTCACTTTCACCAATAAGGCGGCGCGCGAGATGAAGGCCCGCATCGGCAGCCTGATCGGCGGCGTGGTCGAGGGCATGCCCTGGCTCGGCACGTTCCATGCTATCGGCGTGAAGATCATGCGCCGCCATGCCGAGCTGGTGGATCTGAAGCCGTCCTTCACCGTGCTCGACACCGACGACCAGATCAGGCTGCTGAAGCAACTGCTCGAAGCCGAGAATATCGACGAGAAGCGCTGGCCGGCGCGGCTGCTCGCGGCCATGATCGACGGCTGGAAGAACCGCGGGCTGACGCCCAAGCGCGTGCCGGAGGGCGAGAGCTTCGCCTTCGCCAACGGCCGGGCGCGCGAGCTCTATGCGCTTTATCAGAAGCGGCTGAAAGAACTGAACGCCGCCGATTTCGGCGACCTGCTGCTGGAGAATTTGCGGCTGTTCCAGGAGCACCAGGACGTGCTCGAAAAATATCAGCAGCGCTTCCGCTACATGCTGGTCGACGAGTACCAGGACTCTAACGTCGCGCAATATCTCTGGCTGCGCCTGCTCGCCCAGGGCAGCGGCAATATCTGCTGTGTCGGCGACGACGATCAATCGATCTACGGCTGGCGCGGCGCGGAGGTCGACAACATCCTCCGCTTCGAGACCGACTTCCCCGGCGCCAAGATCATCAGGCTCGAGCGGAACTACCGCTCGACCGGGCATATCCTCGGCGCCGCCTCAGGGCTGATCGCCCATAACAAGGGGCGGATGGGCAAGACGCTGCGGACCGACGGCGAGGCCGGCGACAAGGTCGAGGTCGAAGGCTGCTGGGACGACGAGGAAGAAGCGCGGCTGATCGGCGAGGACATCGAGCAGATCCAGCATAAGGGCCACGCCCTGAGCGAGGTCGCCATCCTGGTGCGCGCGTCCTTCCAGATGCGCGCCTTCGAAGACCGCTTCATCACCCTTGGCCTGCCCTATCGCGTGATCGGCGGCCCACGCTTCTATGAGCGCCAGGAGATCAGGGACGCGACCGCCTATTTCGAGGTGACGCTGAACCCCGCCAACGACCTCAAATTCGAGCGCATCATCAACACCCCGCGCCGGGGTCTGGGTGAAGCCAGCGTGAAATCGCTGCATCAACTGGCGCGCGCGCGTGGCGTGCCGCTGATGCAGGCGGCGCGGCTGATCGCCGAGACCGAGGAGCTTAAGCCAAAGCCGCGCAAGGCTCTGCTCGACCTGATGGCAGCGTTCGACCGCTGGCGCTCGCTGATCGATACCATGCGCCATACCGAGCTCGCCGAGCTGATCCTTGATGAGTTGGGTTATACCGGCATGTGGCAGGCCGAGCGCTCGCCGCAGGCGCAATCGAAGCTCGAGAACCTGAAGGAGCTGATCCGCTTCATGGAGGAGTTCGACACGCTCGCCGGATTCCTCGAGCATGTCAGCCTGGTGATGGACGCGACCACCGAGGAGGGCGCCGACCGCGTCAACCTGATGACGCTGCACAGTGCCAAAGGGCTTGAGTTCGACACCGTGTTCCTGCCCGGCTGGGACGAAGGCCTCCTGCCCCACCAGCGGAGCCTGGACGAGTTGGGGCGCGCCGGGCTCGAGGAGGAGCGCAGGCTCGCCCATGTCGGGCTGACACGCGCGCGCAAGCACGCCAAGATCACCTTCGCGCAGAACCGGCGCAATCACGGCACCTGGCAGCAGGCCTTGCCGTCGCGCTTCATCGACGAGCTGCCGGTCGATCACGTCGAGGTCGCCGAGGACAAAGGCTTGCGCGGCTACGGCCCGAGCCGGTTCGACACGGCGGAGAATCTGTTCGCGGCGGGCTTTTACGAGACGCCGGGCTGGCAGCGCGCGCAACGCAATCGCCCGCGCGGCAGCGAGCAGAGATCGCCGCGGGCGCGCGAGCCGATCACCATCGACGGAACGCTGGTCGCGGCCAGCACGGCGGAGGGCGCGGGGCTCGAGGTGGGTGAGCGCGTGTTCCACCAGAAATTCGGCTATGGCTACGTGGCGCATGTCGACGGCAACAAGCTCACTGTCGATTTCGACAAGGCCGGGCAGAAGAAAGTGGTCGATACTTTCGTCGAGCGAGCCTGAGCTCGATGAGGTTTTCAATTCCGCTCGCGCTCGCGATCGTGCTGGTGGCTTCGGGCGCGAGCGCTGAGCCGGCCTGGACGGTCGAGCGGTCGGAGGTCGCCTATCTGTTGTATGGCGAGCCGGGAAAGCCGGTGCTCACCATCACCTGCGGCCAGGAGGAAGGCGAGACCGGCAGCGACGAGACGCGCATCGAGGTCGAGGTGGACAAGGGAACCACGACCAAGGCCGACGAGATCGTGCTGGTGGTGGCGATGAAGAGCGGGGCAAAAAAGGTGCCGCTCAGGGCCGATATTTGCGGCGGCGCGAATGAGTGCACCAACCTGCCCGACGGCGAGATCTATCGCTATGAGGCGAGCGTGCCCGGCAAGCGGCTCGCCCTCGATATCGCCTCCAAGGGCGAGGTGGTCGGCATCGATGCGCCCGGCGCCAAGATCTCGGCGCCGCGCGACGCCAAGGCCTTCAAGAAATTCTCCGCCATGTGCCTCAACTGGTGAGGTTGCCGCTCCGTCTTATGCACCCTTCCCTTGCGAGAACAAACCGTGTACATTGCTGGCGTGCAAGCTTCAAAGAGGGAGTTGGCCATGCGTGTCCTATCCACCGTTCTTGTCCTGTTCTCGCTGATTGCCCTGCCGATCACCGTTCCGCACGCCGCCGCCGCAGACGATGCCTGCCGCTGCCAGGGCTGCGGCTGCAAAGGCGGCGCCGGGTGGCGCGGGCCCGACGGGAGCTGCGTGCCCCGGGCCTCGCTGGCGCAAACCTGCGGGTCGCCGGCAGGCGCCCCGTGCAAGCAGGAAGATGCTCAGCGCATCTGCTTCGGCAAGCAATCGGCGCTTGCTCAGCCCAAGGCCAAGACCCAGTCGCAATAAAATCATGCCCGGCTTTGGCGGGGCATGACGACAAGGTTGCAATTACCGGGCTGCGCGCGAGGATTGCAGTCAGCAGACCCACGCATAGCTGCAGCTCAGGCTGATGCAGAGATACTCGTAGTGGCAGAAGCCGTCGCGATTGACGGGGGCGGCGACCTGGCGCTCCGATGGGCCGAATAGGTTTTGGCCTCCTCGGAGCGTCTGGCGCGAAAGCAGAGCGAGCGCCGCTACGGGAGCCGCGCACGCGAGCCGTTAGGCCCCGTGCAGCTCTGCTCCGGCGACCACTCTCCGTCGCGGGAGCGGGAAAGTCAGTCAACTTCATCGGTTGAGGACAGCTGCGAGCTGCCGTCGCCCGCGCCGCCAACCCGCTAGCTATTTGCAAACCCTCTAGCCATTTGATTGTGAACCGGCCGCTCGCCTAAGCTCCGCGCCATGCCGGCCCTGCTCGAAACGCCATTGACCCCCGCCCCTCCCGGAAGCGGCAGAAAAGACGGGAAACGCGCCGAAGCCACGCCCGCGTCAGCCGCGGCGGCGTTTCCTGCTCCCCGCGACCGCTTCATCCCGATCAGCCGTTACGGGCTTAGGGCCAAGCTTATCGCTTGGCTGGCGAAGGACCCCGGAGACCAGCGGGCGTTCGGCCGCGCGCTCGATTGCCTGGCCGCCTGGCGGCATCAGGCTTATCGCCAGCGCCTGCTCGACCTCATCGAGGACTACCTCCCGTTCAGCCCCGATAGCGACACCGCGAGCCTGATCGAGCTTGACGATGCGGGGCGCGCCAAGGCCCGCGCCGAGTTCATCGACGGCGTCGAGCGGCTTTTGGTGCAGGCGAACTATGTGCGGCTCAGCCAGGAAGACTTGCAGCGCATCCTGGTCGAGCGCTCGCCGCACGGGCTCAGCCTCAAGGTTGATCTCGGCGATTTCGACGACCTCCTGCTCTATTACCGCGGCACCGCTATCGAGGTGCAGGAGGAGCGCAACCCTTGGCGGCTCTATCTGACCAAGGACCGTTGCGAGGTGCCGATCTTCCAGCGGCTGTTCCTGCTGTTGAAGCTGAAGCCGGCCGAGCAGCGCGGCGCCGAGATCGCGGCTGCGACCGGCATCGACCTGGCGCGCGCGGTGAAGACAGCGAGGAAGCGCCGCGAGCATCTGCCGACCGGCGTGTCGAGCGGCAAGATCTACGTCAAAGTGTTCAAGCGCATCCCGCAGGTCGATCTCGAGATGCTGTTTCCCAACACCCGTATCGCGTTTCGCCCGTTCGACAAGCTGAAGCTTTGCGTCACCGCGGGCGGCGGCACGGCGGCGGGCGTTGCCGGCACCGCGACCAAGCTGCTCGCTGCGACCAATCCCTTCACGCTCGCGATAGCGCTCGCCGGGCTGTCCGCGGTGGTCTTCCGTCAGGTGATGGGCTTCTTCAACACGCGCAATCGTTACATGATGGTGCTGGCGCAAAACCTCTATTTCTGCAGCCTCGCCAACAATCATGGCGCGCTCACTCTGATCGCCGACAACGCCGAGGAGGAGGACGTGAAGGAGGACATGCTGCTCTACGCCTTCCTCGCCCGCGCGCCCTCTCATCGCGACGCGCTCCCCGCAATCAGGGACGATATCGCCCGCTTCCTCAAGGGACTCTGCGGCGCGAGCGTCAGCTACGACGCCGAGGATGCTTTGCGACGCCTGACCGAGGACGGGCTGGTCCGCGCCGATCCCGACGGGACCTTGACGGCGATCCCCCCAGAGGAGGCACGTGCCCATCTCGATGTGATGTGGGACCGGCTGCTCGACGTCGATACGCTCGACCGCGCGGTGTCGTCCGGCGCGGCATGAGCGAGACTTACCAGGTGACGATCGTCACCCTGGCCAAACAGGCCGAGCAAATCGCGTCCCATCTGGAGCAAGCTTCCGAACCCGCTGCCCTTGCCGTCTCCCTGTTCGAGCGCAGCGATGGATGTTTCGAGGTTTCGGCGCTGTACGCCGAGCCGCCCGGCCGCGATGCCCTGACCGCGCTGATCGAGACGGAATTGGATGCCGCCGGCCTCGAATCCTTGCGCATCGAGCCGGTCGCGGCAGCAGATTGGGTAACGCTGTCGCAAGGGCAGCGCGGTCCCGTCCGCGCCGGACGCTTCGTCATCCATGGCAGCCACGACCGGGGCCGCATGCTTAAGCAGCGCCTCGCCATCGAGATCGACGCCGGCCAAGCATTCGGCACCGCCCATCACGCGAGCACGCGCGGCTGCCTTCTCGCGCTCGACGATGTGCTGAAGCGCGAACGGCCGCGAATGATCCTCGATATCGGCACCGGCACCGGGGTCCTCGCCATCGCTGCCGCCAAGGCGCTCAAGCGCCGCGTGCTCGCCAGCGACAGCGATCGGCTCGCCGTGAGCATCGCCGCCGCCAACGCGACACACAACAACGCGGGGCCGCTGTTGCGCCTGCTGACGGCGCAAGGCTTCGCCCATGCCGAGCTTCGCCCGGCCCGAGCCGATCTTCTGCTCGCCAACCTGCTCGAGCGCGCCCTTTACGATCTTGCGCCGGAGATGGCGCGGCATGTCAGGCCAGGCGGCATTGCCATCCTTTCAGGCCTCACGCAAACCCAGGCGCGTGCAATCGAGGCGCGCATGTCCTCGTTCGGCTTCATTCGCAAAAAGCGAATCATTCTCGATGGATGGACCAGCCTGATGCTAGGCCGTCGCAGCGGCCGCGCGGTCGGCGATTGATTGGAGCCAAGCTTTAAGCTTACAAAGCGGCGATGTATCAGAGTTTCGAAGAGGCGGCCGCGCCTGCCGCGACCGTCGAGCGGGTCAAGGCGCTACAGCGCGAGTTGCGGACGCGGAAGCTCAAGGGCTTTCTTGTGCCGCATAGCGACGAGCATCAGGACGAGTTCCTGTCCCCGTCAGCGGAGCGGCTTGCTTGGCTGACCGGCTTCACCGGGTCAGCCGGCACGGCAATCGTGCTGGACAAGGCTGCGGCGCTGTTCGTCGACGGGCGCTATATCCTGCAGGCGCGCGCGCAAGTCGACCAGACCCTGTTCGAGGTGTTGCAGACGCCCGACGCCAAGGCGTCGATCTGGCTCAAGGAGAAGCTCGGCAAGGGCGCGGCTATCGGCTACGACCCTGCGCTGCATACCATCAGAGAGATCGAGCGCCTTGCCGAGACCCTCGGCAAGAAGGGCATCAGGCTCACCCCGGTCGAGACCAATCCGATCGATCTCCTTTGGGAGGAGCGGCCGAAGGCCTCGACCGCGCCGATCTTCCCTCATGGGCTCGAATATTCGGGGCGCAGCGCCAAGGACAAGATCCGCGACGTGCAGGGCCTGCTCAGGGATGAGGCCTCCGACGCGGTGCTGCTCACCATGCTCGACTCGATCGCCTGGCTGTTCAACATCCGTGGCGGCGATATCAGGCACACGCCCGTCGCGCTCGCCTATGCCATCGTGCCGGCGGAAGGCCGCCCCACTTTGTTCATCGACGGCGCCAAGATCAGCGACAATGTGCGCGGTGAGTTGCGCGACTACGTCGATATCGCCGAGCCCTCGACACTGGCGGAGAAGCTCATGGCGCTCGGCCAGGCCAAGGCGCGGGTGCGGCTCGACCCGGACACCGCGCCGATGCGCTTCGCCAAGCTGCTCGAGGCTGAAGGCGCCAAGTTCGTTCCCGGCGCCGATCCCTGCATCCTGCCCAAGGCGATCAAAAACGCTGCCGAGATCAAGGGAGCGCGCGCCGCTCACCTGCGCGATGGCGTGGCCATGGCGCGGTTCCTCGCCTGGCTCGACGAGACCGGCGATTCGGGGCGCGTCGACGAGGTGAGCGCCGCAATCAAGCTCGAAGACAGCCGCCGCGAGTTCGGGTCAGCTCAAGGACATCAGCTTCGACAGCATCTCGGCGGCGGGGCCCAACGGCGCGGTGGTGCATTACCGGCCGACCAACGCCAGCAAGCGCGCGCTGAAGCCGAGCTCGCTTTATCTGATCGACTCCGGCGCCCAGTATCTCGACGGCACCACCGACGTGACCCGAACGCTGGCCATCGGCACGCCGACGCCCGAGATGAAGCGCCATTACGGCATCGTGCTGAAGGCGCATATCGCCATCGCCACGGCGCGCTTTCCCAAGGGCACGCGCGGGCAGGACCTCGATCCGTTCGCGCGGCGGCCGCTGTGGGAGGCCGGGCTCGATTTCGACCACGGCACCGGGCACGGCGTCGGCAGCTTTCTCTCGGTGCATGAGGGCCCGCAGCGCCTGTCGCGGCTCGGCACCGCCGAGCTCGAGCCGGGCATGATCCTGTCAAACGAGCCGGGCTTTTATCTCGAGGACCAATACGGCATCAGGCTCGAGACCTTGGTGCTGGTGACGCCGCCAGAGGCAATTCAAGGCGGAAGCCGGGAGATGATGGGCTTCGAGACGCTCACGCTCGTGCCGTTCGACCGCCGCTTGATCGACGTGAAGCAGTTTGTCCCATGGGAGCTCGCCTGGCTCAACGCCTATCACGCGCGAGTCAGGCGCGAGATCGAGCCGGTGCTCAGAAGCGACGACAGGGCCTGGCTTCGCCATGCCACAGCCCCGATCGGCTAAGCGTCCATGCTGGAGCTCAGGCCGAACTGCGAATATTGCGACAAGGACCTTCCGCCGGCGGCGGCCGAAGCCCGAATTTGCAGTTACGAATGCACGTTCTGCGCAAGCTGCGTCGACACCGTGCTGTTCAATGTCTGCCCGAATTGCGGCGGCGGCTTCGTGCCCCGCCCAATTCGCCCGATGACCGAGCGGCGGCCAGGCTTGAGCCTCGCCAAACGCCCCGCCTCGCGCGAGCGCGTCCATCTCTCCTACGACCGAGACGAAGTCGCCCGCTTCGCCAGCATGGTGCGCGACATCCCGCCCGAGACGCGCTAATCACGGCGCATGTCGATCGAGATCATCGTTTCCAGCGTGGCGGCGACGCTGACCACCGCGGCGTTCGTGCCACAGGCGATGCACATCATCCGTTACAAAGAGACGCGGGCGATCTCGCTGTTCATGTATGTCAGCTTCGCCATCGGCGTGGCGCTGTGGCTGCTATTCGGCTGCCTGATCGGCAATTTGCCGATCATCATCTCCAACGCCATCACCTTGGCGCTCGCGATCGCCATCATCGCCATGAAGCTGAAATACGGGTGACTCCAGCCTGGTGGCGTCAGATGGCGTCAGGCGCGACCGCGAATGGATCGATCACGACGAGACCATCGAGATCCTGTCCGTGCTGGAGATCCTCGGTGAGCAGATAATCACATTCGCTCAGGCGCGCCGCAGCGACGATCAGGCAATCCCACCAATTGAAGCCGAAGCGATCTTGTAGATGCCACGCAGCCGCGACGGTACCCAGGTCCATGGCCAGCGGGCGCCAATGCCGAAAATTCGCGACGTAGGTTCTTGCGGCAACTCGGTCCATGTTCGTCTTATGAGGGCGCGTCAGGGCCGCGTAGGCTTCGACCAGAACTTGATAGCTCACCCGGCCCGCTCCGGCCGTCGCTAGCGCTTCGATCCAAAGCGATGCGCGCTCCTGTTTGTCGGGGTCAGACGAGTCCCGCGCGTAGACGAGGACGTTGCTATCGACGAAGCAACTTGCGGTCATAGAGCTCGTCACGGGTGGGTAGCTTCTCGCCAGGCTGCCGTAGACGAACGGGCTCGACGGAGCGGAAGGTATTCAGGAACTCGGCATGGTCGGCGGAGTCGTGACGCATCCGGTCCTCGAGCAGTTCGGACAGGAAGCGAGACAGGCTCTTGTCCTGCTCTGCGGCCTTGACCCGCGCCCAACGGGCAACCGCTTCATCCAGGCTCACCGTGACGTTTTTCATGACACGAATTTAGTGTCCTCGTGTTTTCGTGTCAACCGAGGAGCTTGAGCCATTCGTCCTCGGTTAGGACGCTAACCCCCAGAGACTCGGCGTTTTTCAGCTTGGAGCCGGCGCCCGGGCCAGCCACCACATAGTCGGTCTGCTTAGACACCGAGCCGGCCACCTTGGCGCCGAGGCGCTCCGCCCTCGCCTTCGCCTCTGAGCGGGTCATCTTTTCGAGCGTACCGGTGAACACCACCGTCTTGCCGGAGATCGGCGAGGCGTGGTCGACGCTCTCGAGGGCTTGCGGCGTCACCTGCGCCAGGAGCTCTTCCACGACATCGACATTGTGCTTCTCGGCGAAGAAATCGGCGATGGTGCTCGCGACCGCTGGTCCGATCTGCTCGATATTGTCGAGCTCGGCGAACGCCTCCCCTTCCCTGTTCGCAGCGGCCTGCTTCATCGCCTCGAGAAACCGCCCGGCAGAGCCGTAATTCCGCGCGAGTAGCCGTGCCGTGGTCTCGCCCACATGACGAATGCCGAGCGCGTATATGAAGCGGTCGAGCTTGACGGATCGGCGCGCCTCGATCGCGGCGAACAGCTTGCTCGCAGAGGTCTCGCCCCAGCCTTCCCGCTCGGCGAGCTTCGCGCTCGCGCGCTTGTCGCGCGCCTGAAGGGTAAAGATGTCGGGCGGCGACTGGATCAGCCCGTCGTCATAGAAGGCTTTGATATGCTTCTCGCCCAGCCCCTCGATGTCGAAGGCGTTGCGCGAGACGAAGTGCTTCAGCCGCTCGACCCTCTGCGCCGGACAGATCAGTCCGCCGGTGCAGCGTCTGACCGCGTCGACCTTGCCGGTGTTGGGGTTGATCTCGCGCGCCGCATGGCTGCCGCAGGCCGGGCAGATTTCAGGGAAGACGAATCGTTTCGCGCCCTTGGGCCGCTTGTCCTCAACCGGACCGAGAATCTGCGGGATGACATCGCCGGCTCGCTGCACGATCACCGTATCGCCGATGCGAACGTCCTTGCGCGCGATCTCGTCCTCGTTATGCAGCGTCGCGTTCTGCACGACGACGCCACCGACCGTCACAGGATCAAGCTTGGCGACAGGGGTGAGCGCGCCGGTGCGCCCCACCTGGATGTCGATGTCGCGCAAGATCGTGGTCGCCTTCTCGGCGGGAAATTTGTGGGCGAGTGCCCAGCGTGGCGTGCGCGTCCTGAAGCCCAGGCGGTCCTGGAGATCGAAGCGATTGATCTTGTAGACGACGCCGTCGATATCATAGCCGAGCCCGGCCCGACGCTCCTCGATTTGCCGATAGGTTTCAAGCATTTCCACCACACTGGTGGTGAGCCGCATCAGCGGATTGACCGGAAAACCCCAGCCGCCCAGAGCCTGGTAGAAGCCCCATTGCGTATCGGCCGGCAAGCGCTCGACCTCACCCCATCCATAGGCGAAGAAGCGTAACGGGCGCTTGGCGGTGACCGCGGGATCGAGCTGCCTGACGAAGCCGGCCGCCGCGTTGCGCGGGTTGGCGAAGACCTTGAGGTCCTGCTTCGCCTGCTCTTCATTGAGCCGCTGGAAATCGGCGTGGCGCATGTAAATCTCGCCGCGCACTTCGAAAGCGGCAGGAAAATCCCGCGCGGTGACCGACTCGGGGATGTCGCCGATGGTGCGCACATTGGCCGTCACGTCCTCGCCCTCATAACCGTCACCGCGCGTCGCCCCCTGAACCAGCCTGCCGCGCTCGTAGCGCAGCGTGATCGAGAGCCCGTCGATCTTCGGCTCCGCCGTGACGTCGAGGTGCTGGTCCGGCGCGAGCCCAAGGAAAGCCTTGGCGCTGGCGAGAAACGCTTCGACCTTTTCCTCGGTGAAGGCGTTGTCGATCGACAGCATCGGCACGCGGTGAGCCACTTTGCCGAAAGCCCCGACCGGCGCGGCGCCCACCCGCAACGCGGGACTGTCGTCGCGGATGAGTAGGGGAAAGCGCGCCTCGATCTCATCGTTGCGGGCGCGGAGCGAGTCATAGGCGGCGTCGCTGATCTCTGGGGTGTCCTCGCGGTAATAGAGCGCGTCATGATGGGCGATCTCGGCGGCGAGCTTGGCGAGCTCGGAGGCCGCCGCGGCCTCGTCCAGCTCGGCGACCGGCTTCGCGTCGAGGCGCGCGCCGCCCTTTTTCCCCTTGTTCTTGTTGTTGGGCTTGGCCTTGCTCATCGTCGCGTCACGCCGAACGGTTCATCAGTCGCGTCGCCGCGGCGCGGGCCTCGTCGGTGATGGTCTGGCCGGCAAGCATGCGGGCGATCTCCTCGCGGCGATGGGCGCCTTCGAGCACGCAGACGCGCGTGGCCATGGTCTCGCCCTCGGGACCGGGCACCACCTCCTTGGCGATCAGCATATGCCCGCTAGCGACCGCCGCGACCTGCGGAGCGTGGGTCACGGCCAGAACCTGGACGCGCGTGCCGAGCCTCGCCAGTCGCTCGCCGACGGCGGCAGCGGTGGCGCCGCCGACGCCGGCATCGGCCTCGTCGAAGATGAGGGTGGGCGCGGAGCCGCGCGCCGCCAGCACGACCTTGAGCGCGAGGATGAAGCGCGCGAGCTCGCCGCCTGAGGCGACCTTCATCAACGGCCCGGCCTCGGTGCCGGGATTGGTCCGCACGTAGAAGGCGACGCGGTCGATGCCGCTCGGGCCACCTTCGGCCAAGGGAACGGTCTCGATGGTGGTGAGGAAGGAGGCCTTTTCGAGCTTCAACGGCGCGAGCTCGCCCATGACCTCCTGGTCGAGCTGGGCGCCGGCCATCTTGCGCGCCGCGCTCAACGAAACGGCAGCGGATTCATAGGCCTTGCGCGCCGCTCCCGCTTCGCCCGCGAGCTCGGCGGCGCGGCCCTCGCTCACATCGAGCGCGGCAAGCTCGGCTTCAAGCCGGTCTTGCAGCACAGGCAGATCGTCGGTCATGATTTTGTGCTTGCGGGCGAGCGCGCGGAGCGCAAACAGCCGCTCCTCGGCGCGCTCGAGCTCTTTCGGCTCGAAAGCGGTCAACGCCAGCGCCTCCTCGATCTTGGCGCGGGCGGTGTCGGTCTCGGCGAGCACGCGTTCTAGTGCCTCCGCCACGAGCGCCAACACGGCGCCGCCGACGCTCGCTTGGCGCTCGATGCGGCGAAGCGCTGCGGCAAGGCGGGCGCCGCTGGTCCCTTCGCCCTGAAGCGCGTCGAGCGCCTCGACGAGCTCGGCGGCTATCTTCTCAGCATTCATCATCAACTGGCGGCGCGACGCCAAGGCGTCTTCCTCGCCGCGCTCGGGATTGAGCTCGCGAAGCTCCTCCAGCGCGTGGCCGAGATAGTCGGCATTGGCGCGCGATGCGGCGATCCCGCTCGCATGGCGCGCATGCGCCGCCTCGGCCGCCTGCCACGCGGCGTAAGCTCCCGCCACGCGCGCGGCTTCCGCGCCGAGACCGCCGAAGGCATCGACCAGATCGCGGTGCCCGCTTGGATCGATAAGGGCGCGGTCGTCGTGCTGGCCGTGGATCTCGACCAGGGCCTGACCGACCTGCCGCAAGAGCTGCACGCTGACGCTGGTGTCGTTGAGGAAGGCGCGGCTTCGGCCATCGGAGCCCTGCACCCGGCGCAGGATGAGCGTCGCGTCACCGGCAATGCCGTTCTCGGCGAGGAGCGCCAGCACGGGATGGGACGGCGCAAGCTCGAAGGTCGCGGTCACCTCGCCTTGAGCGGCGCCCCGGCGCACCAAGGATGCATCGCCTCTTGCGCCGATGGCGAGGGAGAAGGCATCGAGCAGGATCGACTTGCCGGCGCCGGTCTCGCCGGTCAGCGCGAACAGGCCTTGACCGAATTCGAGATCGAGCTTGTCGATCAGAACGATATCGCGGATCGAGAGCGCCGCTAGCATGATGATGGGATCAGGCCGGTGGGGCGTTGCCTTTCCAGGTCTGGGTGATCCACGACCCTGGATGCTCCTGAGGCTGTACGCCGTATCGTTGCAGGATATCGTAAGCGTGGCCGTACCACTTGCTGTCCGGAAAGTTGTGGCCGAGCACGGCAGCCGCCGTTTGAGCCTCGTTGACGATGCCTAACGCCATATAGGCCTCGGTCAGGCGCATCAAGGCCTCTTCGACCTGCTCGGTCGTCTGGTAGGAGGTGATCACGACGCGGAAGCGGTTGATGGCGGCAAGATAATTATTGGTGCGAAGATAATAGCGCCCGACCTGCATCTCGCTCGCCGCCAAGAGATCGCGCAGGATGCGCTGCCGGTTGGCGGCCTCCGCCGCGTAGCGCGAGTCGGGATAGCGCTGGAGCAGCGTCTCGTAGGCCGTGAGCGATTTCCGGGCGAAGGTCTGGTCGCGCTTCGGATCCAGCACCTGGTCGTAATACGACATGCCGATGATGTTCTGGGCGAGGTCAGATTCCTGCGTGCCGGGGTGAAGCGTGAGATAGCGGTCGGCCGCCGCGACGGCGTCGTCGAATTTGCCGGCCTTGTAATAGGCGAAGGCCGCCATGACGATGGCCTTGCGGGCCTCCTGCGAATACGGGTGATTGATGTCGACTTCTTCGTATTCCTTGGCGGCTGCGCCGTAGTCGCCCTTGTTGATCATCCCCTCGGCCTTGCCGTAGATGATGTCGGGCGGATCGGTGTTCTCGACCACCGGCTTGCTGCCCCAGAACGAGCCACAGCCCGCGAGCGTGCTCGAGGCGAGAACGAGGGCGACAAAAGCTGCCGGCAGCCGAAAGACGCCACGCCGCCCGTGCCCGAGCCGCGCCAGGCCTCGCCCCTTCCGTGCCTGACCGGACATGCTACCCCTCAAAGACCGTCCCCCTCGCAAAGCCTCGCGCGCGGGAGCTTGATCGCCGCCGGTGAAACTAGCGCAGTCTTCCGCCAACCAACTAGCTGATTATGGTGTTTTTTTGCCCGGTCGCGCGGCCAGGGCACGATTGCCGGCGGGCAAGACCCTTCGCGGCGCGAAACGCGCTTTGCACGCCAGCTGGGCTACCGCCAATGAGCGCGAAGGGCCGTTCAGCTCCGCTCGGCGGCGAAATTCGCCGCGGCGAGACGGTGGCTGAGCTCGGCGTGACGAACCTCGCGATAACGCGGGGCTTCGATCATGGTCCAAGCATCCATATCGGCGAATAGGGCCTTGAGCACGAGGGTGTTCAGGCGATGGCCACCGCGACGGGAATGGTAGGCACCAAGAATGGGAGCGCCGGCAAGGGCCAGGTCGCCGACCGCGTCGAGCGCCTTGTGGCGGACGAACTCGTCGGTGTAGCGAAGGCCTTCGCGGTTGATGATGCGGTCGTCGCCGATGGCGACGGTGTTCTCGAGCGAGGCGCCGAGCGCGAGCCCAGCCGCCCACAGGCGCTCGACGTCCTTCATGAAGCCGAAGGTCCGGGCGCGCGACAGCTCGCGGCGGAACGAGCCGGGATTGACGTCGATCTCGATGCGCTGGGAGCCGATGAGCGAAGTCTCGAAGTCGATCTGGACGTCGAGATGGAAGCCATTATAGGGGGTCAGCTCGCCAACCGCGCCGGCATCCTCGACGCGGACCGGCTTGAGAACCTTGAGGAAGCGCCGCGGCGTCTCGAGCTCGGCGAGGCCGACCTCATCGATCGCCTCGACGAAGCGCGCCGCGCTGCCGTCCATGATCGGCACTTCGGAGCTGTCGATCTCGATCAGGGCGTTGTCGACGCCAAGGCCGCGCAGGGCCGCTAGCAGATGCTCGACCGTGGCGATCTGGGCGCCGTTGCCGTCGCCAAGCACGGTGCACAGCGTTACGCCCGTCACCCAGCGCTGGTCTGCAGCAATCTCGGTGCCGTCGGCGTCGCCGTTGGAAAGGAGGAAACGAAGCCCGGTGTCCCCGTCAGCGGGACAAAGTACGATGGAGACTGGCGCTCCGCTATGGACCCCGGTGCCGGTAAGCGATATCTCGCTGGCAAGCGTGGTCTGTCGTGCCCCTATGAAACCCTTCATGGCCCCCACGGCCCCCGCCGTTTTTTTAAGTTCCCTGGCTCGAGGAGAACCCCGAGCCCCCCATCAATCGCCAGCCCTCGGCTTGTGCCTTTTTGGTGCTGTCGATCAACCTAACAAGAACCTTAACGCTCGGACTCAGGAGCGACAAATCACGGTTTCTTTCACTGTATTACCGTCCGCCGAGCCACGTAACTTACTGACTTCCTTAACATTTTGTCTTTGCTGACGCCCTGCGGGCGCATTTTAGTTAACGCCGGTGACGCGACTCAGTTGGCGCGCCGGCGGAGAAACGCCGGAATCTCGAGGTCGTCGTCGCCTTGCGATTCGGCCGGCGCGGCGGCGCCGATCTCCGCCTGAGCGAGCTGCGCCAAGCGCGGCTGCGGCTCGACCCGCTTCGGCGCGAGCGTGACCGGGGCGGCCGGGCGCGGCCGGTCGATGCGCACGCCTCGCTGTGCCGCTTGCGGCTGAGGCTGGGGCTGAGACTGCGCTTCGAGCTGCGGCAGGTATTGAGGCTGAGGCTGATACTGGGCCTGAGGCTGATACTGGGCCTGAGGTTGGAGCTGCGGCTGCGGCTGGAGCTGCGGCTGGGCCTGCATTCTCGGCGCTTCGGGCGTCTGCCATTGCTGGCCGAATTCGGGCTCACGCTTTGCCGAACGCATCTCGGGCTCCGGCTCCTTCCGCGTGCGGCCAACGCCTGCCAGCCGCTCGAGGAAGCCAACCTTGCGCTTCTGCGCGGCAAGTCCAAGCTGCGGCGTTCCGCCAGCCTGAGCGGCCTTGATCTCGTTCTGGGCGACGAGCGGCAGCTCCTCGACCGCCGGCATGCGCCTAACGGGTCGGCGGATCATGGCGGGCGGCGCGGGCTGAAAGGACGGCTGCGGCGCGGCAGGCTTCGGCTGCGCGGTGCCGAGCGAAAGCGGGACCGACGGCATTTGTGCCGGGCGCTTCTCGATCGTCACGTTTCCGGGAGCGCGCCACACTTGCGGCTCCTTGACCATTTCGCTCGGGCCAAGCACGAGGCTCGCCTCGTCGAGATCGACCGCGGGCAGTTGCGGCATGGCGCTCAATCCTGCCAGCCGCTCGCTGAGACGTCCCCGCTCCTGCATGACGGGCGCCTGGGCCTGCATGGGTTGCTGCATTTGGGCCTGCGCGGCGAGGCCGATGCCGGTCGCCACCACCGACACGCGGATCGAGCCGTCGAGCTGGTCGTCGAAGGTCGCGCCGACGATGATATTGGCGTCGGGATCGGCCTCGGCGCGGACGCGGCTAGCCGCCTCGTCGACCTCGTAAAGGGTGAGGTCGTTGCCGCCGGTGATGGACACGAGAAGGGCGCTCGCCCCCTTCATGCACACATCGTCGAGCAGCGGATTGGAGATGGCGGCTTCGGCAGCCTCGATGGCGCGTCTCTCGCCACTCGATTCGCCGGTCCCCATCATCGCCTTGCCCATGCCGGCCATGATGGTGCGCACGTCGGCGAAGTCGAGATTGATGAGGCCTTCCTTGACCATGAGGTCGGTGATGCAGGCAACGCCGCCGCGCAGCACGTCATCGGCCATGGAGAAGGCGTCGGTGAAGGTCGTCCTTTCGTTCGCCACCCTGAACAGGTTCTGGTTCGGGATGATGAGCAGCGTATCGACATATTTCTGCAGCTCGTCGATGCCCTTCTCGGCCGCGCGCAGACGGCGCGAGCCCTCGAACTGGAACGGCTTGGTGACGACGCCGACGGTCAAGATGCCTTCCTCGCGCGAGGCGCGCGCGATCACCGGCGCCGCGCCAGTGCCGGTGCCGCCGCCCATGCCGGCGGTGATGAACACCATGTGGCAGCCGACGAGATGGGCCTTGATGTCGGCCATCGCCTCTTCGGCAGCGGCAGCGCCGACTTCCGGCTTGGAGCCCGCGCCGAGACCTTCGGTGACGTTGGCCCCCATCTGAATGCGGCGCTCGGCGATCGAGCTCGCGAGAGCTTGCGCGTCCGTGTTGGCGACCACGAACTCGACGCCCTTGAGACCGCATTCGATCATGTTGTTGACGGCATTGCCGCCGGCGCCGCCGACACCGAATACGGTGATGCGCGGCTTGAGTTCGGTCAAATCAGGAACCCTGAGGTTGATAGACATGGTGGCCTTCCGATCTGTCATTTGTCCCTCGCCCCGGCCCGTTGGCAGCGCTCCCCCGCGATGCGCCGTCCTCGGCCTCACTCGTTCGACTAGAAATTGTCCCTAATCCACTCGCCGACCCTGGCGAAATAGCCGGTGCCGGTACGCAAGAAACGCTGCTCGGCGCGGATCGAGAGCCGGTCGTCGCCGCGCGACCAATGCAGCAGGAGTCCGATCGCCGCCGCGAAATCCGGCGCCCCGGCCGCTGCCGGCAATCCGCTCATGGCGCGCGGCCGGCCAAGCCGTGCCGGGCGCCCAAACATGTTGGCGGCAAGGTCCGGCAGGCCGGTCAGCTGGCTGCCTCCGCCGGTGAGCACGAGATGCTGGGCGAATTCTGCCGCCGGGCCGCTCGCGGCAAGCCGCCGCCGCATCAGATCGAGGATCTCCTCGATGCGCGGCCTGACGATCATGGCGAGCTGCGCCTTGGTGATCTGGTTCAAGCTTCCCTGGGCCATGCCGCTGACGCACGGATAGGTGATGATCTCGCGCTCGTCGGACAGCGTGGCGAAGGCGCTGCCATGCAGCGTCTTCAGCCGCTCGGCGTGGTCGAGCGGTGCGGCAAGCGCGCGGGCGATGTCGGTGGTGATGCCGTTGCCGCCGAGAGCGATGGCGTCGGCGTGCACGAAATGTCCATCGGCCAGCACCGAGAGCGTGGTGGTGCCGGCGCCGAAATCGATCACGGCGACGCCGAGATTGGCCTCGTCGGGGGTGACCACCGAGAGCGCGCTCGAATACGGCGCGGCGATCAGGCTGGCGACGCTGAGATGGCAGCGCTCGACGCAGAGCATGAGGTTACGCATCGCCACGTCGTCGGCGGTGACGGCGTGGAGATCGACGGCTAGCCGCTCGCCGCACATGCCATGCGGCTCGCTGATGCCGCCGTTCTCATCGAGGCGGTAGCTCATGGGCAGCGCATGCAGCACGGTGCGCTTGTCGCGGCCGGCATATTGGCGCCCGCCGGCCAACAGCCGCATGATGTCCTCCTCGCGCACTGCGCCGGAGGGGAGCGCCACGCTCGCCGAGAAGCTCTCGCTCTTCAGGCGGCCGGCGGTGACGGTCACATGCACGTCCTCGACGGTGACGCCGGCCATGCGTTCGGCGGAATCCACGGCCGAGCGGATGCAAGCCTCGGCGCTGTCGAGATGGGTGATCATGCCGGCCTTGAGGCCTTCGGCGCGGGTGTGGTCGAAGCCCAGCACCTCGAACTGAACGGTCTCGCCCTTGCCCTCGAACCAATCGGGCGCGGGCGAGGTCTTGGCGATCAGGCAGCAGATCTTGCTCGTGCCAATGTCGAGCGCAGCGACGACGCGCTGGCGCTTGCTTCTGATCGTGGTCGTGTAGCCCATCCCCCTGCCTTTTCTTAGGTCTTGCCTTTGCCCGGCGCAGTCTTGGTGCTCGAGGTCGGTATCTCAGGCGCGGCCCCGGCGTCGGGCGAGGACGCGTCGGCTTCCTCGCGCAGCCGCACGGTGACGCGGTCGAGCAGCCTGAGATCGACCGCGGCGATGTCGCGCTTGAGCAAGCCGCGCTCCGCGTCGAGCTTGATCAGGGAGGTCAGCGCCTCATCGACATTGTCGTCGGGCAGCATGATCTCGAGACCCGAGGCGAGCTTCAGCGTCCAACGCCGGTCGCCGACCCTGAGTGCGGCGATCATTTTTTCTCTGAGGTCGCCATACGGCTTGAGCGCGTCGTAGAGAGCCGGCGCGGCCTTGGCGGCGCCCTCACCCACTACGAGCGGAAGATCGGCATAGGCTTCGCGCAATGCCGGCGCGAGCATCACGCCCTCGGCGTCGACCACATAGGTCTGGCCGTGGTTCTGCCAGATCGCATACGGCACCCGCTCCTCGATCTGGACCTGGAGCGTCGAGGGCAGGAGGCGCATGACCTGCGCATGCCGGATCCATGGCACCGCCTCGAGGCGCGCCTTGGCCGCATCGGTATCGAAGCCGAGCATCATGGTATCGGGGCCGGCCTTGAGCGCTGTGGTGATCTCGGCGTCGGTCGCGTGCGACTGGCCCTCGACGGTGATGCGCTTCACGCCGAAGCCGGCGGCGACGGCGAGCTTCTCGACACCGCCGTTCAGCGCGTCGAAAAGCCGCTCGGTCTGGCCGCCGATCCAAGCGCCATAAAGCAGAGCACTCGCCAGAAACAGCGCGCAGACGATGAGCCATTTGCCGCGCACGCGGTCGCCGTTGAGCCGGCCGAGGCGGACGCTCTTGGGGCTTCGGGTGACGAGGCGGCGGGCGCCGGCAAGCACGGGCAGGCCAGGCGCGGATTTGCGCGGGGCGGCGATGCCGCGCGCGAGCAGCGCGTCAGCCGATCCCCTTCTCCTGGCCTGACCCCTTGCAGGGCTTAGCGATTGCACGACGCGTCCTCCACGATCCAGCGCGCCAGCTGGCCAAACGAGCGGCCAGCATGAGCGGCAAGCTCAGGCACAAGCGATGTCGACGTCATGCCAGGCTGGGTATTGACCTCAAGGCAGATCATTTCCCCCGTGCCTTCTGGCCGGTCGTCGAAGCGAAAGTCGGAACGACTGACCCCACGGCAGCCCAGTGCCCTGTGAGCCGCCAGGGACAGCTTCTGTACCAATTGGTAAACATTTGGTTTAAGCGGCGCCGGGAGGACGTGAATTGAGCCGCCGGGGGCGTATTTGGCATCATAGTCGTAGAAGGCCAGCCCTTCAGCCGGGCGGATTTCGATTACGCCCAGGGCTTCATCGCCCATGACCGCGCAGGTCAGCTCCCGGCCGGCGATATAGCGCTCGATCATCACCTCCTCGCCGAGCGTCCAATCGGCAGAGGTCAGCTCCTGGGGCGGGTGGCGCTGGTCCTCGCGCACGATATAGACGCCGACACTGGAGCCCTCGGTCGGCGGCTTGATCACGTAAGGCGGCTTCATGGCATGCGCGCGGGCGGCCTCGGCGCGTGAGATGACCATGCTCTCGGCGACGGGAACGCCGCCGGCGGCCAGCACAGCCTTGGCGCGCTCCTTGTGCATGGCGAGCGCGGAGGCAAGCACGCCGGAATGGGTGTAGGGGATGCCGAGCGTCTCGAGCACGCCCTGGATGCAGCCGTCCTCGCCGTAGCGCCCGTGCAGAGCGTTGAAACAGACATCGGGCTTGAGCTCGGCGAGCCTCGCCGCCACGTCGCGGCCGACATCGAGCCTGGTCACGCGGTAGCCTTCGCCTTCGAGCGCATTGGCGCAGGCCGCGCCCGAGCGAAGCGACACCTCGCGCTCTGACGACCACCCGCCCATCAGGACGGCAACGTGGGGGGCTTGGGGCATATCTCGTGTCCTTCCGCTTGTGATCCTTCGCTCGCCCACGGCTTTAGCTGAATCGCGGCGGTTTAGGAATCGCGCTCGGACATGCGCCGCGGCCCTGTCGGGGATCAGGCGAGGCTGCTAACCTGCCGCTTATCCCTCAGCCACCATCGATCCGGGAGCGATCATGACCCTCTGTTTTCGCGCAGCGACGGCCGGCCTGACCCTGCTGGCGCTCGGCTCGCCGGCCCTGGCCGAGACGGCAACCAAGGAGACGGTCGTGGCGGCCATTCCCAAGCTCGAGCAGCTGGCGAGAGACGCGATCGCCAAGGGCCAGGTGCCGGGGCTCGCCATCGCCATCGTCTACAAGGACGAGGTGGTCTATCTCGGCGGGTTCGGCGTGCGCGAAGCGGGCAAGCCCGGCACGGTCGATGCCGACACCGTGTTCCAGCTCGCCTCCCTCTCCAAGCCGATCTCCTCGACGGTCGTGGCAGCGCTGGTGAGCGACGGGCTGGTTGCGTGGGACTCCCGCATCGCCGATCTCGATCCAGGCTTCAAGCTGCACGATGCCTATCCGACCGAGCAGGTCACGGTGACCGATTTGTTCAATCATCGGAGCGGCCTGTCCGGCAATGCCGGCAACGATCTCGAAGGTCTCGGCTTCGACCGCGACACGATCCTTTCGCGCCTGCATGACCTGATGCCGACTTCGAGTTTCCGTGCCGGCTACGCCTACAGCAATTTCGGACTGACCGAAGGCGCGGTCGCTGCCGCGAAGCCGACCGGCAAGTCGTGGGAGGATGTGTGCGACGAGAAACTGTTCAAGCCGCTCGGCATGGGCTCGACCAGCTCGCGCCACGCCGACTTCCTCACGCACGAGAACCGCGCCGAGATCCACGTGCGGCTGGACGGGACATGGACGGCGCTGGTCAAGCGCAATCCAGATCCGCAGGCTCCGGCCGGAGGCATGAGCTCGAACGTGCGCGACCTCGCGCAATGGATGCGGCTCGAGCTCGGCAACGGCAAATATAATGGCGTGCAGCTGATCAACGAGGAGGCCATAGCGCCGACGCATGAGCCCCTGTTCAGCCGGGGCAAGAATCCGGTGACCGGAACGCCGGGCTTCTATGGACGCGGCTGGAACATCGATTTCGGCCGCTACGGCACGGTGTGGGGACATGCCGGCGCCTTCAGCCAAGGCGCACAAACGCTGGTCAGCCTGCTGCCGTCAGAGCAGCTCGGTATCGTCGTCCTCACCAATGCCTTTCCGTCCGGCGTGCCCGAGGGCCTCGCCGATAGTTTCTTCGATCTCGTCCTCGCCGGCGCGCCGAGTGAAGACTGGACCGCGAAATGGGGCGCGCTCTACACTTCGATGTTCGCGCCGGCCGCCGAGGCAGCGAAGAAGCTCTACGGCACGAAGCCGGCGACGCCCTCATCGGCTCTCCCGCTCGCGGCCTATACCGGCGACTATGCCAACGACTATCTCGGCGATGCCGTGGTCACCGAGGAGAAGGGCGGACTTGTGCTGAAGCTCGGCCCTAATGGGGCGACGTCGCGCCCGCTCACGCATTTCGACCGCGACACATTCATCTGCTACGCCAGCCCCGAGACGCCCGATGTCCCGTCGGCGGTGACGTTCGAGATCGGCGCGGATCAGCGAGCGAGCCAGGTCACCATCGAGGACTTGAACGACGACGGGCAGGGCGTGCTGACGCGGGTGAAGTGACGGTCGTCATTTCGTAAGCCGGAACATCGCCGCGTGTTCAGCTTGGGTTGCCGAGGCGCTTGATTTCCCATTCGAGCTCGACCCCGCTCGTCTCCTTGACGCGCGCGCGCACCGTCTCGCCGAGCTCCTCGATATCGGCGCCGCTCGCTTTGCCCTCGTTGATGAGGAAGTTGCAGTGCATTTCGGAGACCTTGGCGTCGCCGACCGCGAGCCCGCGGCAACCGGCGGCATCGATCAGCTGCCAGGCCTTCTTGCCGGGCGGGTTCTTGAAGGTCGACCCGCCGGTCCGGCTCTTGATCGGCTGGGCCTGCTCGCGATAGGCGGCGATGTCGTCCATCTCGGCGAGGATTTTGGCGGGATCGCCCGGACCACCCTGAAACAGCGCCTCGGTGAAGATCAAATCCTCGGGCGCGCCGCAATGGCGATATTCGTAATGCAGCTCGACGACCGGCAGCACATGCACGTCGCCTTTGCGGTCGACGGCGCGAACGGCGACCACCACCTCCTTGGTCTCGCAGCCATGCGCGCCGCCATTCATGCGCAGCGCGCCGCCGACGCAGCCAGGGATGCCGCGATAGAAGGACAGGCCCGAGATGCCGGCATCGGCGGCCGCGCGCGCGACCTTGACGTCGGGAACCGCGGCGCCGGCGCGGAGCCGCGAGCCGTCCTCGATGGCGATCTCGCCAAAGCCCCTACCCAGGCGAATGACCACGCCGTCGATGCCGCCGTCACGCACGAGAAGATTGGACCCGAGGCCGATCATGGTGACGGGCACGTCCGACGGCGTCTGGCGGAGGAAATAAGCGAGGTCCGCCTCGTCGGCCGGCGAATAAAGCACCTGGGCGGGACCGCCCACGCGAAACCAAGTGTAGTCCTTGAGCGGCGCGTCGGCTTTTAGCTTGCCACGAAGCTCAGGCAGGCTCGCGAGCAGCCGGTATTCGAGGTCGGTCCCGCTCACGGACGCCCCCGCTCGCCTAGCCGCTTCGGCAGCGCGTTCATCCAGTCGGTGATAGTGCCGGCGCCGAGCCCGACCACCAGGTCTCCGGACTGAGCGATCGAGGCGACTGCATCGGTGAGGGTCGCTTCGTCATCGACGGTCAGCACCTGCGGATGGCCGTGACGGCGCAAGCCGGAGGCAAGCTCGTCGCGGTCGATGCCGGGGATCGGCGCCTCTCCGGCCGAATAGACCGCCGTCACCAGCACGATGTCGGCGTCGTCGAGGCAGGCGCAGAACTCGTTGAACAGCGACTGGAGCCGGGTGTAGCGATGCGGCTGGAGGACGGCGATGATGCGCCCCTTGCCGGCCATGCGCGCGGCGCGCAGCACCGAGGCGATCTCGACCGGGTGGTGCGCGTAATCGTCATAGACGGCCGCCCCGTTCCACTCGCCGACGCGGGTGAAGCGCCGCTTCACGCCGGAGAACGCGGCGAAGGTCGAGCGGATCACCTCGTCGCTCACCCCCGCTTCGGTCGCAGCGGCAAGCGCGGCAAGCGCGTTCAGCGCGTTGTAATGGCCGAGCACGGGGAGCGTGAGGTCTTCGAGCTTGCGCGTGCCGCCCTTCACCGCCGGGCCGAGATCGGCGTCGAAGGTGATGCGGTTATGATCGGGGCGGAGATTGCTCAGCCTGATATCGGCATCGCGCGCCACGCCATAAGTGAGCGTGCGGCGTCCATTGGCGGCGCCGCCGAGCTTGGCGAGCAGCTCGCGCACCACGGGATGATCGATGCAGGCGACGGCGAGCCCGTAAAATGGGATCGCCTCGATGAATTGCTGGAAGGCCTGATGCAGCGCCGCGAGCGACGGCCAATAGTCCATGTGCTCGGGATCGATATTGGTCACCACGCCGATCTGGGTCGGGAGCTTCAGGAACGTGCCGTCAGATTCGTCGGCCTCGACCACCATCCACTGGCCCTTGCCGATGCGCGCATTGGTGCCCCAAGCATTGATGATGCCGCCGGCGATCACCGTCGGGTCGAGGTCGGCTCCCTCGAGCAGGTCGGCGATCAGAGAGGTCGTGGTGGTCTTGCCGTGCGTGCCGGTGATCGACACGGTGGCGCAGGGTCGCATCAGCTCTGCCAGCATCTCGGCGCGGCGGATGATCGGGATGCCACGCTCCTTGGCCGCCTCGAATTCGGGGTTGCCGGGCTTCACCGCGCTCGAGATGACGAGATGGCCGGCGCGGGCGACATTGGCGGGATCATGCCCGATCAGGCATTGGATGCCGCGCCCGCGCAGACGCTCGAGATTGGTGCTGTCCTTGAGATCGCTCCCCTGCACGCGATAGCCGCGCGTGTGCATCACCTCGGCGATGGCGCTCATGCCGATGCCGCCAATGCCCACGATGTGGAACAGTCCTGCCTCGTCGGGATCGGGAAGACGCATGCTCGAACCCTACACTCCTACTATTTCCCGCGCGCGAGCTCCTCGGCGAGATCGGCGAGCTTGCTCACCGCGTCGACCTCGGCCATGGCCTTGGCCTTGGCCGCGGCGCCCGCCAGCAGTCCGGGCGTATCGAACAGGTGCTCGATCTCCTTGGCGAGGCGCTCGGGGGTAAGCTCGCTCTGCCTTATGCACCAGCCGCCGCCGCCCTCTTGCAGGCGACTTGCATTTTCAAGCTGATCGTTGTCAAGGGCATGCGGTAGCGGCACCAGCAGGCAGGGGCGGCCGATGGCCATCAACTCGGCGACGGTCGAGGCCCCGGCGCGGGCGACAACGAGGTGCGCGGTGGCGATGCGCTCGGGCAGATCACGGAAGAAGGTCGAGATATAAGCGGCGACGCCGATCTCCTTATAGGCCTCGCGCAATGACGCGACATCCTCCTCGCGCGCCTGCTGCACCAGCGTGAGCCGCCAGCGGAAGGGCGACGGCAGACGGCCGAGTGCAAGCGGCAATGCCTCGGAGAAATAGTGCGCGCCCTGGCTGCCGCCGAACACGAGGAGCAAGAGGCGCCCGGCAGGCTCAGGCGGAACGTAGTCCACCTTGCGATAGGCGAGAACGGCATCGCGCACCGGCGTGCCGGTTACGCGCGCTTTCGCTTCGGCGTTCTTGTGCAGCTTCTTGGTCGGCGAGAAGGACAGCGCGACGCGATCGACGACGCGCGCGAGCAGGCGGTTGGCGCGGCCCATCACCGCATTCTGCTCGTGGATCGCGGTCGGGATCTTCAGCGTGCGCGCGGCGATGATCGGCGGCAGGGTCGGATAGCCGCCGAAGCCGATTACGGCGCATGGCCCGATGCTCTTCAGGAGACGAAGCGCGCCGAAATAGCCGACCCCGAGCCGCGAGAAGGTCTTGGCTATGGCGGCGGGGCTCCGGCCGGTGATGGTCGCCGAGGGGATGCGGTGGATGGCGCGCGCCGGGAAATCGCCGCCATATTGCTCGGCGCGGATGTCGGTCGCGAGCTCGACCGCGTAGCCGCGCCGGGCGAGCTCCTGCGCAAGCGCCGCGGCGGGAAAGAGATGCCCACCGGTGCCGCCGGCGGCGAGCAGGATCGGCTTCGTGCTCATGCCGCCTGCTCCCTGACGGGAGGCGGCTCGGCCTCGGGCTCTGCGGGAGGGCTCCGCTTCAACTGCCCGGCCTTCGGCCGCTTGCGGGTCAAGCCCAGCGCAAAGCCCATGGTCAGCGCCATGGCGAGCAGCGAGGAGCCGCCGTAGGAGATGAACGGCAGCGTCATGCCTTTGGCGGGTAGCATCCCGACATTGACCGCCATGTTGATCAGCGCCTGGAGCCCGAACAGCATGACGAGCCCAGCGATCGCATGCCTGATGAAGCCGTCGGGCTCCTGCGAAGCCTTGGACAGGCCGCGCAGAACGATGAACGCGAACAGGGCGACCAGCACGAGGCAGGCGATCAGCCCGTATTCCTCCGCCGCTACGGCGAAGATGAAGTCGGTATGGGAGTCGGGCAGCACGTCCTTGACCGTCCCCTCGCCCGGCCCCCGCCCGAACCAGCCGCCATGCAGGAAGGATTCAAGCGAGCGGTCGGTCTGGTAGGTGTCACCTGAGGCAGGATCGAGGAAGCGGTCGATACGCGATGCGACGTGCGGCGCGAGGAAATAGGCCGAGACCACACCGACCGCCCCGACGAGCCCAAGCGCTCCGACCCATAGGAGATTGATGCCGGCCATGAACACCAGCGCCCCCCAGACGAGCGTGACGAGCAGCGTCTGGCCGAAATCGGGCTGCATGACCAACAGCACGGCGAACACGGCGTAGAGCGCGACGGCGAGCTGGATGCCGGGAATGTCGCGCCGCTTTTGCGCCTCGTTGAATAGCCAGGCGGTGAGCACAACGAAGGCTGGCTTCACGAACTCCGACGGCTGGAGCGAGAACGGCCCAAGCTCGAGCCAGCGCTTGGCGCCTTTGATCTCGGGGCCGGTCACGAGGATCACCGCCATCATGGCGATGCCGGTCAGGAAGATGGCGAGGCTTGCGCGCCTGATCTGCTTCGGGGTGAGGGTCGAGGCCGCGAACATGATGGCGATCGCCGGGAGCAGCAGGAACGCCTGGCGGCGCACGAAGTAGAACGGCTCGAGATTGTATCTAGCGGCAACCGGCGGGCTCGCCGCGAGCGACAGCACCAGCCCCGCTCCCATCAGCAATAGAAGCCCGAAAAACATCAGGCGGTCGACGGTGAACCACCAGTCCGACAGCACGCTTCGATCGGCGCGGGTGAGCCTCATGCCGCCCTGCCCTGCTCGGGTTTCAGGCTCTGCGCGCCGTCGAGCGCCATGACGATGGCGCGGAAGCTGTCGCCGCGCTTGGCGAAATTGGCGAACTGGTCCCACGAAGCGCATGCCGGCGACAGCAGCACGACGGGCTCTCTGGCGGGTGAGCGGCTCGCGTCGGCGGCGGCGGCTTCGACCGCGCGATCGAGCGTCCCGCAATGGACATGCGGCACGGCGTCGCCGAGCTGGCGGGCGAAGGCGTCGGCCGCCTCGCCGATGAGATAGGCGCGGGCGATTTTCGGGAAGAACGGCTCGAGCCCGGCGAGCCCGCCCTCCTTGGACCTGCCGCCGATGATCCAATAGATGTCGGTGAAGCTCGCGAGCGCCTTGCCGGCAGCGTCGGCGTTGGTGGCCTTGGAGTCATTGACGAACAGCACCTTGCCGCTCCGCGCCACCTGCTCCATGCGATGCGCGAGCCCGGCGAAGCTCCTGAGGCCCTCGGCGATGGCTAAGGCGGAAAGCCCTTGCGAGCGGGCGAGCGCGTAGGCGGCGGCGGCGTTCTGCCAATTATGCGCGCCGCGGAGCGAGCCTATGCCGGCGAGATCGACTGTCGCCAGCTGTTTGCCGCCGTCCACCTCGTGCAGCACGCCGCCTTCGGCCCACACGCCAGTCTTAATCGAATGACCGACGGCGATACGCTTGACGGCGAAGGGACCGCGCAGGCTATCGGCGATGGCGCGGGACGGCACATCGTCGACGCCGATCACGGCGGTGGCGCCAGAGCCGAGATTGGCGAAGATCTGCGCTTTAATGCGGGCGTAGTTGTCGAACGTGCCATGGCGGTCGAGATGGTCAGGGGTGATGTTGAGCAGCGCCGCGGCGTCAAGGCTGAGCGATGGCGCGAGGTCGATCTGGTAGGAGGACAGCTCCAGCACGTAGGTGAGGTCGGCGGCGAACGGCTCGAGCTCGAGCACCGCCTTGCCGATATTGCCGCCGAGCTGGACGCGCTTGCCGGCGGCGGACAGGAGATGGGCGGTGAGCGCGGTGGTGGTCGACTTGCCGTTGGTGCCGGTGATGGCAACGACCTTGCCCGGCGCACCTTGCTTCGCCCGCTCGCGGCAGAACAGCTCGATGTCGCCGATCACCTCGATGCCGGCAGCGTCCGCGCGCGCGGCCGCCCAATTCGGCTCGGGGTTGGTCAGGGGAATGCCAGGGGCGAGCACGAGCGCGGCAAAGCGTGACCAGTCGACGGTCGCGAGATCGGTCAGAACGAGCCCGGCTGCCAGCGCCTCGGCCCTGCCCTTCTCGTTGTCGTCCCAGGCGAACACCTTGGCGCCGCCCGCTTCGAGCGCGCGCACGGAGGCGATGCCGCTCATGCCCAAGCCCTGGACCGCTACGTCGCGGCCGGCAAAGATCGTCACGGGAATCATAGTGAGTGGAACTTAGCGCAATTTCAGGGTGGCGAGGCCAGCAAGCGCAAGCACCACGGCGATGATCCAGAACCTGATCACCACGGTCGATTCGGGCCAGCCCTTCTGCTCGAAATGGTGATGCAGGGGCGCCATGCGGAACACGCGCACGCCGAACAGCTGGAACGAGGCGACCTGAACGATCACCGAGGCCGCTTCCAGCACGAACAGGCCGCCGACGATGGCGAGCACCAGCTCATGCTTCGTGGCCACCGCAATGGTACCGAGCGCGCCGCCGAGAGCGAGCGATCCCGTGTCGCCCATGAAGATGAGCGCAGGCGGCGCGTTGAACCATAAGAAGCCGAGCCCCGCGCCGACCAGAGCCCCGCAGATCACGGCGAGCTCGCCGGTCCCTTGCACGAAATGGATCTGGAGATATTCGGCGAACAGAGCGTTGCCGACGAGATAGGAGATGAAGCCGAACGTGGCGGCGGCGATCATCACCGGCACGATGGCAAGCCCGTCGAGCCCGTCGGTCAGGTTCACCGCGTTGCCGGCGCCGACGATGATGAAGGCGCCGAACGGGATGAAGAACCAGCCGAGATTGAGCTCGACATATTTGAAGAACGGAATGGCGAGCTCGGTCGCGAGCGGCGGCTGGCCAACCTCGGCGATCACGGCGGTGGCGACCACGGCGGCAGCCGCCTCGATGATGATCTTGATGCGACCGCGGAAGCCCTCGGCCGATTGCTTGGTCACTTTGAGATAATCGTCGTAGAGCCCGACCGCGCCATAAACCAGGGTCAGGAGCAGCACGACCCAGACATAAGGGTTGCGCAGATTGCCCCACAGCAGCACCGAGACGGTCACGCCCGAGAGGATCATCAGCCCGCCCATGGTGGGCGTGCCCTGCTTCTGCACGATGTGGCGCTCGGGGCCGTCTTTGCGGATCGGCTGACCTTTACCCTGGCGGACGCGCAGGGACTTAATCACCATAGGCCCGAACAGAAACACGAACAGCAGCGCGGTAATGAGCGCGCCGCCGGTGCGGAAGGTGATGTAACGGAAGATGTTCAAAGCGGCGAGCTCGGGGGTCAACTCGGTCAACCAGTAGAGCATCGCCTTCGTCCCCCTTGAGGCCCCGACTAGGCCGGGCCGACTTCCGTATCGAACCGGCGCTTCAGCGCCTCGACCAGCGGCCCCATGCGGCTGCCGAGCGAGCCTTTGACCATAATCACGTCCCCGGGGCCTACCCCGGCAATCAGGGCGGGCGCAAGCTCCGCGGCGGTCTTGGCATAGGCGCCCCGGCGGCCGGCGGGCAAAGCCTGGTACAGCGAGCCCATAAGCTCGCCGCAGGCAAAGACAACATCTACCCCGGCGCCGTCAACGACCTCGGCAAGGTCTTGGTGAAGTTTCGGACCCTGGCCGCCGAGCTCGAGCATGTCGCCGAGCACCGCCACGCGGCGCTTGAACTCATTCCGCGGCGTCAGCCCAAGCGTTTCCAGCGCGGCACGCATCGAGGCGGGATTGGCGTTATAGGATTCATCGACGATGGCGAGAGCGCCGTCCTTGCTTGCAATCACAGTGCGTCCGCCACGCCCGGCCTGGGCGTGCAGGCCGTCGAGCGCGCGCGCCGCGGCGGCTAGATCGGCGCCCGCGAGCTTGACCGCGGCTAGCACGGCGAGCGAGTTCTGCACCAGGTGGCGCCCTGGCGCGCCGAGCCGATAGTTGAGCTTCAGCCCGAGAATGTCAGCGGTCACGTCGGAGCAATCGGGCTTCAGGACGACGTCGAGCACGCGCGCGTCGGCGTCGGCCGCCGCGCCGAAGCTCACGATCTTCGCGCCTTCATGCAGGGCATGGTTCTTCAGTCGCTCGTAATGCGGATTGTCGGCATTGATGATCGCCGTCCCCCCGGATTCGAGCCCGCGGAAGATCTCGGCCTTGGCGTCGGCGATCTCCTCGATCGAGCGGAAGAAGCCGAGATGCACCGGAGCGATCGTCGTGACGATGGCGATGTGCGGCCTGACGAGACGCGTCAGCAGGTCGATCTCGCCCGCATGGTTCATGCCGATCTCGAAAACGCCGAAGCGGGTTCCCTTCGGCATGTTGGACAGCGACAGCGGCACGCCCCAATGATTGTTGAACGACTTGATCGAGGCGTGCACCGAGCCGGACGGCGCGAGCGTCAGCCTGAGAGCCTCCTTGGTGCCGGTCTTGCCGACGCTGCCGGTCACGGCGATCACCGTCGTGTCGGTCGCCCGCAAGCGTCCGGCGCGGCCGACGGCATTCAGCGCTTCGAGCGTGTCGCCGACGCGGACCAGCCGCTCCTCATCGCCCGAGGGAAAGCTCTGGTCGACGATGGCGCAAGACGCGCCCGAGCCGAGCGCGCCCGCGACGAAGCTATGGCCGTCGCGGTTCGGCCCGCGAATGGCGACGAAGCATTCGCCGGACGCAAGGCTCCGGCTGTCGATCGAGAGCCCGGTGACGGGCGTGCCGTGCGCGCCGAGCGAGGCGCCTCTCGTAGCGCTCACGATCTCGCCAATGGTCCAGAGCGGCTCAGCCATGTCTTGCCGCTTGCTGCAACGCCGCCTCGACCGCCTCATGGTCCGAGAACGGAATGACGGTCGTGCCGATGGTCTGCCCGGTCTCGTGGCCTTTGCCGGCGACGAGCAGGACATCGCCCTTGGTCAGCATGGCGACAGCCTCGGTGATCGCGCGGGCGCGGTCGCCGATCTCGCTGGCGCCGATGGCGCCGGCGAGCACCTGGCGGCGAATATCGCCGGCGTCCTCGCTTCTGGGATTGTCGTCGGTGACGATGGCGAGGTCGGCCTTCGCCGCGGCGACCCGCCCCATCTCGGGCCGCTTACCCTTGTCGCGATCGCCGCCGCAACCGAACACGACGACCAGCCGATGTCCGACATAGGGGCGGAGCGCGTCGAGCGCCTTGTCGAGCGCATCGGGCGTGTGGGCATAGTCGATGAAGATCGGCGCGCCATTCCGCGACGTGCCGGCCAAGTCGAGCCGTCCGCGCGCACCGCGCAGATCGGCAAGCATCGGCAGGACGGTCGCCGCGTCCGCCCCCGTCGCCATGGCGAGACCGGCGGCGACCAGGGCATTGGACGCCTGGAAGGCGCCGACCAGCGGAAGCCTCACTTTATATTCCTTGCCGTCGTGCTCGATGACGAGGTCCTGGGCGAAGCCGTTCACCGTTGCGGACAGCAGCCGCAGCCCGCTGCCGGCGCGACCGACCGTCAGAAGCGCCAGCGGTCGCGCTCTCGCCTCGGTGGCGACGATCTCGCCGCCCTCGCTATCGACATCGACCACCGCGCCGGCACCTTTCGGCAACAGCTCGCGGAACAGCCGAAGCTTCTGAGCGAAATATTCCTCGAAGCTCGCGTGATAATCCAGATGGTCGCGCGAGATGTTGGTGAAGGCGCCCGCGGCAAGCGCAATGCCGTCAGCACGGCGCTGCTGCAAGCCGTGGCTCGAAGCCTCGAAGGCCAGATGAGTGACACCGTCCTTGGCAAGGTCGGCGAGGATCGCATGCAGCTCGATCGGGTCTGGCGTTGTGTGCTTGAGCGTAAAGGTGCCGCGCGGCCCGACCACGCCGACCGTGCCGAGGCTTGCCGCGCTGAACCCCTGCTTCGCCCACAGCTGGCGTACAAAGGAGGCGACCGAGGTCTTGCCGTTGGTGCCGGTGACGGCGACGGCGATCTTGGGCTGGAGGCCGAAGAAGCGCGCGGCGATCAACGCAAGGCGCCGGCGCGGGTCCTTGTCCTCGACGATGGGACGAGGGGTCGATGGCCGCGCCGCGCCCAAAGGCATGAGGATCGCCGCCGCGCCCCGCTGCAACGCATCCTCGATGAAGCGTGCACCATCGGTCTTCACACCCGACAGCGCGGCGAACAGGTAGCCGGGCTTGACCGCGCGGCTATCGGCGGCGAGCCCGGCGATCGCAACGCCAGACCAGGACGCCGGCAGCTTCGCCTCAGGCCCGATCAACTCACCCAAAGTCATTCCCGCTCACGACCCCAAAAGCGCCCGTTTCCTTGAGAAACTCAAGGGCTTGGCCAGTTCCCTTCAGAGGGAAGCGTCTTCTAATAGGAGGCGAGCACCTTGGCGTCAAACTTGCGCTGATCGTCCTCGCGCCTGGGCGCGACGCCGAGGATCGGCCCGATCCGCTCGATGATCTTGCCGGCGGTGGGAGCGGCGTTGGTTCCAGCGGTCGCCTGGTTGCTGCTCGCCGCGACACGCTGCGGCTCATCCAGCATCACCAGCACGAGATATTCCGGAGCGTCGGTCGGGAAGGTCGAGAGGAAGCTCGTGAGCAGCGTGTTGGCGGAGTAATGGCGGCCGACCACCTTCTCCGCCGTGCCGGTCTTGCCGCCGACGCGATAGCCTTCGGCGTTGGCGCGCTTGCCGGTTCCCTTCAGCACATTGAGCCGCATCAGCTTCAGCATGGCGGCGCTGGTCTCGGCCTTGAGTACGCGCTGCCCTCCGCTCATGCCCTCTTCGCGCGAGCGCGGCAGGAAAGTCGGCTGCACGGCGATGCCGCCATTGACGAGGGGAAGCGTGGCGGCGGCAAGCTGCATCGGCGTCACCGACAATCCATGGCCGAAGGCGATGGTCATGGTGTTCAGCTTTTGCCAATGCGGCGGGATCAGCGGGGCTGCGGTGTCGCCAATCTCGGTCGAGACGCGGTTCAACAGGCCGAGCTTATTGAGGAAGGCGCGATGGCGGTCGACGCCCATCTGCAGCGCCATCTTGGCGGCGCCGATATTCGACGAGTAGATGAACACCTCGGGCACGGTCAGCGGCCGGTGCTGGCCGTGGAAGTCCTCAATGGTGAAGGACGCATAATGGATCGGGCTCGAGGCGTCGTAAACCGAGCGAATATTGGCGATTCCTGAATCGAGCACGCCCGCCACGGTGAACACCTTGAACACCGAGCCCATTTCGTAAACGCCGAAGGCGATGCGGTTCAGCCGGTCCTTGTCGAGCGCCTGCTCGCGATGGTTCGGATCGAAATCCGGCAGCGAGACGAGGCCGACTACCTCGCCGGAATGCACGTCGACCACGATACCGGCGGCAGCCTTGGCGTGGAAGGTGGCGATCGCATTCTTGAGCTCCTCGCGCAGCACGTGCTGCACGCCGAGATCGAGCGAGATGGTGACTGCCTCGTCGCCCTCGGCGTTCTCGGGATGCGACATGGCGAGCTGCGGATTGTCGTCGATGAACTTCTCGATGCCCGACAGGCCCTTGCTGTCGACGTCGACCACGCCCACCACGTGGCTCGCGGTCGCGCCCATCGGATAGACGCGGCGATATTCGTCGATGAAGGCGAGACCGGGCAGGCCGAGCTCGTGGATCTCCTCCTGCTGCTTCGGCGTCAGCTCGCGCCTGATGCGCACGAACCGGCGGCCGGCCTTGAGCTTGGCGCGGAGCTCGGCGGCGTTAACGTCGGGCAGCACGCTATGCACCTGCTCGGCAAGCTCGTCCTGGTCGATGACCTTGGCGGGGTCGGCGTAGAGCGTCGCGCCCTTGATGTCGGTCGCGATCAGCCTGCCGCTCCGGTCGAGAATATCGGGGCGGTGAACGGTTGAGGAGATGTCATGCAGGCTGCCGGAGATCGGCTCGGTGCCGGCGAAGCCGAGCGTGACGAGCCGGCCGCCGACCAGGACGAAGGCGACGGCGAAGGCGAGACAGGCCAAGCGGAAGCGATAGCGGCAGCGCGCGAGATAGGCACGCTCGGCGCGAGCGGTGGCGGCATCTGGTTTGGCGGTGTCGCGCACTTTGTCGGGTCTACTGGGCGGCAGCTTGGAGCGGGGTGGTGATTTTGGCGGCGGGCCACGCGGCCGCGGCGGACGCCGGCATTGCCAGCGGTGTCACAGCGCCGACCGCGGTTGGGGTTTTGGCAGCGGGCTTAGCGCCCTGCCCGGCCGCTGCCGGCGCTGGCGTCGTCGCCGCAACCTCGACGCGCTGACGGGTGAAATCGCGATCACTCACGCTGTCGAGCGTCACCAGCTGGCGGGGCTGGACGGGCGCGAGCTTGAGAAATTTCTGGGCGAGCCGCTCGATGCGCTCCGGGCGATTGAGCAGGCTCCATTCGGCGCGGAGCACGGCGAGACTATCGCGCTCGGTGTCGATCTCCTTGTCGAGAGAGGCGATCTGCTCGTCGAGCGCGCGCGCCTCGTATTTCACCTGATAGATGACATAGGCTAGCGCAACCAGGCCAAGAACGAGACAGATGTTCACAAAACGCAACATGGGTTACTCGCGGGACTAGAGGTCGTTCTCCTACAGGCAAACGCCGAGCCGGGGCACACCGAGCGCGGCCAGGTCGAGGGGGTGCGCGGGCGAGGCGGTGCGCTCGGCGGCTCTCAACCTTGCCGAGCGGGCCCGCGGATTCGCCGCAATCTCCCTCTGATTCGGTTCTACCGGACGCCGGTTAAGAAGCCGGAAGCTCGGTGCGAATGTCTCGCTTTCGGACTCAGGCAGATGGCGCGAGGCCCGTGGCGGGGGCGCGCTCCGGCTGGCGAAGAACCGCTTGGCAATGCGGTCCTCAAGCGAATGAAAGGTCACGACGGCCAGCCGGCCGCCGATCTTGAGCAGGCGCTCGGCGGCAGCGAGCCCGTTCGCCAGCTCGCCGAGCTCATCGTTGAGATAGAGCCTGAGCGCCTGGAAGGTGCGCGTCGCCGGGTGCTTGGTGTCGTCGCGCTTGCGCCCAAGCACGCGCGCCACGATCTCGGCGAGCTCGCCGGTGGTCAGGATCGGCGCCTCGTCGCGGCGCGCGACGATGGCGCGCGCGATGGCCCGCGAGCGGCGCTCCTCGCCGAGCCTGCCGATGATCTCGGCAAGCTCTTCCCCGGACAGCGTGTTGACGAGATCGCTCGCGGTCGTCCCCTGCCGCCCCATGCGCATGTCGAGCGGGCCGTCCCGCATGAACGAGAAGCCACGCTCGGCCTCATCGATCTGCATCGAAGAGACGCCGAGATCGAGCACGACGCCGGCGACGGCGCCGATCGCTTCATGCGCGGCGATGTCCTGCATCTCGCTGAAGCGCGCGTGCACGGTGACCAATCGTCCGGAATAGCGCTCGACCAGCGCCGCGCCTAGGCGAAACGCTTCGGGATCGCGGTCGATGGCGATGACCTTGCAGTCGGCTGCTTCCAGAATGGCCTCGGTATAGCCGCCGGCGCCGAACGTGCCGTCGACGATGATCTCGCCGGCCTTGGGTTCAAGCGCCGCGAGGACCTCCGAGAGCATCACGGGAATGTGGCGGGCCGGTCCGCCGGCGGCAGACGAATCTCTGCCGCGACCCGCCATCATTCCCGTGCTCCCTCTGGCCCGCCGCTTCCGCGACGCCCCGCGCCGAGTAGTTTGCGAAGGTCGCGCACCTTTTGGCGGGCCTCCGCGAGATGAGTTTCGAAGCGCGCCGGCTCCCACATCTGAAACTTTTCGCCAAGACCGACGAAGGTGATGTGGCTGGTGATGCCGGCGTGCTCGCGCAAGCGCTCAGAAAGGATCGTGCGTCCGTCCTGGTCGATGGTGAGGATTTCGCTGGTGCCGAACAGAGCCGTCGCAAGATGGTCGCGCTCGTCGGAGTAAGGCGGAATGCCTTCGACCAGACCGTTGATCTTGTCGATGAGACGCTGCCCGCCAGCATCGAGCGCAGGGGCGTCGAGCGACGGGTAGCAGTAAATGCCGTCAAGGCCGTCCTTGGCGAGGACTGTGCGGAAGGACGCAGGGACCGAGACGCGGCCCTTGGTGTCGATCTTATTGGTGAATGTGGAGACAAACTGCTCCATCTCCCCCTCATGCGCGCCCGGACCGACGAGTGACTAACGAGCCTTGGTGCGAGACCCTTGGGTCTTTGCCCTCCCGATCGGGAAAGTGGTGGGAGAGGTGGCGCAGATCCCCCCGTGGCCTCTTAGGAGCGCGGCCAACCTCCCCCACTTACTCACCGAACGGGCAATGATGGGATAGCATGGGATTTTATGGGCGTCAATGGAGTGCGCCGGGAGGCACTCGTTTCTCCACGGGAATTATTCCGCAGAGCGCGGGCCAATTCGATTTACATCGCGTTAACCAGCGCGATTGCCGGTTCCCGACGAAGCGCGGTACAACGGCAGACCGACGGGAACGCAACGCGATCGTCACTGATTCGCACCCGGTCCGGCCTTCATGGCGGGAGACTGGGCACGCTGCACCCGCCCGGGTCGGAACGAGGGCAAACGCGGCGCATGGCACGGGGACAACTGAAGGCAACCATCGGCCTTGCGGTGATCGCGCTGGCGCTCGGCTCCTGTGCGCTCGCCGCGACCGGCGACATCGTCGGCCCTTATGCGCGGCTGGGGCCGCCGGAGGCCCCCGTCAAGCTGTTCTACGAGGAGGAAGGCAAAGGGCCACCCGTGCTCCTCATCCACGGCTTCGGCACGAGCACCTACACCTGGCGGCATATCGCGCCGGCACTTGCCCTCACCCACCGCGTGATCGCCGTCGACCTCAAGGGCTTCGGCCAGTCCGACAAGCCGTTCGACGCGCGCTATTCGGTGTTCGATCAGGCCGAGTTGCTCGCGCAACTGATCGAGGATGAGGATCTGCGCGACCTTACGATCGTCGGCCATTCCTTCGGCGGCGGCATCGCCCTCCTGCTCGCGCTCGAGAACGACAACCGGCTGAACGGGCGTATCAAAAAGCTCGTGCTGCTCGACACCATCGCCTACCCGCAGCACATCCCAGTATTCTTCCGCCTGCTCGACGTGCCGCTCTTCTCCCATCTCGGCGTGCGCATGGTGCCGCCCATCGTGCAGACCCGCGTCGCGCTCAGGATCGCTTATTTCGACGACAGCAAGATCGACCCCGAAGAGGTCGAGACCTATGCCGCCCCGCTCAAGACAGCGGCCGGCAAGCACGCCATCATCTACAGCGCGCGGCAGATCGTGCCTGACGATCTCGCCGAGATTGCCGAGCGCTACGGATCGATCGCGCTGCCGACACTTATCCTGTGGTGCGACCACGACCGCATCGTGCCGTTCGAGATCGGATTGAAGCTCAGGCGCACGCTGCCCAACTCCTCCTTGCGCCTGGTTCGGGATTGCGGGCACATGCCCCAGGAGGAGCAGCCGGAAATTACCTTGAAGCTGCTTCAGGGGTTCATCGGCGGCTGACCGTCATCGGTCTTGGCTACCCCAGAGATAAGATTAACTTATCTGACCGATAGGCAAATACGATTGGAGCTTATCGTGCGGCATACCCAATGTGCCGCTCTCGGCACAGCGAACACCATTCAAGAGTCCACGACCGGAGTGCAACATGGACGCAAAGACTGACGAAAACGCCGGCAAATGCCCATTCTCAGGCGGCGGCACGCGCGGGCATGCGAACCGTGACTGGTGGCCGAACCAGCTCGACATCGAGGTGCTCCACAAGAACACCTCCCTCGCCAACCCGATGGGCGAGGCGTTCGATTACGCCGAGGCGTTCAAGAGCCTCGATCTAAACGCCGTGATCGAGGACCTGCATGCGCTGATGACAAACTCGCAGGAGTGGTGGCCGGCCGATTTCGGCCACTACGGTGGACTGTTCATCCGCATGGCGTGGCACAGCGCGGGCACGTATCGCACCACCGACGGCCGCGGCGGCGCGGGCGCCGGCCAGCAGCGTTTCGCGCCGTTGAACAGTTGGCCGGACAACGCCAACCTCGACAAGGCGCGCCGGCTGCTGTGGCCGATCAAGCAGAAATACGGCCGCAAAATTTCCTGGGCCGACCTGATAATCCTCGCCGGCAACGTTGCGCTCGAGTCGATGGGCTTCAAGACGTTCGGCTTCGCTGGCGGCCGAGTCGATGTGTGGGAGCCCGAAGAGCTGTACTGGGGTCCCGAGGGAACGTGGCTCGGCGACGAGCGCTACTCAGGCGAACGGCAGCTCGCCGAACCGCTCGGCGCGGTGCAGATGGGCCTGATTTACGTCAATCCGGAAGGACCGAACGGCAACCCGGACCCGATCGCCGCGGCCAAGGATATCCGCGAGACGTTCTTCCGCATGGCGATGAACGATGAAGAGACCGTGGCCCTGATCGCCGGCGGCCACAGCTTCGGCAAGACCCATGGCGCGGGCGATCCGTCGCTGATCGGCGCGGAGCCGGAAAGCGGCGCCATCGAGGATCAGGGCCTCGGCTGGAAAAGCCAGCATGGCTCAGGCGTCGGCGCCGATACCATCACTGGCGGTCCGGAAGTCACCTGGACGCAGACGCCGACAAAGTGGAGCAACGGCTTCTTCGACAATTTATTCAACCACGAATGGGAGTTGGAGCGCAGCCCGGCCGGCGCGCAGCAGTGGAGGGCGAAGAATGCCGAAGCCACGATCCCGGACGCCTTCGACCCGTCGAAGAAGCATGTACCGACCATGCTCACGACCGACCTTTCGCTCAAATTGGATCCGGCCTACGAGAAGATCTCGCGGCGCTTCCACGAGCATCCGGACCAGTTCGCCGACGCGTTTGCTCGCGCCTGGTTCAAGCTCACCCACCGCGACATGGGTCCGATCGCGCGCTATCTCGGCCCGCTGGTGCCGAAGGAGACGCTGATCTGGCAAGATCCGATCCCGGCGTCAAATCATCCGCTGGTCGACGAAAATGATGTCGCCGCTCTGAAGGCGAAGATTCTCGCCTCAGGGCTCACGGTACCGCAACTGGTCTCAACCGCCTGGGCGTCGGCCTCGACGTTCCGCGGCTCCGACAAGCGCGGCGGCGCCAACGGCGCACGCATCCGTCTCAGCCCCCAGAAGGACTGGGAGGTTAACGACCCTGCCCAGTTGAAAACCGTCCTGCCGAAGCTCGAAGCGATCCAGGCGGCGTTCAACGCCTCGGCAGGAGGCGGCAAGAAAGTCTCGCTCGCCGACCTCATCGTTCTCGGCGGCGGCGCGGCGGTCGAGAAGGCGGCTAAGGACGCAGGCATCGATGTGAAGGTTCCTTTCACGCCGGGACGCATGGATGCGTCGCAGGAAGAGACCGACATCGACTCGTTCGCGCCGCTCGAGCCGCGAGCCGACGGCTTCCGCAACTATATCAGCGGCAAGCGGCAGTTCATGGCGCCCGAGGAGGCGTTGGTCGATCGGGCGCAATTGCTCCGGCTGACGGGACCTGAGTTGACCGTGCTGATCGGCGGCTTGCGCGTGTTGGGTGCGAACGCCGGCGGCTCCAAGCATGGCGTCTTCACCAAGAAGCCGGGGGTTTTGACCAACGACTTCTTCGCCAACCTGCTCGACATGAGCACGGTGTGGTCTCCGGCCGGCGACAACTACGAGGGACGCGACCGCAACACGAAGGCGGTCAAGTGGACCGGCACCCGTGTCGATCTGATCTTCGGGTCGCACTCGCAGCTGCGGGCCTTCGCGGAAGTCTACGCGTGCGCAAACTCTAAGGAGAAGTTCGTGAAGGACTTCGTGGCGGCCTGGACCAAGGCGATGAACGCCGATCGCTTCGACCTTGCCTGATATCGGCTGAGCAGAATTGGCGGTCGGCGTGCGGGGAACACCCGCACGCCGACCATATCATGTCACCAAGCCTGTAAGCCGGGTTCTGTACCGCGCTTCAAGCGCGGCGATGGCCATTCATCTTGGGCGTCCGTTACCGGACGCCTCCTGCAACCAACCCGGGCGGCTCATCTGAAAGCAGACTGGAAGCGGTTGCCCGCTCCCGCGCCGCCCCTATTCGGTCTTGCTCCCGGTGGGGTTTGCCATGCCGTCCTTGTTACCAAGGCCGCGGTGCGCTCTTACCGCACCCTTTCACCCTTACCCTCCAAAGCCTTGGCGTAGGAAGGCGGTTTGCTTTCTGTTGCACTGTCCCTGGGGTCGCCCCCGCCGGAAATTATCCGGCACCGTGCTTCCATGGAGCCCGGACTTTCCTCCCCGCCTTGATACGCAACGCTGGCGGAGCGGCCATCCGGCTTGCTGACGGGACTAATAAGGGGCGTACACGCGTTAAGGTCAAGTAATCGCGAGACGGCGCATGGGCGGCTTTGCCCAGGATTGTTGCCGCCCCGTAACGGCATTTTGATAGGCTCATTGCCGCTTGTTCCCATATCTTGCGCTAGGACCCTCGGGCGTTCCGGGTCCCCTTCCTGCAGTCCCCTTTCGCCGGCGCGGCACCCCCGGGCGCGTCGGCCTGCAAATGCGTGCGTCTCATGGCCAACCAGGATTTGATCTCGCGCTGGCTTGCCGCGTTCCCGGATCTGACCGAGCTCGAGGAGACGCAGCGCGGCGAGTTGCTCGGCTCGACGCAGTTCAGCCGCTTGCATGGCGGCGATATCGCTTACCGTCAGGGCCAGTACTGCCACAACTACGTCATGTGCATCGAGGGCCAGACCCGCGTGTTCAAGACCTCAGAGTCCGGCCGCGAGATCCTGCTCTATCAGGTCGGCCCGGGCGAGACGTGCGTGCTCACCACCTCATGCCTGATGGCCGGCAGCCCCTTCCCGGCCGAGAGCACGGCGGAGACCGACGTGCTGCTCGCAGCGCTGCCGGCAACCGTGTTCCATCGGCTGATGACCACCTCGCCGCGCTTCCGCAAATTCGTGCTCGACAATTACGGCGACCTGCTATCAAGCCTCATCACGCTGGTCGACGAGGTGGCCTTCGCGAGCCTCGATCTTAGGCTGGCGCGGCGGCTGTTGGCGGAGGCCGACGCCAAGGGCGTGGTGGCCAAGACCCATCAGCAGCTGGCGCTCGATCTCGGCAGCGTGCGCGAGGTGATCAGCCGCTATCTATCGGAATGGGAGCGGATGGGGTGGGTCCAGGCGTCGCGCGGCTCGATCGAGGTGAAGAACCGCTCGGCACTGTCGAGCTATGGCAGCGGCGAAGCTGCCGGATGAGCCATTGGTAAGGTGACGGCGCAACGTGACTTGAGTTACAGACCCGGCGCCCGCAAGCGCCTAAGAAGCCCCACAACCCCAAAATGTCCAAGGAATCAAGGCAATGACAGGCACCCCTACTGATCGGCTCCTTGTCTCTTTGGCACGGAGCGCAGCACTAGCGGCGCTTTTGTGCCTCAGCCAAGCGACGCTTTCGTTCGCGGCCGACCCGGCCATGACTCCGGCCACGCCGGCCGCCGCGCCACAAATGTCGACGGCCCCGGTCAACGGCGAGTTCGACGATTACTGCACGATGGGACTGTCCGAGGGACAGACCGCCAAGACCGACTGCTCGGTCAACTGGATCGACAGCGACGGCAAGGTCTATTGCTTCTCGAGCGAAGACTCGAAGACCGCGTTTCTGAAAGACCCCGCCGGCAACATCCAGAAGGCGCGCGAGTTCTTCGCCTCCAAGCAGGCGGCCGCCACAGCCGGCAAGAAAGACTTCGGCGAGGCGGACGTCAACAAGCGCGTCGCAGAAGTGGTCGCCGAGCGGACCAAGGACGGCACCTTTGTGTTTCACGATCCCAAGCTTGACGCCGACCTCAATCTCGTCATGGAGAACATCAAGGTCGTGCGCGGCATGGAAGGCTATGGCTGGTTCGCCAACGTCATCTTCCACGACAAGGACGAGCCGAAGAAGCAATACGCCATCGACTTCTGGTTCAAGCCGGACGGCGACAAGCTCACTCTCATGGATATCAGGGTGCAGAAAGGGCCGAAGCAGGACGGCGATAGCTACTACATGGTCACCCGCCTGCCGGTCGCCTGGTGGTGGCTCCCGGTGCAGGAGCATCCCGGCGACATGGAGATCACCCGCGGCTGGCAGGTGATGAGCGCGATCCACACCTACATCGCCACCCACAAAGATGCCAACGGCGCGCTCGAGGTGAAGGACGACAAGACCGGCGAGACCTTGCCCCTGGACTTCGTCGAGATCCATCAGCCGGTACGCCACCTGAAAAAGGACGGCGAATATTTTGTCTGCACCGATTTCCGGAAGCCCGGCAGCAAGGACGAGTATTACGACATCGATTTCTGGGTGAACCAGAAGACCGGTAAGCTCGAGGTCGACAACGTCAAGGTGCACAAGGTTCCGGTGCAGGAGGACGGCATCTGGACGCAAGTGCCGCGCTACACTTTCGACGGCATGGATTTCGACGTCACCAACTGATGCTGCCTGTGACTCCGGTGACAGGCCGGGGGGCCTAGACGCCATGGCCGAGTTCATGAAGGATCCCAACGGCAATCTCAGCAAAGCCGCGGCCTATTACGCAACCAAGCACTAGCCGCAAGCTCCATACATCCAAGGCCCGCTCCGCGAAGCCGCGGGGCGGGCCTTGCTACGGTCTAGGCGCGCGCGGCGAGCAGCCGAGCGAGCGTATCGCGGGTGGAGAGATCGGCGCGGCCGTCGACGCGCGCCGGGCGAAAGTGGCGCTGGAACGCCTCGACCACATTCTCGATCCCGGTGCCATAGGTGGTGGTCACCTCAACGCCATAGCCGAAATCGCGCAAATTCCGCTGGAGCTCGGCGACCGCTTCGCCCTCGTCTCCGGGGCCAAGGCCTGCGTCGCCGCCAATCGGCGCCGGCTCGACCCAAAGCCCGATGCCCTTGCGGGCAAGGCGCGCCCAGTCGAACTTCTCGCCCGGATCGCGCTTTCGCCCCGGCGCAACGTCGGAATGAGCGAGCACGCGATCTGGTGGTATCGCGTTCCGGCTCAAGATGTCGAGGCAAAGCGCCTCGACCGCCAGCATCTCGGCCTCGGGAAATTCGGGATAACCGAAATCGTGGCCCGGATTGTGGATCTCGATGCCGATCGAGCGCGAGTTGACGTCGATCTCCCCGCCCCACTGGCTCTGCCCGGCATGCCAGGCGCGCTCGCTCTCGGCCACGATCTGGGCGATCCGCCCCTCTTCGTCGACGAGGTAATGGCAGGAGACCTTGGCCTCCTCGCGCGTCAGCCAATCGAGCGCGGCCTCCGAGGACTCCATGCCGGTGTAGTGCAGGATCAGCATGTCTGGCGCTCGGTACGCCCAGCCTCTTCTCGCGATTGGGCGATGGGCACCACAAAGTGGCGAGCTTGCTGTCAGGGCTTGGGGTCATGGCGTGCTGAAGGGAACTCCGTCCTTCCGGCGAGTGCCGGAACCAGACGGGCTACGTAAAAGCGCGGCCCTCTGGATCCCAACCTGCGTTCGGATGACGCGGCGCGGAGCTATATCCCGCGTTCCTTGGTGATCGTCTCGTAGGCCTCGTTGATGGTCGCGACCTTCTCGGTGGCGATGGCAACGAACTCCTTGGGCACGCCGCGGGCCATCAGCTTGTCGGGATGGTTCTCCGCGACCAGCTTGCGGTAATGGCTCTTCAGCTCCTCGTTGGTGATCGTCGGCTCGACGCCCAGCACGTCGTAAGGATTGCGCTTCGAGGCAATGACGTGGCGCGCCTTGATGTAGCTGAACTCGGTGTCGGTGAAGCCGAACCGCTTGGCGACCTGGTGCAGGAACTGCTCCTCGTTAGGGTGCAGATGCTCATCCGCCTTGGCGATGTGGAACAGGCCTTCGAGCACGTCCTCGAGCAGCTTGCGGTTGCCCTTGAACATGGTGGCGAGCTGCTCGGCATAGGCCTCGTAGCCGGCCACATCCTGCTTGGCGAGGTTGAACACGCGGGCGACGTTCTTCATCTCGCCCTCGGGCACCTTGAAGACTTCCTTGAAGGCGTTGACCTCGTCCATGGTGACGACGCCGTCGGCCTTGGCCATCTTGGCGCCGAGCGCGATCACGCCGACGGTGAAGGCCACCTGGTTCTCGGCCGGGCCGTCCTGCTCCTGGTCACGGTCGATGACGTAATGCCCGGCCACGCCGCCCAGCAGAGCGCCGATCGGACCTCCGATCGCGAGCCCAGCGGCGGCACCTGCGAGCTTGCCCCAAACCGACATTGCGTAGTCCCCCAGATCCGTTGTTTTACCGCGCCTTGCGCATGAACTCAGCGGAAAGCCAGCTCCGCGCTTTCCCCGATCGTGCGGCCGAGCATAAGGACTTTTGCGCGAGGCCGCATGCGGAGAATCGTCCCTGCCGCGAGGCTGTCATTTTGCGACAAAAAGCCCCTAGGCTTGCCCATATCCACGGAAATTGGCGAGGATCGAGAGCTTTGGCTCGTCGACCTCCAGCCCTTCCCTCAAACGGCGCTCGACGTGCCAGGATCGAGCAAAGGTCCAGACCGCGAGCCATGCCGTGGCGGCGGCGTTAAGCGCGCTCCCGACCAGCACGAACATATGGCCAAGACCGAACAAATTGGCTGAGGCGACGACGAACGCCTCGGTCACGATGCCCAAGCCACCGGCCATGACGATGGCCGCGCAGAGCGAGGTCGTGAACACGCTCAGCATGCTACCGCCGTGGCGCGGCGCGTCTTTAGGGGCTTCCGTATCCATGCCTGCCGCTCAGCTCTCGCTCGGGTTGTCGCCGACCTAATAGCCGAGGGGAGCGCCCGGATACAAGTGTCCCAGTGCACGTGAGCGACGAGAGGGCGGCGAACAACCCTCCCTAATCACGTTTCTGGCCAAAAATTCGGAACCACGGCAGCGCTTGGACGTTGGATCGACAAGGTGTTTGGCACCCCAAACAGCTCTAATCCGGAGGAAACGATGAGACAGACCGTCCTTGCGGCAGCCTTTGCGCTGTCTGCTCCCCTACTAACGATTCCCGCCGCATTTGCGGCGTCCGCTCCCGCCACCGATAAATTCGTCCAGGATGTCGCCATCAGCGACATGTTCGAAGTTCAATCCGGAGGCTATGCGGCCAATCAGGCCGAGAACAACGAGGTCAAGGCCTTCGGCCAGAGGATGGTCGCCGATCACACCAAGACCAGTGATCAGCTGAAGAGCCTGATCAAGGACAAGCAGATCAACGTTCAGCTGCCCACTTCGCTCGATAACAAGCATAAAGCCGATCTCGACAAGTTGCACGGTCTCTCGGGTAGCGCGTTCGACGCGGCCTATGTTCCGATGCAGGTCGACGCGCACGAGCAGGCGGTATCGCTGTTTCAGGCTTATGCCGACAGCGGCGACAATGCCGATCTCAAGCAGTGGGCCCAAACCACGCTTCCCACGCTGAAGACGCACTTGGCCGATGCCCAAGCGCTAAACAGCGAAATCGGCAAGATCAAGCCGATGGCCAAAAACGACGAGAAGGCCATGAGCCCGTCAGGCACTGCCGGTGCGATGGCTCCGATGCAAAAGGAAGCCGACGTCAAGACTGACGATTCGGCTGCCAAGACTGCCAAGAACCAGGTGCCGATGAGCAACATTAAATTCGTCACCCGGCAAGAGCCGACCGAGTGGTCCGCACAGGCCCTCATCGGCCGGACCGTCGAGAACGCCAATGGCGAAAATCTCGGCGACATCAATAACGTCATTCTCAACGAGAAGGGCGACGTCGTGGCGGTGACCATCGGCGTTGGCGGTTTTCTCGGACTTGGCGAAAAAGACGTTGGCGTTCCCTTCGACTCGCTTGACTTCACCACTGCCGATGCTTCTGCGGACAATTCCGGCAAGCCGACTGTCGCGGAGAAGAAGGAACAGGCCGCCGATGCCCGCGCTGCCCGCTATGACAGCGAGCACAAGGACATTCGGATCGTGTTGAACGCGTCGAAGCAGCAACTCGAGGCGGCGCCTGAATTCCTGTGGCTCGACCAACAGGGCGACAAGCGTGCACAGAACTAACGGCACGCGTTAGCACTATTGCAGGCACAGCGTAAAAATGGGCGGCCTCGGCCGCCCATTTCTTTTTGTCCCCAGCGTTAAGGCGCGCGCCGCTTGCGCGGCCCGCTTTCAAGCGAAGATCAGCTTAAGCAGGAAGGCCAGGGCGACCACGGCAACCGCGGCATTGATCTCGCGAAAGCGCCCGGTCAGCGCCTTGAGCGCCACATAGGCGATGAAGCCGAGCCCGATGCCCGAGGCGATGGAATACGTGAGCGGCATCAGGAGCGCGATGATCAGCGCCGGGATGTAATCGGTCGCATCGTCGAAGGGCAGCGCACCGAGGCTCGTCGCCATCAGGCATGCGACAAAGAGCAACGCCGGCGCCGTGGCGTAGCCCGGCACGCTCTCGGCGAGCGGAGCGAGGAACAGGCTCAAAATGAACAGCGCCGCCACGACCAGCGCGGTCAGCCCGGTGCGGCCGCCCTCCTCAACGCCTGCCGCGCTCTCGATATAGGCGGTGGTGGTCGAGGTGCCGAGCAGCGCGCCGAGAATGCCGGCGCCCGAGTCGGCGAGCAGGGCCTGACGCAGCCGCGGCAGCTTTCCCTCTGCGTCGAGAAACCCGGCCTGGCGCGCAACCCCGATCAAGGTCCCCGCCGTGTCGAGGACCGTCACCAGCAGCAGCGTCAGCACGATGACGATGACGCTGAGACGCAAGGCGCCGGCCAGATCGAGCTGGAGGAAGGTCGGGGCAAGCGAGGGCGGCATGGCGATGATCCCATGCCATGGCTCGAGCCCGAGCCCCGCGGCGATCAGCGTCACGGCGAGCACGCCGATGATGATGGCGCCCGGCACCTTGCGCACGGCGAGCGCGGCGATGACGAGGAAGCCGGCAGAGGAGAGCAAGGCTTGCGGCTTGGAGAGATCGCCGAGGGTCACCAGGGTCACCTTATCGGTGGCGATGATACCGGCGTTCTGCAGGCCGATCAGCGCGAGGAACAGGCCGATGCCGGCGGCGATGCCGAGCTTCAACGGCATGGGGATGGCGTCGATCAGCCAGGCGCGGAGCGGCGAGAGCGACAGCGCGAAGAACAGCACGCAAGAGGCGAACACGAGCGCAAGCGCAAGCCGCCAATTGCCGCCAAGCTCGGGCACGATCGTGAAGGCGAAATAGGCGTTGAGCCCCATGCCCGGCGCGAGCGCGATCGGATAGTTGGCGTAAAGGCCCATGATGGCCGATCCCGCGGCCGCGGCGAGGCAGGTGGCGACGAACACCGCGCCATGGTCCATGCCGGCCTTCTCGAGGATCGCCGGGTTCACGAACATGATGTAGGCCATGGTGAGGAAGGTCGCGAGACCGGCGCGGAGCTCGGTCGCGACGCTGGTGCCGGCCTCGCTCAAGCCGAACACGCGGTCGAGCCGACCTTGCGGCAGAGCGGCGCGCGGCGGCGCTGGTTGAGCTGCTGCCGGTTTGCGCTTCGCTCGCGCTGCCCGAGGGGGCTTCGTCGCCATCCGACTCTCTTTCAGCCAAGCGCCGATTGACGCGCCCTGGGCCGCTATTGTCTATGATGATTCCACCTTACTGAACGAGCCTCCGCGCATATGATTCGCAGTCGAATCCTGGTGATGATTCTTGCGCTTTGGGGCCTCGCCCTGATCGTGCCGGATCTCGTGCGCGTGGTGCAGCCGCTCGCCTCGTTCGGCTTCTATGCCGACAATGACGGGTTGATCTATAGCGTCGCCGGCCGGTTTTCCGACCAGACTGCCTCGCCAGCCTGGCGGGCGGGGATTAGAGCTGGTGACCGGCTCGATCTCGAGCGCCTGGAATGCAGGCTGCCAGACATCGCGAGCTGCGGCCCGGCGCTCACCGTTCTCGGCGGTTTGGAGTTGGTGTTGCCGGGCAACACCATGACGCTCGATCTCGCCGCGACCGACACGTCGCCCGCGCGGCAAGTGACGCTGGTCGCCGCGCCGCGCCCAGCCAACTTCCTCGTCCGCGCGGTGAACTTGCTGTGCCAGATCGCCGGGATCGCCGTGGTCGTCGCCGCCGCGTGGCTCGTCTGGAGCAGGCCGTCGGCGATGAGCTGGGGCTTCTTCCTTTACGTCAACTGGTTCAACCCTGGGCAGGAAGACGCGTTCTACGCCATCCTCGCCCAATGGCCCGCCGCCCTGCTCGCGCAAGAAGCCGCCTCGTGCATAGCCGAGGGCTTCGCCTATGCGGGGTTTCTCCTGTTCGTGCTGCGCGTCCCCAACAATACGACCGAGCCGCGGTGGCGTCCGCTCGAACGCGCCCTGCCCTTGATCGGGGTCGTTTTCTCGCTCGTCATGCTTGCTTCCTATGCAAGCGTGTTCGGCTATCCCAGCGAAACAATAACGCGCGCCGGAATCTTGTTCGGCTTTGTCGTCGATCTCGGCGCGCTCGGCATCCTGCTCGCCCGGCGGAGCACGCAAGCGCCTGAGGATTATCAGCGTGTGCGCTGGGTGATTTGGGGCTGTCTCATCGGCCTGCCGAGCTTTCTCATCGCCGAGCTTGCCTCTGAGACCACGTTCTTCCGAACAACCTTCACCGGTTTCACGCCGTCCGAGGACGTGATCGGGCTGCTCTATCTCGTGAACGGCATCCTCTGTTTGTTCGTGTTCGAGGCGCTGCGGCGCGAGCGGGTGGTGAGCGTGGCGATCCCGCTGCGCCGCGTGACCCTGCTCGGCCTCACCCTCAGTCTTCCCGCGCTGCTGCTGCACGAGCAGGTCGAACGCCTGCAGAGTAGTCTCGATCTGCCGGGGTGGGCTTGGCTCGCGCTCGGCGCCGCCGCCGTGTTCCTCATTACCCGGCTGCATGAGCGGGCTGTGCGTGCCATGGACCGCTATTTCAACCGCGAGCTCGATGCGGCCGAGCGAAAGCTCGGCGACGCCATCAAATCGGCGACGATGGCGACGGAGATCGACCGGCTGCTGGGCGATGAGACTTCCGTGGCGCTCGCGCTCGCCTCCGCCGCCTCGTTCCGCAAGCGGGGCAACTCCTACTTCCGAGATGACAATGGCAAAGGCTGGGACCACAGCCCGACGCGCACGCTGAAAGCCGACGCGCCGTTGCTCGCGCCGTTGGCGAAGGGCACGCCGTTCGGCATTCCGGAAGATGACGGCGATGGGCTCGATCTGCCGGAGGGCCTGGCACGTCCGATCCTTGCCGTGCCCGCCGTCAATCCGATCCGCTGCTTTGCCGTCTCGCTCTATGGGCCGCACCTCTCGGGCACCGACCTTGACCACGACGAGCGCGCCATGCTGGCGAGGCTTGGCCGCCACGCGGCTGCCATGTATGCCGAGCTGGAAAGCTCCGAGCTTCGCAGCCGGGTGGCGACGCTCGAAGGCGAGCTCGGGGTGAAGCGGCCGGCTCCGCGGAACAAGAGGAGCGCGCATGGCGATCTATGAGCTCGATGGGCAGAAGCCGGAGTTTCCCGCCGACGGTCTCTATTGGGTGGCCGAGACCGCATCGGTGATCGGGCGCGTGCGGCTGATGTCCGAAGCGAGCGTATGGTACGGCTCGGTGCTCCGCGGCGACAATGAGTGGATCGAGATCGGCGACCGCAGCCAAGTGCAGGACAATTCGACGCTGCATACCGATCCCGGCTTCCCGCTCACCATCGGCAAGGATTGCGTCATCGGCCACAACGTCGTGCTGCACGGCTGCACGATCGGCGATGCGAGCCTGATCGGCATGGGGGCGATCGTGCTGAATGGGGCGCGCATCGGTGCGAACTGCCTGGTCGGCGCCGGCGCGCTCGTTACCGAGGGCAAGGTGTTCCCCGACAATTCGGTGATCCTCGGCTCCCCCGCCAAGGCGGTGCGCGACAGCGATGACAAGGTCCGCGCCATGATCGCCCGCGCCGCCTCCGTCTATGTCAAGCGCTGGAAGCAATATGCGGCAGGCTCGAAGCGCATCGGGTGAGCCGAGTCTTAGGGTTCCGCCGTCGTAAAATCGTCAAACGCCTCAGTCGCGGCATCGGCCGAGAATTGCTCGACGCCTACCCCCACCAGTTGGCCGTTCTTCGGCGGGACACCTTTTAGCTTGGAAACCTGCTTGTCGTTTATGAAAAGCGTGGAGACGTTGCCCTTGGTCTGAACGCGTAGCAGGTTGACGGCGCCAGTACCTTTTTTCACGGCATCACTCGCCGTCCAAGGGATAAGGGTCGACCACCTATTTTTCACAAGCCGGAACGCAGCGTAGGTGCCAGCCGGCGACGTCGCGAACCAATAGAAATTTTCGGCATCCGCAAACCAGTAAATAATGCCCGCGGAGCTTTGGTCGGGTGGTCCTTTGACGTGCGTGGTGCTCACGCAGATGTCGACATCCTCGTAGATCGAGAAGTGGCTGATGGCGCGGAAAGTCTGTGGCGTCGTTGTGACGATGTGGAGCTGTCCGTCGACGATTTGCAACGTATCGCCGCCATCACCCCAACTTGGATCAAGCTCATCGAAGCTGTCTTCGAGTTGGACCACTCCCGGCCCGCACGCATAAGCGCTTGAGATGCTTGCGACAATAGCGATGGCGCCCGCGCACAGCAGCCAGCCGATTTTTAGCATCGGGCGTTCTCCTCCGCCATCATTCACCGCCCAAACATAGCAACCATCTGGCAGAGCGTCTGCGCTGAACTGCGAGCAGGCGGCTGTTGCTTACGTGCTCGCAGTTGCGTAACTCCCTGTCATGGCGGCGAGCGGCAAATGGCAATTCTTCATCGACCGCGGCGGCACGTTCACCGACATCGTGGCGCGCGCGCCTGACGGCAGGCTGATCACCCACAAGCTCCTCTCCGAGGATCCCGGCAGCTATCAGGATGCGGCGATCGCCGGCATCGGCGACGTGCTCGGGGTGCCACGCGGCGCCAAGCTGCCGATGGCCGCCATCGGCAGCGTCAAGATGGGCACGACCGTCGCCACCAACGCTCTGCTCGAGCGCAAGGGCGATCCCGTTCTGCTGATCGTCAGCGAGGGATTTGGCGATGCGCTCGAGATCGGCTATCAGGCGCGACCCAAGATCTTCGCCCGGCGGATCGAGAAGCCGTCGATGCTCTATGCCAGCGTGGTCGAGGTGCCCGAGCGGGTGCGCGCCGACGGGACGGTCGAGACGCCGCTCGATATCGCCGCGCTGGTCGCCGCGCTGCGCGAAGCCCGCGGCAAGGGCATCGCCTCGGTCGCCATCGTCTTCATGCATGCCTACGCCTACCCCGAGCACGAGATCGCGGCAGCAGAGGCGGCGCGGCTGGTGGGCTTCACGCAAGTGTCGGCGAGCCATGAGGTCAGTCCGCTCGTGAAATTCGTCGGGCGCGGCGACACCGCGGTGGTCGATGCCTATCTCTCGCCGCTGCTCCGCCGCTATGTCGATCGCGTCGCCGCGGCGCTGCTTGTTCCCGGTCGAGGCACGAATAATTTTACCTCCCCCCTTGCGGGGGAGGTCGGCGCGAGGCGCCGGGAGGGGAGTGGGCAGCAAACTCGAAGTCCGCATTCTACCCCCCTCCCCAACCCTCCCCCGCAAGGGGGGAGGGAGGAGACCCGCTCGCCACGGCTCCTGTTCATGCAGTCCTCGGGCGGGCTGACCTCTGCCGATCTGTTCAGGGGCAAGGACGCGATCCTGTCAGGGCCCGCCGGGGGCGTTGTCGGGGCGGTCGAGACCGCGGCGCTCGCCGGCTTCACCAAGATCGTCGGCTTCGACATGGGCGGCACCTCGACCGATGTCTGTCACTATGACGGCATCTATGAGCGAAGCTTCGAGAGCGTGGTGGCGGGCGTTCGCGTGCGCGCGCCGATGCTGCTGATCCACACCGTCGCGGCGGGCGGCGGCTCGGTCCTGCGTTACGACGGCGCGCGTCTCCGGGTCGGGCCCGACTCCGCCGGCGCCGATCCGGGACCGCTGTCCTACCGCCGCAGCGGCCCGCTCACGGTCACCGACGCCAATGTGATGACGGGCAAGCTCGTGCCGGATTTCTTCCCGCGCATGTTCGGGCCCCGCCATGACGAAACGCTCGACCGCGAGGCGGTACGCAAAGCCTTCAAGGCGCTCGCGCGCAAGATCGGCGACGGCAAGAGCCCGGAGGAGGTGGCCGAAGGCGCGATCAGGATTGCGGTCGAGAACATGGCGAACGCGATCAAGACCATCTCCGTGCAGCGCGGTTACGACGTCACCGAATATGTGCTGAACGCCTTCGGCGGCGCCGGTGGCCAGCATGCCTGCCTCGTCGCCGACGCGCTCGGCATAGGCTCGGTGCTGATCCACCCGCTTTCCGGCGTGCTCTCGGCCTACGGCATCGGGCTCGCCTCGATCAGCGCCATGCGCTCCAAGGCCGTGCTCGCGCCGCTCGACGACGACGGTCTCGGCGTGCTCGCCGCGATCCGCGCGCCGCTCGAGGACGATGCGCGCCAGGAGCTCGCGCACCAGGGCGTCGCGCCGAACGCCATAACGGTGATTGCCTTGGCGCATGTCCGCTATGCCGGCACCGATTCAAGCATCCCGATTCCCGTGGCGAGCTTGCGCGGCATGCACGCTCTGTTCGAGATCGCGCATCAGCAGCGCTTCGGCTTCGTCAGTCCCGGCAAGGAGATCGAGATCGAGGCGGTCGAAGTGACGGCGCAAGGCGGCGGCGTGCGCGCCCGCGAGCCTGACGTTCCGCTCCAAGACGCGCCGGTCGAGAGTGAAGCGAGCACTGCGATCTTCACCCACGGCGCGTGGCACGAAGTGCCGGTCGTGCTGCGTTCGAAGCTTCAGCCCGGCCAGAGCATCGTCGGCCCTGCCCTGCTCATCGAAGACCACCAAACGGTCGTGATCGAGCCCGGCTGGCACGCGGGAGCGACGGCGAAGAACCATCTTCTGCTGACGCGCATCGCCCAGCGGCCCCCTGCGCGCGCCGGCAAGCACGCCGATCCCGTGCTGCTCGAAGTGTTCAACAATCTGTTTACCTCGGTCGCCGAGCAGATGGGCTACGCGCTCCAGAACACCGCGCGCTCAGTCAACATCAAGGAGCGGCTCGACTTCTCCTGCGCGATCTTCGATGCGCGCGGACGGCTGATCGCCAACGCCCCGCACATCCCGGTTCATCTCGGCTCGATGGACCGCAGCGTCGAGACCGTTCTGCGCGAGGCCGACACGCTCAAGCCCGGCGATGTGTGGATGCTGAACGCGCCCTATAACGGCGGAACGCATCTTCCAGACATCACCGTGGTGACGCCGGTTTTCGCCGAGCGCGGACCCGATCTCCTGTTCTTCGTCGCGGCGCGCGGCCATCACGCCGATATCGGCGGCATCGCTCCCGGCTCAATGAGCCCAAAGGCGACGCATATCGATCAGGAAGGCATCTATATCGACCCGTTCAAGCTGGTCGAGGCCGGGCGTTTCCGCGAGGACGATGTGCGCGCGCTGCTGACAAACGCTCCCTACCCCGCGCGAAACCCGGCGCAGAACATCGCCGACTTGAAGGCGCAGGTCGCCGCCAACGAGAAGGGCGTGATCGAGTTGCGCAAGATGGTCGCGCATTATGGGCTCGCCACGGTCGCCGCCTATATGGATCACGTGCAGGACAACGCTGCGGAGGCCGTGCAGCGCGTCATCGCCAAGCTCAAGAATTCGCGCTTCGAAATCGAGACCGACCAAGGGAGCGTCATCAAGGTCGCGCTCAGGATCGACCGCAAGACGAAGAAAGCCGTGGTCGATTTCACCGGGACGAGCGCGCAGGCTCAAGACATGTTCAATGCGCCCGAGCCCATCACGCGGGCCTGCGTGCTCTACGTGTTTCGCACGCTTGTCGACGACGACATTCCGCTCAATGCCGGCTGCTTGCGCCACATCAAGATCGTCGTGCCGAAAGGTTCGATGCTGAAGCCGAGCTATCCCGCGGCCGTCGCCGGCGGCAATGTCGAGACGAGCCAGGCGGTGGTGAACTGCCTCTACGGCGCGCTCGGCGTGCTTGGTTCGGCGCAAGGCACGATGAACAATCTCACCTTCGGCAACGAGCGCTTCCAATATTACGAGACCATCTGCTCCGGGGCGCCGGCTGGCGAGGGTTTCGACGGGGTGGCTGCCGTGCAGACGCATATGACCAATTCGCGCCTGACCGACCCCGAGGTGCTCGAGCTCCGCTATCCGGTGCTGCTCGAGCGCTTCACGGTTCAGCGCGGCTCAGGCGGCAAGGGCAAATGGTGCGCCGGCGACGGGACGCTTCGCGTCATACGGTTCTTGGAAAGAATGGAGTGCGCGATTCTTTCGGGCTTCCGCAAGGTGCGGCCGTTCGGCGTCAATGGCGGCGATGACGGCCAGCCGGGCGAGAACTGGGTGAAGCGCGGGAACGGGAGGATCGAGCGGCTCAAAGGCTCCGACCAGACCGTGCTCGAACCGGGCGAAGCGATCATGATCAGGACGCCGACAGGCGGTGGCTTCGGCAAGAAGAGCGAGCGCAAATGAAACGTCTTCATTCTGCGCCAAGCTATCGGCTCGATCTCGGTGAAAGAAAGCCGACTGGCCCTCGACGCGGCCAGCCATGGCAAGCGCCACCAGGCAGGACTGGGACAGCTTCCGCTCCTCACGACTGGCTCAGCCGGATTAGCGCCCTAGAATCTCAGCGTGGCGATGTCGGCCGAGATGACGGTTACGGTCTTGCCCGGCTCGAGCGTGGTCGAGGTCGAGACCGATTCCGGCGTGAAGCTGATCCTGGCGCGGCAGAACGAGCTCCGCTCGATCACGTCCATGCCACCGCAATTCTCCTCGATCTTCTTCTTGGCGAAGTCGGGCTTGATGTCGGGCGTGACGATATAGAGATCGCCCTCGGTCGAGCATTGATAGCCGTCGGCGTCGCCTTGCGCGCAATAGCCCACCACCTCGACTTGCTTGCCGATATAGCTGTCGGGATCGCCGGCGAGCTTCTGCCAACCCATGAGGCCGGCGGCGGCGGCGGACGGCAGCAGCAAAGCAGTGAGCAAAACCGTGTGTCTGAGCGACGGCGGCATCAGTATTTCTGGATGCCGGTGACGTCCATGACGATCGGCGCGTGATGATGCGCGGTGTGCGCACCGAACGGTTTCCCTTGCACGAACACGTCAGCGCCAACGAGCTGCTTGATGGTCGCCGTCACCGCATCGTTGGAGGAATAGATGTGGATCGTCGCGACCTGCTCCGTCTCCTTGATGTTCTCGTCGCCGGAAAGACAAGTCGGAATCGCCGGCGTGAGAATGAACGCCTGCTCGGGGTTGCCATTGGCATCCTCGAAACTTCCTTCCGACAACATGCCCCTGACGATGGTGTTGGCCTGCTCGGACTTGAGGCAGGCGGCGAATGCGCAGTCGGGGGCAAGGAGCAGAAGCGTCAATGTCGTAGCAAGAAGCAGTCGCATGGCACGCTCGCATGTGGACGGGTCGAAATCGGTCCCTCTTCTAGAGCGAAATCCGGGTTGATTGAAACACGATTTCGCGTCGCGGCGCCGATCTCCAATTCATGCTCAACGGAAAAGGCGCGGGACTAGAAATCCCGCGCCCTCTTACGCGTTGCCTCTCTTTTCGTCGCTCGGGCGCGAAGCGCGCCGAGGCTAGCCGGTCGGTGCGACGCCGCGCCGCTCGGACATGAACTGGTCGAACTCCGCCTTGTCCTTGGCGTGGCGAAGCCGCTGCAAGAAGGACTGGAACTCGTCGACCTCCTCCTCGAGCCGCCGCAAGGTGTCCTCGCGATATTGATCGAAGGCGCGGTTGCCGGTGGTCCTGAGTGGGCTCATGCCCCGCCGCCAACGCATCACCTCACGTCCGATGTCGCTGTCTTTGAATTCACGCTTCCAAGATCCGCATCCCATGCGTCCACTCCAAATCGAATAGGCCAAAACGCCAAGGCCGACGGGCCACCACAACAGAAAGCCGACGATCATGGCTGTGATCCATGCCGGCTTTCCGTACTCGTCCAAAGTCGCAACCAGTTGCATCGCGGCTCCTTCCTACAGTGTGAATGTAATTCACATTCACATAGATGCGGACCCTTGGCAAGGAGGTCAAGGGTCTCGCCACAAATGTGATCGCTTGGCGTGCTTTCCATAGGGCGAGACGGTGGCGGCAAAAATATCTTAAGCCTACCCTGCTTAGCTCTTTCAGCCGAGCGCGGGAGGATGGAAGCCGCGCCGAGCCCAATCGGGGGGCAGTCATGTCGTGCTGGCGTCACTCTGTCGCTGCCATGGTCGTGGGCTTTGGCCTGCTGGCCGCGCATGGCGCCGCGAGCGCGCAATCGCTGTCGGACCGCAAGCCGCATGACGGAGTCGCGGCCGCACATGACATGCCCGTGCAGGGCATCGACGTCTCCTATTGGCAGGGCAACATAGACTGGGCCCAGGCGCGCGCGGCCGGCGTGCGCTTCACCTTCATCAAGGCGACGGAAGGCGGCGACCATCTCGATCCGAAGTTCCTGGAGAATTGGCAAGCCGCCAAGAACGCGGGCGTCGCGCGCGGCGCGTATCACTTTATCTATTGGTGCCGCCCGGCCGACGAGCAGGCGCTGTGGTTCATGCTGAACGTGCCGCCGGATCCCGATGCGCTGCCGCCGGTGCTCGACCTCGAGTGGAACAGCGCGTCGAAGACCTGTCCGCATCACGTGTCGCGCGACGTAGCGCTGGCCAAGATCAAGATCATGCTCGATGCGATGCAGGCGCATACCGGCAAGCAGCCGATCATCTACACCGACCCAGTGTTCTATCGCGACGTGCTCGACGGGGAGTTCACCAACTACCATTACTGGCTGCGCTCGGTCGCGGCCGAGCCGGGCGATAAATACCCAAGCCGTTCCTGGGCGTTCTGGCAGTTCACCACCACGGGCAAGGTCCCGGGCGTCGCGGGGCGCGTCGACCGCAACAGCTTCAACGGCACCGAGCGCGACTGGCAGCGCGTGCTGAAATGGCTCGAGGCGAGCCGCTAGCTCCGAGCACCGTCCGGTTTCGCGGCCGGCAAGATGCCGAGACCTTTCAGATAGATCAGCATGGCGCTTTCGAGCATCTCCTCGGGGTTCATCGGCGCTTTGCGCGCCTGCAGGTCGCCCTGGGTGAACAGCGTGGCGACGCCGTGCGAGATTGCCCAGATATGCAGGGCCATCAGTTTGATCGGCGGACGCTCGCTCTCAGGCAGCGAGCGGCAGAGCGCAAAGGCCGCCTTCTGCAACACGTCGAAGGCGCGTTCCGCGGCAGGGATCGTCTCACCCTCGCTGAGCGTCTCGACCCCGCCCCCGAACATCACCGCATAGCTCGCCGGCTCCTCGCGCGCGAAAGCGAGATAGGCCTTGCCGAGGGCATCGAAGGCCGAGAGCGGCGTCGGCACGCCGTTGTTCCACGCCATGTCGAGGCGCGTGGCGAACCGGTCGAATCCGCTCTTGGCGACCTCGGCGAGCAGAGCGTCGCGATCGCGGAAATGGCGATAGGGCGCTGCGGGGCTGACGCCGGCGAGCCGCGCCGCCTCGGTCAGGCTGAAGCCAAACGCGCCGTGCTCCTCGATGAGCTTGCGCGCCGCTTCGAGCAGCACCTCTTTGAGGTTGCCGTGATGATAGGAGCGAGGCCGGCGCCAGCCCGGCGGATCTGACGAATTCATGTAAAGGGCTTTTACATGAATTGGTTGGCGCCTGCCAGAAGCGGTTTCCCGCCGCGCCCAGCGAAGTCGCATCGCAACCGTGACCGCGGCGGTCGGTGGGTTGACGCCTGCGAGCAAAGCAGCGATTAACCGTTTGCGCGCAACTCTTTGGCAAAGACAGCCTCGCGACCAAACGACGCCGTGGTAGTTTGGCCTCATCGGCGCCCCTGAAACGTGGTCAGAGGGCTTCAGTTGAGATGATCTTCTCGGAAAACCGCCGCGCACTTTTCCGGATCATGCTCTTGGGCCGGGGAGAAACGGGAGCCTGATGAACCAGCGCGAAACCTTCGAGCCGGCGTTACCGAAAACCTGGGACGCGCGCGCTCTTGCCAAGGAGATCGCCCCGACCGCCGCCGCCGTCCTCAGCATTCTGATCGCTCATGTTTTCGGCGGCACGTTGTTCTCAGACCTCGGCAACTACACCCTGACCGTCGTCCTGTTCGTCTGGCTGTTCGGAACCATGATGTGGTGCGCGTTCAGCGTCGTGCGCCACGCCGAGGCCATCGCCGAGAAGCTCGGCGAACCTTACGGCACGCTCGTGTTGACTCTCTCGGTGATCGTGATCGAGGTCTCGCTGCTCGCCGCGATCATGCTGCATGGTCAGAACAATCCCCTGCTCGCCCGCGACGCCATGTTCGCCACGCTGATGATCGTGCTTAACGGCATGGTGGGCGCAGCGCTGCTGATGGGAGCGCTGCGCTATTGGGAGCAGGAATATAACCTCGCCGGCGCGCGCGCCTTCCTCATGGTGATCGCCGCGCTCGCGGTGTTCGCGCTGATTATTCCCAATTATACCAAGACCGCCCCCGACCCGAGCCAGGCGCCGATGAAGGCGTTGCTGTTCGCTGTCATCACCGTCCTATTCTACATCGTCTTCTTGGTCATTCAGACCATGCGACACCGCGCTTTCTTCGCCGAGCCCGAGGGCAACGGACGGCCCGAATTGCTGGATGAGGAGCCGGCGCCGCATAGAGCGCCCAGCGGCTCGCTCGGTTTCCATGTCGCCATGCTGCTGCTGACGCTGCTGCCAGTCGTGCTGTTGTCCGAGTTTCTCGCCATCATCATCGATTTCGGCATTGAGGACCTGGCCTTGCCTGGCGCATTGGGTGGCGTGCTGATCGCCATCCTGGTGTTGTCGCCGGAGGGCCTCACCGCGTTCCATGCAGCGCTCGGCAATCACCTGCAACGAGCGGTGAATGTCTGCCTCGGCTCGGCGCTCGCCACTATTGGCCTTACCATCCCTGCGGTGCTGACCATCGGGCTGATCACCGGCTGCGAGGTACATCTTGGGCTCGACGATGTGCAGACCGTACTGCTGATCCTCACGCTGTTCGTGAGCGCGCTCACCTTCGGCGGCGTGCGCACCAACGTGCTGCAAGGCACGGTGCACCTGCTCCTGTTCATCGTTTATATCGCGCTGATCTTCAGCCCTTGAACTCGCTCTCGCCCTCGGAAAGAGGTTTCATCCTTTGATGCGGCCCCGGTCGTGGCCGTAGGTGGAGCGGGCGCGGATTGCCCCGTTTCTGCCGTGCAGCAGCGCCTCGGTGCGCTCTTTCCGGGCGATCGATTTCGCCTTCTCCCAGGCGTCGCTCTGGGTCTTGAACACGGCGAATGGGCTTGTCGCGCCCTCCTCCTCGACCGCCCAGCCGCCGCTTTCATGACCGACAACGTGCTGGTTCTTGCCCATCATCTCTTCCCCCCTTGGGCCAGGCGCGTCCTTCACTATAGTTGAGCCCAGGTCAGCATAGAAGCTGAGCGCCCTGTTGGCGGCGTGCTACATCAAGGATAAGACTTCTCCGACGCGTGTTCTCATTCAAAAAGTCAGCGACTTTCGGGATCATGCCGTCATCCGACCATCGTCATCGCCCCGCGCCCCATGGAAGCACGCCTAACCGCAAAAGAGCCGCTCAAGGCCGGATGGCGCGAATGGGTCGCCCTGCCCGATCTCCGCGTGGATGCCATCAAAGCCAAGATCGACACCGGCGCGCGGACCAGCGCGCTCCACGCCTACAGCATCCTGCCGTTTCGGCGCGGCGGCGCGCTCTGGCTTCGCTTCGAGCTCCAGCCGATGCAGCGCACCCCATCGCTGAAGGTGACCTGCGAGGCGCGCGCCGTCGACCAGCGCACGGTGCGGAACTCGGGCGGCGGGGTGGAGAAGCGCTACATCATCGCCACGCTGCTCAAGCTCGGCGAGGAATCCTGGCCGATCGAGCTTGCGCTCGCCAATCGCGACCAGATGGGATTTCGCATGCTGCTCGGCCGCACCGCGCTGCAAAGCCGCGTTCTGATCGAGCCCGGCCGCTCCTTCCTGCTCGGCGCGCAGCCCGCGCGACTTCGCCGCAGGCGCGTCGGGTCCTCTCCGCAGCCGGGCAAATCGCTGCCATAACCCCCGAACCCAACCTCAAGCCTCCTGCCGAGAACCTTCCATGAGAATCGCGTTGCTCGCGCGCAATCCCGCTCTCTACAGCCATCGCCGCATCTGCGAGGCGGCGCGGGGACGCGGCCACGACATCGAGGTGATCAACACGCTGCGCGTCTCGATCAACATCACCTCGCGCAAGCCGACGCTGTACTACCGCAAGCGGCGGCTCGACGGATTCGATGCCGTGATTCCGCGCATCGGCGCGTCAGTTACCTTTTACGGTCTCGCCGTGCTCCGCCAGTTCGAGGTCATGGGCATCTATTCGCTGAACGAGTTGGTCGCAATCGGCCGCTCGCGGGACAAGCTGCGCTGCCTCCAGCTGCTGGCGCGGCAAGGCATCGGGCTGCCGGTCACCGCCTATACGCACGACCCGCGCCAGGCCGAGGACATCATCGACCTCGTCGGCGGGCCGCCGGTGATCATCAAGCTGCTCGAAGGCACGCAAGGCATCGGCGTGGTGCTCGGCGACACCATGAAGTCGGCCAAGTCGGTGATCGAGGCGTTTCAGGGCGCCAATGTGGACATCCTGGTGCAGGAGTTCATCAAGGAGGCCGACTCGACCGACATCCGCGCGCTTGTGATCGGCGACAAGGTGGTCGCGGCAATGAAGCGGCAGGGACCGCCGGGAGAGTTCCGCTCCAACCTGCATCGCGGCGGCTTGGGCGAGAAGGTGCGCATCACGCCGCAGGAGCGGAGCGCTGCCGTCAGGGCCGCGCGCACGCTCGGGCTCAATGTGTGCGGCGTCGATCTGCTCCGCTCCAAGAACGGTCCGCTCGTGCTCGAGGTCAACTCGTCGCCGGGCATCGAGGGCCTGGAAAAGGCGACCGGAGTTGACGTGGCCGGCCTCATGATCGAGTTCCTCGAACGCCACGCTTCCCCGGGCAATACACGCACCAAGGGCAAGGGATAACTGGGCTTTTCGCCTTCCGTGGCAAATCGCCGGATCGGAGCCAGGACCCCTCAAGCGCAGCGCATTTTCCGTGCTAAGGTTCGCCACCTTACCCGGGAGCTTTTAGCAATGATGTTGCAGTCTCATGGCAATCTGCCGGTCACGCTCCGGCATATCGGCTTGGCGGGCCTGGGTTTGGTGCTGCTCACGGGTTTCGGCGACGGCTTGGTCCGCGCCGACGATAAGAAGCCGACACCGTGCAATGAAGACGCCATGATCGTGTTCGACGCCTCGGGCTCGATGTCGGGCAACCAGACGCTCGGCATCCCGAACTCAGAGGCGAGGATCGATCAGGTCAGATCGGCGCTCGCCGAGGTGCTGCCGAGCGCGACCAAGTTCCGCAAGGTCGGCCTGATCACCTACGGCCCTGGGCCGTACAATCAGTGCAACGTCAAGCTCGAGCTGAAGCCCACCGCAGACGCCGCTGAGCCGATCATGAACGCGGTGAACGCGCTCGTCCCCGCCGGCAAGACGCCGCTCACCGCGGCCGTCGAGCAGGCAGCCAACGTGCTCGATTACACCAATAAGCCCGGCGTCATCGTGGTGGTGACCGATGGCGAGGAGACCTGCGGCCGCTCGCCGTGCGAGCTCGCCAAGCACCTGCACGCGACCGCCAAGCAGCTCACGATCCACGTCATCGCCTTCCGCTACGATACCTTCTCGTGGACCGGCGGGAACTCGATCATGGATCTCATGTGTCTCGCCGAGACGACTGACGGCCTCTATACCAAGGTCAACAGCGACGAGGACCTGGTCCATGCGCTCGAGAAGACACTCGATTGCCCAATGGTGTCGCAGGCGAGTCCGACCACTCTGACCAAATAGCCGATCGGCAAGTAACCGCGACCGTTTGGGCGGTTGACGCTTTGACCGGGACGCGCCTCTATGCGCCCGGCCAAGGGAAACACACCGTCACATTCCATGCGTCGCGTCCTGCTCATCGCTGCGTTGCTGCCGCTCGCTCTGTACGGGCCTCGCCCTGCCGCAAGCGAGGACCAAAGCCTGCTCAACCGCTGCTGGACGCCGCAAGCGCTCGCCGGCTCTGACAGCGAGCGGCTTTCGACCCGGGCGCACGTCAAGTTCGACCTCGCGCCGTTGAAGCAGGAGGCGCTGCCCCAAGCCACGCCCGTGCCGCAGGAGTTGCGCGGCTCGATCAGGGGCGTCAGCCTGCCGCCTGACAAGAAGCTGATCGCGCTTACCTTCGATCTCTGCGAGACCGACGGCGACGTCGCCGGCTATGACGGGCGCATCGTCGATCTGTTGCGCGCGCAAGGCATCAAGGCCACGTTCTTCGCCGGCGGCAAGTGGATGGAGACCCACAAGGAGCGCGCCGAGCAGCTGATCGCCGATCCGAATTTCGAGGTCGGCAGCCATGGCTTGCGCCATTTCGATCTCTCGCGTACGAGCGAGCCCGCGCTCGGCGAGGAGATCCTGCTGACCGAGGCGGCCTATCGGCTGACGCGGGCGAGCCTGCTCGCCAAGCAATGCGCCGCGGACACCTCGCCAGCCCCGGCCGCGAGCCCCGTGCCCGAGCGGATGAGCGTCATGCGCTTTCCGTACGGGCGCTGCAACGCGAAGTCGCTCGCCGCGGTCAACGATGCCGGGTTGATCGCCATCCAATGGGACCTCGTCACCGGCGATCCCGATCCGCACCGATCGGCCAAGGCGATCCTCAACACCATTCTCGGCGAGGCGCATCCCGGCGCCATCATCGTCGCCCACGCCAATGGACGCGGCTGGCACACCGCCGAAGCGCTCGCAGCCGCCATCCCCAAGCTCAAGGAAGAGGGCTATAGTTTCGTGACGGTGAGCGAGCTGCTCGCAGCCGGGAAGCCAGTCATCGCCACGAAGTGCTACCTCAACCGGCCCGGAGATACGCCGCGCCTTGCCAGGCTCCAGACCAAGGGCGCACCGCATGACATCTTCACCATTTTCGGCCCCGACCAATGAGCTGAACGGCGCGCGGCTGGTCGCGCTCAATTCCCGTGACTGCGCGCCTCTCGCCGAAGCGATCGTGGCGATGCCGCCCTGGTCGGTAATGAACTACCCTGCCGATGCGCTGGCGCGGTTCCTGGCGGGCTCCGACGGCGGCGTCTCGCGCTATCTCGTCGAGATTTGCGGCAAGCAAGCCGGCGCGGTCTCGGTGCGCTATCCCTGGCTCAAGGGACCCTATCTCGAGCTGCTGGCGATCCTGCCCGCCTATCAGGGAGGGGGCGTCGGCAGCGGCATTCTCGGCTGGTTCGAGCGGGAAGCGATCAGGCTCGGAGCGCGCAACACGTTCGTCTGTGCGTCATCGTTCAACGCGCGCGCGCTGTCGTTCTACGGCCGCCACGGCTTTCAGCCGGCAGCAACGCTGCGCGGTCTCGTCGCCGACGGCTATGACGAGATTCTGCTGCGGAAGTGTCCGCTCGGAGAACCGGGTTAGCTGAGCGCTGCCCTATTTCTTGGAGTTGGCGTCGCCGCCGGCCCCCGATGCGGCGTCGACGAACAGCACGCCGTCCTCGATCGAGGCCTGCTCGCCACCTTGCATCTCGTATTGCTCTCCGCTTTCGAGCTCGACCGTGCATCCCTTGTCGCAAGGCGGATCGACTTCCGTCTGCGGCGCGATGGTCAGCTCCTTAGCGTCGCCGCCGACCTTCACGGTGATCTTGTGTGAATCGGCGTCGGAATTGGTGATGGTGAGAGCTTCCGCCGGAACGGCGAAGAGCAAGGTGACAACGCCAACGCAGAAAATGCTTGCGACCCTCATCGCGACATCCCTCCCAATGCGGCGCTTCGATCAAGCGCCGGTAAGACGCTGGCGCACCGCAGGTTCATCCGCGCTTCGGCATTTGCGGTAGTGCAAAACAGCGCCTGCATTGTGGCAACTGCCCGATCGTGCCGTGCCGTTAACGTTGCCGTGGTCGGGCGAACCAAGCGCCACCAACGATTCCGCCTTTTACCATTCCCAGCATGAGTGTTTGCAACTGTTTAGCGCGACCCGGACAATCCGCCCGCTGTGAAACCAAACCGCCGCGGCCTGCGTTTATTTGGCTTGCGTTGCGGCGCAAAGGAGTTGTGCAGTGCAAAAAGGAAATTCTTTGGCCATGAACGAGGGGGTTCATACGCTTGCGCGCCGCGACGAGAGCACCCCTCCGCTCGGAAAGGAGCTTCCGATGGAAATCACCGCCACAGCGACGGCGATCCTCGCGGTCATGTCGTTCGGCTTCCTAGCCGCCCTGATCCTGGGGATGGTCTAGGCGGCCTGAGCCGCCCGTCGTCCTAGCAAATTAACGGGTTTGTCATGGCCGGGTCTGACCGGCCATCTTTTTTCACGCACCACGCATGCGAAATCACGCCGCCGCGTCGGCCATGCGCTTGGGGTCGTAGTTGAGGATCGGCGCGAGCCAGCGCTCGGCCTCTTCAAGCGGCCAGCCCTTGCGCGCCGCGTAGTCGGCCACCTGGTCGCGGCCGATCTTGCCCACTCCGAAATAGCGGCTCTCGGGATGGGAAAAATACAATCCCGAGACGGCAGCGGCGGGCCACATGGCAAAGCTCTCGGTGAGCTTCACGCCTGTCGCCTTCTCGGCATCGAGGAGAGCGAACAGCGTGCGCTTCTCGGTGTGGTCGGGCTGAGCCGGGTAGCCCGGCGCCGGCCTGATGCCGGCATAGGCTTCGGCGATCAGCTCCTCGCTCGTGAGCGTCTCGCCCGGAGCATAAGCCCATAGCTCCCGGCGCACCTTCTCGTGCAGCGCCTCGGCGAAGGCCTCCGCGAGACGGTCGGCGAGCGACTTGACGAGGATCTTGGAATAGTCGTCGTTGGCGCGCTCGAACCGCCGTGCCACGTCCTCCTCGCCAATGCCGGTGGTGACGGCGAAGCCGCCGACATAGTCGGCTATGCCTGTATCCTTGGGCGCCACGAAATCGGCGAGCGCGAGATTGGCGCGCGTGCCGTCACGGGCCATCTGCTGGCGCAGCGTATGCAGCGTCGCGATCTTGGTCTTGCGCGTCTCGTCGGCGTAGATCTCGATGTCGTCACCGACGCTGTTTGCCGGCCAGAAGCCGACCACGCCATTGGCGGTCAGCCATTTCTCCGCGATCAGCTGCTTCAGCATGGTCGTCGCGTCGTCGAACAGCGGGCGCGCGGCCTCGCCATATTTGTCGTCATCGAGGATGCGCGGGAACGCGCCCTTGAGCTCCCAGGCCTGGAAGAACGGCGTCCAGTCGATATAGCGGGCGAGCGCGGCGAGGTCATAAGCCTTGAACGTGCGCGTGCCGAGAAAGCTCGGCTTCGGCGGCGTGTAGCTCGCCCAGTCGATCTTGGAACGGTTGGCGCGGGCGTCGGCAAGCGCGGTGCGGTGCTTCTCAGCTTGGCCGCGCGCGTAAGATTCGGCCATTCGCGTATACTCGTCGCGCACTTTGGCGATCGCTTTCGGCCGCTCCTCGGGCGACATCAGCCCGGAGACCACGCCGACCGCGCGGCTCGCGTCGGTCACGTAGATCGCCTGGCTGCGATGGTAGTTCGGGCTGATCTTCACCGCCGTGTGCACGCGGCTCGTGGTCGCGCCGCCGATCAACAGCGGCAGATCGAAGCCCTCGCGCTCCATCTCGGCGGCGACGTGGCACATTTCGTCGAGCGAGGGCGTGATCAGGCCGGACAGTCCGATGATGTCGACCTTCTTCTCGCGCGCGGTATCGAGGATCTTCTGCGCCGGGACCATGACGCCGAGATCGTGAACCTCGTAATTGTTGCATTGGAGCACGACGCCGACGATGTTCTTGCCGATGTCATGCACGTCGCCCTTGACGGTGGCGAGCAGGATCCGCCCGGCCGGCTCGCCTTGGGCGAGCCCAAGCTCCTCCTTCTCCTTCTCCATGAACGGCATGAGATAGGCGACCGCCTGCTTCATCACTCGTGCCGACTTGACCACCTGCGGCAGGAACATCTTGCCGGAGCCGAATAGGTCGCCGACGACGTTCATGCCGGTCATCAGCGGGCCTTCGATGACATGCAGCGGTCGCGCGGCTTCAAGCCTCGCCTCCTCGGTGTCGGTTTCGATGAAATTGCCGATACCGTGGACCAGCGCATAAGTCAGCCGCTCGCCCACCGGCTTGTCGCGCCAGGCGAGATCGACCTCCTTCTTCTGCGCACCGCCACCCCGGTAGCGCTCGGCGGCTTCGAGCAGCCGGTCGGTCGCGTCGGCGCGGCGGTTGAGGATCACGTCCTCGACGAGGGTGCGAAGCTCGGGATCGATATCGTCGTAGAGCGCAAGCTGGCCGGCATTGACGATGCCCATGTCCATGCCGGCTTGAATCGCGTGATAGAGGAACACCGAGTGCATCGCCTCGCGCACGCGCTCGTTGCCGCGGAAGGCGAAAGACAGGTTCGACACGCCGCCCGACACATGCACGTAAGGCAGCTCGGCCTTGATGCGGCGCGTCGCGTCGATATAGGCGCGCGCGTAGTCGTTATGGTCCTCGATGCCGGTCGCCACCGCGAAAATGTTCGGATCGAAGATGATGTCCTCGCCGGGGAAGCCGACCGTCTCGGTCAGCAGCTTATAGGCGCGCTTGCAGATGTCGAACTTGCGCTCAGCCGTCTCGGCCTGGCCCTGCTCGTCGAACGCCATCACCACCACGGCGGCGCCATAGCGGCGGACCTTCCGCGCATGCTCGAGGAACGGCCCCTCGCCTTCCTTCATGCTGATCGAGTTGACGATGGATTTGCCCTGCACGCACTTGAGCCCGGCCTCGATCACCGACCATTTGGACGAGTCGATCATGATCGGCACGCGCGAGATGTCAGGCTCGGCGGCGAGCAGATTGAGGAAAGTGACCATCGCCTTCTCGGAGTCGAGCATGCCCTCGTCCATGTTGACGTCGAGCATGTTGGCGCCGTTGGCGACTTGCTGGCGAGCGACCTCGAGCGCCGCCGGATAGTCGTTGGCCTCGATCAGCTTGCGGAAGCGGGCCGAGCCGGTGACGTTGGTCCGCTCGCCCACGATGACGAAATTCTGCGCCGCGTTGGTCATTGTCGCTTTTGCCTAACCATGCACGAAGGGCTCGAGGCCCGAGAGCCTGAGGCTATGGGCGATGTGCGGCACCTGGCGCGGCTTGTATTTGGCGACGGCCTCGGCAATGGCGCGGATATGGTCTGGCGTCGTGCCGCAGCAGCCGCCGACGATATTGACCAGCCCGTCCTTAGCCCACTGTTCGAGCAGCCCCGCCATGTATTCAGGGCTCTCGTCATATTCGCCCATCTCGTTGGGGAGACCCGCGTTCGGATAGACGCTGATCAGAGTGTCGGCGGCGGCGGCCATGTCCGCGACCGCGGGCCTCAGCTGCTCGGCGCCGAACGAGCAATTCAGCCCGACCGAGAACGGCTTCAGGTGCTGCATCGAGTACCAGAACGCTTCCGGCGTCTGGCCGGAGAGATTGCGCCCGGAGAGATCGGTGATGGTGCCCGAGATCATGATGGGAAGGTTTACGCCCATCTCGTCGAACACCTGCTCGACGGCGAAACCCGCGGCCTTGGCGTTCAGCGTATCGAACACCGTCTCGATCAGGATCGTGTCGGCGCCGCCGTCGATCAGCCCGCGCGTCTGCGTCTTGTAGGCGTCGACCAGAGCGTCGAAGCTGACATTGCGGAAGCCGGGATTGTTCACGTCGGGCGAGATCGAGGCGGTACGGTTGGTCGGGCCGATGGCGCCGGCGACGAAGCGCGGTCTGTCAGGCGTCTTCTCGGTCCAGGCGTCGGCCGCCTCGCGCGCGAGCTTCGCCGCCGCGACGTTCATCTCATAGGCGATATCGGCGAGGCCGTAATCGGACTGGCTGATCGCCTGCGCGTTGAAGGTGTTGGTCTCGACCAAGTCGGCGCCGGCTTCGAGATAGGCATTGTGGATCTCGCTGATGATCTTGGGCTGGCTCAGCACGAGCAGGTCGTTGTTGCCCCTGAGATCGTGGCCATGGTCCTTGAAGCGCGCGCCGCGATAGCCCGCCTCGTCCAGTCTATAGCGCTGGATCATAGTGCCCATGGCGCCGTCAAGGATGAGAATACGCTCCTTGGCCTCGCGCTTCAGCGCCGCAATGCGTTCCTCACGGGTCATGATGCAGCCTTGGTTTCGGCGAAGGCCTTGGCCGGGCGAAGCCCGAGCAGATGGCAGATGGCATAGACGAGATCGGCGCGGTTCAGCGTGTAGAAATGGAACTCGGTGATCCCTTGATCGACGAGGCCCAGCACCTGCTCGGCGGCAACCGCGCCCGCCACCAGATGGCGCGTCTCCACGTCGTCATCGAGCCCTTCGAACCGGTGGCCGAGCCAATCCGGCACGCTCGCGCCCGACCGTGTGGCGAAGCTCGACACCTGCTTGAAATTGTGAATGGGAATGATGCCGGGCACGATCGGGATGGTGATGCCGCGCGCGCGCACGCGGTCGATGTAGCGGAAGTACACCTCGTTATCGAAGAAGAACTGGCTGATGGCGCTCGTAGCGCCGGCGTCGATCTTCGCCTGCAGCATGTCAATATCGGCTTCGACCGAGGGCGATTCAGGATGCTTCTCGGGATAGCAGGCGACCGAGATCTCGAACGGCGCGATGGTTTTGATGCCGCTCACGAGATCGGCGGCGTTGACGTAGCCGCCGGGCGTCGGCTGATAGCGCTCGCCGACGCCGCCCGGCGGGTCGCCGCGCAGAGCCACCATGTGGCGGACGCCCAAATCCCAATAATCGCGGATGACATCGTCGAGCTCGGTCTTGGTCGCAGCGACGCAAGTCAGATGCGCGGCAGGCTTGAGTGTGCACTCGCGCAACATGCGCGCGACGGTCGCGTGCGTGCGCTCGCGCGTCGAGCCGCCGGCGCCATAGGTCACCGAGACGTAACGCGGCCGAAGCGGCTCGAGCCGCCTGATCGCGCGCCACAGCGTCTCCTCCATCGCCGCTGTCTTGGGCGGGAAGAACTCGAACGAGACGTCGATGGCGCCGCGCCCGAGGATGCGGCTCTTGGATTCGGTGCTCGCAAGCATTACGCGGCGACCTCCACGTGGGGCTTTCTCTTCTTGGCGACAGCGGCGGGCTTCATCCCGAGCCAGAGCGACACGGTGAGCGTACCGGCGACTTGCTTGGGCGCGAGCTCGCGGAAGCGCTCGACCTTGAGGCCGGCGCCTTCGAGCCAGCGGTCGAGCTGATCGCGGGCGAAGCCGAGGCGGCGATGCGCCGATTGCTCGCGCAGGAACTCGAGATCATGCGGCGCGAAATCGACCACCAGCAGCTTGCCGCCCGGAGCGAGCAGGCGCGCGGCCTCGCCGATCGCCGCGGCGGGGTCGTCGAGGAAATGCAGCACCTGATGCAGCACGACCGCGTCGGCCGAGCCGTCGGGGAGCGGCACATTATAGAGATCGCCGTGGCGGACTTGAGCATGGCCGAGACCCGCCCGCTCGAGCTTCATGCGCGCATAAGCGAGCATGTCGTGATTGAGGTCGACGCCGAGCACGCGGCCGGCGCGAGCGCCGAACAATTCCAGGATGCGCCCGGTGCCGGTGCCGAGATCGACCAGCAGCTGGAACGGCCCGGTGCCGAGCGCATCATCCATGGCCTCCTCGACGTCTTTCTCGGCAACGTGCCGCGCGCGGATTGAATCCCACTCGCCGGCATGCGCCTTGAAGTAAGCCTGGGCGGCTTCGGCGCGCGCCTTCTGCACCGCTTCGGCGCGGGCGCGGTCGCGGGCAAGCGTCAAGTCCTTGGCGTCGATGCTCGCGACGATGGCGCGGGCGAGCCCGGCTTCGGCGCCGCTATCGGCAAGGCGGAAGAACACCCAGGAGCCTTCGCGGAAGCGCCGGATGAGGCCGGCCTCAACCATCAGCTTCAGATGCCGGCTGATGCGGGGCTGGCTCTGGCCAAGCACCTGGGTCAGGTCCTTGACGTTCAGCTCGCCATCGGCGAGCAGCGCCAAAATGCGCAAACGGGTCGCCTCGCCCGCAGCTCGGAGCGCGGCGAGGCCGTGGGCCCGCGATAGGCCGGGAGGTACTGGCCTGGCTCGGTCATCACCTGACATAAAGATATGTTTATACGTTTTATCCTCGCGGCGCAAGGCCGGGATAGAGTCGTCAGCGCGACGGGGCGACCCCCCGATGCAATCTTTGATATATGTATTCGATTGAATACAACCATGTTGAGGGATGCACATGATCAACCGTCATTTCTTCTTCGACTATGCGAGGCGGCAGCTTTTCAAAGGCCGCATGACGCAGAGGCAAGTCGACGGCCTGAGCGCTATCCTCGATGCCTGGGAGCCCGACTACGCCAAGAAGGACAACCGCTGGCTCGCTTATGCGCTCGGCACTACGCATCTCGAGACCGGCGCGAAGATGCAGCCCATCCACGAAAATGGAGGACCGCGTTATTTCTTCGAGATGTACGACATCAAGGGGCGACGGCCGAAGAAGGCGCGCGAGTTAGGCAATCTCCAAGATGGCGACGGCGTGCTGTTTCACGGACGAGGCTATGTCCAACTCACTGGACGGAGCAACTACACGGCGATGCAGCGGAAATTCAGTACCGACCTGACGAGCAACGCGCAGGCCGCCGACGGGGCGCTCGATCACGTACTCGCCGCCAAGATTATGTTCTACGGCATGGAGCAAGGCATCTTCACCGGAAGGAAATTCGCCGACTATTTCGATGGCACGCGCGTCAATTGGGTCGGAGCACGCTCGATCATCAATCCGGGCGACAAGGCGCAACTCATCGCCGGCTATGCGATCGATTACTACGCGGGCATCAGCCATACGACCGGCTAGCGATCAGGCGCGCGCGAACTTCTTGTATTTGATGCGCTTTGGCAGCACGGCGTCGTCGCCGAGGCGGCGCTTCTTGTCCTCCTCGTAATCCTCGAAATTGCCCTCGAACCACTCGACGTGGCTGTCGCCCTCGAACGACAGGATGTGCGTGGCGATACGGTCGAGGAAGAAGCGATCATGGCTGATGATGACGGCGCAGCCGGGAAAGTCCTCGAGCGCCGCTTCGAGCGATGACAGCGTCTCGACGTCGAGATCGTTGGTCGGCTCGTCGAGCAGGATCAGGTTCGCGCCCGACTTCAACATCTTGGCGAGATGCACGCGGTTACGCTCGCCGCCCGAGAGTTGGCCGACCTTCTTCTGCTGGTCGGGGCCCTTGAAGTTGAACCAGCCGACATAGGCGCGTGACGGCACTTCGCGGTTGCCGAGTTTGATCATGTCGTTGCCGCCCGAGATCTCCTCGAACACGGTTTTCTTGCCGTCGAGCGTGTCGCGCGACTGATCGACATAGCCGAGCTTCACCGTATCGCCGACGCGGATCAGCCCCTGGTCGGGCTTGTCCTGGCCGACGATCATGCGGAACAGCGTGGTCTTGCCCGCGCCGTTCGGTCCGATCACCCCGACGATGCCGCCCGGCGGCAGCTTGAACGAGAGACCGTCGATCAAGAGCCGCTCGCCGAAGCCCTTCTCCAGATGGTCGGCCTCGATCACCACGTCGCCGAGGCGGGGTCCGGGCGGGATGGTGATCTGTGCCTTGCCGGTCTTGTCGCGGGCCGAGTCGGCGAGCATCTCGTCATAGGCGCGGATACGCGCCTTGGACTTCGCCTGCCGTGCCTTGGGGCTCGCCCTGATCCATTCGAGCTCGCGCGCAAGGGTCCGCTCGCGCGCATCGTCCTGCTTGCCCTCGACCTGCGCCCGCTTCTGCTTCTGCTCGAGCCAGGAGGAATAGCTGCCCTTGTAAGGAACGCCCTGCCCGCGATCGAGCTCGAGCGTCCATTCGGTGATGTTGTCGAGGAAATAGCGGTCGTGGGTCACCATGATCACGGTGCCGGGATATTCCCGCAAATGGTGCTCGAGCCAGGCGACGCTCTCGGCGTCGAGATGGTTGGTCGGCTCATCCAACAGGAGGATGTCGGGCTTGGCGAGTAGCAGCTTGCAGAGCGCCACGCGCCGCCTCTCGCCGCCCGACAGAGACTTCACTTCGGCATCGCCGGGCGGGCACCGCAGCGCATCCATCGCCTGCTCGACTTGCGCGTCCAAATCCCACAGGCCCTGCGCGTCGATCTCGTCCTGGAGCCCGGCCATCTCGTCGGCGTTCTCGTCCGAATAGTTGACGGCGAGCTCGTTGTAGCGGTCGAGCTTGGCCTTCTTCTCGGCGACGCCCTCCATGACGTTGCCGGTCACGTCCTTGGCCTCGTCGAGAACCGGCTCCTGCGGCAGATAGCCGACGCTGACGCCGTCGGCAGCCCACGCCTCGCCCAGGAACTCGGTCTCATCGCCAGCCATGATGCGCAGCAGCGTCGACTTGCCCGAGCCGTTGACGCCGACCACGCCGATCTTGGCGCCGGGCAGGAAGGCGAGCGTCACCTCCTTCAGCACCTGCTTGCCGCCCGGATAGGTTTTGGACAGCTTGTTCATGACATAGACGTATTGGGGCGTGGCCATGGGGCGTCCCGATGCTCCTCGGATTCTGGTTCGCTGGAATTTGAGTCAGCTTCTAGCCAATCGCGCGGCGCGACTCAATGGTCAGAACAGCTCAGGCAGGCGCTCTTTCAGCTTGGCGGCGAGCGCATCGAGCGGGTTGTCTTGGAGCGGGGTGATCTCGAACAGCGCGGCGGCGAAGCTGGCGGGGGTCAGCGCGGCGATCGGCAGCACCCGGCACCAGCCATTGTCGATGAGGAAGCTGCGATAGAGCTGCTCCTCGTCGGTAAAGCGATGCGCCGCCGGCGCGACGCCAACCACCGGCAAACGCGCCGAAACCGCTTCTGAGATCATGGTGCTGGAATCCTCGGTGCAGACGATCAATTCCGCCGCGCTGAACACCTCAGGCAAGGTGCCCGGCCCCGCGATGCGGTAGTCGATGAAGCGGGCGATCACGCCCCCGTCCTTGGCGAGCTCGGCGATACGGTCGGCCACCGCGTCGGGCGTGCGACGCGACGTGGATACGAGCCAGCGCGTCCCCCATGCGCGCGAGACCTGGGCGATGAAGGCGAACAACCTCTCCCACTCCTCGCGGCGGTAACGGAACGGGCCTGCATTGCCGCCGATCAGAAGTCCGGCGAGCTTCGGATGCAGGTCGGGTCCGTAGCGGGGCACGAGCGCCGGCCGGCCGAGCGCGTCGGGGTCGATGGACGACGGCTTCAGCACGACCATGTGGCGCGGGCTCGACGCGTCGCGATCGTAAGAGGAGATGATCAGGCTAAAATTCTCAGGTCCAAGCCCGCGCAGCAGCGAGCCGCAGAAGATGCTTGGGACGCCGCCGAGAAACCGCGACACGCAGATATTCGGCATCTGCGTCTCGCCGCCCGCCGACACGACGAGGTCGGCCTTGGGCAATGCATCGGCGTCGATGCGATAGGACATGCGCAGCATGCGGGGCGGGAAGAAGCCCTTGGCGTTGATGCGGGCGCGGAGCCACCTGGTCGGCACGATCCATTTCCGCTGCACCTCGACGCGCGCGACCTCGACCGGGCGCAGCCGCTCGATCGCCGCAATCACGCCTTGGGCCAGGTGATAATGGCCGGGGCGCGTGTCGGCGAGGAAAATGACCTTGAGCGGCGTCGCTGTCATAATATGCGGCTGTCCGGGCCTAGGCGGCGTTGCATGAAGTCCCGCGTCATAGCCCAGCATGGGGCGCCGCTTCAAAGCCTCGTTTTCGACGGCTTGGCAAAGGGCGTTTCGCCACGCACAATCCGGGCTCGGGGCGAGAGACGGCAGAGGGCCAAGGAGCACAGAGTGGCGGAAAAACCGGCTGAAGCCGACTTTATCCTCAAGGCCATGGTGGCGGTTGCCGCCTCGGACGGCAGGCTCGATACGTCCGAGGTCGGGCTGATCCAGCAGATCTACAAGGACCAGTCGGGGCGGCTACTGACGGCGGACGAGGTCGCGCGCGTGGCAGAGGCCAATACGCGCGGCGAACTCCTGACCGAGTTCGCCGCCGCGGCGAAGTCGCTCGACAAGGAGAGCAAGGAGGAGATCGTGCGCGCGGCCTATCTCGTGCTGCTCGCCGACGACCGCATCGCCGGCGAGGAGCGCAAGAAGCTCAAGGACATCGCCGCGGCGCTACAAATCCCGGAGATTCATTTCGGCGCGATCCTGGAAGACCTCGCCATCTGGCTCGCGCAGCAGAAGAGCTGACGGGGGCATGATCGTTTCCCACGCGCATAAATTCATTTTCCTGAAGACCAAGAAAACGGCGGGGACCAGCATCGAGCTCGCACTCTCGACGCTGTGCGGGGACGAGGACATCATCACGCCGCTGACCGAGATCGACGAGGCGCAGCGGGCGGGCCGGCGCGGCGCGCAGAACTGGCGGAAGCACGGCTGGTGGGGCAGCCCCCGCCCCTTCTTCCAGCGCCGATTCTTCAAGTTCACGGCGGAGGATTACGGCTTCTACAATCACATGCCGGCCGAGCAGGCGCGCGCTCTCCTCAACGACGACCGCGCGTGGCGGAGTTATTTCAAATTCGCTTTCGAGCGGAACCCGTGGGACCGGCAGGTCTCGTTCTACCACCACCGCTACCGGCGCGAGGCGGCGCCGCCGCCATTCGCGAGCTTCATCAGGGGCGACCGGCGCGCGCGCATCAACAATTACGAGATTTATTCGATCGACGGCGACGTCAGCGTCGATTTCGTCGGCCGGTTCGAGAGCCTCGAAGCGGACCTGAAGCACGCGCTGCATCAGGTCGGGCTCAGCTTCGACCAGGCTCTGCCCCGCGCCAAGACCACTTTTCGCAAAACCGGCAAGCCTTATCGCGATTATTATGACGGCGACACGCGGGCGATCGTCGGCGACTGGTATGCGCGCGAGATCGAGCTGCTGGATTACGCGTTCTGAAGGGACCGCGCCGCCGCATGATCATCAGCCACGAGCATAAATTCATCTTCTTGAAGACCAAGAAGACCGCCGGCACGGCGATCGAGGCTGCGCTGTCGGAGCTATGCGGGCCGTCCGACGTGATCACGCCCTATCGCGAGGAGAGCGAGCGGGATCGCCAGGGCCTGCCGCCGCAGAACTATCGCATCGACCATCCGCTCAAGCCGAAGCGGCCGCTCATCAGGAGGCTGCTGATGCGCCCCGAGCGCTACTACCATCCGAGCGTAGGCTTCTACGAGCACATGCCGGCGTGGCGCGTGCGCGACTATGTCGGCCCCGAGGTGTGGCGGAGCTATTTCAAGTTCGCCTTCGACCGCAACCCTTGGGACCGGCAGGTCTCCTGGTATCTCTACAAGACCAAGTCGAAGCGCTCCCGCCCGAGCTTCGAGCGCTTCATGGCGAGCCGCCGCCGCGCCTTCGTGGCGAACCACGCGATCTACACCATCGACGGCGCACTCGCGGTCGACTTCGTCGGGCGCTACGAGCGGCTCGATGAGGATCTGAACGCGGCTTTGGCCAAGGCTGGCGTCGTGGGATGCGGCGTCAGCGTGCCGCGCACCAACGTCACGCCCAACAAGGATTTGGAGCGCGGCTACCGCTCTTATTATTCCGACCGGACACGCGACCTCGTCGCCGACTGGTACCGGCCCGAGATCGCGCTGCTCGGCTACGGGTTTTAACTCCGGCGCGTCGTCGCATTGCTTCACGCCGCGCCCAGACGAGGACGCGGTCGAGACCGGACCGGCGGCGCGCCGCTATCGCGCCGCGTGATGCTTCTTGGCGCGCGGAGGCGCCTCAGCCGACGAACAGTAGACCGCCTCGAAGCTGCCCGGCTCGGCGATGCAGTGGTGATGACGGTCCAAGACCGGCGGATTGTAAATTCCCGTGGCGGCCAAAAATGGCGCGGCCATGATCGCAATGACGAGCGACATAAGACCCTCCCTCTCATGTGGCGGAGCCCACGCCCCCCAGCGACAGTACCACTCTCGCCGCCATTCGCCCCGGGCTCTTCCACAGTCGAACCGAAAATGCTTGGCGCTGTTGCCCGTCGGGCACAGGCGCCTTTCAGCTCCGGCGCGGCAGCCTTTGCTCCGCTTCGCGAGCGGGAGAGTGGTGGGCCCGGGAGGGCTCGAACCTCCAACCAGACGGTTATGAGCCGCCGGCTCTAACCAATTGAGCTACGGGCCCTGATGCCAATTCGGTGTGGCGAAATCCTCAAGCGCATCAAGGGGAGATTCGCTCTCCCAATTTCCGCCTCATAGCAGGATTCCTCTCCCGGCGGACAGATCGAAGCAGGGGCGTGTCCTTGGCGCATGATCTTACCGGAAAACCGGCTTCCACTTTTCCGGATCATGCTTCCGACCGCCCGTGGGGATGCTTCGCGCTGGGTCACGCCAACGCAACCATTTCGCGAGGATCCCCATGACATCGACGGCGCGGAAAACGCTTCTCAGCCTGCTTGCCATTCTGTTTGCCGCCGCACCCATCGCCGGCCAGACGGCGCTTGCCGACGATCACGAGCCGCAAAAGCGCACCATCACCATCCAGGGCAAAGGCAGCGTCAAGGCCGCGCCCGACAAAGTGAGCGTCAGCGCCGGCGTCGAGACCGAGGCGCCGAACGCCAAGGACGCTCTCGCCAGGAACACCGTCGCCATGACCAAGGTGGTCGACGCGCTCAAGGCAGCCGACATCGACCCCAAGGAGATCCAGACCACCAATTTCTCGATCGGCCCGCGCTATGAGAGCCGCGACGACGGCAAGCCCGCGCGCATCATCGGCTATACAGTGTCCAACGCCGTCTATGTCACCACCCATGACATCGGCAAGCTCGGCACCATCCTCGACCAGCTGGTGAGCGCGGGTGCCAACTCGATCGGCGGCATCTCCTTCGATATCGACAAGCCAGACGAGCTGCAGAACGAGGCGCGCAAGGCCGCCATGGCCGACGCCATCGCCAAGGCCAAGCTCTATGTCGAGGCCGCCGGCGCCGAGCTCGGGCCGGTGATGACCATCGCCGAGCAAGGCGGCTACATGCCCCGCTCGATGGCCGCCGCGCCGATGATGGAGGCAACCGCCGCCAAGCCGGTGCCGATCGAGCCAGGCACGCAGAACGTCGATATCGAGGTGCAGGTCACCTGGGAGCTCAAATAAGGCGCCGAGGCGCCGGCTGATCCAGATCAAGGCGAACGAACCGCCTCGCCCGATAGTTTAGCTGGCATGGCCACCCCCAACGCCGAGCCTGCCCGGCATGCCGATGCGCATACGCGCGACCGCGCCTTCATGGTGGCGCGGCATCTCGAGGCGCGTGGCATTTTCGATCCTCTGGTGCTGACCGCCATGGGAGAGGTGCCGCGCGAGGCGTTCGTGTCGGAGCCGCTGAAGGAGTTCGCTTACGAGGACTCGGCGCTGCCGATCGAGGCGGGCCAGACCATCTCGCAGCCTTACATCGTCGCCCGCATGGTCGAGCTTGCCGAGCTCAGGGCCGGCGACAAGGTGCTCGAGGTCGGCGCGGGCTCAGGCTATGCGGCCGCCGTGATGAGCCGCATCGCCGGCAAGGTTTACGCCATCGAGCGCCACGAAGAGCTTGCGGCCCAGGCCCGCGCACGGCTGAAGGGGCTCGGCTACGACAATGCCGAGATCATCTGCGCCGACGGCACCAAAGGCCTGCCCGAACGCGCGCCGTTCAACGCCATCGTCGTGTCGGCCGGCGGCCCGCGCGTGCCAGAGGCGCTGAAGCGGCAATTGGCGGTCGGCGGGCGGCTGGTGATCCCGGTCGGGCGCGGCACGCATCAGACCCTGCTCCGCGTCCACCGCACCGGCGAGGACGATTATATCGAGGAGGATTTCGGCGGCGTCACCTTCGTGCCGCTGATCGGCGAGGAAGGCTGGGCCGAGCCGGCAGAGGCCAAGAGAGAGACCAAGATCGACGCCGAGACGTCGGGCTACGCCTCGGGACTCTTGATCCCGTCGCAGCGCGCCAAGGCGCTCCGCACCACGCTCAGCCATCTCATCGCCGAAGCGGCCGAGCCGTTCGGCGATCTTAGCGAGCTCGCCGGCCTTGCCGAGCGCTTCGCCGGCAAGCGCGTCGTGCTGCTCGGAGAGGCGACGCACGGCACGGCGGAATTCTACGACGCGCGCGCGGCGATCACCGAGCGGCTGGTCAAGGAGCACGGCTTCAACATCATCGCGGTCGAGGCCGATTGGCCCGACGCCGCGATCTACGATGCCTATGTGCGTGGACTGCCCAGGCCGGCAGTGCCGAAGGCGGCGTTCACCCGCTTCCCGACCTGGATGTGGCGGAACGGCGAGGTCACCGCGTTCCTCCGCCGGCTCAAGGACATCAATGACGGCCGCGCTCCCGATCGGCGCTGCGGCTTCTACGGCCTCGACGTCTATAGCCTCTCGGCCTCGATCGAGGCGGTGCTTCTCTACCTCGACAAGGTCGACCCAGAGGCTGCCCGCGTCGCGCGCGAGCGCTACGGTTGTCTTGCGCCGTGGCGCGCCGAGCCGGTCCGCTACGGGCGCATGGCGCTGTCGCGCGGCTATGCGCTGTGCGAGAAGCCGGTCACTGACGCGCTGCTCGCGCTGCTGCACAAGCGGCTCGATTATCTCGTCAGGGACGGCGAGGACTTCTTCGCCGCCGAGCAGAACGCGCGCATCGTCACGGCCGCCGAGCAATATTACCGCGTCATGTATTACGGCGACGCCGTGTCGTGGAATCTGCGCGACCAGCATATGTTCGACACGCTCGAGCGGCTGATGGCGCATCGCGGGCCCGACGCCAAAGCCGTGGTGTGGGCGCACAACTCGCATATCGGCGATGCCGAGTTCACCGAGATGGGCCAGGTCAGGGGCGAGCACAATATCGGCCAGCTCGCCCGCGCGAGATACGGCGACAGCGCGGCGCTGATCGGCTTCGGCACCGACCGCGGCACGGTCGCCGCCGCCTCGGACTGGGACGGCAAGATGGAGATCAAGCGGGTGCGCCCGGCGCGCGATGACTCATATGAAGCCCGCTCGCGCGATGCGAACATCCCCGCCTTCTTGCTCGAAACCGGCGCGGGCCAGAAAGAGCATATCCGCGCCGAGCTTGCCGAGCCTCTGCTCGAGCGCGCCATCGGCGTGATCTACCGGCCCGAGACCGAGCTTCTGTCGCACTATTTCCAGGCCGAGCTGTCGCGGCAATTCGATGCCTGGATCTGGTTCGAGGAGACCCGCGCCGTCGCCGCCCATGGCGAAGCGCATCCGCACGGCCCTGACGAGACCTATCCGTTCGGCCTGTAACGCCGGAACTCGCTGGGCGGGGGTCGCCGCTCGCTCCCCCCTCTCCGCAGGGTGAGGTGGTGCCGCGACGCGCGCCGCAGGCTATACTCCGCCCCGCACCTCTTCCCCGCCCGTCACCGAGGAGCCGCCCATGAGAAGCACGATCGGCGCCGCGTCGTTTATCGTCGGCGCGCTGCTCGCCTCAAGCGCGCCGCAGCCTGCATACGCCCAGTCGCAGATCGACATCGCCTATGAGGCGCCGACCGACGCCGCGTTGCAGCCGATCTACGATCAGCTCCGGCAACAAGGCGTCCTGCAAGAGCTTCAGCTCTTCATGGAGCCGTTGCGGCTGCCGCGGAAGCTCCTCGTCAAGACGGCGCAATGCGGCCCCAATCCCGCGCCCTACGCGCCGGGCGGTCCCGTCGTCGTCTGCTACGAGGCGCTCGACCAAGTCGCCAAGCTCGTGGCGCAACACTCGCGCGATCCCGCCTATCAGCAGACGCTGATCTACGGCGCGTTCATCGAAACCGTGCTGCATCAGATGGCCCTCGCAATTTTCGATACGCTCGGCGTGCCGGTGTGGGGCCGCGAGTACGACGCCGCCGACCGGCTTGCCGCGCTGATCATGACGCAGTTCGGCGAGGACGTGATGCGCACCACGATCGAGAGCACCACGCAGATCTTCCAATGGTCCGACAAAACCTGGACCGGGCGCGATTTCGCCAGTGTCGCGTCACCCGACGCGCAGCGCTTCTACAATTATCTCTGCGTGGCTTACGCCGCCTCGCCTTACGACTACGGCTATCTCGTGCGCGGCGGCACGCTGCCGAGCGAACGGGCCGACCGCTGCGACGGCGAATATCAGCAGATCAAGAAGGCCTTCAATCTTCGGATCATGCCCTATGTCGATCCCGATCTTCTGGTGAAGGCGCGGGCGCGGCGCTGGTCGGTCTCGCCTCCAGGCGGCAACGGCTAGTCGCGCGATAGAAGCGCATGCATCAGCCAGCTTCCCTCAACCCTCTGCCACGGGCCAGGTCATGACATCGATTTTCAAGCTCTCGAAACTCGCGATTGCCGGCGCGCTCGGCTTCGCGGCGTTCGCCTCTCCGGCGGTCGCGCAGGTCGCGCCGGAGTTCAGCAACAGCAAGATCGTCGTGATCGAGGAGGATTCGGGCGACCGGGGCTATTGGACCACGACGTTCGACACCTTCCCGCCCGACGACAAGCGAAAGCCGATGGCCGAGCAGCGCAGCCAGATCAGGCTGCAGATGATGGAACGCCGCGTGCTCGAGGAATATGCCGAGTTCCTGTCGCCGCTGCGGCTGCCGCATACGCTCAAGCTGTTCGCCAGCGACTGCGGCGGAAAGAATTGGGACAGCCCCTACTACAACCCGTACATCCACGCGATCAACATGTGCTACTCGTTCTTCGCCGCGAGCAACAAAGACGCCGACTACCTGCTCGACCTTCAGGCGAAGGGCAAATTGTGGACGCCGGTGTCGCGCGAGCAATATGTCGCCGGGCTGTTCACGGCAGTCCTCATGCACGAGACCGGGCACGCTCTGTTCGATCAGCTCGACATTCCCGTGTTCGGCCGCGAGGAGGACGGCGCCGACGAGGTCGCTGCGTTCCTTGCGCTTCAGTTCAACAAGGAGACGGCGCGCACCATCATCAAGGGCTTCGCCTATATGTGGGCGCTGTCGGGCGACCCGAGAACCAAGGCGATGGACGTCGACGATCCCAATTACCCGAAGGACCCCGATAAGCAATGCTGGGTCGACCCGTTCTGCGCTTTTTCCGACGAGCACGGGACGGCGAGCCAGCGTCTCTACAACACGCTGTGCATCGCCTATGGCGGCGATCCGGCGACGTTCCAGGACTTCGTCGATTCGGGCTGGCTTCCGCCTGAGCGGGCCAAGAATTGCGGCAAGGAATACCAGCAGATCAAATTCGCCTTCGAGAAGACGATCCTGCCGTTCGTCGATCAGGAGCAGATGGCCAAGGTCCGCGACCGCCAGTGGTTCCAGCCGGCAGAGCTCCAGGAAAAGTAAGGCCCCCCCGCCCGCTACGGCGTTCAAATCATTGCCGTTTTGTAACGATTTCGGCCCGGAGTGGCGTGCTAAAAATGCCTTGCCGAGGGAAAGCGAAGATCACGGATGGGAATGCGCTGGCTGACAATTCTCCTCGTCGCGGGTTTCGCGGCCGGGGCCGGCTATTACTATTGGCTCGAGCAAACCGAAGCCAAGCTCGACATTCAGACCGTCGCCGCAACGCGCGCCGATGTGCGGCGGGTGGTGTCGACCTCGGGCACGGTGCGCGCGCTCGGCACCGTCGATATCGGCTCGCAGCTCTCGGGTAATATCGGCGAGCTCAACGTCGACTTCACCGACGAGGTGAAGCGGGGCCAGGTTCTGGCCCGCATCGAGCCGTCGACCTTCGAGACCAAAGTCCGCGAGGAGGAGGCCGGTCTCGCCATCGCCACGGCCAATGTCGATCTGCAGCAAGCGACGGTCGAGAAGGCGGTATCCAATCTGCACAAAGCCGAGCTCGATCAGCACCGCGCCCAGGAGCTCGTCGTCAAAGGCGCCGGCACTCAGGTAACACTTGATACCGCCATCGACGCACAACAAAGCGCGACGGCCGAATTGGCCATCGCCAAGGCCAATGTCGAGAACGCCAAGGCGACGCTGGCGCAGCATCAGGCGACCCTGGACAGCGCCCGCATCGATCTCGAGCGCACCTATATCCGCTCGCCGATCGACGGTGTGGTCATCGACCGGACGGTCGAGGTCGGCCAGACGGTCGCCGCGAGCCTCCAGGCGCCGAAGCTGTTCACCATCGCCCAGGACCTCTCCCATGTGCAGATCGAGGCCCAGGTCGACGAGGCGGATATCGGCCAGATCACCAGCGACAACGCGGTGAGCTTCACGGTCGATGCCTATCCCGACGTGACCTTCCAGGGAAAGGTGACGCAGATCAGGCTCGCTCCGGTCGCGCTCAACAACGTGGTGACCTACACGGTGGTGATCGACGCCGACAATCCGCTTGGCCGGCTGTTGCCGGGCATGACGGCGAATGTCGAGATCGTCACCGGCGAGCACAAAGGCGTGGTGACGGTGCCGAACGAGGCGCTGCGTTACCAGCCGCGCGGGCCGGCGCAAGCGGCGTTGGTGCGGGACGGCCTCGCGACCGGCGTCGTCTCGCTCGGCGAGCGCGGCAGCCGCATGCTGGAGCGGCTCAAGACTGAGCTCGAGCTGACACCTGAGGAGATGGGCAAGATCTCGACCGCGCTCGAGGCCGAGTTTGCCGCGATCAAAAATGCCGGGCCGCCGGGAGCCGGCGCCTCGCAGGACGATGCGCGCGAGCAGGCCCGCATGCGCATAGCCAAGGTGCTCCGCTCGGTGCTGAGCCCCGACAAATACAAGAAATACGAGGAGATGGCCAGGCAAAGGCCGAGCGGCCCGCGGCGCGTGACGCTGTGGTCCTACGAAGGCGGCTCGCTCGTGCCGCGCGAGGTGAGACTCGGTCTCGCCGACCAGAACGCGACCGAAGTGGTCGACGGCTTGGCCGAGGGCGCCGACGTGGTGGTGCGCGTGCGTGAGGGCGCGCCGTGACACCGGAGGTGCCGCAGATCGTCGCCCGCGATCTGGTCAAGACCTATACTCTCGGCGGCAGCGTCATCGGCGCGCTGCAGGGCGTCAGCGTCGAGGTGCCGCGCGGGGAATATCTTGCCGTAACCGGACCGTCGGGCTCGGGCAAATCGACCTTCATGCATCTGATCGGCGCGCTCGATACGCCGACCAGCGGCTCGCTCAACATCGAGGGTCGCGAGCTCGAAGGCCTGAGCTCGGACCAGCTTGCCGCCTACCGCAACGAGAAGATCGGCTTCGTATTCCAGACCTTCAATTTGCTGGCGCGGACCAGCGCGCTCAACAATGTCGTGCTGCCCCGCCTTTATTCGCGGCATGGCCATGCCGGCGCGCACGACAAGGCCAAGGAGTGCCTCGCCAAGGTCGGGCTCGCGCATCGCCAGGACCACCAGCCGTCGGAGCTCTCTGGCGGTCAGCAGCAGCGTGTGGCGATCGCCCGCGCGCTCGTCAACGACCCGCATATCATCCTCGCCGACGAGCCGACCGGCGCGCTCGACAGCCGCACCACCGAGGAAATCATCGAACTGTTCGAGCAGCTGAACGACACCGGCATCACCGTGATCATCGTCACCCACGAGCCTGATATCGCCAGGCGCGCGCGGCGGCGGCTCACGTTTCATGACGGCAAAATCGTCGAGGATGCGTCATGAACATCCTCGCCTCGTTCAGGGTGGCGCTCGTCGCGCTCAAGGTGAATGCGCTCAGGAGCTTCCTCGCCATGCTCGGCGTGATCATCGGTGTCGCTTCGGTGATCGTAATGGTGTCGGTCGCAAGCGGCGCCGGCGAGGCCATCGAGGCGCGCATCAAGGCGCTCGGCACCAATGTGCTCGTGATCATGCCGGGCTCGTTTACCTCGGGCGGACGGCGCGCCGGGGAAGGCACGGCGGTCGCGCTGTCCGAAGGCGATCTCGCCGCCATCCGCGCCAAGGTGCCGAGCGTCGCCGGCGCCGCCGGCATGGTGAGCGGCTCGGCGCCGATGGTGGTCGGCAACGCCAACTGGACCACCTCGATCAACGGCGTGAATGCCGACTTCCTCGAAGTGCGCGACTGGCCGCTTGCCGAAGGACGGAGCTTCACCGACAGCGAACTCCGCTCCGGCGCCAAGGTGGTCATCCTCGGCGCTACCACACAGCGCGAGCTGTTCGGCTCGGCGTCATCGCTCGGCGAGCAGGTGCGCATCAAGAATGTGCCGTTCACCGTGGTCGGTACGCTCACCACCAAAGGCCAATCCGGTTTCGGCACCGATCAGGACGATACCGCGCTGGTGCCGCTCTCGACCGCGAGGCGGCGGCTGTTCGGTGCCGAGCAGACCGTGCCCGACAATCTCCGTTCGATCATGGTCGAGGTCGCTTCGGCCGAGGCGATGGGCGACGCGCAGGAGGAGATCGAGACGCTGCTGCGCGAGCGGCGGCATGTCAGGGCAGGAACCCCGGACGATTTCCAGGTGCGCAACATGGCTGAGTTCATCCGCGCGCGAAGCGAGACGCAGAGCATCCTGTCGGTGCTGCTCGGCGCCACCGCCGCTATCTCGCTGATCGTCGGCGGCATCGGCATCATGAACATCATGCTGGTCTCGGTCACCGAGCGCACCAAGGAGATCGGCTTGCGCATGGCGGTCGGCGCCAGGCGGCGGGACATTCTGAGCCAGTTCCTGATCGAGGCGGTAACGCTGTGCGTGACCGGCGGGCTGATCGGGCTGCTGATCGGCGGCAGCGCGGCGATCGCCATGTCGATCTGGGGCAATTGGCCGATCGCGCTCAAGCCGGGGCTGGTGCTGATCGCCCTGCTCTCGGCCGGGCTGGTCGGAGTGTTCTTCGGCTATTATCCGGCGCGGCGCGCCTCGATGATGAATCCGATCGACGCGCTCCGATACGAGTAGCTGAGACCGTCGACGGCTCAATCAGCAAGGCCACGGGCGGCAAAGAGAGCTTCACCGGCGACATCGAGGAGACCTGCTCGACGAGAGCGCTGCCCCTTACCCCTTTTAGGCTTCATGATTTCTCCCGGCGGGTTGCGCTAAGGTCGAGGTCCTCGCGCGGAATTCGCGAGTCCACGCTCAAACATGAGGACCGGACCATCATGCAATTGCCCGAGATCGACCCAATGGTTGCGGCGGCCGTCATGGGAGCGACCGCGTGCACCGATGCCGTCTATGTGATGTTCACCAACGCCGTGGTCAGGCGGCGGCGCTTGCCGGCAGCGAGCTGGAGCAGCATCTGGTATCTGCTCTCATCGTTCGCCGTCATCTCCTACACCCACCACTGGGCGTATGTGCTGTTCGCGGCGGCCGGCTCGTTCGTCGGCGCCTATGCCTCGATCAGCTTCCTGCATCCGGGCCCGATCTATCCCACTCAGCCGCCTGGCTCCGCGCCGCTATGAGGCGTCAGCCGGCGCGGAACTATTGCGAGCCGTCGGCGGCGAAAACTTATGATCTCGCTGCCTGCTGACCAGCAGAGATTCACCGCCAAGCGGCAGTTCTAGCGCTCAACTAGCGTAGCTAGCGCGACAGCCTCTGCTTGTTCTCCCTGACGATGTTGCGATAGCGCCGCACCACGCGGTCCATCGACGCGCCGGAGGCAAGGCTGCCCGCGGCCTCGGCGAGCGCGAAGCCCTTCTCGGCGATCATGCGCTGCGCCTCGATCTGACTTGCCGGGCCGCCGGCAGCGAGCTTCATCCAGCGCAAGGTCATGACCTCCTGCGCCTCCTGACAGAGGCGCGCGGAATTCGAATGCGAAGTTCATCCAGGCGGTGAACATGATTGCTTTCCCCCCACAACCGGCGCGCTCTCACGGCGCGGCCGGATCGGGGTAATATAACTGTCTTAAGCGGCCCTGTCGCTGGCAGCCCGGCCTTATTGCCGCGATGACGCAGGCAAAAGTGGATGGCCGGGGCGAGCCCGGCCATCACGACGAGGTTAAAATCTGGGCAGTTGCTACCGGCGGCCGACCAGGAAAGCGCCCATCAGGAAGCCGAAGCCGACCGCGAGCGCGAGGGTGATATGCGGGTTGTCGACCGCACGGTCATGCACCTCGTCATAGGCATCGGAAGCGGCATCGCGGGCCCGGCCGTATTGCTTGCCGGCGCGGCGCGACACGTCGGAGGCGTAGTCGCCGGCCTTGCGCGATACGTCCGAGGCGAATTCGCTCACCTGATCGCCGATCGAATTGCCGACGTCCTCGGCGGTCTCTTTGGCGGAATTGGCGGCGGACTTGACGCTCTCGCGCGCCTCCTTGGCGGCATCGGAAGCATGGCGTCCGGCGGGCGAGTTGGCGGCATTGCGATAGGCTTGGCTGGTGGTCATCGGAGAACCCTCATAGCGTTGGGCCGGCAGCGAGCGGGCCGAGATTGATCCGTGTGAGCGGCTTAACTTGCGGTACTCGGGATTGTTCCCTAGCGTCGGGTCATGAGCGATTGGACCTTCGGCGCGCTCAAGGCGCGCAACATGGCGCTCGAGGCCTACTGTCAGAACGCCGAGTGCCGCCGCTTCTTCGCCTTCGATGTCGATGCGCTGATCGCTTCGTTCGGGGCCGATTATCTCGTCGTCGACATTCCGCCATTGGAGTGCCAGGTTTGCGGCGGCGATCTTGCCATCAGACTCGCGCTACCGGGCCCTGACGCGTGACCGACGCTCGGCCCGAAGATCTCCCGAACTGAGCCCTGCTAACGCCAAATTTCGATGCCTTTTGTCGCGGCCGGGCAAGGGAACGGAGCCGCGTCCCGCAACGTTAGGGGGAGCGGAGAGACTTTGGCTCGAGAGACTTGGTTCGAGAGCCCTGGCTCAAGAGCCTTGGCTCGAGAGCTTGGTTCGAGTGCAGCAGGGATCGTTGATGACCGAGGCTACAGTATCGCGTGCGCCGCGACGCATCGTCTGGGCTTGGCTGGTGCCGGCCGCAGCGACCCTAGGCATCATCCTCGCCACGATCTTCGTCATCAACTCACAGATGCCGGTGCGCGAGAGGATCGCCGAGCCCTCGCCCAATTCCTCGCCGAGACAGAGCGAGTGGCGCAAGACCCCGCCCCTGCGGCGGCAGCAAAACGACTATGCCGCGCTGCCCAAGCCGGACGCGCAGACCCCCAAAGGCACGAACCCGTTCGCCAAGGACAATGTCGCGCCATCGACCGGTATCGCCAAGCCCAAGATCGCCACCGGCACGCAGCCCGAGACCGGCCGCGCCTCGTGGTACGATCTGGATACGCCGACCGCGACCGGCGAGACGATCGACGACGGCGATCTGACCGCGGCGCATCCCACCCTGCCGCTCGGCACCCATGTGCTGGTCGAGAATCTCGATAACGGCCGGAGCGTCGTGGTGCGCATCAACGATCGCGGGCCGTTCACGCAAGACCGCATCATCGATGTGTCGAAGGCGGCCGCCGCCAAGCTCGGCATGGTCGCTGCCGGCGTCGCCACGGTCCGCGTCAGCCGCATCGTCGAGGCGGCGCTCGCCACCGAAAATCCGGCGACCCGCTAGCGCGCGGCCAGCGCGCAACCACCCCGCACGCACAACCAGAAAAGCGCATCAAATGCGAGCCTCTCCTGCAATGGCGCGTTAGCGCGCGGCAGTGACCATGACTCTGTCAGTAAAAGGGGACGCAAAGTGTCATGCTGGAGCATCAAGATTTTCGCGCGCAAGAGTCCTACGCCTTCGATGTCATCTCTTCCAGGAGCGACCTCACCATCACGCTCGACGTGAGCCCAAGCGAGCTGGAGCTGGCCTTCGCCACCGCCGGCGCTTCGCTCCGCCGCTCGGTGCTGCAGGCGATCGTCACGGCGATGGTCTACGCCGACCCGCTCGCCGACTAGCGCGAGGCTTCGGGCGGGCAATAGCGGAGCTCTCGCTGGGCGCGAGCCCTGGCGGCAGGCTTGCGCTCGCCAAAGCGCGGGCCTGCTGGCCGAGCCGTTTGAGCGAACGCTCTTTCACGGACCGGCGCCGTGCCGGTCCGTGAAGGACAATCAAGCGGCGGTGGCGGCGGCCGGTTCGCGCCCGTTCCGCAACGGCTCTTTGCGCAGCGCGAGCCCGTTCAGCTTCTCAGCCGTCCGCCGCACATTGGTCGCCGGCGTACGCACCGAGCGCCCGTCGAAATAGGCGCCCGCCTCGACCGCCAGAGTTTGATGCTGGATGTCGCCGACGACATGGGCGTTGCGCTTGAGCACCACCTCGCCGCCGCGGATCGGCCCCTCGACGCGCCCGTCGACGACGACGCGATCGGCCTCCACCCCGCCCGAGATCGAGGCTTTCGGCGAGATCACGAGCGAGGTGCAATGCAGATCGCCCTCGATATGGCCGTTGACCTCGACCAGGCCCTCGGCCGTGACCGAGCCTACGATCTTCAGCCCTTCGGCAATGATGGTGCCGCGACGCTTGAACCAACCACTGAACATGATGACCCCCTGACGCGATACGAGTGACGCGATACTGACCCTACTCCCCTCACCCCGGCCGTCAATGCGCAGCGGCCGGATCTGGCGGAGTGCGAGAAGGGTAACTTGGGGGATGGGGGAATGTTCCAGTGGGTGGAACACTGCGGAATCACGCTCCGCCGAAGAGAACGAGGGAGGAGCGTGAAGGGAGGTGTGTGGGGTGGGATAAGTTCGTATAAGTGCAGCCTAGAATTGCAGAATTGCTTAGCTAGACCGACCGCTAAGAGCACATGCAGATGTCTACTCTTTCCAACGTCCGGCTCCCAAAACCAAAAGACTGGCAGACTTTCGAGAGGCTAACACGCCTGTTGTTCGAGTTCGTTTTGGCGGATCCGAACACTGCGATGCATGGGCGTGTTGGTCAACCACAACACGGCGTTGACATATATGGATATCGTAATCGGGATCCGACACGCTTGGTCGGAGTCCAGTGCAAGTTATCGGACGACGAAATTACAGAAGCCGAGCTTCACGACGAATTTGAGAAGGCAAAGAAGTTTAAACCCGCGATTTGTGAATTCGTACTCACGACTACCGCGCCGCGTGACGGCAAAATTCAAAAGGTCGCCAGACAGCTAACGGAACAGCTCGCGGACTCTGATCGTCCGATATTTGTTCAAGTTTGGGGCTGGCACGATATTGAAGATCGCGCTTCCAAGTACGCCGAAGTCTGGAATGCATTCGATCCTACATTCAATCCATATGCGGAGCGCGCGCACCAGGAGCTCTCCCTCAGGCTCGAATCTATTGAACGGAAAGTGCAATCAATTGATGTGGCGATCACGCCTGATAGGGCGTCTGCATCGTCGATTTAAGCTGTGGCGACCGATGACAACACCCCGCGTCATGGAAAAATCACTGCATGCCAAGCCCTCATTGATGATGGTCACGCCCAAGCCGCGTACGCTCAACTAGCCAAGATACGGGAAACTGAATGGCCGTCCGCATCGCGAAGCGAACGCTATCGTTTGCTCGTCACCATGGGCTCTGCGCAACTTCACCTTGGTAAGCAGGTCGAAGCGGGGCAATTCCTGCTCGCCGGCTTTTCTGAGTGTCCAGAGCACCCCAAAGCCGCTTTAAATCAGGCCAAGGGATTTCTGCTGACACAGGAGGATGAGCGAGCAGCAGCGTGCGCTCGTAAAATTCTCGAGGAGGACCAAGAAAACGCCGACGCTGCGGGCACGCTGATTTAATCGACTATCGGCGACGCAGCACGCGAGGATCCACTCGCGGATATCCCCGAGCGGCCGCGCAACAAGCTAGAGGTTCGGATCTCTCATATCCATTTCCTGCGCTGCCGTGGGAATAGCGATTGGATCAGGTTTGCCGCCGAGGGCCTGAAGCTTTTTCCCGAGAACGCAATCTTGAAGCAGTTCGCCGCAGAGGCAGTCTTAGAGACGACAACTGTAGCGAATCCCGACGCAATTGCTGGGGCTCCGTTTGAGAAGCCCGAAGAGTTTGAAGCCGCCGTAGAGACCCTCTATTGCGCAGCTCGAGATGCAATCGACAAGGACTACGCGCTAATGCCGCCCCTCGCGCATAACGCGGCGTTGGCCTTGCGGATTGTTGAGGATTTTGAACGCGCTAAGGAAGTTTTGGATGCGGCTATATCCCAGTGGCCAGAAGAAGAGAGCTTGCAATTTCAAAGAGCACTGATCGCGTACGCAGAAAACGACACCCAAACCGTAATAAAAATTCTTCCGCCAATACCGACAAATCCTGAAGCAATAGGCCTACTCGCTGACGCTCGCATTTCTTCGGCCGATGCCGAGGGTGCGTTGAAGCTTCTCGACGGGATCGATTTGTCGCAGTCGTCGGCATTTTTAGAGCTCGGCTTTGCAGCAACAAAAATTCGCGCTTACTTGGCTTTGGAAGAAAGGGAACAAGCTGTCCAATTCGCTGCTCGCCTAGCGAAGTCCGACCCGGAGAACGCGGCATTTGCGACGCTATACATTCGCGCTCTCCGCCTCGTAAAGGGCGTCGAGGCAGCAAAAGAGGCGCTGCCTGATGTGCTTCCTTCAGTCACTGAAACCACCCCGCTTTCGACGCGATTTGAGCTTGCCTCGGAAGCTCAAAGGATGGAACTGCACGACGTGGTGCTTACGCTCCTAAAGAACAGGACCGCTACTGATCGTGACAACCCCGCTCTCAGAATGCTTTTGTCATCTGCCATCAACGGAAACTTTCCCGTGGCAGCTAGAGAGCTTTTGAACTCGATCAGTGGAAAGCTTCGGGATCAAGACTGGTTTCTGCATGCTGAGGCGGTGCTCGCACTAAATATCGGCGACGACTCTGCCGATACTAAGATAGGTCGGTATCTCAAGGTCCAGACCACCGACCTCGACATGAACTCTGGCTCGGGTTGCGCTCTGGCAGCGTGAGGATCGAGACGGCGACATCAGACGGCTGCTCCAAGGTCTCGATCTAAAATGTATGCTTGGTTCTCCCAAATCCTTGATGCGTCTCGCCGCCTTGGTCATTCACTATGGGGATGTTTCCGAAGGTCTCGAGCTTGGCTATTCGACGCTTCTAAATAATTGGCAAGAGGTGACCGCTCACCTTACATACAACGGATTGTTTCTAGGAAGCCCGCGAATCTCGGACCTTGTTTTAGCGGCTGACGAGGTGCGCGAGAATTGTGTTGTGACATTGGAAGCAGATGGGGGGCTGAAGAGGCGCTATCGCATAGAGCGCCAGACATATGACGTTTTCGGTGAGGAGCTTCTGCCGCCAAATCACGAATTGGCGAAGCTCCTCTTGGGAAAAAAAGTAGGAGAAACCGTTACTCCGCATGAGCATCTGGGAGCCCGACCACTTCGAATAATATCGATAAAATCTAAATACTTAGATGTGCTTCACAAATCGCTGGATGAATTTAACGAGCGTTTCCCTAAGTCAACTGAGCTATTGAAATTTACCTTTGACGCCGCGGCAGCTGACCCTCTCGTAGAAATGCGAGAGATGACGAAGGCTAGGGCCGAAGCGAGCCTAAAACTTCTCGAGCAATACAAATCCCAATCGCTACCTTTAGCCTTCATCGGTTCAATCCTTGGCCTCGACCCACTGGAGGCTCTGGCTGGGCTGTCGACTGCAGGTTTCGAGTTCCGAGTATGCCGAGGTTCGGCGCCCGAACGGGCGACAGCTCTAAGGATGACACTCTCTAACCGGCCGCTGGGGTGCGTCGTAGACGCAATTACACTTTCGATAATTCGACGCCTCAAGATTGACGCAGCAATCCTCGCCATTTGTGGGCCAATCCACACTACGCAGTCAGTAATTGATCTTCTCGCTTTCCGTTTGGCGGAGGCTAAACATTGGTATGGAAAGGAGCAGGGCTGCTTAGTTTGGAAAGACGGAGCGCTGGCTTTTGAAAATTATTCCGCCGACTACTGGGACCTCATAATTGCGGACCGGCAAGCTGAACTTGATTGGGCACGACAGAACGTAGCCGCGATTGCTGCGATGCCTTCAACTGACTTGAGCGCTGAGCACCGAGAGCTAGCCGACCATTTTCGGCACAACGTTACGGACCCCGCAATCGCAGCTCAGGGCTCTCAACTGCTCTTGTTGTCAGATGATATGGGGTTCCGGACGTGGGCCGCTCAAGCTTTAAATGTTCAATCTATTTGGACACAGCCAGCTTTGATGATCGCGCGCGATAAAGGGCTTCTGTCATTTGATGATTACAGCGACGCAATCAATACCGCAGCCCTCAGCGGGCACGTGTATATCTCAATGGATTCATTTTCCCTTTTGCATCAGGCAAAGAAGGACGGTCTTCACCTTACGCCGACATTAAGTCGGCTGCTAAGGGCGGTCGGGGGACCCCACGCCGATCTCAATACGAATGTTAACGTATTGGCTCAATTTATAGACCTTTGCTGGAGCGAAGACCCTGAACCCATCCAAGTATTAGGAATAGCAAGCGAGACATTTTCTGCACTCTGCGGTGGGAGAACCGAAGACCAAAGAGTTATCGTAGACTTGATCGTCAAAAGGCTCGGACGGCAGCCTGTGCTTATGGCCGAACACGCGTTGAACTGGCTGATAGGCCACTCAATTGGGCTTCCGTATTTTCAGGAACTTGTGGCCGCCCAAGCCCGGCTAAGCACCGGCGACTAATTGTCGAGGAACGAGCGCAGTTTGCGGGACCGGCTCGGGTGCTTCAGCTTGCGCAGCGCCTTGGCTTCGATCTGGCGGATGCGCTCGCGGGTCACGCTGAATTGCTGGCCGACCTCTTCGAGCGTGTGGTCGGTGTTCATGCCGATGCCGAAGCGCATGCGCAGCACGCGCTCCTCGCGCGGGGTGAGGGAGGCGAGCACGCGCGTGGTGGTCTCGCGCAGGTTCGACTGGATCGCCGCGTCGATCGGCAGCACCGCGTTCTTGTCCTCGATGAAATCGCCGAGATAGAAGTCCTCCTCGTCGCCGATCGGCGTCTCGAGGCTGATCGGCTCCTTGGCGATCTTGAGCACCTTGCGCACCTTCTCGAGCGGCATCGCCAATTTCTCGGCGAGCTCTTCCGGCGTCGGCTCGCGGCCGATCTCGTGCAGCATCTGGCGGGAGGTGCGCACGATCTTGTTGATGGTCTCGATCATGTGCACGGGGATGCGGATGGTGCGGGCCTGGTCGGCGATCGAGCGGGTGATCGCCTGCCTGATCCACCACGTGGCGTAGGTCGAGAATTTGTAGCCGCGGCGATATTCGAACTTATCGACCGCCTTCATCAGGCCGATATTGCCTTCCTGGATGAGGTCGAGGAACTGCAAGCCGCGGTTGGTGTATTTCTTGGCGATCGAGATCACCAGACGCAGATTGGCCTCGACCATTTCCTTCTTGGCCTGGCGCGCCTCGCGCTCGCCCTTCTGCACGATATGCACGATGCGGCGGAACTCTGAGATTTCGAGCCCGGTCTCGGCGGCGAGGCGGTGAATCTCGGTGCGGATCTCCTTCACCATGCCGCGCTCGTCATGGATGAAGTCGGCCCAGCCGCGCTTCTTCAAGCGCCCCACCCGGCGGAGCCAGTTGGGGTCGAGCTCGTTGCCCTGATATTCGGTGAGGAAGTCCTCGCGGTGGATGCGATAGCTCTCGGCGAGACGGAGCAGACGGCCCTCATAGCCCATCAGCTTCTTGTTGATGTCGTACAGCGTCTCGACCAGGCTCTCGATGCGGTTGGTGTTGAGCGAGAGCGACTTGATCTCGACGACGATCTCGTCCTTGAGGACCTTGTAGCGCTTCTCCTGGCCGGTCGAGAGGCTGTCGTTCTTGAGCGCGCGCTCGACCACCTGGTCCTGGAGCTTGCGGAGCTTCTTGTAGTTGGTGGCGACGAGGTCGAAGGTCTCGAGCACCTTGGGCTTGAGCTCGGCCTCCATCGCGGCGAGCGAGAGCGAGTTCTCAAGATCGTCGTCGTCCTCCTCGAATTCTTCCGGAGCGGGCTCCTCGGCCTCGTCGTCGCCGGTGCGCGGCTGCGCGGCTTGCGGCGCGCCGTGGCCCGGCTGGGCGGCGCCGTTGACGGCCGCGGTGCCGTCGCCGTTGGCGGCTTCGCCCGGCAGCGGCTGGGACGGCTGGGGCTTGGCGTCAGGGCCCTGATAGGTCGCTTCGAGATCGATGATGTCGCGGAGCAGAATCTTGCCCTCGTTCAGCTCGTCGCGCCAGATGATGATGGCCTGGAAGGTGAGCGGGCTCTCGCACAGACCGGCGATCATCGCCTCGCGGCCGGCCTCGATGCGCTTGGCGATGGCGATCTCGCCCTCGCGCGACAACAGCTCGACCGAGCCCATCTCGCGGAGATACATGCGCACGGGATCGTCGGTGCGCTCGGTCGGCTCGGCCTTGGTCTCGGTCTTGGCGATCGGGGTGACCGGCGCCACCGGTCGCGGCGCGGCCTCGGCGTCGGGTGCGCCTTCCGGCGTCTCCTCGGCCTCGTCGGTGTCGATGACGTTGATGCCCATGTCGGACAGCATCGACATGGTGTCCTCGATCTGCTCGGAGGTAACCTCCTCCGACGGGAGCACCTCGTTCAGCTCGTCATAGGTGACGAACCCGCGCGCCTTGGCGGTCTTGATGAGCTTCTTGACGGCGGCATCCGACATGTCGAGCACGGGGCCATCGGCTGGCTCGGCTTGCGGCTGCTCTTGATCCTCGGCTTCAGCGGTCTTTGTTGCCATTCATGTTACTCCGAAGCGCAAATTCCAGTGGGGCCGCGCATTGCCTGGCATACGCGTCCCATAAGGCGTCAAAACCTGTCAAAGGCGGCGCATTTGCAGCACGCCTAGCACAAGCGATTAACGGGCGTTCCGTTAATCGTCAATTAAGCATGACCGCCGCACCCGCCGTGACGCCAGATTTCCTATACTGGCGGCAACCGCCGGGTCGACTGTCCTGCTCCCTGTACAACTCAGCCCCAAAGGGCTCGACAGAGACTATAAACGTGCCATTACTTCGGCTGGACTATGCCTATATCGTATCCGCCGACGCCTGGTTCGATCGTCGCGGGGGGTTGGCTTAGCGCCTTTATCCCGGCTTGAAGCGCGCGTCCCGCCCCGAAAATCGCTAGGGTCGCGCGGTCGTTGCACGTCTTCAGCATGAGGTGGCGAGGGTGTTAACGCCTGTCAAGGCCCGCGCCTCCGAGCATGCGGATTTTCTTGCTCTCGACTTGATTCAGGTGCGGAAATCCTGTGCAAGAACGAGGCCGGTCGGGAGGTGAGATCACTCCTGCCGCACCGGCCGGTGGCCCCGCCGCCACGAGCCCTTGTCGCGCATCACTTCGGCGATCTTGTCCTTGAGCCGCTCGCTCGCATCGCGGTCGCCGGCATCGTCGGCAGCATGCTGGCTGCCGACGCTCGCCACCTGCTGCTGAAGCGTGGCGAAGCGCTCAAACTCGGCCTCGGACAGATCGGATAGGTGATCGGCGCCTTCCTGGAGCTCCCGCGACAGCGCCGGCAGCGCGCGGAAACGGTAGATCAGATCGGCGAATTGCAGCTCGACCTCCTCGCGCGGGGTTTCGGGCTGAAGGAAGGCGATGCGCTTGAAGGCGCTGTCGCGCGCGAGCTGCGCCAGCTGCTTGGCGTGGCTGCTTGCCTGCAACGTTTCGGCAAGCTGTTCACGGCTCGTGCCGTCGCCGTCGAAGATGGTGCGGGTGATGAAGCCGAGCAGCGCGGCAAGCCGCTTGTCCTTGATGTCGAGGCTCGCAACCTCTTCGGCGAAGCCGTCGAGCAGCCAGGGGTGATTGGCGAGCGCGAGCGCGATGACGGTGGCGAAGCCGCGCGGCGAGGGCTGCGGCACCGTCCCGCCTCTTGCCGGGGCCGAGGCAGGACCGGTCGGGCGCGGCCCCCGCGCTGGCCGCTCCCGCCACAGGGCGAACAGCCGGTTCTTCACCTCGCGGCGATAATGGTCCTTGACCCGCGCATTGCCGATTTGCCCAAGCAGCGCCTCCAGCCTCGCCTCGAACGCCGCGCGGCGCTCCGGCGTATCGACCGGCTGCTCGGCGCGCTCGCGAAGCCACAGCACCTCGATCAGCGGGCGGGCCTGCTCCAGGCATGCGGCGAAGGCGCGAGGGCCCTGGCTCCTGACCAGATCGTCGGGGTCGGATCCCTGCGGCAGGAAGGCGAAGCGAAAGGAATGGCCTTCGCGCAACACTGGCAGCATGCGGTCGATGGCCCGCGCGGCCGCCGCCTCACCCGCCCGATCGCCGTCGAAGCAGATGGTCGGCTCTGGCGCCAGCAGCCAGAGCTGCTCCATCTGGCGCTCGGTGAAGGCGGTGCCGAGCGTGGCGACTGCGTTCGGAAATCCCGCCTGATGCAGCGCGATTACGTCCATATAGCCTTCGACCACAACGAGCTCGCTTTTGTCGAAGGCCGCTTTTCGCGCGCGGGCGAAGTTGAACACGGTCGAGCCCTTGTCGAACAGCTTGGTCTCGGGCGAGTTCAGATATTTGGGTTCTGCGTCGGGGTCGAGCGCGCGGGCGCCGAAGGCGATGACGCGCGACTTCACGTCGAGAATGGGAATGGTGAGGCGGTGGCGGAAGCGATCGTAGGTCGGGCGCCCGTCATCGGGCTTGACGAGAAGCCCCGCCTCCAGCAGCTGAGCCTCGGTGAATCCCCGTTTGGTTAGAGTCGCTTTCAGCATGTCCCTCGCATGCGGCGCGAAGCCGATGCGGAACTCCTTCAGCGTCTCGCGCGTGAGCCCGCGGCGCTCGGCATAGAGCAGCGCGTCGCGACCCTCGGGGGCCAGAAGCGCCTCCTCGAACAGAAGCGCCGCCGCTTCGAGCGCATCGAGCAGGCCGAGCCGTTCCTTGTTGGAGCGCTCGTATTGCGGGTCGGGCTGCGGCATGGCAACGCCAGCCTCGCCCGCGAGCCGCTCAACGGCTTCGGGGAAGCTCAAGCCCTCCGTCTCCATGACGAAGTTGAACACGTCGCCGTGCTTGCCGCTCGAGAAGCAGTGATAGAAGCCCTTCTGGTCGTTCACGGTGAAGGACGGCGTCCGTTCCTTGTTGAACGGCGACAGGCCCTTCCATTCGCGACCGGCGCGCTTCAGCGGCACGCGGCGCGACACCACCTGCGACACCGGCAGCCGGGTCCTGATCTCATCCAAAAACGAATCGGAGAACTTCATCGCTCACAGTGACGACGCTTTATCCGTGCGGACTACGGACTTCGTGCGTTGATACCCGATATTCACGGATTAGAACATACAGGGAACGCGATTTCTCCCCGCCCGCGACAAGCCGCCCGCAAAAAAGCCGGGCGGCTCGACCACCGCCCGGCTCAAACCGTCTAAGCGTTCGCTGAGCGTCAGTTCTTGGTGCTCGCATTGGTCAGGGCAGCTTCCCCGGGCGCGACAAGCGCGAGGGTCGAGGCATCGGCACCGCACAGCAGATTGACGGACTGATGCAGCCCGCTCTCGAGCTGGATCATCTCACCAGGGCGCAGGGTCACCTTGATGCGCGACGAGGCATAGGGCGCCTCGACCCCAGCGTCCTTCCAGACGATCGCGTTCACGGCGCAGGAGCTCCGCTCGGGCACGAAGAAAGCGATCAGGCGCTGCCCGCCAATGGTGGCGAGGATCGGCTCCCGCGGCCCGACGGGCCCGACATTGGTGGTCGGATCGTCGGCCCGGGCCGACGCATTGACACTCAGAAGCGCAAGAAGCGCTCCGGCGGCGGCGGTAGCCGGGAGGGTAGAACGGGCGAATAGGACCATGATGGGCCTCCTTTATCGAATTGAGCACGGAATCATGCTGTGCTGCATTGCACAATCAACATCGCAGTGCAGTGACAAAATCATGGTGCAGTGCAAGACAAATGGCCGCGGGATGTTCCCAATGGGGCGATAGGCGTTTCTTATGAAGGGATGTGCAGCACAGTGCCCGGCGTGCCAGCCGAGGCCGATCGGAAAGAGCTTGTTGCCGTTCTGCAGGCCGAACTCTAAGCGCGTTGCGCAACCTGGGGTGCCGGCCGCCTATTGGAGCTTAGTTTTCACCGCGGCGCTCGCCTTGGCGAAGTCCATCTGCCCGGCATGGCCCGCTTTCAGCTCGGCCATCACCTTGCCCATGTCCTTGATGCTGGCGGCGCCGGTCTTGGCGATTGCCGCGGCGATCGCCTGCTCCATCTCGGCGCCAGAGAGCTGCTTGGGGAGAAACTCGCGGATGATGACGATCTCTTCGCCTTCCTGCTTGGCAAGCTCGGCGCGGCCGGCATCGGCGTAGATCTTCTCCGATTCCTCGCGCTGCTTGATCATCTTGGCGAGCAGCTCGAGCAGCTCGGCGTCGGTCGCCTCGCCCTTGCCGGCCGTGCGCGCGGCGATGTCGCGGTCCTTGATGGCGGCGCTCATCAGCCGGAGCGTCGAAACGCGGCGCTTGTCTTGGGCCTTGGTCGCAGCCTTCAAGGCGGCGGTGATGGTCTCGCGCATGGACTAGAGATCGCGGTTTTTGCGGAAGGAAGCTTCCAAAGTAATCGAGCGGGCACATCCAAGCAAGGGATTTTGCACATCTAACCTATTGTTTTAACAGGTAAATATTTATAGAGGTGGGTTGACCACGCATGACGGCGTGACGTAAGAGGCTAGGCGGAGCTTGCGATAATGGGGCGTTGGCCCTTGACGTTGAACTCGGTGCACCCGAACTTGCAACCGGCGGCCTTGGCCTCGTGCCGCCAATAAGAGCCATGAACGATTACTCAGAAGCGCTGGCCGAAGAGGCCGCCACTTCGCGCGCGCGCGCAGTCTCGGGTTGGGCCGATGAGGCGCCGACCGCGCTGCTTGTGCTTGCCGACGGCACCGTGCTCGAAGGCAAAGGCGCGGGCGCTGAAGGCATCGCGACCGGCGAAGTCTGCTTCAACACGGCGATGACCGGCTATCAGGAGATCCTGACCGACCCATCTTATGCCGGCCAGATCATCACCTTCACCTTCCCGCATATCGGCAATGTCGGCACCAACGACGACGATCTGGAGAGCGCGAGCCTCGCGGCGGCAGCCGGCGTGCGCGGCTGCGTTCTGCGCGCAAGCATCACCAAGCCGTCGAGCTGGCGGGCGCGCCAAGACTTCAACGACTGGCTGAAGGCGCGCGGCATCATCGCCATCACCGGCGTCGACACCCGCGCTCTCACCGCGCTGATCCGCGAGAAGGGCATGCCGAACGCGGTGATCGCGCACGCGCCCGACGGGGTGTTCGACCTCGCCGCGCTGAAGCGCGCGGCTGCCGCCTCCCCGCCCATGGAAGGCCTCGACCTCGCCAAGGACGCGACCTCCGGACAGAGCTATGGGTGGGACGAGACCGAATGGCGCTGGGAAAGCGGCTACGGTCAGCAGGACACGCCGCACTTCCACGTGGTCGCCATCGACTATGGGCTGAAGCGCAACATCCTGCGCGAGCTCGCCACGGCAGGCTGCCGGTTGACCGTGGTGCCGGCGACGGCCACCGCCCAAGAAATCCTCGAGCGGAAGCCTGACGGGGTGTTCCTGTCCAACGGCCCCGGCGACCCGGCGGCGACCGGGGTGTATGCCGTGCCGGAGATCAGGAAGCTGGTCGATTCGGGCCTGCCGGTGTTCGGCATCTGCCTCGGCCATCAGATGCTCGGCCTCGCGCTCGGCGGCAAGACCGGCAAGATGCATCAGGGCCATCACGGCGCGAACCATCCGGTGAAGGACTTCACCACCGGCAAGGTCGAGATCACCTCGATGAATCACGGCTTCGCCGTCGACCGCGACAGCCTGCCCGCGTCGGTCGAGGAGACCCACGTGTCGCTGTTCGACGGCTCCAATGCCGGGCTGAAGCTCAAGGGCAAGCCGGTGTTCTCGGTGCAGTATCACCCCGAGGCCTCGCCGGGTCCGCAGGACAGCCACTACCTCTTCCTCCGCTTCGTCGAGATGATGACAGCGAAGAAGGGCCCGAGCTCAGCAAGCTGATGCCCAAACGCACAGACATTAAGTCCATCCTGATCATCGGGGCCGGGCCGATCGTCATCGGCCAGGCCTGCGAGTTCGACTATTCCGGAACGCAAGCCTGCAAGGCCCTGAAAGAAGAGGGCTATCGGATCGTCCTGGTGAACTCCAACCCGGCTACGATCATGACCGACCCGGGCGTTGCCGACGCCACCTATGTCGAGCCGATCACGCCAGACTTCGTCGCCAAGATCATCGAGAGGGAGCGCCCCGACGCGCTGCTGCCGACCATGGGCGGGCAGACCGCGCTCAACACTGCGCTCAGCCTGGAGCGGTCGGGCGTGCTCAAGAAATTCGGCGTCGAGATGATCGGCGCGCGGGCCCCGGCGATCGACAAGGCCGAGGACCGCGAGCTGTTCCGCAAGGCGATGGAGAAGATCGGGCTCGAGACGCCGCGCTCGCGGCTTGCCGACGCGGCCTCGCTTAAGCGCGCCGACCGCGAGAAATACAAGAATGAAGTCGCGCGCATCGAGGCTGAGTTCACCGACCCGGAAGCGCGTGCCTCCGCCCTCGCCGCGTTCGAAGTCGACTGGGCCCGCCACGACAGCGAACGGCGGCGGCGCTATGTCGAGAAAGGCCTGATCGAGGCGCTCGAGGCGGTGCAGGACATCGGCCTCCCCGCCATCATCCGTCCTTCGTTCACGCTCGGCGGCACCGGCGGCGGCATCGCCTACAACCGCGAGGAGTTCATCGAGATCGTCGAGCGCGGGCTCGACGCCTCGCCGACCTCAGAGGTGCTGATCGAGGAATCGGTGCTCGGCTGGAAAGAATACGAGATGGAGGTCGTGCGCGATCACGACGACAACTGCATCATCGTGTGCTCGATCGAGAATATCGATCCGATGGGCGTGCATACCGGCGACTCGATCACCGTCGCGCCAGCGCTGACGCTGACCGACAAGGAATATCAGATCATGCGCAACGCCTCGATCGCGGTGCTGCGCGAGATCGGGGTCGAGACCGGCGGCTCGAACGTGCAATTCGCGGTCAACCCGGCTGACGGCCGCCTGGTGGTCATCGAGATGAACCCGCGCGTGTCGCGCTCATCCGCGCTCGCCTCCAAGGCGACCGGCTTCCCGATCGCCAAGGTCGCCGCCAAGCTCGCTGTCGGCTACACGCTGGACGAGCTCGCCAACGACATCACCGGTGGCGCCACGCCGGCGAGCTTCGAGCCAACCATCGACTATGTGGTCACCAAGATCCCGCGCTTCGCCTTCGAGAAATTCCCGGGCGCCAAGCCGGTGCTCACCACCTCGATGAAATCGGTCGGAGAGGTCATGGCCATCGGCCGCACCTTCCCCGAATCGCTGCAAAAGGCGCTCCGCTCGATGGAGACCGGCCTGACCGGGCTCGACGACATCGCCTTCGAGGGCCTCGGCCAGGGCGACGACAAGAACGTGATCCGCGCGGCGCTCGGCACGCCCTCCCCCGACCGGCTGCTCAAGGTGGCGCAAGCGCTCAGGCTCGGCTTCGACGAGGAGCAGATCTACGAGGCCTGCGCTATCGACCCCTGGTTCATCCGCCAGCTCCAGGAGATCATCGACTGGGAAGAGCGGGTGCGCCAGCACGGGCTGCCGGCCACTGCATCGCAATTCCGCGCATTGAAGGCGATGGGCTTCTCCGATGAGCGGCTTGCCAAGCTCTCGGGGCTCCAGCCGAGCGAGGTCGCAAGCCGCCGCCGGGCGCTCGACGTGCACCCGGTCTATAAGCGCATCGACACCTGCGCGGCGGAGTTCGCCTCGCCGACCGCCTATATGTACTCGACCTATGAGACGGGCTTCGCCGGACCGCCACAATGCGAGGCGCGTCCGTCGGACGCCGAGAAGATCATCATCCTCGGCGGCGGCCCGAACCGCATCGGCCAGGGCATCGAGTTCGACTATTGCTGCTGCCACGCAGCGTTTGCGCTCTCAGCCTCGGGCTTCGAGACCATCATGGTCAACTGCAATCCGGAGACGGTGTCGACCGACTACGACACCTCGGACCGGCTGTATTTCGAGCCGCTGACCGAGGAGGACGTGCTCGAGATCGTGCGCACCGAGTTGGCCAAGGGCAGGGTCAAGGGCGTGATCGTGCAGTTCGGCGGCCAGACGCCGCTCAAGCTTGCCCAGGCGCTGGAGGATGCATCGGTCCCGATCCTCGGCACCTCGCCAGAGTTGATCGACCTCGCCGAGGACCGCGACCGCTTCAAGGCGCTGATCGAGCGGCTCAAGCTCAGGCAGCCGCGCAGCGGCATCGCCCGCTCGGGCGCCGAGGCCAAGGCGATCGCGGTCGAGATCGGCTTCCCGGTCGTCATCCGCCCCTCTTATGTGCTCGGCGGCAGGGCGATGGAGATCGTCCACGACGAGACGCAGCTCGCCCGCTACATCGCCGCGGCCGTGGTCGTGTCGGGCAAGAGCCCGGTGCTGATCGACTTTATCTCCGCGACGCGATCGAGGTGGATGTCGATGCGATCGGCGACGGCACGGGCGAGGTGTTCATCTGCGGCGTGATGGAGCATATCGAGGAGGCCGGCGTGCATTCCGGCGACTCGGCCTGCTCGCTGCCGCCGCATTCGCTGAAGGAGGAGATCATCGCCGACATGGAGCGGCAGACGGTCGAGCTCGCCCGCGCGCTGAACGTGGTCGGGCTGATGAACGTGCAGTTCGCCATCCAGAACGACGACATCTACATCCTGGAGGTCAACCCGCGCGCCTCGCGCACCGTACCGTTCGTCGCCAAGGTGGTCGGACTTCCCATCGCCGGCATCGCCGCCGAGATCATGGGCGGCAGGACGCTCGCCTCGTTCAATCTGAAGCGGCCCAAGCTCAACCACATCGCGGTCAAGGAGGCGGTGTTCCCGTTCGCCCGCTTCCCCGGCGTCGACCCGGTGCTCGGCCCCGAGATGCGCTCTACCGGGGAGGTGATGGGCATCGACCGCGACTACGCCATCGCCTTTGCCAAGAGCCAGCTCGGCGGCGGCTCCAAGCTCCCCCTGTCAGGCACCGTGTTCGTCTCGGTCAAGGACAGTGACAAGGAGAAGGTGGTGGCGCCGATCAGGGAGCTCGCCGAAATGGGCTTCCGCATCATCGCCACGCGCGGCACCAAGCGCCATCTCGACGCCTACGGCATCCCGACCGAGAAGGTTAACAAGGTGCTGGAGGGCCGCCCGCACATCGTCGACGCCATCACCAATGGCGAGGTGGACATCGTGTTCAACACCACCGAGGGGGCCAAGGCGCTGGCCGATTCGTTCTCGATCCGCCGGTCGGCCTTGCTCTACCACATCCCCTATTATACAACCCTCGCCGGCGCGCTGGCCGTTACCCAGGCTATTCGGGCGCTTAGGGCGGGCAGCCTGCAAGTCGCCCCCCTGCAAAGCTATGTCGGCGAGGCTTCCAGCAAGCTCGCCGAGACGGCCTAGCAAGTCTTACAAAATCAACAAATTCTTGACTTGGACCGGGCAATTCCTGGACATTAGTCCAGGGGGACCCCAAGGAGCTTTGACGGACATGGACAAGGTGCCGATGACCGTAGAGGGCTATGCAGCACTCGAGGCTGAGATCAAGCATCTCAAGACCGTCGAGCGCCCTCGGATCATCAAACTCATTGCCGACGCGCGGAGCCATGGCGACCTCTCGGAGAATGCCGAGTACCACGCCGCCAAGGATCAGCAGGGCATCACCGAGGCGCGCATGGCCGACCTCGAGGACAAACTGTCGCGCGCCGACATCATCGACACGTCCAAGCTCAAAGGCGATCAGGTGATGTTCGGGGCGACCGTGACCCTGGTCGATGAGGACACCGACGAGAAGGCGAAGTACCGGATCGTGGGCGAGGTCGAGGCCAACGTGAAGCAAGGCAAGATCTCGATCACCTCGCCGATCGCCCGCGCCCTGCTCGGCAAGCGCAAGAAAGACATCGTCGAGGTGTCGACGCCAGGCGGCGGCAAATCCTACCAGGTGCTCAAGGTCGAGTTCAAATAGGCGAGCGGCCGTCAGGCCCGCATGGCGGCAATTTACTGCGCCCGGAAGATGGCTTTGGGGCGTCGTCAGCGCCGTGCTAAGCAAGCCTCCGGGGACCAACAACGCGATGATGCCTGATGCCTCAGATCTTGCCATTCATCCTATGCGGCGGAGCAGGCACGCGACTATGGCCGCTGTCGCGCGAGGCATACCCCAAGCAGTTCCATAGGCTGACCGGCCCCGACACGCTGTTCCAGCAGACCTGCAAGAGGCTGACCGGTTCGCGATTCGGCGATCTCTACGTGCTGTCCAATCACCGCCACCGTTTCCTCGTCGCCGATCAGCTCGAGGAGATCGGCGCGCAGGCAGGGCGCATCGTGATCGAGCCGGAGGGGCGCAACACGGCGCCTGCCGCCTGCGTCGCCGCGCTGATCGCCGCTGGCGAGGACGAAGGCGCGCTGGTGCTGCTGGCGCCGTCGGACCACATGGTCGGCGACAAGGAAGGCTTTGCCCGCGCGATCGAGAGCGGCGTGCCGGCGGCCGAAGCCGGCGGCCTCGTCGTGTTCGGGGTGGAACCCGACTGCCCGCATACCGGCTACGGCTATATCGAGACCGAGGCGGGCAACAGCGTCGATCTCAGGGTGAAGCGCTTCGTCGAGAAGCCGAAGCTCGAAGTCGCGGAAGCCTATCTCGACGCCGGCGGCTTCTATTGGAACGCGGGCATCTTCCTGTTCAAGGCGAAGACCATGCTCGACCTTCTCGCCACCCACGCGCCGGAGATCATCGCGGCAAGCCGTAAGGCGCTCGACGGCGCGACCGCCGATCTCAATTTTCGCGTGCTCGACGGCGTGTATCGCGACGCGCCGTCGATCTCGCTCGACTACGCCGTCGCCGAGAAGGCCGGCAACATCATGCGCTGCGTGCCGCTCACGACCACGTGGAACGACGTCGGCTCATGGTCGGCGCTGTGGAACTTCATGGACAAGGACAGCAACGGCAACGTGGTCCAGGGCGAAGGCCAGATCATCCTCGAGGACACGCGCGGCAGCCTCGCCTATAGCGACCATGCCTGCGTCGCCCTGGTCGGGGTCGAGGACCTGGTAGTGGTGGCCATGGAGGACGCGGTGCTGGTCGCCTCCAAGGAGCATTCCGAGTCGATCAAGCGGGTGGTCGATTATCTCAAGGGCAACGGCGGCGACCTCGCGCTCCAGCACAACCGGGTGTACCGGCCGTGGGGCTGGTATCAGAGCCTCAATCGCGGCGACCGCTATCAGGTCAAATGCATCATGGTCAGGCCCGGCGGCAAGCTGTCGCTACAGAGCCACCATCACCGCTCGGAGCATTGGGTGGTGGTGACCGGCACGGTCGAGGTGACGCGCGGCGCCGACGTGGCGATGCTGAGCGAGAACCAGTCCACCTATATTCCGATCGGCGAAAAGCATCGCCTCGCCAATCCCGGCAAGATACCCGCCTTCCTCATCGAGGTTCAGTCGGGCGCCTATCTCGACGAGGACGACATCGTCAGGTTTGACGACATCTACCGGCGGAACTCGACCGAGTAGCGCTAGGACGCTCAGGGCATAGCGCTTTGCAGTGGACCGCGAGCTTGCCCGCGCGAAACGCGTCGGGATGAAGGGGGAATAGGCCCGAAGCGACTTCTGGCGACGCGGCTGACCGCGTCGCCGTTGGTGACCGACTTGCTGGAAAATTCCTCACCCAATTTGGCTGATCCCTGCGACTTGAGTGGCCTTGATGCTGAAGCAAGGCGGGCCTAGGGTCGTCCTATGGGGTTGGCTGAATTTCATGGGCGGCGGAGACCCGCCGCGATTTCTGCCCTTATCGGCATGGCGTTTTACGCCCTGCTGTTCCCCTGGCATACCGTCTCGCAAACCTCGATGCTGCTCGCGCAAGCGGGCTTCTCGACGAGCACGGTACCGATTTGTCATACGGAAGCGCCGGGCGATCCCGCCAAGCCTGGGCAGCCCGCAAAGCAAACCCATTGCCCGATCTGCAGCGGCTTCGCCGCGCTCCAGTTCGCTTTGGCAGGCTCGCCAATTGCGCTCATCCTGCCGGCGCAAATCAGCGGCAAACACGCCTTCGGCACCGAGGACAATCTTGCCGAAGCCGCGGTGCGGGCCCCGCAAAGCCGCGGTCCCCCTCAACATTCTGCATGATCTCTCGATCGCACTGATCGGCTAGCGCGGAAGCGCGGGCCGCTTCGGTGCTGTCGGCATTGCCATGCGCGGCTCCTCACTTGGAGCGCGGCCTGCCGGCGCATTGAGGCACATCATTCTGGGGGTTGTGATGAAACCGATCATCATGCGGCTCGCTTTCGCGACGCTGCTGTTAACTGGCTACTCGGCTTCTGCCGATGCGCATTGCATCGTCGGCAACCGCTTCTTTCCGGCAACGCTCACGGTCGATGACCCTTGCGTCGCCGACGAATTGTCCATGCCTACCGTCGCCGGGTTCAAGAACGGCGATGATCCGTCTGCGAACGAAATCGACATCGGGGGAGAATATTCGAAGACGATCACGCCGAATTTCGGCATCTCGTTCGAGGAGACGTGGATCCACCTCCGCACGCCGGGCGAAGGCTCGGCTTCCGGTTTCGACAATCTCGGAACGAGCTTCAAATATCAGTTCGTCAGAAATGCCGCCCGCGAGCTTGCCATGTCGGTCTCGCTCGACGCGGATTGGGGCGGCACCGGCGCAAGCGCAGTCGACGCAGAGCCTTTCACCACGCTGACGCCGACGCTGTTTTTCGGCAAGGGCCTCGGCTTCATGCAAACGCCGATCCTGAGGCCGTTCGCGATTACGGCGCAGGTGGGCTATGCGTTTCCCACCAAAAGCTCGACGGGCGAACCCGACGAGGTGACCGGGTTAATCGACACCACGCCTAATCCGCGCGCAATCACGTGGGGCGGGACGCTGCAATACAGCATGCCCTATCTCAAATCGAGCGTACGCGATTACGGCCTACCCGAATTCATCAACCGCCTCATTCCGATCGTCGAGCTGAACCTGGCGTCAGAGGTCGCGAACTTCGACGACGAAGAAAGGACCACTGGGACGGTCAATCCGGGCGTGATTTACGTCGCCGACAAGTTTCAATTCGCCGCAGAGGCTATCATTCCGATCAACCGAGCTAGCGGAGACGAGATCGGTGTGATCGGCCAAATGCACGTCTACCTCGACGACATCTTCCCCACTTCCCTGGGCAAGCCGATCTTCGGAGGAAACGCCACGGAGCAATATCATGACTAAGCTCAAGACAATTGCGCTCGGAGTCTTGATGGCCTGTGCAGCAACGGCCGCACAGGCTCATGCACAACTCGATCATGCCGTCCCGGCGGTCGGCAGCACGGTCGCTTCGTCGCCGGGGCAAGTGACGCTTTATTTCACGGAGTTGCTGGAGCCGAAATTCAGCGGCGGGGAAGTAAGCAACGCCTCGGGCGCGCGTGTCGATCGAGGCACAAGCGTCAGCGCCAAGGTCATGCGTCTCAGTGTCGGAGGACTTGCGCCAGGGACCTACAGCGTGAAATGGCACGTGCTCTCAGTCGACACCCATAAGACGCAAGGAAGCTTCAGCTTCAGCGTCGGCAAGTGACCCTCATCGGTCCAAGGAGCAACGACATGTCGAGTTTGCAACTTCGCGCCATCGCGCTGGCGCTGGTGGTCCTTATCTTCGGTGCGATCCCTGCCCTCGCGGAAGGAGCGATCACGATCGAGGATGCGTGGTCGCGGGCGACGGCCGGGACCGGCGTCGGCGTCGGCTATTTGACCATCAAGAACGGCGGCGACGCGCCCGATCGGCTGGTGTCGGTCGCCGTCCCACTCGCCGGCGAGGCCGAGATCCACCAGACGCAGATGGTCGACGGCGTGATGCGGATGCGGCCCGTCACCGGGGGCGTGCCGATCCCAGCGAACGGCACGGTCGCGCTCGGTCCGAACGGCTATCATCTGATGCTGATGGATCTAAAAGCCCCGCTGCAAAAGGGCGAGACCTTCAAGGCGAGCTTGACCTTCGAGCATGCCGGCACGATCGAGGCGATCTTCCATGTCGGCAGCGCCGGGGCGTCGGGGCCGGACGATCCTCCGCCGGATTCTCAAGAGGACGCCCCGCACCAGCACTGAGATCGCTTCATGCTGCTTACGCTTACGCGCTGGGTGTTCGTCGCGAGCCTGTTATCGAGCTTCGGCGCAGCGCTGTTCCTGCGTGTCGTGGTGTCCAGCGTCGCCCCGAGTATCGAGCGGCGCTGCCGGCAAGTCATTGGCGTGAGCATCGCCGTTGCGCTCATCGCCGGTCTCGCCTGGCTCCTGGTCGAAGCCGCCGCGATGGCCGAGACGACCACGCTCGCCGAGACGCTGGCCGCGCTGCCGGCCGTCCTGTTCGGCACGTGGTTCGGCACCGTGCTGCTTGCTCAGGGCATCGCGCTTGCCGGGGCCTGGACGGCGCTCGCTTTGGTTCCCCGGCGGAGCGCCCTCCCCGCCGGACTGGCAGCGGCAGCAGCTCTGCTCGAGGCCGGCCACAGCCACGCCTTCGCCATGTCTGATGCACCGAGCCTACTGCTGCTATCGCAAGCGCTGCATCTCGTGGCGGCAGGCGCATGGCTGGGCGGGCTCGTGCCTCTGCTCATCGTGGTGCGGCAGGCGCCGCTCGATGCTGCTCAACACGCGGCGCGCAACTTCTCGACGCTCGGGACGGTTTGCGTGGCGGTGCTCATCGTCACCGCGCTCTATCAAGGCGTGGTGCTGTCGGGTGGGCTCGCCGGTCTGACCGGCACGGGATATGGCGCGATGCTGTTGATCAAGGCCGCACTGTTCGCGCTCCTGATCGCGCTCGCGGCGATCAACCGGCTGCGGTTAGCGCCCGCACTCACAGGCCCAACCGGTGAACGAAGCCGGCGCGTTCTCGGTTTCAGCATCGCGATCGAGACGGTGATCGGCCTTGCCGTGGTGCTCGCCGCGAGTCTGCTCGCGAGCCTCGAGCCCGGCATGCACATGCGCTGACCAAAGTCCGAGGCTCAGGCCACGGCAAAGAGGCAAGTAAGGAAGGACTTGCGGGTTTCCCGGATTCCGACGCATCTGGGCGCGGCGCGCGATTCAAACCTGAGAGGGACACCATCCCGGCATGCGCTCGCCAACCGCGTTTCCTGCCAGCCGCGCCACGAGCAGAAATAGTTTCTCCGGCTGCGGTTGCGCGAATGACTGCACGAAGCGGCGTAAGCCGCTATCATAAATCGGACTTTCGTTGGAGCCGGCGCGCCTATGCTGGACAAGCTCGAATTCGTAATCGCTCTCGCGCGCGAGCGGCATTTCGGCCATGCCGCCGAGGCCTGCGGCGTGAGCCAGCCGACCTTCTCGGCCGGCATCAAGCAGCTCGAGGATACGCTCGGCGTGCTGCTGGTGCAGCGCGGCTCCCGCTTCCAGGGCTTCACCCCTGAAGGCGAGCGCGTGCTCGACTGGGCGCGCCGCATCGTCGGCGACACGCGCGCCATGCGCCAGGAGATCGACGCGCTGAAGCGCGGCCTCGCCGGCCATATCCGCATTGCCGCCATCCCGACCGCGCTCGCCATGGTGCAGATGCTGACCACGCCCTACCGGGCGCAGCATCCCGACGTGAGCTTCACCATCCTGTCGCGGAACTCGATCGAGGTTTTGAGCCTGCTCGAGAATCTGGAGATCGACGCCGGGCTGACCTATCTCGACAACGAGCCTTTGGGCCGGGTGCAGACGGTGCCGCTTTACAGCGAGGATTACCGCCTGCTTGCCGCCGCCGACAGCCCGCTCGGCACGCGCGACAAGGTGACCTGGGCCGAAGTCGGCAAGGTGCCGCTCTGCCTGCTCACCCCCGACATGCAGAACCGGCGCATCATCGAGCAACTGCTCAGGCAGGCGGGCGCCGATGTCGCACCAACGCTCGAATCGAACTCCGTCGTCGTGCTGTTCGCCCATGTGCGCACGGGCAAATGGGCGAGCATCATGCCGGAGAAGCTTGCCCAGGTGCTCGGACTGACCGAGAAAGTGCGCGCCATACCGATCGTCGATCCGGTTGCGTCGCACTCGATCGGGCTGGTGGTGCCTCACCGCAACCCGCTGACACCATTGATCAATGCGCTGGTCGCCGAGGCCAAATTGCTGGCGCCGATTCTCGGCGGCTCAGCGCCGTTGAGCGGAGCCGCTGGCGCCAAGCGCGGCAAGGCCAAGGCCTCCCGATAGGATTGCCGGTCGAATTGTCAGGCTGTTGAGCCGACATCGCCTGCCGAGCGCTCACGATCTGATTCCTCAATCGGGCGATAAGACATTGTAATCAAAGAGAAATCTGATTGCTGGCCGGGTTGCTCAATGTGGCCGGACTTGGGACCGTGCGGACCACCGGCAGACGTCCCGACCGGCTGTCACACGATAGGAAATCCTGATCGGGCGACTGACCTGCTTTATTGATTTCACACTGTTTTCTTTTCATTTTCGAAGTCGCGGATAGAGCGGCTGGGCATGCCTCGATACGAAGCTTGGACTGTTGAGCGCGCTGGCGAAATCATCGCCGGCAAAGCGCATATGGAGGGCGCCACCCTTCCCATCCTGCATGAATTGCAGGAGACATTCGGTTGCGTGCCGGAAGCCGCCGTGCCGCTCATCGCCGAGGCGCTGAACCTGTCCCGCGCCGAGATCCACGGCACCGTGACTTTCTATCACGACTTCCGCAAGGAGCCGCCGGGACGGCGCGTGCTGAAGCTCTGCCGCGCCGAGTCCTGTCAGGCGGCCGGCGGCGATGCGCTTGCCGCGCGCGCGGAAGCGAAGCTCGGCGTCGAGATGGGCGGCACCACGGCCGATGCCCGCGTCACGCTCGAGCCGATCTATTGCCTCGGGCTCTGCCACTCCTCGCCGGCCGCCATGCTCGACAAGCGCGTGTTCGGGATGCTCGACGAGGCGAAGCTCGATCTCCTGCTCAAGGAGGCGCAAGCGTGAGCGCGCGCATGTTCATCTCCCGCGATTCCGGCGCGCTGTGCGTCGGCGCCGAGGAGGTGGCGACCGCGTTGCGCAAGGCGTTCGAGCAGCGCGGGCTCGATGTCGAGATCGTGCGCACCGGCTCGCGCGGCATGTATTGGCTCGAGCCTTTGGTCGAGGTCGAGCGGCCAGAGGGCCGCGTCGGCTATGGTCCGGTGCAGGTCGGCGATGTCGACGTGCTGCTTGATAGCGGCATGCTGGACGGCAGGCAGCATCGCCTTGGGCTCGGGCGGGTCGACGACATTCCTTGGCTCAAGCGGCAGACCAGGCTCACCTTCAAGAATTGCGGCATCGTCGATCCGCGGAGCCTCCAAGATTACAAGGCGCATGACGGCTACAAGGGCCTCGCCACGGCGCTTCGGGTCGGGCCCAAGGCGATCGTCGAGGAGGTGGTGTCCTCGGGGCTTCGCGGCCGCGGCGGCGCGGGCTTCCCGACCGGCATCAAATGGCGCACCGTCGCCGACACGCCACCGCAGCAGAAATATATCGTCTGCAACGCCGACGAAGGCGATTCCGGCACGTTCGCCGACCGCATGATCATGGAAGGCGATCCGTTCGTGCTGATCGAAGGCATGACCATCGCCGGGATCGCGGTCGGAGCGACCAAAGGCTACGTTTATATCCGCTCGGAATATCCCGACGCGATCGAGGCGATGGAAATCGCCGTCAACGAGGCGCGCAAGGGCGGCATGCTCGGCCGCCGCATCGCCGGCTCGGAGTTCGATTTCGACATGGAGGTCCGGGCCGGCGCCGGCGCCTATGTCTGCGGCGAGGAAACCTCGCTGCTGGAAAGCCTGGAAGGCAAGCGCGGCGAGGTCCGCGCCAAGCCGCCGCTTCCCGCTCATATCGGCCTGTTCGGCAAACCGACCGTGATCAACAACGTGCTGTCGCTCGCCACCGTGCCGATCATCATGAGCGAAGGCGGCCCGCATTACCGCGATTACGGCATGGGCAAATCGCGCGGCACCATGCCGATCCAGCTTGCCGGCAACATCAAGCATGGCGGGCTGTTCGAAACGGCGTTCGGCATCACCCTCGGCGAGCTGGTCGATGACGTCGGCGGCGGCACGCGTTCGGGGCGTCCGGTGCGCGCCGTGCAGGTCGGCGGCCCGCTCGGCGCCTATTTCCCGCGTGAGCTGTTCGACACACCGTTCGACTACGAGGCGTTCGCCGCGCGCGACGGGCTGATCGGCCATGGCGGCATCGTCGTGTTCGACGACAGCGTGGACATGGCCAAGCAGGCGCGGTTCGCCATGGAGTTCTGCGCCATCGAATCCTGCGGCAAGTGCACGCCCTGCCGCATCGGCTCGGCCCGCGGCGTCGAGCTGGTGGACAAGATTACCAAGGGCGAGGACCGCGCCGCCAATCTGATCGTGCTCGAAGATCTCTGCAACACCATGAAGTTCGGATCGCTATGCGCATTGGGCGGGTTCACCCCCTACCCGGTGATGAGCGCGCTCACGCATTTCCCCGAGGATTTCGGCGCTGAAAAGAAGCGCCTCGCAGCTGCTGAATGAGGAACGCCACATGTCGATGACCCAGGAAATCGATTACGGGACCCCGGCCTCGAAAGCCGAGAAGGAGGTCACCCTGACCATCGACGGCGTTGAGGTCAGCGTGCCGGAAGGCACCTCGATCATGCGCGCGGCGATGGAGCGCGGCACGCAGATCCCCAAGCTGTGCGCCACCGACATGCTGGAATCGTTCGGCTCCTGCCGGCTCTGCCTGGTCGAGATCGAGGGCCGCAACGGCACGCCCGCCTCGTGCACCACCCCGGTCGCCCAAGGCATGGTGGTGAAGACCCAGAGCGACCGGCTGAAGCGCCTGCGTAAGGGCGTGATGGAGCTTTATATTTCGGAGCACCCGCTCGACTGCCTGACCTGCTCGGCGAACGGCGACTGCGAATTGCAGGACATGGCCGGCGCCGTGGGCCTGCGCGAGGTACGCTACGGCTATGACGGCGAGCGCCATCCCAATCCCGGCATCGACGCCTCCAACCCCTACTTCACTTTCGAGCCGTCCAAATGCATCGTCTGCTCGCGCTGCGTGCGCGCCTGCGAGGAGGTGCAAGGCACCTTCGCGCTGACCATCGCCGGCCGCGGCTTCGGCTCGGTGGTGTCGCCGTCGCAGCAGCAGCCGTTCCTCGATTCCGAATGCGTATCGTGCGGCGCCTGCGTGCAGGCCTGCCCCACCGCCACGCTCAACGAGAAGAGCGTGATCGAGATCGGCACGCCGGAGAGCGTGCTGGTGACGACATGCGCCTATTGCGGCGTCGGCTGCTCGTTCAGGGCCGAGATGCGTGGCGATGAGCTTGTGCGCATGGTGCCGTGGAAGGACGGCAAAGCCAATCACGGCCATTCCTGCGTCAAAGGCCGCTTCGCTTATGGCTACGCCACCCACAAGGACCGCATCCTGAAGCCGATGATCCGCGCCAAGATCACCGATCCGTGGCGCGAGGTCTCGTGGGACGAGGCGATCGGCTACGCGGCGTCTGAGTTCAAGCGCATCCAAGCCAAATATGGCAGGAGCGCGGTCGGCGGCATCACCTCCTCGCGCTGCACCAACGAGGAGACTTTCCTGGTGCAGAAGCTGATCCGCGCCGCGTTCGGCAACAACAATGTCGATACTTGCGCGCGCGTCTGCCACTCGCCGACCGGCTATGGGCTGAAGACCGCGTTCGGCACCTCCGCAGGCACGCAGGATTTCGACTCGGTTGAAGAGTCCGATGTGATCCTGGTGATCGGGGCCAACCCGACCGACGGCCACCCGGTGTTCGCCTCACGCATGAAGAAGCGGCTGCGCGAAGGCGCCAAGCTGATCGTTCTCGATCCGCGCCGCATCGACCTCGTGCGCACGCCACATATCGAGGCCGATTATCATCTGCCGTTGAAGCCCGGCACCAATGTCGCCGTGGTCACCGCGCTCGCGCATGTGATCGTCACCGAGGGTCTGTACAACGAACCGTTCGTGCGCGAGCGCTGCGACTGGGACGAGTTCCAAGACTGGGCGACGTTCGTCTCCGACCTGCGCCATAGCCCGGAAGCGGTGGAGAAAATCTCGGGCGTGCCAGCCGACCTGATCCGCGGCGCGGCCAGGCTTTATGCCAAGGGCGGCAACGCCGCCATCTATTACGGGCTCGGCGTCACCGAGCACAGCCAGGGCTCGACCACGGTGATGGCGATTGCCAATCTCGCCATGGCGACCGGCAATATCGGCCGGCGCGGCGTCGGCGTGAACCCCTTGCGCGGTCAGAACAACGTGCAGGGCTCGTGCGACATGGGCTCGTTCCCGCACGAGATGTCGGGCTACCGTCACATCTCGGAGGATGCGACGCGCGCCATGTTCGAAACGCTGTGGGGCCGGCCGCTCGATTCAGAGCCTGGCTTGCGCATCCCCAACATGATCGACGCCGCGCTCGATGGCTCGTTCAAGGGCCTCTACATCCAGGGCGAGGACATCCTTCAGTCCGACCCCGACACGCAGCATATGGCGGCCGGACTTGGCGCAATGGAATGCGTGGTGGTGCAAGACCTGTTCCTGGTCGAGACCTGCAACTACGCCCATGTGTTTCTGCCCGGCTCGACCTTCCTCGAGAAGAACGGCACATTCACCAACGCGGAGCGCCGCATCCAGATGGTGCGCAAGGTGATGGCGCCGCTGAACGGCTACGAGGATTGGCAGATCACCTGCATGCTGTCGGATGCGCTCGGCTATCCGATGAATTACGACCACCCGTCCGAGATCATGGATGAGATTGCGGCGCTGACCCCGACCTTCGCCGGCGTCTCCTTCAAGAAGCTCGACGAGCTCGGCTCGGTGCAGTGGCCATGCAACGCCAACGCGCCGGAAGGCACGCCGATCATGCACATCAACGGCTTCGTGCGCGGCAAGGGAAAGTTCGTCATCACCGAATATGTGGCGACCGACGAGAAGACCGGCCCGCGCTATCCCCTGCTGCTCACCACCGGGCGCATCCTCTCGCAGTACAATGTCGGCGCGCAGACCAGGCGCACCGCGAACGTCGTGTGGCACGAGGAAGACCGGCTCGAGATCCATCCGCACGACGCCGAGAATCGCGGCGTTCGCGACGGCGACTGGGTGAAGCTCATGAGCCGCGCCGGAGAGACATCGCTGCGGGCACTGATCACCGATCGCGTGGCGCCGGGCGTGGTTTACACCACCTTCCATCACCCCGTAACCCAGGCCAACGTGGTCACGACCGACTTCTCCGACTGGGCCACCAACTGCCCCGAATACAAAGTGACCGCCGTGCAGGTCATGCCGTCTAACGGGCCGTCAGAGTGGCAGGAGGAATATGAGGAGCTGTCGCGCCAGGCGCGGCGCATCGCCGAGCCGCTGGTCGCCGCGGAGTAGTTGAGTTTGATGCAGATCAGCCGCCCCTGCCCTGACGCAAGAGGTCTAGCGCGCCATGTCGCCTGACCGTCTCGTCTATATGGCGAACCAGATCGGCAAGTTCTTCGAGTCCCAGCGCAAGGACGAGATCGTCCCCGGAATCGCCAATCACATCACGAAGTTCTGGGATCCCCGCATGCTCAAGGCGATTTACGCCTATGTCGATGCCGGGGGCGACGGACTCGACCCCCACGTCAGGGAGGCGATCGTTCACCTCAAAGAGCATTCCGGAATACCCGGTGACCTACCGGAAACCAGCTTCCAAGGAACGTAGCAACTCCGCGTAAGGTGTAAGCTGTATAACAGCCTATACAACACGGGACTTACGATGCTGCTCACTACCACGAGACGCACCCTGCTTCGCCTCGCCGCCATCGCGGCGTTTGGCCTCTTTCTTTTCCCCAGCCTTGGCGCCTACGCCGACACAGAGCAAGACTTCGACGGCCACCGCGACGGCTACGGCCAAGGGTCCGCTCGAATTCGCCGCGGCGAGCCTCAAGGATGCGCTCGATGCGGTCAACGCGGCGTGGCTCAAAGACAGCGGCAAGGAGGCCGTGTCCTCCTACGCGGCGTCCTCGGCGCTTGCCAAGCAGATCGAGCAAGGCGCTCCGGCAGACATTTTCATTTCGGCCGATGAGGACTGGATGAACTATCTCGCCGACAAGAAACTAATCAAAGCCGACACGCGCTTCGACCTGCTCGGCAACACTCTGGTGCTGATCGCGCCCAAGGATTCCAAGATCGACACCGCGATCGCGCAAGGCTTCCCGCTTGCCGAATTGCTCGGCGGCGGCCACCTCGCCATGGGCAATACCGACTCGGTGCCGGCCGGCAAATACGGCAAGGCGGCGCTGACCAAGCTCGGCGTGTGGGATGAAGTGAAGGACAAAGTCGCGCAGGCCGACAATGTGCGCGCGGCGCTCAAGCTAGTGTCGACCGGCGAGGCCCCGCTTGGCATCGTGTACGGCACCGACGCCAAGTCCGATCCCAACGTGAAGGTGATCGATACGTTCCCCGAAGGCACGCACCCGCCGATCATCTACCCCGCGGCGATCGTCGCGTCCTCGACCAACGCCGACGCTGCGGCGCTGCTCGCTTATCTCAGATCGGCGGCGGCGCAGAGCATCTTCAAGGACCAGGGCTTCAAGATCCTGCTGAGCTACTAGGACATCATTCCCGCGCAAGCGGGAATCGCGTACCTACAACCTCGGTCGACGGGCTCCGAATAGAGGGATCTGCCCTCGTGTTCACGCTCACCCCAGAAGAGTGGACAGCCGTAGCGCTGTCCTTGCGCGTCGCGACGCTGGCGACGGTCGCGAGCCTCCCGGTCGGCGTGGTGGTCGCCATGGTGCTGGCGCGCGGGCGGTTCTACGGACGCGCTCTGTTCAACGCCCTCGTGCTGCTGCCGTTGATCCTGCCGCCGGTCGTGACGGGCTACGTGCTGCTGCTGCTGTTCGGCAAAAAGGGGCCCCTCGGCGCATTCCTCGCCGACCATTTCGGCATCGTGCTCGCCTTTCGCTGGACCGGCGCGGCGCTTGCCTGCGCGATCATGGGCTTTCCGCTGATGGTGCGGGCGATCCAGCTCTCGGTGGAAGGGGTCGACGTCAAGCTCGAGCAGGCCGCGGCAACGCTCGGCGCGAGCCGCCTGTTCGTGTTCCTGACCGTCACCCTGCCCTTGATCCTGCCCGGCATCGTCGCCGGCGCCATTCTCTGCTTCGCCCGGGCGATGGGTGAGTTCGGCGCCACGATCACTTTCGTGTCGAACATCCCCGGCGAGACGCAGACCCTGCCGACTCTGATCTACACCTTCACGCAGATCCCGGGCGGCGATGCCGGCGCGCTCAAGCTGACGCTGCTGTCGGTCGCCATCTCGCTCGGCGCCATCCTCGCCTCGGAGGCGTTCGTCAAGAGTGTCGGCAAGCGGGTGAAGGCCTGACGCGCTTAGGCTTGCCTACGGCATGATGGCCACGCCCCAGGGCAGCCGCCCGACGGGCACCGACTTCTCGGCCTTCTGCGACGCGACGTCGATCACCGTCAGATCGTTGGTGAGGCCGTTGGCGACATAATATTTCTTGCCGTCGGGTCCCATCTCGCCATGCCAGGGACGCTGGCCGACCAGGATGTAGTTCACCACCTCCTTGGTCGCGGTGTCGATCACGGCGACGCGGTTTGACGGCCCGAGCGCGACGAAGGCAAATTTGCCGTCGAGAGTGAAATCGATGCCGACCGGCTGGAGCTGCTCGGGGCGGACGCCGGCGACGTCGAAGGTGATTTTCTTGGTTACTTTCCAGGTCGCGGGATCGATGATCGAGACCGTGCCGCCGACCTCCGAGGAGACCCACAGCTCCTTGCCGTCATGGGTGAACTTCGCCTCGCGCGGGCGCGAATCGACCAGCACGTTGGCGATCAGCTTCATCGTGGTGTTGTCGATGACATGCGCCATGCTGGTCGATTTAGAGGTGGCCACGGTGAACTTGCCGTCGGGGCTGACCCCCATGCCTTCGGGCTCGACGCCGACGGGAACCTCGGCGAGGACATCACCGCTCTTGATGTCCATGATGGTGACGAGGCTGTCGTCCTCGTTGGCGATGTAGATCTTCTTGCCGTCGGGATCGATGGCCATCAGCTCGGGGTCTGGACCCGATTCCAGCTCGCGGCTCTTCTCCAAAGTCTTGGTGTCGATCACGTCCATGATGTCGCCGTCGCCGGCGGCCACGAACAGCTCCTTGAAGTCCGGGCTGAGCACGACGCCGCGCGGGCGGCGCGACACTTTGATGGTCTTGATGACCTCGAGCGTCTCGCCGTTCACCACGGTGACAGTATTGTCCTTCTCGTTCGAGACGAAGATGGTGGTGGCGAAGGCAGGGGCCGAGAAGGCGAGCAGCGCCGCCACGGCGCAGGCTGCGCCCAGAATGATGCGATTCATGGATCTACCTTTAGTCACTGGGTGGGGAACTTGCACTTGGTCTCGGGCTTGTCGAAGCCGAGCGTGTCGGTAAGATTGGTCTCGTGCAGGAAGCCTTCCTGCGGCGAGACCGAGACGGGAACCCGGGGGCCGCCGCCGAGGATGATCGGCTGGCGGAGCTGGTGGTCCCAGGTGCGGAAGCTCATCGCCTGTCCCTTGAAGCCCTCGAGCTTGAAGTCAGGCGAGAGGAGATAGGCCTTGACCTCGGGCGGCGTGGTCTTGCCGGAGCGCATGATGCCGTCGGTCAACGCCCGGCCGCCGAGCCAGGCTGTGTAGTCGCGCTCGACCGGCCTGCGCTTGGCGAGCTTGGGCAGCCCGTTTTGGAAATGCATGGCGCCGTATTCGGTGTAGGACGAGTCCCAGGCGAGCGCCTGGAGACCTTGCGTCCCGACCACCGGGCGCGGGAGGAACGTGCGATAGGCGACATAGTCGCCAAATCCCTCGTCGGTGTTGATCACCCACACCACGTCGTGGTCGGGCGCGTCCTGCAGCTCGCCTGGAATCTGCGACTGCACCTGCTGATAGCCTGAGTTGGTATTGCGTGCGCCTGGCGGCAGATCGTAGAGCTTCTCGCCGACGATCTTGGCGCCGAAACGCTTGGCGGTTCGCTGCACCTGGGCGAGATAGTCGAGATCGGCCGGCGTGCCGCCGTGCAGGATGAACCAGCGCGGCCATTTCTTCCAGATCAGGTACTGGCCAAGCGCATCGGCGCGCATCGCCCAGTCGGGCAAAATATGGAACACGTTGGAGCGGCAGAGCTCCTGGCGCAGCGCATCGTCGTTAGAGCGGATATTGACGATGATCGAGTTCTTTGCCTCGGGCAGATCGGCGACGGCGATCAGGTCCTTGGCTTCGAGATCGGCGATGATGAAGGCGTCGCCCTTGGCGAGGATCTCCTTGGCCTTGGCAACCACGTCGCCGTTCGCCGGCACGATCGCTTCGACCAGCTCGAAGCTGAAGCCGACGAAGCGTCCGGCCTGGACCGCCTCCTTGATGATCAAACGCGCGCCCTGAATGCCCTTATCGTAGATCGGCTTCTCGGCGTAAGAGAGCGGCAGCGGCTCCTCATATTCCTTGCCGAGATAGACGATCGGCACGGTGGCCTTGATCGGCGGTTCGCCGCTGGGCGCCTCTGCGGGGGTTTCGGCTGGCGCGCCGGCGGCCGGAGCAGGTGTTGCGGCGGGCGCGGGCGCGGCAGACGGCGACGCGGCCGGAGCCGCGGCAGATGGCGACGCCTGTGGCGTCTCGGCGCCGGCGGCCCGAACCTGCACCCAAAATGCGAGGAGGAATGTTGCGAGGACAGCGCAGACCTGAAGGCCGCGCCTTGAACCGGAGACTGACGAACTCACCATATGCTTAGGCTCTGCTCTATGACGCTTCGACCAGCAGGATTGAGAACGGGGCGTGCGCACCCGAAGGGCGCTGCTGGCGCGCGGCGATTATGTTTCAGAGATGCCGCCCAATGGCAATCTGCACTGCACAATATGGCGATCGAAAACGCCGGATTCCAGCGCAGGAATTTGCCTGGAAATCCAATAGATCGGCAGGAAAGCTTCCGAGGCGTGGCAATCTTTGTACCAAGCCGCAGGCGCCGCAGTGCCGCAAGCCAAAGCCGCCAAGCTGCGAACAGCTTGGCGGCTGGCAATTCAACGAAAGCGACGGCAGAACGCCTAATCGGGCGGGGGCGCGTAGACCGTTGGCGGCTTCATGGAATTGGGGTTCACCGAGCGGATCCAGGCGATGATCCGCCACAAATCGTCGGAGGTCTTGATGATGCTGCCGAACGGAGGCATCGGCCCGACCACGTTTTCGGAGCCCTTGCGGACATAACCGTCGGCCTTCAGGCCGTCAGATCCCAGGGTGACGAGCCGGAACAGCGTGTCATCGTCCCGGCCATAGACCCAAACCTGATTGGTCAGAGGCGGGCACATGCCACCACCGCCCCCACCGCCGTGGCAGCCGTTGCAGCTCAGCCCCATGAATTTCTTATGACCGGGATCGGCCATCTCGGCGATCTTGTCGTTATAGGGGTTGTGCAGACCGCCCTTGGGCGTGTTCTTGACGAGATCGATCGGCGGGGTGGTGTCGTCGGCCTTGCAGCATTCGCCGCCAGCCGCGGCGCCAGCATCGGCGGCGGGCGCCGGGGTAGCAGCCGGTGGCGCGCCTGCTGCATCGCCGGCGGCCGGCGTTCCCGCCGACGCCTTGTCGTCAGTCGCCTTCGTCGGCTCGTCGGTCGCGCAGGCCTTCCAGGCGAACGCGCCCATGCCCGCAATGAATGCTATTGCCAAAAGTCCAGAGGTGAGTTTGCGCACGTTTCGTTTCCTTACCCTAGTTGCGATTTGTCTGCGTTAATGAAGAAATCGCTTGTTGCCGAGGCGGTTCCTCTCGACCGAGGCGCGCTTCGATGAGCCGGTTTTCCGGTTCTATTGTAGAGATCGGTGTGGGGTCTCCCAGCGGATGGCGATGAGGGATGAGCCAATCGGGCGCATATTGCTTCCCGACATCGTGCTTGTCTTGGAAAAACGCGTTGCCGCGTGGAGGTCATAGCCGAAAAAAGCGAGCGGATCGATAGTGTCCAGGGGCCGCATGCGGCATTTTTCCCGGCAACCATCGGTAACCATCAATTGGTGACGTCGAAATCCATGCCGTCAAAGGTGTAGCGCGGCACTTGCGTCCAGATGCCATCCTCCTGCACGGGGACCTTGTGTATCTTGACGTCATCCACGGCGAGCTTGCCGCCCTTCTGGTTCACCCAGAAATCGATGTCGTAATACTCTTCCTTGCTGCCTGATTTGCGGAAGTCGGTGCACACGAAATAGTGCCCGTCCTTCTTCAAATGACGCACCGGCTGGTGGATCTCGATGAAGTCGAGCGGGATGGTCTCGCCGGTCTTGTCGTCCTTGAGCTCGAGCGCGCCCTTATCGTCCTTGTGGGTGGCGATATAAGTGTGAATCGCGCTCATCACCTGCCAAGCGCGGGTGACCTCCATGTCGCCGGGATGCTCCTGAACCGGCAGCCACCACCAGGCCACGGGAAGGCGCGTGACCATGATCCAGCCGTCGCCGTCCTGCTTGGGACCCTTCTGCACCCTGATGTCCATGAGCTTGAGCCCTGCGTCCTCGGGCTTGAACCAGAAGTCGATGGCGTATTGCTTCTTCGGCTCGTCCTTGTCGTGAAAGATGACATTGGCGAACCAGCCGTAGCCCTCCATGCCGCGCACGATCTTCACCTTCTCGAATATGAGGTTGAGATCGGCGTCGAGCTTGGGATCGTGAAATACGAAGGCGCCATCCTGGGAACGGTCGGCGATCACCTTGTCGACCGCCTGATTCACATCGGCGTCGGTGTAGTCCTTGGCTGCGGCTAGCACCGGCAACGCACAGCAAAGACCCAGGGCGATGACCGTGGCTCCCACTCGTCTAAGAATTCCAGCGAGCATCATGGCCATTACTGGCTCGTGCTCTTGGGCTCGCTCGTCGGCGCCGGAGCGGCGCTCGCAGCCTTGGCTGTGGCGAGCACCTTGATCGCCTGGGCAGCCTCGAGGTTGCCGTTCAATTGAGCGACGTCGCTCGCCGTCTGGCCTTGATTGTTCTTGGCCTCCGGATCGGCGCCGGATTCCATCAGCAGGCCGATCATCGGCGGGTTGTTGTGCACCGCGGCGATCATCAGCGCGGTCATGCCGGTGGTCGACTTGGCGTTGATGTCGGCCTTGCGCTCGATCAGGCCCTGGGCGAGATCGATCGGCCGCGTGCTGCCGGGCATGAAGCGCGCGCCTTCGGCCGGAGCCGACTGGGATGCGGCGATCATCAGCGGCGTCAGACCGTCGACGCCCGACGCCACGCTCGGATCGGCGCCACCCTCCATCAGGGCCTTGGCCGCCTCATATTTGCTCTCGGCGAGCGCAAGCGCGAGCGGGCGGAAGTCTTGCGGACCGGGCTCCTCGATCTTGGCGCCGCCATCTAGCAGTGCCTTCACCGTCGGCACATGGTCGCGCATGGTCGCGGCGATCAGCGGCGTCATGCCGTTGCCGTCGACGATGTTGGGATCGGCCTTGAGGCTGAGCAGCAGCTTGACGGTCGCGTCCTGGCGCTGCCGCGCGGCGTTGGTCAGCGGCGTATAGCCTTGGCTGTCCGGCTTGTTCACGTCGGCGCCCTTGCCGACCAGGAACTTGATGCGCTCCTGATCGTTGGCGATCACCGCATTGCTCAATTCCTGGGTGATGTCGGCGCCTTCGGCCAGCCACTGATCGACGCGCTTTTCGGTGACGATCTGGTCCGGAGAGGCAAGGTCTGGACGCGCTTTGAAGTCCTGCTGGTTCAGCGCGATATAGCTGCCATGCGCCGGCAGGTCGCCCGGCACGACGCATTTCGAGCACTTGACGAGCGGGACGCCGTAATCGCGCAAGATCTTCTCGATCTCGTCCTTCTTATCATCGAGGGCGAATTCGAGCATGTATTTGAGGAAGGCGTCGGTCTTGCGCACGCCGATGGCGAGATCGAACTCGAGCGGCACCGTGTCGTCCTGAAGATTGACCGGCAAGATGGTCAGCGGCTCGTTCTTCATAGTCTTGAGCCAGCCGGCAAACGGGCCGAACACGCCGGCGACGTCGAGATCGCCGTTCAACACTCGCTGCACCGTCCACCACGGCTGATGCTCGGGCACGAGATCGGCATCGTGGCTCTGCACTTGCAGCTGAACGTTGTCGACGATGCCGCGCTTGGCGAGGGCTGCGCGCAGCGCCGAGGTCTGGAACACGCCGATCTTCAGATCTTTCAGCTTCGGATCGTCGAGCCCGGTGAGCTCAAGCCCTTTGTCATTGCGATAGGCCAGCACATAGGTGGTCTTGTAGACCGGAATCGTGGTCAGCATCGGCCCGTAATTGGCCGGCATGTCGAACAGCACGTCGCACATGCCCTGATCGAAGGTCTGCCGGGTGAGACCGCGCTCGAGGAACGGGCGCCAGTTGAATGTGACGCGCGCGCCGAGCGCCTCGCCGAGAACCTCGGCCATTTTGTTCTGGAAGCCTTCGCCCTTGATGTTCGACAGCGGCATGTTGCCGGGATCGGCGCATACGGAGAGGCTCTTCAGCTTTTTCGCCTTGTAGGCCGCCTTGGCGGCCGCCCGGATCGCGATCTGCTCGCTCGGGGTGAGATCGTCATAGTCCTTGCTGAGATCGCGCTTGACCTCTGGCGCGGCCTGCGCCGGCAACAAGCCGAGGCCAAGACCAGCCAGACACAATATGAGCGTCAGGATGCGGGGGAACATAGGGGGCACGGGCGTTTCTCGGGTTTGTTGTTGGGGATGCGCGGGGGTCAGGGGGCCCTAAGTTGCGCAATCTACCCAGATAAATAAGGCGAAAGCGCCCGGTACCACAAGGGTACCGGGCGCCTTTTAATCTTCCCGTAAGGTTAGACCTTACTCCATGACGCGGAAGACATTCAGCTCGCCACCCTGCGGGATGAACTGCAGCTGAGCGGCCTTCGTCATGGCCGTGGCGCCGATAGCGCCAAACTTGTCTTCAAGGTCAAGACCAGCGGTAACCGGGAGGCCGATCCAGCCGCCGATGCCCGAATAGACACCAACGTACTGCTTGCCGCCGACTTTCCACGTGGCCGGGTTGCCGATGATGCCGGAACCAAGCTTGCGGCTCCACACGATCTTGCCGGAGCTCCGGTCGACCGCGCGGAAGTCACCACCGAGCGAGCCGTAGAACATCAGGCCGCCATCGGTGACCATGGTGCCACCCCAGTTCGGATAAGGATCCGGGATTTCCCACAGCGTCTTGCCAGCAAGAACGTCGTACTTCTTGATCTTGCCAGTCGTGCCGGGCTTCTCAGGATACATGTACACGTTCGCGAACACGTAAACCGTGCCCTGGTTCGTGTGCGTGCGCTCCTGGGGCTCCAACTCCATGCACCAGTTGTTGGTGGGCATGTAGAAGATGTTCGGCTCCTTGGGATCGACGGCACCAGGCTGCTGGTCCTTGCCACCCATGGCTGACGGGCATGCTTCCACATTACGGCCAACCTCAAGCGGAGAATGGTCGCGCACCTTGACCGGACGGCCCGTCTTCATGTCGACCTTCTCGGCCCAGTCCGTCGTCACGTACTTCGTGGCGCGGAGCAGAGTGCCGTCAGTGCGGTCGAGCACATAGGCGAACCCATTACGATCGAAGTGGGTCAGGGCTTTCACCTTCTTCCCATCGACGTCCATGTCGGTGAGCATATTCTCGTTGATGCCATCATAGTCCCACTGATCGAAGGGGGTCATCTGATAGGCGAAGACTGCCTCACCGGTGTCAACCTTGCGGCCGAAAATCGTCATCGACCACTTGTTGTCGAAACCACCAGCGTTGCACTCCTCATGCGACTTGTCCGGGCAACGATAGGACGGGCTCCACAGGCCGGGGTTACCGGTCGAGTAGTAGACCATCTTGAGGTCCGGATCGTAGCTGTACCAGCCCCAAGCGGCGCCGCCGCCGATCTTGTAGTCCTCGCCCGGGAAGGTCTTGATACCCAGGTCTGAACCAGCCTGACCGTACTGCGGGTTGGCTTTGTTGGTGTCGGCCGTCAAGCACACGTCCTTATCGGAACCAGTGCTCTGGCAGGTCCACGCAACCGAGCCGTCCTTGAGGTTGTAAGCCACCATGCGACCGCGAGCTGCGAACTCATCGCCACCGAAGCCTTCGAGCACCAGATCAGCGGCGATCAACGGAGCGGGGGTGATGGTCTCGCCCTTCTCGGGCCAAGCATGCTTCACGACCCAGACTTCCTTGCCGGTTTGACCGTCAAGGGCAATCAGGAAGCCGTCGAGGGTGCCGTAGACAAACTTGCCGTCGGCATAGGAACCACCGCGATTGACGGTGTCGCAGCAAGCCCGCGGAACAGCAAACTCGTCACGATCGGTCTTCTTGACGTAGTTCCAGACCTCTTTCGGATGGTCGGGATCGGTCAGGTCGAGAGCCTGCACCACGTTGCAGTTCGACATGGCGGGACAGCCGGAGACCATGAACAACATGGTCTTGCCGCCAACGTCCTTGATCACGAGGGGCTGGCCCTCATGACCGCGGAGGGCGTTGGTGCCCTGCAGCCAGATCATCTGCAGCTTGCTGATGTTCTTCGTGTTGATATCGGCCAGCGCGCTGTGGCGCGTCAGCGAAAAGTCACGACCGGGGGCAGGCCACTGGTCGGGGTCCTTCATTCTGGCAAGCTGCTCCTCATCGGAGCCTGCCATCGCCTGGCCGGAAAGACCCATCGTCACTGCGACGATGACCCCAGCCAGAACACCAAACTTCATATTCATATGCTTTCTCCTCTCCCTAGCTACTCAGTTCACCGAACGAAAGCTGAGCTATTGTGATGTGCGCGGGATGCGTTTCTCCCTTAGCGCGAATGCAAAGAGAGCACCGAGCCCTTGCAAGTTTTCAAGTTGTCACTGTGGATATGGGAGGACATCCCAAAGCGCTGAAGCAGATAAACAGCCTCGCGCCCGCTCCTAGCGGCGGGTCCTCCGATGAACACATCACGCGGTGACACCTCACGAGGAATCACAGCCTAGAATAAAGTTTGACGCAGGGGTTAATCGAATTCTCGATGGAAACCGGCATCCCACCCATTGCTAAGCTGCCCGCCCATAATTGCCAAATGTAATGGCTTTGCAAGTGAAAAGTGCTCACGGCAATAAAATGTACCAAATCGCAATTCTCTTCGCTGCACTGCATCAAGTTTCTTAAGGCGCGCTTCCGCTGGTGTCGCACAAATTTCGCGCAATTTGTGTGCAGCGCAACTGTGCTGCACAATTTCAGTCGTCGGATTGAACAGTTCATAAATCATCACGGCCGCACGACAGATAGCGCAGCGTCTTAACGCGGCGTCGCAGTGAGAGAGTGCGCAGTGCAAAAAGCGACGCCCGATGGCGAATACGTGGCCGTGCCCTCATTGGTGTGTGTGCGGTCCTGCGGATCGAGCCCCATGCACCAAGCCGGTCTCCAGTTCGATCACGCCCAGTCGCAGTTAGCGTGCTGACGCAGAGTGGAAATCGGCTCCGTGCTTCGGGCGCGGGACAGCCCATGCGCCGCGCGTCCTGTCCGGCAATCGCGGCGGGGGCGGCGCGGACGGAAGACCGACCGTGTGGTTGCAAGTAAGGTCGGCAGGCTAGAATTGGTCCGCTCAGGCCCAATCCTTCGACGGCTTGGCGGTCGCCGACGGAAGATGTTGGATGGCGATGCGCATCAACTCGGGCAGAGTGCGCACGCCGAGCTTCGCCTTCAGTTGTGTGCAGGTGTTGGCCACAGTCTTGTAGCTTACATGCAAATGCTCGGCGATGACGCCGTATGGCTTTCCCTCGGCGATGAGCGCAAGCGTCTGGAGCTCGCGCACGGTCATGCGCCGGAGCGGATTGGTCGTCCCCCTTGCCTCCATGAAGGCGACCTCGGAGGCGAGGTCGTGGCTGAGATAGGGCCGGTTGTCGCGCACCCTCTGAAAGGCCTTCACCACCTCCTCCGAGGAGGTGTCCTTGAGCACGTAGCCGGTAGCGCCGACCTCGAGCGCACGGCTTACGATCACGGGGTCGGAATGCATGGTGAAGACCAGGATCGGGGTCTTGGCATCGTGCAGACGAAGCCGGCGGATGAAGGACAGCCCGCCGAGCGCGCCGGTCCGCATGGCGAGATCAACGATGATCACGTCGGGCTTCTGCGTGCGATAGAGGCGGAAGCCATCGGCCAGGCTTTGCGCCTGGACGATCTGCTCGACGCCGGCATCTTCGAGCAGCTGGCGGCAGCCTTGCAGCACGATCGGATGATCGTCGATGACGAGGACGCGGCTCATGACATCTCTCCAACGAGCTCGGAGACTTTTGGTTTGTCGGCACTCGCCCGTTGTACCGGTATCTCGATGTGAAGCATGGTTCCCTTGAGCGGTGCGCTCTCGATCATGCACGACCCGCCGAGCGAGCGTACGCGCTCGGTCATGGTGGTCAGGCCGAAGCCCTTGGGGGTGTCCGAGGCGATGCCCTTGCCGTCATCGCCGATGCAGAGAGCAAGCTTCGCGCTAAGCCGCTTGCCGTTCCGGCGTGCGGCCGGCTCCTCGGCAAGGTCGACGGTGAGATGCTCGGCGTGGCCGTGGCGAATGGCGTTGGTGATGCCTTCCTGAATGCAGCGATACAGCGTGAGGTCGATTGCCTCGCCATAGGAATCGGCAAGCCTGCCGAGCGAGGTCTGCACCTCGGTGCCCGGATGGCGGCGCTGAAAGCCGACGATCAGCTCATCGAGAAGCTCGGCGAGCTTGACGCGGCCGAGCGGGCCGGGCCGGAGCTTCTTCAACAGAGCGCGGTTCATCAGCTTGAGACGTTCGGTGATCGAGAGGATCTCGCCGACACGCCGCGAAATCTCGACGGTGCGCCGGTCGGGGAGTTGTTCGACGAGGTTCTGAATCGACGAAGCATTGGCGGTGATGCCGAACAGGCAGGGACCGGCTTCGTCGTGAAGCTCGTTGGCGATGGTCCGGCGCTCCTCCTCCTGCACGGTGATGAGCTGGCGATAGAGGCGGCTGTTCTCGTCGCGCGCGGTATCGAGCGCGGCCGCGAGCGTGTTGAAGCGCTGGGTGATAACGGCGAGCTCCTTGATCTTCGGCGGATCGAGCCGCGTCGCGTAATGACCCTCCTCGAGGTGGAGCATGCCCTTGGACAGCGAGGCGAGCGGATCGAGCATGCGGCCGAGCACGACATAGAGGACCGCGAGGATGATCGCGTCGAGCGACAGCCAGACGATGGCGAGCGAAGAGAAATCGTTCCAGGCCTCGGCGATCTCATCGGCCGGCTCGCCGACGATCACCACCGGGCTCGAGCCCTTGGCGGCAACCACCCGCACCGCGCGGCCGACAAGCTGTGGCCTGACCAGGCGGGCGAACCAGGCCGGCACGTAGGGCTCGACGCCGGCGCCCTCGCCTTGCGCCGATTGCGGCGACAAGAATGTGAGTTGGCCGATCTCGTCCATGAACATGATGCGGACGTGACGGAGATGCTTGAGCTGGAGCGGCAGCTCCTGATTGAGCTGGCTAATCTTGCCCTGCGAGTCGAGCTCCTCGATGGTGGCCTCGACGAAACGCTGGGCGACCTCGAGCGAGGCTTCGATCTCGACCCGCGTCGCCGTACGGGTGTTGAAAATCGAGATCCCGCCGGCCACAAAGGCGGCAAGAAGATTAATCAGTCCGACGGCCACGAGAAGTTGAGTGCGGACGGGCCTGTCATACCAAAGCTTTTGCAGCACGCTGTTCGAGTCTCCACGGCGCCAAGCGCCCTGCCCCCACCACGCGCCGACACGCGTGATCCGATGCAAGTCTCGTTCCTCTTTCCTTAGAACATCCCTAGTCTTTCGTCTCCCGCTTCCTCATCTGTTGGCAGGAGTTGCAGGAAGAGGCAGTCCATGTCGGAAGTGGCAAAAAAGCAATGGCAAGCGAAGCAATACGATTGCCGAATCTTCCCGACAAATATTGGGAGGCTGGCTAAAGACGCCGTGTCCCGCTCGCTCCAGCCTTCGCGGCTCGCATCCGGGTGACACCTCACGGGGTCTTCCGGCGACACCGGACAAGTTGATCTCGTCGGCGAAACGCAGTTCTCAATCGGCTCCTTCCCATGAGCCGCGGCATGCAATCCAGGCCTCGCCGGCGCGGGTGGGGGTGCGGCCTAGCGCTGCACCCCTTCGCCTCCCGATCGCTAAGCACCTGTAATTCCAGCACCCCCCGATCGGCTTTGCCGGCAATCCGCTCATGCCGGCTTGCCGCGAATCGCCCTTGGCAATACCAAGCGCCGTGCAGGCTGGCGCGGCCACGCGCCAATACGGCCGATGCCGGGCGGCACACAAGAATGGCGACTGCGTAGTTTCAAACCTGTCCACTTTCTAGGGAGGAGTGCCGACATGAGAATGATCACGCTCACATCGCTTACGCTTCTATTCGCCGCCGGCTTTGCCGGCAGCGCCTTTGCAGCCGACGTGGCGGTTCCAGCCGAGAAATGCGACGCTGCTTGGGCAATGGCCTCGCCGAACGGCGATACGATCGCCAAGGACGCCGCCGTGCCGTTCGTGCTCGATTTCACGATGGTCGATTCGAATAAGGATGGCGCGATCGACGCCGACGAGTTCAACAAGGCCTGCTCGGCCGGCGCGGTCAAAGCCGACGAAGCGACCGTCAACGACATGAAGTAGCCGGCCAACTCGCGAACATTCCGAGGTGTGCGGGGCGCAAGGCCCGGCACACCTCGTTACAGTCCCTGCGTCGCTCCCCTACTGGGTAATCGCGACGCCCCATGGCAGCCGCCCGTCCGATACCGACTTCTCGGCCTTGAGGCTCGCGACCTCGTCCGCGCTTGCCTGCGGCTTTATCGACTGCGACGCTATGGCTCGATGGCAACGCCCGTTGAGCCTTTGGCAAATTCGGCTTGACTGGACGGCACGCCCACCGCCTTCACCACGGCGTAGATTGCGGGAATGACGATGAGCGTCAGCAGCGTGGACGAGACCATGCCGCCGATCATCGGTACGGCGATGCGCTGCATGAGCTCGGCACCGGTGCCGTGACTCCACATGATGGGAAGAAGTCCCGCCATGATCGCCGCGACCGTCATCATCTTGGGACGGACACGCTCGACCGCGCCGGACATGATTGCGGCGTAGAGATCGCCCCGCGTGAACTCGCGCCGCTCGGCCGCTCGCCGCTCCTTCAGCTCGGTCAGCGCATTATCGAGATAGATCAGCATGACCACGCCGGTCTCGGCGGCGACGCCCGCAAGCGCGATGAAGCCGACGGCAACCGCCACCGACAGATTGAAGCCGAGCCACCACATGAGCCAGAAGCCGCCCACGAGTGCGAAGGGCACCGAGAGCATCACGATCAAGGTCTCGGTGATGCGTCGGAAGTTGAGAAAGAGCAGCAGGAAGATGATGAGGAGCGTCACGGGCACGACGATCTTGAGCCTGGCCTCGGCGCGCTCAAGATACTCGAATTGACCGCTCCAAGTTGCGTAGTAGCCCGGCGGAAATTGCACCTCGCTTGCAACCGCCTTCTGGGCGTCAGCAACGTAGCTGCCGATGTCGCGGTCGCGAAGGTCGACATAAATGTAGGTGGCGAGTTGCGCGTTCTCGGTGCGGATGCTCGACGGTCCTTGCGCCAGACTGACCTTGGCGACCTCGCCGAGCGGCACGGTCCCGCCCCCGCTTGTCGGGATCAGAACCTGGGTGGCGATCGCTTGTGGATCGCTGCGATAATCGCGCGGATAACGGATGCTCACGGAGTAGCGCTCGCGCCCCTCGACGGTCGTGGTCACCGGCTCGGCGCCGAGCGCCATGGCGATCACATCCTGCACGTCGCCGACCATCAAGCCGTAGCGGGCCAGCTGCGACCGGTCGGGGTCGACGTTCAGGTAATAGCCGGCAACGGCCCGCTCTGCGTACGCGCTCGACGTGCCCGGCACCTTGCGGATCACCGCCTCGATCTGACGCGCAACTTTGTCGATCTCGCCGAGGTCCTTGCCGAATACCTTTACACCCACCGGCGTGCGGATGCCGGTGGAAAGCATGTCGATGCGCGCCTTGATCGGCATGGTCCAGGCATTGGAGACGCCGGGAAACTGTAGCGACTTGTCCATGTCGGCCACGAGCTTGTCCACGGTCATACCGGGGCGCCATTGATCTTCGGGCTTCAAGTTGATGACCGTCTCGATCATCTCGGTGGGCGCCGGGTCGGTCGCGGTCGAGGCGCGGCCGGCCTTGCCCCAGACGGATGCGACCTCGGGGAAGGACTTGATGATCTTGTCCTGGGTCTGGAGCAGCTCGGCCGCCTTGGTGACCGAGATTCCGGGCAGCGTGACCGGCATATAGAACAGCGTGCCTTCATTGAGGCTCGGCATGAACTCGCTGCCGAGCCTCATCGCCGGCCAAACGCTCACGGCGAGCACGGCGAGGGCGATGAGGATGGTGGACACCTTGTAGCGAAGCGCGAGCTCGATCACCGGCCGATAGATAAAAATCAGGAACCGGTTCAGCGGGTTCTTGTGCTCCGGAATGATGCGCCCGCGCACGAAGACCATCATGAGTGCGGGCACGAGCAGCACCGAGAGCATGGCGCCCGCGGCCATGGCAAAGGTCTTGGTATAGGCAAGCGGCTTGAACAGTCTGCCCTCCTGCGCCTCCAACGCAAAGATCGGGAGGAACGAGACGGTAATGATCAAAAGGCTGAAGAATAGCGCCGGCCCGACCTCGACCGCCGCCTCGATCAGCACCTCAGCTCTCGGCTTTTCGGGAGGCGCGCGTTCGAGCCGCTTATGCGCGTTCTCGATCATGACGATGGCGGCGTCCACCATGGCGCCGATGGCGATGGCGATGCCGCCCAGGCTCATGATGTTGGAGCTGAGCCCCAACAGCCACATGCAGATATAGGCGATGAGCACGCCGAGCGGCAGGGTGATGATGGCGACGAGCGCGCTCCGCGCATGCAGCAGAAAAACGATGCACACCAGCGCGACGATGCCGCTTTCCTCCAGCAGCGTCCGTTTGAGAGTTTCGATGGCGCGGTTGATGACGTCCGAGCGGTCGTAGACGGATTCCACGCTCACGCCCTGCGGCAGGCTCGGCGCGATTTCCGCAAGCCGCTCCTTCACGTTGTGGATGACCGACAAGGCGTTCTCGCCGAAACGCTGGAGCGCGATGCCGGAGACCACTTCCCCTTCCCCGTTCATCTCGGTGATGCCGCGGCGCTCGTCGGCCGTGAGCTCGACCCGAGCCACATCTTTCAACAGCACTGGCACGCCACGGTCGATCTTGACCACGATCTGCTCGAGGTCCGAGAGAGACTTGATATAGCCCCGGCCGCGGATGGCGAACTCGGTTTCAGAGACCTCGACCGTGCGACCGCCGACATCCATGTTGCTCGCGCGGATCACGTCTCTGATCTTGGAAAGCGGAATGCCGAGAGCCTGTAGGCGCCGCGGGTCAACCACGACGCTATATTGCTTGACGAAGCCGCCGACGCTGGCGATCTCGGACACGCCCTCGGCCTTGGCGAGCCCGAACCGGATCGACCAATCCTGAATCGTACGGAGCTCGGCGAGGCTCTTCTGCGAGCCGCGAACGACATATTGATAAACCCACCCAACGCCGGTCGCGTCAGGACCGATGCTTGGCGTCACTCCCGCCGGCAAACGCTGAGCGGCGGTATTCAGATATTCGAGCACGCGCGAGCGCGCCCAATAGAGATCGGTGCCGTCCTCGAAGATCACATAGACGAAGGACACGCCGAAGAAGGAGAAGCCGCGCACGACGCGCGACTTCGGCACGGTCAGCATGGCGGTCGTGAGCGGATAGGTGACCTGATCCTCCACGACCTGCGGCGCCTGGCCGGGATATTCGGTGTAGACGATGACCTGGACGTCGGACAGATCCGGGATCGCGTCGAGGGGGACACGCACGACCGCATAGAGCCCAGCCAACGTGACAAATACCGTTGCGATACCGACCAGGAAGACATTGCGAGCCGACCAGCGAATGAGCGAGGCGATCATGGCTGAGCCTCTTGCTGGCCGAAGCTTTGCAGCGCAGCGCGCAGATTGCTTTCGGCGTCGATGAGGAAGTTTGCCGAGGTGACGATTTCCTCGCCCTGCTTCAGGCCGTCCGTCACCTCGACATAGCCTTCGCCACGGCGCCCGAGCTTGACTGCGCGCGGCTCGAAGCGGCCCTCGCCCTTGGCGACGATCACGACTTGCCGCGAACCGCTGTCGATCACGGCGCTGTCGGGAACGGCGGCAACCGGCGCGTCTTCCTTGCCGGCCGCGAACACCACATCGGCATACATGGAGGTCTTCAGCAGCCCATCGCGATTGGGCAGCTCAATCCGCACCGGCAGGGTGCGGGTCTCAGACGTAAGCTCCGGATAGATGAAGGCGACCTTGCCCTCGATCGGCTGCGCGCGCATCGCCCGAAGCGTCACCGTCACAGGCATGCCGACCGCGATCGAGGCGATGTCGGCTTCGGCGACGTCGGCGATCACCCACACGCTGGAATGGTCGGCGATGCGGTAAAGCTCGTCTCCCGCGGCCACGCGCTGGCCATCGACGACGTTCTTCTCGATCACATCTCCGTCGGACGGCGACGGCCAGTCGATGGTTCTCGGATTGGTTCCGCTCTTGCGCACCTCGTCGATGCGGTCTTGCGGCACGCCGAGATTGCGCAGGCGAAGCATCGCGCCTTCGAGCGCCTTTTCGGCCTCGGCGCCCGGCATCTTGCCGAGCGACCGGACGGCGACAATGAGATCGGTCTGGGCGGACTGGATCTGCGGGCTGTAGACACGGAACAGCTTCTCGCCCTTGGCGACATGCTGGCCGGTCTTGTTGACGTAGAGCTCCTCGATGAATCCGTCGGTCCTGAGGGTGACGATGGTGAGCAGCGCTTCGTCGTGCTCGATCCTGCCCACCGCGCGCACGTCACGGACGATCTGCCGGGCCTCGACCTTCTCGGTCCGCACCCCGCTCCGCTGAACCTTGTCCAGGCTCACCTTGACGGTGCCGGGCTCGTCCTGCTCGTCGGCATAGACGGGGATGTAGTCCATGCCCATTGGGTCTTTCTTCGGCACCGATGAGGTGTCGGGAAGGCCCATCGGGTTGCGGTAGTACAAAATCGTTCGCTGGCCCGATTGGTCTGGAGCCGTGGGCTTGTCGGCAGCCTGCGCCGCGACGGGCGAAGGCTGGTTGACAGACCAATAGGCGCCGGCTGCGCCGGCCGCGAGACCGGTAGCCAACAGCAAAAGTCCATGCAGACGCTTCATGGCGCGTCTCCCAAATCCACGTTGATCGACCTCTTCGTCTCCGGACGAACAGGAGCGAACTCGCATGCCGGCGGACGCGAAAGCGTCGACCTGACAGGCTTTTCAGCGAGTGATCAGACGCGTGGAGGAGGTAGCGGAGGATTGTGCGCCGAGTTGCGCATGAATGCCTCCGCAGGCAAGGCGCCTTGCGAAGGTTGCGAGGGGCGCTTGAGAAGCATTTCAGCCGGCGGTGTCGACCAGGCACTCGAAGAACATTTAAGTTCGCAGCCGGCGAGCTTGGCGCACTTGCCCTGCTGGTCGCAACCCCGCTGTTCGGGGCAGCAGTCCGGCGATGCCGAAACCAGCGAAGCGCCAGACGAGACGGCGTGCGCGCCTGCGCTCGCGACGGGCAAAGCGCCGATCGCGAGGGCGGTGAACGCTACGATGACGGCGCGCGCTAGCTTCATCATCGCAAGGAGTACTCGCCGCCCGACCTTGCGGTCAAGTGACAGAGCCGTGAGCCTTGCTCCACATGAGGACTTTTAGGCCTTGTGAAGCGGCTCACGTGGCGCGCTTGCCGAAGGCGACGATGCCGGCAACGGGTACGACGAAGCCGATGGTCACGGCGGCGACGGTGAGCGCGGCGAGGTCGGCATAGGAACCGCGGTCGACGTGGAACAGCAGGTTCAGATATTTGGTCTGAAGCTGCCCGGCAACCAGCGCGACATTCATCAACGACGCCATGAGAGCGAACCAGGTGGCGCGGCGCCCGGCCGGGGCGTTGATCGCCACGAGCGTGAGCGCGGGGATCATCGACAGCTCGGCGAACGGCGAGGCCACGGTGGTGTCGACCAGCGCTATGGCGCGGGCGCCGAAGCCGAACGTCTCCTTGGTCCACAGATCGAGACGGAGCGCCAGCGCGATGCTCGGCAGTGACAGGATGGTGCCGAGAATGGTGACCCACAGCAGCACCTTGGCGATCGGTTGGCGGGTGATGACGTCGGAGAACAGCCAGGCGCCGGCGAGACTGAGCCCCGCGCCGATCTGCGCCAGCGTCCCGTAAAACGCTTCGTCGAAGCCGAGCACGTCGATGGTGAACCAGCGATAGCCCTCGCCGACGCCCGGGCTCGCGCGAAACAGGAAGATTACCAGCGCCGCATAGAAGATGCGCTTGCGATGCACCTCATCGACATCCTCGGCGACGCGATAGAGCATCGAGGCGATGACGGTGAGCGAGATGAGGAAGACGATCTCCTGGCCGAACGGCACACCGCCGAGACCGATGGCCAGGACCGCGGCGCCGAACAAGAGACCGCCGCCCAGGATGCGCCAGTCGATCGGCTTGCTCGCGGTCGCGTCGAGCCGGACGAGCATGGCGCCGGTGAGCGAGGTCGCCGGCACGGCGAGGCCGAGCAGGAACACCGTCTGGTAGCTGTAGACCTGGGCGAGCCAGCCCGAGAGGCCCGCGACCGACAAGATCCCCGACCAGAGCGCAAGCCGCCCCAGCACCTGCACCAGCCCGAGCTCGCGTTGGATCTCGGCTTCGGGCTTCGGCGTGCCGTCTGGGCGCAGCCGCTCGACAACCTCCGTGGTCATCGCGTCGGCGATGACGTCTTGCAGCACGACGCCGATGACGATCAGGAGCTGCGCCGTCACGTAGAGCGCGTTCTTGCTGGCGAACGCGATCCATCCGCCGGCGGCGCCGGCGAGTAGCACCATGCCCGATGCGACCAGGCACGCGCCGATGAACACATAGGCCCGGCGCTGCGAGCCGAGGATTGGCACCGAGTTCGGCGAGCTGGCCGAACACCATCTTGATGGTCCAGGGCAGCGTCAGCCAGACCCCGATCGCGGCAAGCTCGGCGGGGTTGAGGGTGAGCGCCTCCTTGATCCAGAACGCTTGGGCAATGCCGACCAGGCCAAGCGCGCCATAGGCGTAATAGATCATGAGCAGCGGCAAATAGCGGAGCCGCATGGCGCGGATCGGCGTGAGAAAGGCGCGCTTGAGCTTGTCGGACAGCGAGCGGGAGCCGGGCGTGCTGCTCGTTTCGGATGCGGCGGTCATGCCGCTTTCCATAGCAGCCCAAGCGAGGAACCGTCTTCCGGCCTTTCGCCGATCCGCGACGCGATTTGCCCTATTGCCGCCCGCTTGATTTCCCTCAAGGTTCGGGCCGCTCTGGTGCGGTTTGTCACGAAAGGTTCAGGCTACGCACCGTAAGAATTCGTCGAAACAGATGGAATAAGTGGGGGCCTTGAGCGGCCCGCTCATTGGCGCCAATGACGATTCGCAATCTCGAACACGCGCTTGCCCCGCGCTCGGTCGCGTTGATCGGCGCGAGCGCGGAGAAAGGCTCGGTCGGCAACGTCCTGACCGACAATGTGCTTGCCGGGGGCTTCGCTGGCCAAATCTATCTCGTCAATCCGCATGCCAAGGAGATCGCCGGCCATCCCTGCTTCGCCTCGGTCGGCGCCTTGCCCGAGGCGCCCGAGCTTGCGATCATCGCCACGCCGGCCAAGACGCTGCCGGGGCTCGTGGCCGAGCTCGGCGCCAAGGGCACGCGCGCGGTGGTGGTGATCACCGCCGGGCTTGGAACCGAGCTGAAGCAAGCGATGCTCGACGCCGCGCGTCCCTATTGCCTGCGCATCATCGGCCCGAACTGCCTCGGCATCGCCGTGCCGGGCCTCGGCCTCAACGCCAATTTCGGGCTAAGCCGCCCGCGCCCCGGCAAGCTCGCCTTCCTCTCCCAGTCCGGCGCGCTGGTGACCGGCATTCTCGACTGGGCTGAAGCGCGCGGCATCGGCTTCTCCTATGTCGTGTCGATGGGCGAGATGGCCGATGTCGATGTCGGCGACCTGCTCGATTTTCTCGCCGCCGACGTGGCGACGAGCGCCATCCTGCTCTATCTCGAGACCATTCCCGCCGCGCGCAAATTCATGTCGGCGGCGCGCTCTGCCGCGCGCGCCAAGCCGGTGGTCGTGATCAAGTCGGGCCGCTACGCTGAATCGGCGCGTGCGGCGGCGACCCATACCGGCGCGCTTGCCGGTAGCGACGCCGCGGTCGGCGCGGCGTTCCGCCGCGCCGGGCTGGTGCGCGTCGAGGAGCTTGAGGAGCTGTTCGCCGCCGCCGAGACGCTGACCGCGCTTAAGCCCGTCGCCGGCAATGAGCTCCTGATCCTGACCAATGGCGGCGGCGCCGGCGTGCTGGCGGTCGACGATCTCATCCAGTCGGGCGGCAAGCTCGCGCAGTTGAGCCAGGGCCTGATCGCCAATCTCGACAAGGTGCTGCCGGCCAACTGGTCGCGGGCGAACCCGATCGACATCATCGGCGATGCCTCGCCCAAGCGTTACGCCGACGCGCTCGATGCGGTGCTCGCCGACAACCATGCCGACGCGCTCCTTGTCATCAACTGCCCGACCGCGCTCGCCTCATCGAGCGACGCGGCGCAAGAGGTGATCGATGCGATCGCCCGCGCCAAAGCGAAACGGCTACCGCCCATCCTGACCAACTGGCTGGGCGAAGGTGCCGCCGCAGAGGCGCGGCACAAGTTCCAGGAGGCGAATATCCCGAGCTACGCCTCGCCGACCGACGCGGTCAAAGGCTTCTTCTATCTCTGGCAATACACCAAGGCGCAGGAAGCATTGATGCGGACGCCACCGCGGGAGACCGAGCGAACCCGGGTGGCCGGCGAGGCGGCTCGCTCGATCATGCGCGCCGCAGCTTCTGAAGGGCGCACGTTGTTGACCGAGCCGGAAGCCAAGGCGGTTTTGTCCGCCTATGGCATCCTGACGGTGGCGACGCGGGTGGCAGCCTCTCCGCAAGAAGTGGAAGCCATCGCCGAGGGTCTCTTGCAGCAGGCGCCGTCGGTAGCGGTCAAGATTCTGTCCAAGGACATCTCGCATAAATCCGACGTCGGCGGCGTGCGCCTCGGCTTGCGGTCGGCGCAAGACGCGGCCCGTGCTGCCGAGCAGATGCAGAAGCGCGTGAAGGAGCTTAAGCCGGACGCCCATCTGGAAGGCTTCACCGTGCAGCCGATGGTGGCGCGGCGCGGGGCACACGAGCTGCTGATGGGCATCTATGAGGACCGTCTGTTCGGCCCCATGATCCTATTTGGGGCTGGCGGCACTGCGACCGAGATCATTCATGACACGGCCGTGGCGCTGCCGCCGCTCGACATGGAGCTTGCTCGCGACCTCATGGGGCAGACCCGTATCTTCAAGCTGCTCCAAGGTTACCGCGACCGGCCACCAGCCGATCTTGCGGCAATCGCCGAGACGCTCACGCGGCTGTCGCAGCTCGTCGTCGACTGTCCGGCGGTCAAGGAGCTCGACATCAATCCGCTGCTTGCCGACGAGATCGGCATCATTGCCCTTGACGCGCGCATCCGCATCGAGCCCGGCGAGGTCGAGCAGGACGGCCCCAATCCTCGGCTGGCCATCAGGCCCTACCCCGATCAATGGGAGAAATGGGCCGCGAGCGATAACGGCGACCGGATCTTCATTCGGCCGATTCGGCCGACCGACGAGCCGCTCCTTGCCGTGTTTCAGACCAAGCTGTCGCCGGAAGATATCCGCTTTCGCTTCCTCGCTCCCCGCAAGGAGTTCTCGCACAAGACGAACGCCCGCTTCACCCAGATCGACTACGCCCGCGCCATGGCTTTCGTGGCTCTGAGCCGGGACCAGAAGGAGCTGATGGGCGTGGCGCGGCTCGTGGCGGACCCCGACTATGCAAGCGCCGAATACGCCATCATCGTGCGCAGCGACCTCAAGGGCCGTGGGCTGGGCTGGGAATTGATGCGTCACCTCATCCACTATGCCGAGAGCGAGGGGCTGCGTGACCTGCACGGCGACGTGCTCGCCAGCAATCAGCGCATGCTCGACATGTGCCGGGAGCTCGGCTTCGAGATCGCGATCGACGCAGAGGATACTTCGATCCGCAAGGTGAGGCTCAAGCTCCCCGCCGGCATCAAGAACGCGGCGCGGCTCGATGCCGAGCCCGCGCTGTAGGCGTCAGGTCTACCGCAATGGCGGGGCGAGATGCGGGGCAAGCTCGTGGTCGGGGACCTTAGTGAGGTCCTTCTGCAAACCGTCCGCGACCAGCCGCGCCATGCTCTTTGACAGCTTCTCCTTGAGCTCGCTCAGCACGCGGGGCGGCGCGACCAGAACCAGCTTCTCGAAATGCCCACGCTCCTGCTCGCCGTCGATCTCGCCGGCAATTTGCTTGACGAAATCCTCCTTGGCGGCCGAGTGCAGATCGCGGCGCGGCTGGGCCGCGTGGCGCGCGGCGTTGGCGCTCTCGTGGACCCGTGTCGGCCGGTCGGTGCCGAGATCATGCGAGCGCTCGTGAATCTCGGAGGAAACGAAGCTCGCGATCGTGTGGAAGTCGCCCTCCTCGCCGCGCGTGACGAAACGCGCCCTGCCCCCGTCGGCGATCACGTAGAGTATCTTCGGTTGTTTCATCGGTTCCGATCCCTGGATGGACATTGCTGACGCAGAGACTACCACGCCCGGCAGCATCGGCCCGGCGCGACACGGCGCCTCGATCGAAGCTTGGTTGATCAGGGCTTATCGCGCAGGCTGAGAATATAGGCGGCGAGGTCGGCAAGCTCGGCCTTGGTGAGCGGGATCTGCGGCATCGGATGCTTGGGGAGGATGATGTGGGCGGTGATGTCGCCGGCCGTCTGGCCTCCCATATTGGCGATCTCGTGGAAGCTCGGCACGTCGGCGTTCGCGTGCTCCTGTCCGCTCGATACGAGATGGCAATTGGTGCAGAGGCTGTCGGCCAAAGCCTTGCCGTGGACCGGGTCGGGTTGACCGGGGATGGGAGCGGCGAGCGCCGCGCCGGCGGCGAGCAGTCCGAGACATGCAAACACAACGGCGATACGGGTTTTCATGCGAAATCCTGGCCTCCCAGCCCTCTGCTCATCACACATATATATGTCGTAACCCTCGGAGCGTCTCAGGCGGCCATGGCCTTGAGCTTGCCGGCGTCGAGGAGATGCACGCGCCTCGCCGATTCGAGCCTGATCTGGCCCATTTCCTTGAGCTCGGCGAACATGCGCGACACCGTCTCGAGCGTCAGGCCGAGATAGTCGGCGATGTCGTGACGCGGCATGGCGAGGTCGAGCACCTGTGTCGAGCCGGAGCGGCCGGACATCTCAAGCAGGAAGGCGGCAAGGCGTTCAAGCGCGTTCTTGCGGCCGAGCAGGAGGAGGTGATCCTGGGTATGGCGGAGCCCGATCATGGTCCGCGTCAAGAGCTCGCGCACCATGCTGGTGGACGCGCCGGCGCTAAGCAGGCTCTGCCATTTGAGGGCCACGACCTTGACCGGAACGACCGCCTCGGCTGAGGCATGATGCAGGTCGTCGAGCTCGAAGCCGAACATGTCGCCCGGCAGATGAAAGGCGCTGATCTGGCGGCGCCCATCGGGCAGGAGCTTCGAGATGCGCACCACTCCCGACACGACTTTGTAGACATAGCCGGCAGCTTCGCCCTCGGCGAAAATCTCCGCGTTGCGGTTAAAATTCATGGACACTCCGGCGGGGGTAAGGGTCTCGGGCGCGGGCTGCTTCCGCAGCGGAAGTTGCGGGTGGAGCTGCGGCTGAAGCGCTTCGGCAATGGCGATCTCGGATAGCATCGTGATTCTCCCACGGAATGGAGTGCCCGATGCGATAGTTACGCCCCGCCGGATGGCGCGGAAATTCGTGACCAACGCTTAAGGAGAACTACGTAGGTGGGGATTGCGGGTAGATCCGGATCGGACCAGGATCGTCCTCGCCAGGGCTCGGGCGCAGCTTGGCGCCCATCGCTTTCCGGATCGCCTCCAGCAAAACCTCGCCGAGCAAGGGCTTTTCGACCACTTTGGCGACGCCGGCGGCGCTCGCGCGGTCGAGCAGGCGCTGCGTCAGCGTCCCCACCAGCAGCACCACCGGCATGCCGAGTTCGCCCAAACGCGCCTCGTCCGCGACCATGCGGCCGAACACATCCTGATCGAGCAGGACGCAGCCCGGGGCCTCGCTCGCGGCAAGCGCGGGGAGCAGCGACAGCTCGTCGCAAAGCTTTGCCTCGAAGCCCTCGAGCTCCAGCGAAAAACGCAAGGAGTTGGCCAGGACTCCGTCTCCTGTGGCGATGAGGATGGTTCCGGCCTTCGACACGACTCTGTCTCCTACGCGCGCGAGAACGCCTCGCGCGAACAGTCTCAACAGGCAGGAGGCTACGCGTGAGGCGAGCCGACGCTTTGAGCTGCGTCAAATTGTGTAAACTGCGGAGGGTGCGGTTAGCCGGCGCGCCCCGCCGGCCTGATATCGGCCAGGATCGCCATGCGGATCAGCTCCGATAGGCTCTTCGCCTGCATCTTGGCCATCAGATTGGCGCGGTAGACCTCGACCGTGCGCGGGCTGATACCGAGATTGTGAGCGATGGTCTTGTTGGCATGGCCGGAGGTCAGGCCGTCCAGCACCTGCCGCTCGCGCTCCGACAGCAGCGCAAGCTTGCCGGCAATAGCGGCGCGATCGCCGCGACCCTCATCGCCGCCGCGCTCGAGCGCGGCATGGACCGCATCGAGGATCGCCTGCTCCTCGAACGGCTTCTCGATGAAATCGACCGCGCCCGCCTTCATCGCTTCGACGGCGAGAGGCACGTCGCCATGACCGGTGATGACGATGGCCGCAAGACCGATCGCTCTCGCGCGCAGCTCGCGCAACAGCTCGAGCCCGGTCATGTCCGGCATGCGCATATCGGTAATGAGGCAGCCACCCTGGATGCTGGCGAGCGCGGCAAGGAAGGCGGTCGCCGAATTGTAGAGGCGCACCGGCAGCCCCGCCGAGCTCAACAAGAAGGCGAGCGACTGGCGCACGCCGTCGTCGTCATCGACGATATGCACCACGCGCTCGACCGTCATTCGGGAGCGCCTTCCTGGGTGGCCGGCTCCAGCGTGAAGCGGAACACCGTCCCGCCGCCCTGGTTCGGCTCGGCCCACATCGCTCCACCTTGCGCCTCGATGATGCGCTTGGAGATCGACAGCCCGACGCCCATGCCGGCCGGCTTGGTGGTGACGAAAGGCTGGAACAGCCGGTCAGCGATCTCCTCGGCGAGACCATGGCCGGTATCGGCGACGGCGACCTCGATCATGCCTTTGGCGCCGGACGCCGTCGTCACCACCAGCTCCTTTCGGTCGCAGCCCTGCATTGCCTCGATGGCGTTGCGCATGAGGTTGAGCAGCACCTGCTGGATCTGCACCTTCTCGACCAGCACGGGCGCGAGCCTGGTGTCGAAGCTGAACACGGTCTTGACGCCCTCGTCTTTGGCGCCGACCAGCGCCAGCGCGCTTGCCTCCTCGACCAGCTTGTTGACGTCCTCGGGGCGCCTTTCCGTCTCGCCGCGGGCGACGAACTCGCGAAGCTGGCGGATGATGCTGCCGGCCCGCAGCGTCTGCTTGATGGTCTCGGCGAGCGCGTCGCGGATCTTAGGCGCGTTGGGATGATCGACCGGCTCGAGCAGCCGGCTGCAGCCTTGCAGATAATTGGAGATCGCCGAGAGCGGCTGGTTGATCTCATGCGCCAGCGTCGAGGCCATCTCGCCCATGGCGGTCAGGCGCGACAGCCGGGCGAGCTCGGTCTGCAATTCGTGCAATTGGTGCTCGGTCTCCTGGCGCTCGGTGAGATCGCGGATGAAACCGGTGAAGAAGCGCCGGTCGGCCGACTTCATCTCGCCGACCTCGAGCTTCATGGGAAAGGTCGAGCCGTCCTGGCGGAGCCCGGTAACCACGCGATCGATGCCGATGATGCGCTTCTCGCCGGTCAAGAGATAGCGGGCGATGTAGCGGTCATGGGCCTCGCGGTGGGGCGCCGGCATCAGCAGGGCGACGTTCCTGCCGGCCACCGCTGCCTCGGTATAGCCGAACAGGCGCTCGGCGGCGGCGCTGAAGGACTGGATGGTGCCCTTCTCGTCGATGACGATGGTCGCGTCGGGCACGGCATCGAGGATCGAGCGAAGATGCGCCTCGCGCGCCTTCAAGTCCGCTGCGTGCCTGCGGCTTCTGATCCGGGTGCGGCGAAGCTGCTCGCCGATCCAGGAGATGCCGCCGCCCACCGCGGCGAAAATTACGGCCTCGAGAATCGCCGGACCGGTCAGCCTGGCGCTGCCGACCAGGAGCAGGCCGAGGATGACGCTGAGAGCGGTAGCGAGCAGCCCTGGACCGAGCCCGCCAAAGCCCGCGGCGATCAGCACGGCCGGGACAAAGATGATAAAGGCGGCGCGGTCCTGGAGCCAGGGGTGCAGGCCCCAACCGAGCAAAAGCATGAGTTCGACGCCGGCAGGCGCGGCCCAATAGTGGGTGGCCGAGGCCGCAGGGTCGTGCAGCACGCTCCAGAAGCGGTCGAGCCCCTTCCCGTACTTGCTGCTGTCTATCGGTTCATGCATGGGGAATTGTAATCCCGGAGACGGTAATTACGGAACATATGCCTACGTCACCGTCGTGAGGTACAAGACTGTCGAGCTGAACCGCGAACCAAGGAGGCGACCATGGGCTCTAGAGACGCCGATATGCCGGATCATGTTGTCCTGAAAGAGGAAGTACAGAGGATCGCCAAGCATCTGGCGACACTCCGTCAAGATGTCGATGCTCTGGCCGGATCGCTCAAGAGCGCCGGCAGCCATCAGCTCAATCGCGCCCAGGACAAGGCGGGCGAGGCGCTCGGCACCGTCGAGGAGGCCGTCAGGCGCGATCCCTTGACCTCGCTCGGCATCGCCGCCGGGATCGGATTCTTGCTCGGCATCGTCATCGCGCGCTAAAGCGGCTCACAGCCGCTTGGCGAGACGCCGGTAGAAGACGAGCTTGAGAGCCTCGGTGGTCGTCACATAGGCGATCACGATGGCGACCGAGGCGGCGAGGATCGGCGCCGGAAGCGGGTCGAACCCGAACAGATCGGCGAGCCGGCCGGTAAACGGCAACGCGAGCGCCAGCGCCACAACCGCCATGGTCGCCCAGACGAGGAGCGTGCTCGGCCGGCTGCGATAGAAGGGCTGGCGCGTGCGCAACACCAGCACCACGACGAGCTCGGTCAGCAGCGACACAACGAACCACGTGGTCTGGAACGTCACCTGGTCGGCGTGGAACAGCTCGAGCAGGAGCGCGAAGGTCACCAGATCGAACAGCGTGCTTGCCAATCCGAACACGATCATGAAGGCGCGCACCTCCTGCACGTTCCAGCGCTGCGATTGCTCGATCTGCGCGGCGTCCACATTGTCGGTCGAGATGGCGATCGAGGGGAAATCCGATAGGAAATTGTTGAGCAGGATCTGCTTGGGCAATAACGGCAGGAACGGAAGGAAGAGCGTGGCGAGCGCCATGCTCAGCATGTTGCCGAAATTGGCGCTGGTGGTGATGGAGATATATTTCAGCGTGTTGGCGAAGGTGCGCCGCCCATCCTCCACGCCGGCCTTCAGCACATCGAGGTCGCGCTGCAGCAAGATAATGTCGGCGCTCTCGCGGGCGACATCGACCGCCTGGTCCACCGAGATGCCGACATCAGCCTCGTACAATGCCGGCGCGTCGTTGATGCCGTCGCCGAGATAGCCGACGGCGTGGCCCGCGCGCTGCAAAGCGCGAACGATGCGCTCCTTCTGTTGCGGGTCGATCTCGGCAAACACATCAGTGCGATCGGCGCGTTGCCACAGCGCCTCGTCGGTCAAGGCGTGGAGCTCCTCCCCAGTCAACAGCGCGTGCCCCTTGAGGCCCACGGCCTCGGCAACATGGGCGGCGACGAAGCGGTTGTCGCCGGTGATGATCTTGATGGCGATGCCAAGGCGGTCAAGGTCGGCAAGCGTCTTCGTGATCTCGGGCTTGACGGGGTCGAGAAAGAGCAAAAGCCCGACAAACGTCATCCCCTGCTCGTCCTCGAAGCTGTAACGCTCACGCGGTTCGCTCGTTTTCACCGCCACGCCAAGCACGCGCAAGCCTTGGCTTCCTTTTTCCTGAAAGAAGCTATCGAGCCCCGCGCGGATGGCCGCGTCGAGGACGACCGTCGCCTCACCGCAAACTACCGAGGTGCAACAGTTGAGCACGTTGGCATAGGCGCCCTTGGTGATGATGCGATGCTTGGGTGGGTCTCCCTCCTCGGCCACCACCACGGTCAGCCGCCGTCTCTGGAAATCGTATGGGATCTCGTCGACCTTCCGCTGCGCAGCACCGGGCGGCAGGCCCTCCGGCGCCGAGGCGACGATGGCGGCATCGAGCGGGTTGCCGATTCCTGTCTGCAGACCGGCGTTCAGCACGGCCAGCTCGGCCACGCGGCGCGAAGGCGAGCCATCCGGCGCGAGCGCCGCGTCGAGCACGATCTTGCCCTCGGTCAGCGTACCGGTCTTGTCGGTGCACAGCACATCCATGCTGCCGAGATTCTCGATCGCCTCGAGGCGACGCACGATGACGCCGCGCTTGGCCATGGCGCGCGCTCCCGCCGACAGCGTGACGCTGACGATGGCCGGCAACAGCTCAGGCGACAGACCGACCGCAAGCGCGACAGCAAACAACAGCGAGTTGGCGAGCGGCCGTCCATACATCAGGTTGATGGTGAGGGCGAACACCACCATCACCACCATGACCCGCAGCAGCAAGTAGCCGAACTGGCGAATGCCGCGGGCGAACTCGGAGTTGGGCTGCGGCCGTCCGAGCCCCGTCGCGATCGTGCCAAAGGCCGTCGCCTTTCCCGTGGCGGCGACCAGCACCGTCGCCATGCCGCTGCGGACGGAGGTTCCGAGGAACACGGAGTTGGTGCGCGCCGCGAGTGGCGCATCTGCCGCGGCGGTTCCTGCCGACTTCTCGACGGGGAACGACTCGCCCGTGAGTGCCGCCTCGGAAACGAGAAAATCGCGGGCGCTGAGAATGCGGCCATCGGCGGGAACGAGATTGCCGGCGCAGAGCTCGACGACATCGCCAGGCACGAGCTGAATGACGGGCAGCGACAGGCGCGCGCCGTCGCGAAGCACCGTCACCGAGAGCGCCAGCCGTTCGCGAAGCTCCTCGACGGCGCGCGAGGCGTTGAACTCCTGGAGAAAGCCCAAGGCGCAGCTGCCCAGCACGATCAGCATGACGATGGCCGCATCGAGCAGCTCGTTAAGGACAAGGGCGATCACCGCGCCGAAAACGAGTATCAGAACGAGCGGACTCTCGAACTGCCGGATCAGCAGGCGGAGCGCACTCAGGTCCCTTCGGTCCTGGACCGAATTCGGGCCGTGCTGTTTCAGCCTTGCCGAAGCCTCCACCTGCGTCAGGCCTTGCGGCGAAGATTGAAGCTCGGCGATCAACGCGTCGGCATTGACCGCCCAGAACGCGGCTTCACTACCTGACGGCGTGCTGCTACGCCGCGCGCGCGGCAAGGCGCCAGCGCGCGGTGGCTTCGCTGAGGCTGGCGGTCCCGACATGATCAAGACTTATGACCGGGCTTTGTGAACGCGCACGTATCAGTGCGCCATCAGCACCGGGACTTTGGTGTTGCGCAACACATATTGCGTGGCCCCGCCGAAGAGCTGCTCGCGCCAGCGCCACCGTCCGTAGGCGCCCATGACGAGCAGCGCGCCCTCGCCGGCGGCGGCGTCGAGCAGAACCTGGCCGACCTCGTGTGATTGAAGCGGGATCCGCACGAGCTCGACGCTCGCGCCGCCTTCGGTCAGATAGTCCGCAATCATGGCTGCCGTCTCGTCGTCGCCGTGCTCGGTGACGCTTAACAGCCTTACGTGTTTCGCCTCTGCCAGAAAGGGCGCGGCTGCGGCAAGCGCGCGCACCGCTTCGACGGCATCCTTCCAGGCGACCACGACGGTCTCCGCGCTGACCGCGCGCGCCCCGGCAGGCACCATGAGCACGGGGCGTCCGGACTGGAACAACGCCGCATCCCGGGCGCTCGCGAAGAACGCTTCGTCGCTTCCATCGAGGCTCGGCAGCACGGTCAGATCGGCGCCCTTGGCGTGCATGGCGACGGTGGTGGCGACGAGACCTTCGATATCGCGCAGTCCAGCGCGCACTTTGGGAAAGGCTTGCGCGGTCTTGGTTAGCCAGATCTCGGCCTGCCGTTTCTCGAGCGCAACCTGCTTCCGGCCGACGTCGATAAGCTCCTCGAAATAAAACGGGCTGAGCTCGGTCGCGTAAGGCAGCCGGTCGGCCGGCGCCGGGCAAGGATGCAGAACCTCGAGCGCTGCGCCCGAGCGCTCGGCGAGGCGGAAGGCCGAAGCCGCGCACGCCTCGGTCGTGCCACGCCGATTGATGGGAAGCAAGATCTTGACGAGCTTCATCGCGATCTCTCGTCGGCGTCGCGGCCTTTGAGGCTCAGAATGTAGGCGATGACGTTCAGCATGTCGTCCTTCTCGACGATGATGTTGGGCATGGTCGGGTGCGAGGTCTCCATCCACACGCGAAGCGCCGTCCCGGTCACGCCCGGCCGGTCGGCAACCTCGCGGAATCGCGTCGCGTTGTGAAGCGGCGATGCCTCTGACGAGATGCCGTGACAGCCCGAGCAGTATTGCGTCGCGTATTCGAAGCCGGCTTGGGGATCGCCCACGTCGCCGGCCGCAAACGCGGCGGGACCAGTCGCGAGCATGAGCGCAAGGCTCACCAAGAGAGGACGCATCGTGCGCTCCTTCGATCATGCCTCTGCCGAACCCGCCTTTGCCGGTTCCGCAGCTCATCCCCGTGCGTAGTTAAGCAATCATGCAGCGAATGCGCGCCTTGATGCGCGTCAAGGTCGCGGCGCCGAGCCCGCGGAATTCCTCGACTCTTGACGCAACTCAATGAACGTTTACCGACATGCACGCATCCTGGAGGCTGATGGACGCAGGCGGCCGGAGGGGCCAGCTAAGAGGTCAGTCATGAAAGTCAAAGATATGATGCATCGCGGCGCGGAGTTCGTCGCGCCGAACGCAACCCTTCAGGAAATCGCCAAGAAGATGCGCGACTTCGATGTCGGCGCCATCCTGGTGTGCGACAAGGGCAAGCCTGTCGGCATCGTCACCGACCGCGATATCGTCATCAGGGCGCTCGCCGACGGCAAGGACCCAGCGAAGGTCGAGGCGCGCGAGGTGATGAGCCGGAACGTCGTGTTCTGCCGCGACAGCGAGGAGGCCGAGGACGCGCTCAGGATCATGGAGGACAACCAGGTCAGGCGGCTTCCCGTGCTCGATGAGGGGCATAAGCTGATCGGCATGGTGAGCCTCGGCGACATTTCGCATGCCCTGTCGCAGGAGCTGACCGGCGAAGTGACGCGCGCCGTCTCCGCCCATCACCGCTAGAGCGCGCTCGGCGCAACCCGAAAGAGAGGCGAGGATGCCAATTCCGCTGCAAATCAGCTTCCGCAACATGGACCCATCGCCCGCGGTCGAGGCGCGCATCCGCGAGAAGGCGGCCAAGCTCGAGCGTTTCCACGACCGCATCGTCAGTTGCACCGTGGTGGTCGAGGCGCCGCACCGGCACCATCACAAGGGCAAGCTGTACAGCGTGCACGTCAATATCGGCGTGCCGGGCAAGGACGTGGCGGTCGACCGAGCCAAGCCGATCGACCATGCGCATGAGGACGTGTATGTCGCGGTGCGCGACGCCTTCGATGCCGCGGTGCGGCGGCTTGAGGATCATGTCAGGCGGAAGCGCGACAGCGCGAAGAGCCCGGCGAGCTAGGAGCATGACCCCGAAAAGTCGCAGACTTTTCGGCAAGATTGCCTCGGAGACAAAGAGGATTTCGCCAGAGGCTTACGCTTTCCAGAACGACTTGGCGGCGGCGAAGCGCGCGAAAGCCTGGTCGGCAGCTTTGAGCATGCGCTCGCGCGCGGCATCCTCTTTGACCGGGTCGGGAATTGCGGAGTTGGCCGCCTCGCCGCTCATCAGGCCATGGCGCGTCTCGAGATCGTTCAGCCCGCCGAGTGCATCCTGCAAATCCTTGAGCGCTGAGAGAGTCTCGGCGCGGCGCTTGACGTTGGTCTGGCTGGGGAAGGTCCTGGCGAAGAACTCGGTGGCATAGCGGAGCCGCTTGGCGCGGATGCGCAGCCTGTGGCGCTGATGGGCGCTGCGCTGGCGGAGGTCGGCGCCGCGCTTCTTGATCTGCTTAGAGAGCCGGGCGAGCTCCTTGGCGGCGTGCTCGGCGATCGAGCCGCCGGCCGCTGCTTCCTTTGCTGCCCAGTCGCCGACCTCGACCCATTCGGCAAGATCGAGCAGAGCGTTGCGAAAACGGTCCGATTTGACCGAGTCCGCTGCGCGGCCGTAAGCCGACTTTCGCCGCTCCTCGAAATCGCGATGGGCGGCGCCGACGCGCTCGTCGCCCGGATGCGCCGCCTGGAGCGGCATCAACACGTCGGCGGCGAACACATCCAAATCGCGCGCCGGGCCAAGCTCCTGGGTGATCCATCTGAGCTCAGCCTTGATTCGCGACTCGTCGCCGCCGGCAAGTATATCGGCGAAGATAGCGATCGCCGCGCGCAAGCGCCTGAGCCCGACACGCATCTGGTGCAACGCCTCGGCGCGGCCCGTGCACATCGCCGGCTCGTTGACGATGATCTGGCGGAGGCAATTCCTGGCTATGGCGCGGAACGCGGCGGCGCTTGTCATGTCGGGCTTGACGTCGAGGTCGCCAGCCTTCTCTACGGCGAAATCGGCGTCGGCGAGGAGCTCGAAGCCGCGCTCGGCCTTGGTCTTGACCGCGAGCCTGAGCGGCACCGTCGCGGCAAGCGCGCGGGCGAGGCGGAACAGCGCCGCCGTGTCGCCTCGCTTGAGCTCGAGCTCGACCTCGGAGATCGGCGTCGCGCGCGCTCCGGCCACGATCTCGCCCTGATCGATTGCGACCTCGATCTCGCTGCCGCCAGCGGCGAGGCGATGCAGCGTCCGGCGCATGCGCGTCTCGAACAAAGGTCCAAGCGCTGCGCGAAGAGCGGGCGTCAACAGCCTCTCGAGCGCCGTGCCTTGCGCGGCGTCGAGATCGGGGGCGAGCCCCGGGACTTCCGTCTCCCACTCGAAGCGTTCAAACAGGTCCGCCGCGCTCTGCATCGCCTTGATGGTCTGTAGATAGCGGCCGCGAGACGCGCGCACGCGCAAGAACACGCCTTCCTTGCTGAGCGCGCGATCGGGCGTGTCGAAATAGATCGAGACCAGCTCCTGCTGCTCGGGCGCGCCGAGGCGGTTCGCGGCGAGCAGCGGATGGGACTTGATCTTGGCCGCATCGGCGGGATCGAACTCGAGCTTGAGCTCGATCTCCTTCGTCTCCTGCGCCGACCCAGCTCCGACCACCGCAAACAACTCCGGTTACGCGATACAACCTCAAGCGCCGGCATGACGCCGCCCGGACGGCGCAGGAAAATATGGTGGTGCCGAAGCGAATATTTGGATGCCGACCTGGCGGGACCAGCGTTCGGCGTGCGGCGACAGAGCCAATATCTTACTGTCACAATCAAGCCTGTTCTCCCGGCGGCGCCGCCGTGGCAGTCGCAGGCCGAGGGCTCGATCCGCCACTCGCAGTTGGTCAGCCCGGCGGAACGATGACGAGCCCGAGCGCAACCGGGACACCGCGAGGGAGCATGCCGACCTTGGCACTGCCGAGCGTCACGAGGCACTCCGCGCTCAGCACCGCGAGCTCGCCGCTCTCAGCATTGACGACATATATTCGGTCACCGCGCTCAAGCTGTAAGCTTGGCCTCGGCAAAGGCCGCGACCGGCTGCGGCGCCACGACCGGTGCCGGGCGGCGCGGCGTGGTGCGGATCATGCCGCCGGTCGGCTGAAGCACGCCATCATCCTCGGGAGCCAGGAATTCGACCCGGTCGCGGCCGCCGCGCTTGGCCACATAGAGCGCCGCGTCGGCTCTGCGGAACAAGGCATTCAGATCGCTGTGCAAATCGAGGTCCGAAGCGGCGCCGACGCTCACCGTGGCGCCGAGCGGCAACCCGTCGACAAAAGCGGCAGAATTGGCGAATGCGCGCCGCACGGCTTCGGCTGATTCCACCGCCGAGGCGGGGTCGGCCCCGGGCAGAATGGCCGCAAATTCCTCGCCGCCCAGCCGCGCAACGATGCCGCGGCCGTTCAAATGCTCGGTAGCCTTGGTCGCGAACAGCTTGAGCACCCGGTCGCCGAAGGCATGGCCGAAGCGATCGTTGGTCTGCTTGAAGTGATCGAGGTCGAAGATCAGCACCGAGATCGGGCCGCCCAATATGCTTCGCTCCTGGCCCATCCGGTCGGCGAGCTCGAACAGGGCGCGGCGGTTGGCGAGCCCGGTCAACGGATCGGTGAGTGCATCGACCCGCTGCTCCAGCTCCTGGCGCTCCTTGGCCAACGACAGCACGATGAACGCCAAGGCGATGCGGAGCAGAAGCGTGAGCAGGATGACGGTCGGGAACCAGCTCGAGGTGAACACCGCGAATGCCTCGTGCATCGGCTTGATCAGATTGAGCGGCAGCCAGGACAGGAAGCTGAAACCGCTGACGATGAGAAGCGTCACCGCCGGCCAGCGAGAGGCGAGCCGCTCGCCGTCCGAGCGTGACAGCTCGAAGGCGGCAGCGAAATTGTAGACGGCCGACAGTGTGCAGGCGACGAACAGGCGGTCGTCGAAGTTCTGGAGATAGCCGGAATTGGCGACGAGCAAGAAGCCGACCGGGCCGACCAGGGTCCAGGCGGCATTGGCGTTCAGGCCGGCGAATTGCCGCGATGCTTGCCATTTGATGCCATCGGACAGGACCATGGTCGCGGTGCCGATGGTGACGAGGTCTGCATCATTCTGGAAAGCGGCAGCGGCGGCGACGACGATGCCGGCGCATTGCAGCAGAAGCGCCAAGCCCCACCAGCCCACGAAGACGTTCTCGTGCTCGCGCGCCCAGGTGAAAACGAGGACGATCCCGAGCACCGCCGTCACCGTAACGCTTGCGGCCGAAATCGTCAGCATGTCGAGATGCATAATGGTGCGCCCGGAAGCGTTCTGTCGCCCGAAAACCGAACAGCGGATTTGGCCCTCGGATCACCCTAACTCACGCTTCATCACGACCGGCTTTATCCGCCAGTGAAAATTTCAGACAAATTTTAGGGAAACGTGAGCCGCAATCAGGCGTTGAGCAGCCTCATGTAAAAGCGCTTGGCGGAGCGGGCGCCGAACATGATTTCGGCGATCATGCGCCCGCTCAAGCTGCCGGAATGCTCGAAATCGACATTGGCCGCGACCACTCGCCCCTCGCTGCCGACCAGGCCGCGCTTGAATTGGCGCAAGCCTTCGCTGAGGCTTTCGCCGCCGAGGTCATACCAATGGTGACCGCGCTTGCCGAGATGCTCGATCAGCCACCATTGAAGCGCGTAGCCGGCGTTCAGCTTCAGCATGGCATCGTCGCTACCGCCGAACAAATATTGCGCGGTGTCGCCGGCGAGAAGAATTGCGGCGCCGACCACCGGCTCGCCGCGATGATAAGCGAGCGCTACGTGCGGGCGGAGAGCCGGCGGAAGATTGCGCGAAAGCTCGGGCAGCAGCAGCGCATGGCCCTGATCATGGAACTTCTTGCGCCGCCTGAGCGAGGTGTTGAGGCCGATGAAGCGGGCCATGTCGGCCGGGCTGTCGCCAATGGTGATCTGCAGATCGTGGCTCAGCGACTTGCGGAGGTTGCGCCGCCAGCCTTGGTCGAGACTGTCCATCTGCTGCACGCGGTCGACGCGGAGATTGACGAAATAGCGGCTCGGGTCGGGCGATCGCCGAAGCGTGCGGAAGCCTTCTGCCTTGAGCATGCCCGCCTCGACCTCCGAGAATTCCGGATGGAAGCGCGGCGTCACCACGAGATGATGTCCGCGGCGGACGCAATACTCGGCCCTGACGGCCTCGATCGCGGCACAATAAAGGCGCGCATCGTGGGGAGCGCCGCGGCGGCGCCAGAACGGGCCACCGCGGAGATAAGCGAGCCCCTTGGCGAAGCCGGGCTGGGTGAGGACGGCGACACGCGCGCCAGCCACCACGTCGTCGCCTTGCACCAGCGTCAGCTGGCTGATCTGGCCTTCGCCCCAGCGGCGATTGGAGAAGGCGGCAGTCTGGTCCAGGCTCACATCGTCGAAGCCGGAGATCAGCTCGTCCCAATTGCCGGGGGCGCGCTCGTCAACCAGGACCTCGATGGTTTGGCTCTTGGACGCGGCGCTGCCCGCCCTCCCCTCGTCATGCCGATACGCAGCCGCGATGCCCATGATGCGGTAGCCTCAGGCCCGGTCCAAGACGGCATCCGCGGGAGCGGCACTCGCTCCGACACTTTGCGTCACAGAGCCCGCCGCGTGACAACAGCCGACCTGCCGCAGCTTTGCCCCATCTCGCGAGCTTGGTGCGCAACGGGTGGCGGCCCGCAGAATCCTCCGGTTCGGCAATCGTCAGATGATGTGCGTTAACGAAGCTCACCGGCCGCCTCCCCATTGCCGTACATGGAGCGGCTGGTGGACGACTCGCCGCTTACTTGGCCAGATTGCAACCAAGGAGCGTCCTATCTATGCCGCGTGTCTAAAGGATAGACATCTGAGGCGCACGCCGTCAGGTTCATCCTTTACATCTGGTAAACAAGCGCGCCGTTCCGGGCTTCCGCGCGCGCACGGGCGCAAACAGGCTAAGGCTCGACTTCGGCCACGGCGCGCTCGTCGAGCGCGACAGTCTTAACCAGGGCGTATACGCGATCGCCGCTTTTGAGCTTGAGATCGTCGATCGCCTTGCGCGTGGAGAAGGCGAACAATCTGCCCTCGCCGTCGAGCTCGATGGTGACGCCGGCGAGCGGGCCGTCGCCGGTCTCGATGGTCGAGACCTTGCCGGCGAGCGTGGTGCGGACGCTCAAGCCGCGCGTCTTGGACGTGGCGAGCGTCACATCGGTCGCCTTGATGACGATGCGCACCTCGCGTCCCGAAGGCCCGGCAAGACCGGTCAGCCAGATCGCGCCGGCCGGATGCTTGATCTCGGTCAAGCCATAAGTCGTGTCCGTCGCGCCGAGCCGCCCAGTCACCACCGATGACCGCTCGAAACGGTCGACGCCGGCAGCGGCAAGACCTTGACCGAGCACGTCCTCGACCTTGCCGGTGGCGATGACGCGGCCATTGTCGAGCATCACCACGGTGCCGGCGAGCCGCGCCACCTCGTCGATCGCGTGCGAGACGTAGACGATCGGGATGCGGAACTCGTCGCGCAACGCCTCGATCAGCGGCAGGATCTCGAGCTTGCGCTCCATGTCGAGCGAGGCAAGCGGCTCGTCCATGAGAAGCAGCTTCGGCGACGACAGCAGCGCCCTGCCGATCGCCACTCTCTGTTTCTCGCCGCCTGACAGGCCTCCTGGCCTTCGCCGGAGGAGATGCTCGATGCCGAGCGTCTCGACCACGCGGCTGAAGGCGACGCTGCGCGAGGTCTTTGGCGCGAACCAGTGGCCGAACAGAAGATTCTGCCTGACGCTGAGATGGGGGAACAGGCGCGCGTCCTGAAACACGAGCCCGATGCGGCGGCGATAGGCGGGCACGAAGATGCGCTGGGCGGTATCGACCAGGATGCGATCGTCGAGCACGATGCTGCCACGATCGGGCCGCGCCAGCCCGGCGATCAGGCTGATGGTCATCGACTTGCCGGCGCCGGAGCGGCCGAACAAGGCGGTGATGCCGGCATCGCGCGCGAAGGCGACGGCGAGATCGAATGCGCCAAGCTTCAGCGCGACGTCGACACGGATCATGCGGCTCCCTCCGTCGCATCGTCCGACACGTGCATCTCCTATATATCTCCCAGCTCGGAACTGTGGTTACTTTAGCGCACCGCGGAATGGGCCGGTACGGTGGCCCTCCTGTCCAACCAATTCGGCTTCCAGGTCCTGGCCGTTCGCTCGGCCGCTGACGCCAACGCCACGCTCGCCAATGCCCACGTAGGACCCGGTGATCGCCGATGACGAAGGCTCGGGCGACGGGCTCGGCTTCCCCTCGAATTTTGCGTCTTGTTCAAGTTCGGCTGAGCGCAGTGCCGCCTATTCGCTGAGCAGCCCGCGGAACAGATCGGAATTGGGGCAGAAGTCCTGGGGCTCGGACGCCGGTTTTCCCTCCGGCACGAGCAGCCAGTCCCGGCAAGTCCCGCCGCAATGGCAGGCGCGGCATTTGGCGCGCGCCTCGACATAGGATTGCCCGCCATCCTTGCCGATCAGCGTCAAGAGATCAACGCTGCACCGCGCCATCATCTCATCCATCAGCCCCTGGCGATCGATGGCAGCGCGAGCGGTCGGCGTCTTGCTGGTATCGGCCGGCATGGATGTCCCTCCCAAGCGAACCCCTCCTCTTGAACGAGCGGCTGGCCAGCTTGCGAGTTTAGGCGGCGGGCCCCTTCCCCTCATTGACGCAGATCAAACACGAGGAGACCGGACCCATTGATTCCTAACCGGTCGAGCGGGCGAGCCAGGCTCTCCAGCCGCCGAACTCGGTGATGTCCAAGGCATCGCGCGCCGCGTGCGCTTCGCAGAGGAAGCTCTTCACGGTTCGTCCGTCTGAAAGCGTCACCGTCCCAATGCAGAGCGGCGCCGGGATCAGCGCGACGAACGATCCGAACGCCTCCTCCCCCATCTCCCAGATTTCGACCTCGATGGCGCCTTGACCGGCACCGTCGAACACCAGGCCAGGCTTGGGTGGCGATGTGTTGGCGAGGGCATAGAGGGAGTAGCAAGCGGCGGTGCGCGCCGTCTCGATCAGCTGCTGCGTGGCGCTCGACCAATTGCCAATTCAGCGGCTGACCCGACAAATGCGCGCCGACGACCGCGACCCTGACCGATCTCGCCGATTTCTCTGCTGCGCATGCCGGCGGGGTCGATGCCAGAGCGAACGCGGTGGCGCCAAGCTTCGCATCCGCGAGCGACCGGTGCAGAGCATCAGCCATTGAAGCGAGCATACCGTCCGAGAATGCCGGGCCGATCAGCGTCACACCGAAAGGGATTCCGTCCGCGCGGAAGCCTGCCGGCACGGCGATCGCGGCGAGGTCCATCAGGTTGACGAAGTTGGTGTAGGCGCCGAGCCGCGTATTGAGCGCAACCGGATCGGCGAGCATGGCGGCAATCTTGTAGGTGGTGCCGGCGGTCGGCAGCAGCAACAGGTCGATCTTCTGCCATTCTTTGCTCGCGAGGCGGATCAGCTCGGCGAGCTGATAGGAAGCCTGGAACGTCTCGAGCGCAGTCTTGGTTTGCGCGCCGAGCAGGATGCCGCGCACGACGGGGTGAATTGCCTCGGGCTCCCGCTCCATCAAGTCACCCACGGCGGCAAGCCGCTCGGCCACCCAGGGCCCGGCATAGAGCATCGAAGCCGCCGTCTCGAACGGTGCAAAGTCGATTGCAACGATTTGGGCGCCATGCGCCGCGAGCCGTTCGATGGCCGCGCTATATAATGACTCGTAGCCCGCATCGCCGAAGAACGAGATCGGCTTGCTGGGTACGCCCACCCTGAGTGGCTCGGCGGCGCTATCGACCGCGAATTGTGGCGCATTTGCTCGCGCGTAGGCGTCCGCAGCGTCGAAGGCGACGATCGAGGCCGCGACCTTGGCGGCGTCGGCGACCGTCAGGGCCAAGACCGAGACGGTGTCGATCGTCCGGCAGGCCGGAACGACGCCCCGCATGCTGACGGTGCCCTTGGTCGGTTTCATCCCGACGATGTTGTTGAACGCGGCCGGGATGCGCCCCGAGCCGGCCGTATCGGTGCCGAGCGCGAAGGAGACGAGACCCGCGGCGACGGCTACCGCAGAGCCCGAGCTCGAGCCGCCGGAAATGTAATCCGCGCCGAAGGTGCTCGCGGGGATGCCGTACGGCGAGCGGGTGCCGTTCAGGCCGGTCGCGAATTGATCGAGATTGGTCTTGCCGATCAGGATCGCGCCGGCCTGCTCCAACCGCTCCACCACCGTCGCCGACTGCTCCGCCACATAGGCGAAGGCCGGACAGGCGCAGGTGGTGGGCAAACCTGCCACGTCGATGTTGTCCTTGACGGCGAAAGGGATGCCGTGGAGCGGGCCAGCCGCGGCGGCGCGCGCCTTGGCGACAACCGTCTCTTCCTCAACCAGCGTGATCCAATCCGGCAGCGCGCCTTTCGCCCTGATGCGCGCAAACACCTCGCGGACGACCCCTTCCGGCGTCGCATCGCCGTCGGCGTAAAGCCGCGCGAGATTGGCGATGTCGAGCGATAGATTCACGGGTGGTCAGCCATGATCACCAGGGCCTGGCCGAGCTGCACCGGCTTGCCCTCGGCGCAACACACCTCGGCAATCCTGCCGCTTGACGGGGCGCAGACCTCGATCTCCATCTTCATGGACTCGACGATGATCAGCGGATCGCCTTCGCTCACCTCCCGGCCGGGCTCGACGAGTATCTTCCACACGCTGCCGGGGACGGGGCTCTCGACCGCAGTCCCCTCAGCCAGCGGGTCAAGCGCCAACTCCATATCGCCCGCGGCATTTTCGGTGGCGACGTCCGCCTGGTCTTGAGCGGTCTCCTGCCAGCGCGCGCGCTCGGCGTCGAAGGCAGCCTGCTGGCGCGACTTGAAGGCGACGATGCTCGCTTCGTTGTCGACGAGAAAGGCGAGATAGTCCTTGAGCCGAAAACGTCCAGGGACGATCTCGACCTCGCGCTTACCTTCGAGAAACCCGTCGCGAAAGTCCAACAGCTCTTCGGGCGACACGGGATAAAACTTGATCTGGTCGAAGAAGCGCAGGAGCCACGGCTCGTCCTCCTCGAACACATCGGTCACGCGATAGGTGTTCCACATCTGGCAGGTGCGGCCGAACAGCTGGTAGCCACCCGGGCCCTCTATGCCGTAGATGCAAAGATAGGCGCCGCCGATGCCGACGACATTGTCGGGCGTCCAGGTGCGCGCGGGATTGTACTTGGTCGTGACGAGGCGGTGGCGCGGGTCGATCGGCGTCGCCACCGGCGCGCCAAGATAGACGTCGCCCAGGCCAAGCACGAGATAGGTCGCGTCGAACACGATGCGCCGTACTTCGCCGATAGAGTCGAGACCGTTGATACGCCGGATGAACTCTATATTGGAAGGACACCACGGCGCGTCGGACCGCACGCCGCGCATATATTTGTCGATGGTCAGCTGCACCGCCACGTCGTTCCATGACAGCGGCAGCCGCACGATGCGCGAGTCCACCTCCATGTCGGATAAATCGCCGAGCGCGTCTTCGATGGACTGAAGCGCGACTAACAGATCCTCGAGCGGCAAGATGCGAGGATCGTAGTGGATCTGCAGCGAACGGATGCCCGGGGTCTGCTCGATGATGCCGGCGAGCCCCCTGAAACCGATCGCCTGTCCGACGGCTTGCATGAGCGCGTGCACGCGGAAGCGCAACGCGAGATCGAGAACGATGGGTCCGTACTCGATCAAGAGATAGGCGTCCCCTGCCCGCCGATAGACGATTCTCGGTCTGTCGCCGGAGGCGGCGCGGGCGGCGACGACGCAGTCATCAGCGCCCCATTTCGCATGCGGGGTGTCAGGCGAAGGGACAGATTTGAGCGCGGCGATCTCGGCATCTTGCGTCGCGAGCCTCCGCGCGGCGTCCTCGGGGGTGAGCCTGAGGAAGCGGATTCTGTCGCCCGGACGAAGCTGGCCCATCTTCCACAGCTCGGCCTGCACAATGGTCGCGGGGCAGACGAAGCCGCCGAGCGACGGCCCGTCGGGGCCGAGGATCACCGGCATGTCGCCGGTGAAATCGATCGTGCCGATGGCGTAGGCGTTGTCGTGGATGTTGCTCGGATGGAGCCCAGCCTCGCCCCCATCTGAGCGCGACCAGCCGGGCTTCGGGCCGATCAGGCGTATGCCGGTCGGATTGGAGTTGTAGTGCACCTGCCAATCGGCGGCGAAGAACGTGTCGATATAGGCGGGGGTGAAAAAGTCCGGCGCGCCGTGGGGGCCGTATAACACGCCGATCTCCCAGTCATGGGTGAGGCGCGGCGTCAGCTCGGCAGGCAGGGCGGCGGGCACAGGCGCCGATGGCGTGGCCGCGCCAACATGCAGAACATCGCCGGCCTTCAGCACCCTGCCGGCATGGCCGCCGAACTTGCCCAGCGTGAAGGTCGAGCGGCTGCCGAGATAATTCGGCACGTCGACGCCGCCTCGCACGGCGATGTAGGCCCGGACGCCGGGGCCTTTGACGCCACCAAGCTTCAGCACCTGGCCGGCCTTAACGGGACGAGCCCGCCAATAGGGCACGGGCTCGCCGTCGAGCGTTGCCGCAAGCTCGGCACCACCCAGGCAGAAGACCGTATCGGTATTGAATTTCAGCGTCGGGCCGGAGAGCGTGGTTTCGATTCCGGCAGCGCCCTCCTCGTTGCCGACCAACCGGTTGGCAAGGCGGAACGACAGCGCATCCATCGGCCCGGAGGGCGGCACGCCGACCGCCCAGTAGCCGACGCGGCCCGGCCAATCCTGGATCGTGGTCTGCGTTCCGGGCGCAAGTACCTCGATGGTGCGCGCGCTATAGTCGAAGCTCTGCAGCGTGCGTGTCAGCATCTCGCCACGGGCAAGCACGTCTGAGCGCGACAATTGCCGCAGATAATCGAGATTGGTTTCGAGCCCGCCGATCTCGGTTCTGTCGAGCGCGGCTTGCAGCTTGGCAAGCGCTTCGACGCGCGTCGCCCCCGACACGATGATCTTCGCCAGCATCGGATCGTAGAACGGCGACACCTCCGACCCGCTCTGCACCCCGGCCTCGACGCGGGCGTCCTGCGGCCACGCCACATGCGTCAGAAGACCTGCGCTCGGGCGAAAGTCGCGCCCTGGGTCTTCGGCATAGAGACGCGCCTGAATCGACGCACCGCGCGGCGCGATGCTCGCCTGATCGAGCGGGGCGATCCCCCCCGCTGCCTGCCGCACCATCCATTCGACCAGGTCGATGCCGACGACCTCCTCCGTCACGCCATGCTCGACCTGGAGCCGACTATTGACCTCGAGGAAATAGAATTCGTCGGTCGTGGCGTCATAAAGATATTCGACCGTGCCGGCGCTTTCGTAGTTCACCGAGCGAGCGAGGCGGCACGCCGTGTCCCATAAAGCCGCGCGGGTGTGGTCGGGCAGATTGGGCGCGGGCGTCTCTTCGATGACTTTCTGGTTGCGCCGCTGCGCGGAGCAGTCGCGCTCGCCAAGCGCAATGACATTGCCCTTGCCGTCGCCAAAGATCTGCACCTCGATATGCCGGCCGCGCGCAACATATTTCTCGACGAAGATGCCGGCATTCTTGAAATTGTTGCGGGCGAGCCGCTCAACGCGCTCATACATGGGCGCCATCTGCTCTTGATCTGCCACCAGCTGGAGCCCGATGCCGCCGCCGCCCGCTGTGCTCTTGAGCATCACGGGATAACCGATGCGTGCGGCCTCGCTCATGGCGTGGCCGAGACCATCGAGAAGACCGGATCCTGGCGTGAGCGGCACGCCGGCGAGGAGCGCGAGCTCGCGCGACTTATGCTTCAAGCCGAACGCGCGCATGTGCGCGGGCCTGGGTCCGATGAAGACCAGCCCCGCGTGCTCGCACGCCTCGGCAAAGTCGGGATTCTCCGACAGAAAGCCGTAACCGGGATGGATCGCCTCGGCGCCGGTCTGGCGCGCGGCGTCGAGAAGGGCGTCGATCCTGAGATAGCTCTCGGCGGCGGGCGAAGGACCGATGGCGACCGCCTCCCCTGCCATGCTCACATGCAACGAATGCCGGTCGGCTTCCGAATAGACCGCGACGCTGGCAATGCCCATCCGGTCGAGCGTGCGGATGATGCGGCAGGCGATCGCACCGCGATTGGCGATAAGGACCTTGCGGAACATCTCAGGCTCCCGCAGCCCAGATCAGCACCTCGACGGGCGTCGGAAAGTAGGCGTTGCAGGGATTGTTGAGCTGCGGGCAATTCGAGATGAGCGCGATCACAGCCATGTCCGCCCGCATCTCGACATATTTGCCGGGCGCCGACAGGCCGTCGGCGAATGTCAGCCTGCCGTCTGGCGTCACCGGCACGTTCATGAAGAAATTGATGTTGTGGGCGATGTCGCGCTTGGTCAGCCCGTAATGGTCATTCTCGGCGACCGCCAAAAGGAAACTATCGCGGCAGGCATGCATCGACTTCTTCTCGAGCGCGTAGCGCACGGTGTTGCTTTCGGTCGAGCACGCGCCGCCGAGCGTGTCATGGCGGCCGACAGTGTCGGCGGTGATGGTGAGCATCGGCCGGCAGAGATCGGAGAGCAGGACCGTGCCCACCGTCAGATAGATGTTGCCCTGCTCGCGAATGGTGTCGGCGGCCGAATAATGCTCTGCGGGGTCGTCGCGATTGAAGAACAGCGTGTCGGCGGCCTGATTGCCTTCGAGATCGACGATGCGGAAGGTCTCGCCCTTGCCGATGGTCTCCATCCAATACTCGCCCGCCGGCACGGTCTTGCGGTAGCGCGCGGCCTCGGCTGCGAGCGGGCTCTCCCTGATCACGACTGGCCTCGCGCGCAGCAACTTGCCTGGTAGATGCGGTTGTTCTCGAAGCCGCGAATGTTCTCGGGCGCGGACAGGCGGTTGACATCGTCGGCGGAGGCCGCCGGACCGTCGATGATCTCGTAAAGCACCGGCTTGCGTGGAAAGGCGGGCGCAAGGCTCAGCGGATGAGGGCAAGTATGGAACAGGACCAGAGTGTCCATCTCGAAGCGGAGTTCGACCGAGGCACCTGGCTTGGCGGCACTCGCGTCGAGCGACAAGGCGCCGTCATCGGCGACGACGACCTTGCTGAACCAGTTCACATTGGCCGGGAGATCGCGCCGGCCGAGGCCGTGCTTCGCCGCCTCGACCAGGAAGCTGTCATGGCCGTTCTGCTGCCAGTCGTTGCGGTCGCGCTGGTAGCTGGTCTCGCCCCATTTGTTCTCCGTCGACGCCTTGGTGGTGTTGCCGCATACGGTGTCGTGCCAGCCGAAATCGTCGGCGACCACCGAGCAGAAGATGCGGCCCATGTCAGAATAGAGGCAATGGCCGGCGGTGAGCTTGAAGGTGTGCTGGCATTTCAATGTGTCGGGCGCGTTGTAGCGCTCGAGCAGATCGAGCGGGTTGTAGAATAGCATGCCGACATTGGCGCCGCCGGCGATGTCCGTGAGCTTGAGACGGCTGTTCCGCCACATCAGCAAAGACCAATGCTTGCCGCCTGGCAGCGTGTCGGACGTGATGAGCGTCGTCATGTCAGGCGTGCCCACGCCCGCGCCGCTCCATGCTCACCGGCTTGGTCATGAGACGTTCTCGCGCGCAAGCTTCGCCTTGTCGATGAACGGATGAAGCTGCGGGATGAGCGCGGCGACCAGGTGGATGCGGCCCGAGATGACGCCGCGCCGCGAGGTCATCTCGTCGGCGATCATTTGCAAGGTGCGCGCCGGCCCCTGCACCAGCACCACCTCCATGGTCTTGTTGTTCATCAGGTGAACGTGCAGCGAGCTGATCACCTCGTCGATATAGCGGACCTGGAGGTCGGCGAGCTGCTTTTGCAGGCCGGGCACCGCGTTGTTGTAGAACAGCGCGATGATGCCGACCATCACGTCGTCGCCGACGTCGTTCTTGTGCTCGATCAGAAACTTGTGGAGCATCTCATTCACGGCCTGCGACCGGCTCTCGAAGCCGCGCTGCTTCACCATGCGATCGAGATCGCTCAGCAAATGCTGGGGCAACGAAATGCTGATCCGGCTGACCGGGCGCTCCCGGCCGTTCGCGACGGCGCTCATGGTCAGCTCCTAGAACATATGGCTGTAGCGCTGGACCTCCCACGGGCTGATGGTGAGATGATACTCCTCCCACTCGGCGGTCTTGTATTTGATGAATTCATCGCGGAGCTCCTTCCCTAGCGTCTTCTCTATCAATGGATCGGCGGCGAACGCCGCGACGGCCTCCTGCAGCGTCTGCGGCAGGAAGTCGATGCCGCGGCCTTTCCGCTCTTCGTCTGAAATCGTGTAAAGATTGTCGTCGTTGGGCGAGCCGGGATCGATCTTCTCGCGCACGCCCTCGAGCCCGGCGGCAAGCGCGAGCGTGGCGGCGAGATAGGGATTGACCGCGCCGTCGGCGTTGCGCGACTCGCAGCGGCCGCCGCCCATCGGCACGCGCACCGAGTTGGTGCGGTTGTTGGAGCCGTAGGAATTGAACACCGGCGCCCACGAGAAATAGCTCATCGCCCCCTGGCGAACGAGGCGCTTATAGCTGTTCACTGTCGGGGCGAAGGCGGCGCATAGCGCCCGGCCGTGCCGCAAGATCCCGCCGATGAAATGATAGCCGGTCTCAGTCAGGCCGAGGCCGCGCGGGTCATCACCGGGCGAGCAGGAAAAAGCGTTGCCGCCAGTTTCGAGGTCGTACAGCGACATGTTGAAATGCGCGCCGCAGCCGGTCTTGCTGGCGAACGGCTTCGGCATCATCGTCGCGATCAGGCCCTCCTCCTTGGCGTAATGCTTGGCCATGAAGCGGAAGAACAGATAGCGGTCGCACGTGGTCAGCGCCGGGGCATAGCGGAAGTCGAACTCGTATTGGCCGTTGGCGTCCTCGTGGTCGAACGAATAGAGGTCCCAGCCGAGCTCGTTGATGCAGGTGGCGACCTTGTCGAGCCAGGTGAAATTGTAGAGGAACCCGGCAACGTCGTAGCAAGGCTTGGTAAGGGTGTCGTCGGGGTTCGGCACTTGAAGCGTGCCGTCGCCGTTCTTCTTGAGCACGAACACCTCGGCCTCGATGCCGAGATTGAAGCCGAAGCCGAGATCGGCGGCCTGCTTGAGCACGTTCTTGAGAGCGACCCGCGTGCTCAAGGGATACGGCTTCCCCCTGAACGTGATGTCGGCGGGCATCCACGCGACTTTCGGCTCCCACGGCAATTGGATGATCTGGTCGAGATCGGGCACCGAGGCGAACTCGTCCTCGTTCGGCTCCTGGCCGAGACCGTCGAGCGCGTAGCCGGTATAGAGTTCCGAGCCGTGCGCCATATGCTCGAGGTGGTCGAGCGGAACGACCTTGCCCTTGGGCACGCCGTGGATGTCGACATAGGCGCCGATGCAATATTTCACGCCCCTGGCGCGCAGTTCGTCCTGCGTCTGCTTGACCTTGTCGCCCACATACAATTCCATCGACTTCTCCGTGTTCTGGTTGGGCGCGCCTTAGCTGGCGGCCTCGAAATAGGAATGCTCGAGCGGCGGAATCTCGGCCATGCCGCGCACGATCAGCGCGCTCAAATCCTCCACCATCCACTCAAACCAAAGCTGCCCCTTCTCCGCGGTGGCAGCGCTCGGCGTGCCGGTCACGCCATTCAGGCTGGTGCGGTTCACCGGATGAGCGAACACGCAATTCGCGGTGCGATCGGGATCGTCGGCTTCGCCCAGCAGCTCGGGACGCACCATGTTCGGCGCGACCGCCAGCATCAGCGAGGTCTCGGCATCGTTGGCGTGCCAATCCTCGGCGTCGGCGAAGCTGAATCCCCGCACGCGGGGGCTCAATGTCGCGGTGTTGAACAGCGCGACCATCAGATCGTCATGCTCGGAGCGCAGCAGCTCGAGCGCGCAGCGGAGCGGCGCGGCGTTGGTCACATGCGTATTGACGATGAACAGGCGCCGCACACCGGAGTGATAGGCCCAGTCGCCGATCTCCTTGACGAACTCGATGAACGTTCCGGGCTTCACGGCGATGGTACCGGGCCAGCGCCGGCTGTGCCCGAGCGAGCAGCCATAGGGCAGTGTCGGTAGCGCCGGAACTTTGGTGCGCGACGCGACGGCAGCGCCCAGCCGGTCGGCAAGGACGCTGTCCATGCCGCAGCCCATATGCGGACCGTGCTGCTCGGTGGCGCCGACCGGCAAAATTGCCGATTGCGCCGCGGCGGCGATGTCGCGCGGAAGCTCGGCCCATGTCCGCTCAGCCCACTGCATGGCTACTCCACATTGTCGGAAACGTCGGTGAGCCGCGGCATGATCGGATAACTGTCGGCGTCCTCGCCTTCGTGGTCGGGCGAGGACTGGTGGATAAGTTCCTCGAGCCTGGCCTTGGTGGCGAGGAACTCGGGCGAGATGATCTGGGCGGTACTGCGCGGGCGCGATACCGGCACCTCGATCAGCTCCTGGACCTCGCCCGGATGGGCCGAGAGCACCAGAATTCGATCGGCGAGGAAGATCGCCTCCTCGAGGTCGTGAGTGATGAACACGATGGTGACGTCGATCTTGCGCCAGATCTCGAGCAGATGAACCTGCATCCGGCAGCGGGTCTGCGCGTCGAGCGCGCCGAACGGCTCGTCCATCAGGAGAATGCGCGGCTGGTTGGCGAGCGCGCGCACGATCGCCACGCGCTGCTTCATGCCGCCGGACAGTTGATGGGGGTAGGCGTCGGCGAATTTCTCCAGCCCCACGAGCTGAAGCCATTGCATCGCCTCGCGCTCGGCCTCCTCCCGGCCGTAGCCGTTGACCTCGGGTCCGAACATCACGTTCTTCTTGACCGTGAGCCAGGGGAACAGCGTGTAGCCCTGAAACACCATGCCGCGATCGGTGCCAGGCTCGGTGACCGCCTTGCCTTCGAGCAGAACCTCGCCCGAGCTCGGCTGCTCGAGGCCGGCGAGGATGCGCACGAGAGTCGACTTGCCGCAGCCCGACTGCCCGACGATGCACAGGAACTCGCGGCGGTGGGTTATGAAGTTGATGTCCTTGAGCGCGACCGTCGATCCTTCGCGCGAATTGAAGGTCTTGGACAGATGCTCGACGCGAAGGAGCACGTCGCGCGCCTTGATCCGCTCGAAGCGGGCGCGCACCGCCGGCGTTTGATCGCGGTAGGACGGCAGAGCGCGAGACATGACGAGCTGGTTCATTTCCATCGCCTCACGCGTGCTTCTCCAGCGTCCGGTCCCACGGGAACAGGCGCCGGCCGAACCGCGCGAGCAACATGTCGGTGCCAAGGCCGAGGATGCCGATCATGATGATGGCGGCGTAGACGTTGTCGAAATGCTGGTAGCGCGCCTGCTGGGTGATGAACCAGGTGATGCCAGAGGTCGTGCCGATCAATTCGGCGACGATCAAATAGGTCCACGCCCAGCCGAGCAGGATGCGCTGATCGCGGTAGAGATCGGGCAGGATGCCGGGGATCACCACGCGGCCGAGAAGCCTCCTCGCGTCCTTGGCGCCGAGCGTGAGCGCAGCTTCGACCAGGCCGACATCGAGCTTGCGCGTGGTGTTGGCGACGATCAGCACCTGCTGGAATAAGGTGCCGATGACGATGATGGTGATCTTGGGGCCGTCATAGATGCCGAGAATGGCCACCGCCAGGGCGCCGAACGCCGGCGCCGGCAAATAGCGAAAGAACTCGATGAACGGCTCGTTGAGACGCGCGAACGCGGCATAGGTGCCGCATAGGATGCCGAGCGGGATGCCGATCACCGAGGAAATCAGGAATCCCCAGAAGATGATCTGCATGCTGTGCCACAGGCTCTGATGCAACCAGTTGCCGTCCTGGGTGGCCGGCGGGGTGGTGAAGGAGGTGTACAGCGCGCGCGCCACCTCGTGCGGAGCGGGCAGATAGATGGGGTTGGCTGGCACGCCGGCGGGCGGCTTGCGGTTCTGCTCGACCGCCTCTGCTGCCGCGTCGGAGAAGGCGGCTTTGTTCATGCGCATGCCGACTTGCAGATAATCGACCGAGCCCGGATCGGTGACGAGAATTTGCGGGTGCCAGATCCACGGCACGTAGCTGACCAACGCCCAGATCAGGATCGGCACGGCAAAGGACAGGCAGCCGACGATGAGGTTGGCGCGCGGCGAGATCGGCCTCAACACCTGGAACCATCTCTTGCGCCGAAGCGTCATCTGCGCCGCGCCCACGACGTTGGTCAGACTACGGTGTCGCCGACGCTATCGGCTTCACGGCAATGACCAACGACGGGTCGATATAGCTGTCGACGTCCTGATGCTCCTTGTACACGTCGTTCTTGACGTTGAAGTCGTCGGAGACCTGGCTCGAGCCATACATCGAATCGAGGCCCGGGCCCTTCTCGAAAACCTTCTTGTTTTCGGCCACCGTGAGCAGGCGCGTGCCCTTGAGCAGCGGTTGGAACTCCTCAGGCGTGAGCCCATCGCGCTGGCTCATGATCTTGAATGCGTCCTCTTGGTTGGCCGGATCATTGACGTATTTGACCACCCGGTCCCACACCGCGATGACCTTCATCCAATCGTCCTTGTGAGCGGCGAGGCTCGCCGGCGACACCGAAAGGACGTCGTAGATGAGACCCGGCACCTGGGCGGAGGTGAAGATCGGCTTCGAGCCGGGAACCGCCTTTTGCGCGAGATAGGCGCTCGGCGGCCACGCCGCGATAGCGTCGACCTGACCCGAAGCCAGAACCTGTGGCGTGTCGTTCGTCTTTGTGTTGACGAGATCGACGTCCTTCTCGGTCATCTTGTTCAATTCAAGGGCCTGAAGAATGAGTAGATGGTCGACGAGACCAATTTCGACACCGATCTTCTTGCCCTTGAGCTCCGGGACCGTCTTGATGCCGGGCTTGGCCACGATTTGGTCGTTGCCGTTCGAGTAGTCGGTGGCCATGACAATGATGCCCTTGGCGCCGCCGGCACCGGTCACCAACGTGTCGCCATTGGTCATCAGATCCGCATCGAGTTTCCCGGCCGCAAAGGCTTCCATCGAGGCCGAGTAGTCGAACCATTGGAACTTCACGTCGACCCCGGCTTCCTTGAACCAGTTTTTGTCGATGGCGATTTGCCAGACGACCCAGCCCGGCCAGTCGCTATAGCCGATCGTGAGCGGCTCGGCCGAAGCCGGTCGCAAGGCAACGGTCGAAAGCGCAAATGCAAGCGTCAAGGCCACGGCAACGTGCGAAGTTCCGATCAATGTGCGGCGCATCCCTGGTCTCCGTTATTTACGAATGAAAGCCCACTCTGTTGCCGAGCCTCGATTACGGCGTCGCCGCAGTCATCGGAACCACGTCCTTCATGAGCGACGGATCGATATAGGCATCGACGTCCTGCGAGTCTTTGTAGACCTGGTTCTTGACGTTGAAGTCGTTGGCGATGGTGGTCGAGCCGTAGAGCGAGCCGAGACCGTCCGCCTTGACGAAGATCTTCTTGCCCTCGGCGAGATCGATGAGGTGCGTGCCCTTGAGCAGCGGCTTGTAGACCTCGGGCTCGAGACCGACGCGGGCGGCGAGAATCTTGACGGCGTCGTCCTGCGTCTTGGGATCGTTGATGTAATGCACCACGCGGTCCCAGATCTCCATGAGCTTCACCCAGTCGGCACGGTGCGCGGCGAGGCTCGCCGGATTGACGGCGAGAACGTCGTAGATGAGCCCCGGCGCATCGGCAGACGTGTAGACGGGGCGGGATCCGGGCAGGCCTTTCATGGCCTGTCCCGAGATCGGCTGCCAGGCGCCGATGGCATCGACTTGGCCGGAGGCGAGGACCTGTGGCGTCTCGTTGGTCTTGGAGTTGACCAAGGTCACGTCGGTTTCCGACATGCCCGCTTTTTTCAGTCCGTTGAGGAGCAGCAGGTGCTCGACCAGCCCTTCCTCGAGGCCGACCTTCTTGCCCTTGAGATCTTGCAGCGACTTGATGCCGGGTTTGCCGACGATCATGTCGTTGCCGTCGGAATAATCGGTGAGCATGACCATGATGCCCTTGCCGCCGCCTGATCCGGTGACCAGCGTGTCGCCATTGGTCATCAAGTTGGCGTCGATCTTGCCGGCGGCGAAGGCGTCCATCGAGGCCGAGTAGTCGAACCACTGGAACTTCACGTCGAGCCCGGCTTCCTTGAACCAGCCTTTATCGATGGCGACCTGCCAGGCGACCCAGCCCGGCCAGTCGCTGTAGCCGACGGTGATCGGATCGGCCGAAGCCGGCCGCGCGACGAAGGTGGCGAACGATAATGCGAGGGCGAAAAGCGACGTTCTGATCAGGCTGCGGCTCATCCCGGTCTCCCGATATTACGAATGACGAAAACCGTAATACGGGAGTGCAAAGGGTATGCCGGACGGAGAACGGATTGGAACTAAAGAAGAATCGACGCCCGCGGCGAGAACGGCGAGGCTCCGATGCTCGAAACGCGAGCGGACCGGGCACCCCGCCGCCTAATTTGTCGCCACCTGAACGCGCGGCTCTCGCCGGCGACCGGACCGCCCTATAGCTTAGAGCAGCGTCAGCGCCTCGCCTCTGCTGTCGACATGTCCTTGCTCTCGCGCGTCCTTGAGAGCCTGCGACAGAGCCGAATGGAAGTTCGGCATGTTGATGACCTTGTGGTCGGGGCCGAGATAGCTCTCGATCAAGGCGCTTGCCGTCCTCGAAGCCTCGGCCTTCATCTTCTCCTGAAAAGCCGCCTCTTTCTCGACAAACGCGGTGACATCCTCTGCGTGCTTACTCATTGGGATTCTGCTCCCTCACAACGGTTGAGTCCCCCCAAGGCAAATGAAATAGGATTTGGCGACGCCCGGCAAGGCGCGGTCAAAATACGGCGGTTGAGCCTGGCAAAACGCCAGAAACTTAAGCTTTGTGATGCTTGTGCGGGTTCGCGTGCTGCGCGCAGCCGACACAGATGCAGAGCGGGTCGCATTGCAGGGTCGCGCCCTTGGGACAGAACATCCCTTGCCCGGTGCAATCCGCCTTTTCGACCGGTGAGAAGCTGTCGGCCTGGCGTTTAATCCCCTCGACGGCGACGCCCATGGTTGCGTTGGCCTCGAAGGCATAGCCCGCGCCCAGCAAAGCCGCTCCGGTTGCAAGCAGAATAACGATTTTGCGCATCTTTCCCTCCATCGCAGGCGGACCAATGTCCGCACGTCCGAGCCAAGAATTTTATCACGCGCCCGGTCTCCAGGCGTTGCTACCGATCGGCGCAGCGGAGCCGGGCTGGGGTCGGCGCCAGGCGAAGCGACCGGGTGGTGCGGGTGGTCCTCAGGACAGGCGCTTTGCTTCGAGGTGGCGAAAGAAGGCCGCCGTATCGAGCCCCTTGCCGGTCGCTTTTTCGATGATTTCCTCTGCCGGCAAATTCTGGCCGATTCGGTGAATATTGGCCCGCAGCCAAGCCAGCAAGCCGCCAAATTCGCCGCGCCGGATTTCGTCCGCCAATGGATGCTCGCGCGCATAAGTCTCGGCGAGCTGCGCCGCGTAGAGGCTGCCCAACGTGTAGGTGGGAAAATATCCGAACATGCCAAGCGACCAGTGCACGTCCTGGAGCACGCCTTCGCGGTCCGATGCCGGCCTTGCCCCGATCAATGATGCGCTGCGCTCGTTCCAAGCCGCGGCAAGATCGCGGACGCCGAGCGAGCCTGAGACCAGCGCGACCTCCAGCTCGTAGCGGAGCACGATATGCAGATGATAGGAGACCTCGTCGGCCGCCACGCGGATCAACCCCGGGCGGACCGTATTGACGCTCCGGTAGAAGGTCTCGGCGTCGAGCCCTTCGACCGCGTGGGGAAACAATCTCTGCAAGCTCGGGAACACATAATCCCAGAACGCGCGGCTGCGGCCGACATGGTTTTCCCATAGGCGCGACTGGGATTCCTGCAATCCCATGCTGGGAGCTTCGGCGAGCAGCGTGTCGCGATCGTCCGGGTCGAAGCCTTGGTCGTAGAGGCCGTGTCCGCCCTCATGCAGCGCAGCCAGCACCGCGGTGGGCAGGTCGCTCTCGTCGACGCGGATCGTGAGGCGCACGTCGTTGGCGCCAGCCAATAGCGAAAACGGATGGGTCGAGCGGTCGAGCCGCCCGCGCTCGAATTCGAAGCCCATGGCGGCGAGCAATTGCCGGCATAAGTCCCATTGGCCAGCTTCGACGAAGCGATGCCCATGAAGCAATCGGTCGGGGGCTGGGTTGGCCTCGCGAACCAATGGCACGAGAGCATTGCGCACCTCGTCCAAGACGGGATCGAGACGCGAGCGGGTCATGCCGGGCTCGTGCTCGTCGAGCAAAGCGTCGTATGGCTCGCCCGCGCCGGCAAGCGCCTGGGCGCGTTCGCGAACCAGCGCAACGAGCCGATCGAACGCGGGCGCGAAAAGCGCATAGGCGTCCTTCTTGCGCGCCTCCTCCCAAGCGCCGAGCGACTGCGATTTTGCATTGGCGAGCTGACGCACCAGATCTTCGGGCAGCGCGAGCGCATGGCGCCGCAACCGCCGGAGCAGCGCAAGCTCGCGCGACAGGCGCACGTTGCCCTCAGACTGCGCGGCGACCTCCTCCACCAGATCGCCAAGCCGGTCCGATACCAGCATCGCATGGCGAATGCCTTCGAGCGTTGCGAGCTGCCCGCCGCGTTCGGCGCGTCCCGCCGCCGGCAGCATGGTTTCCTCATCCCAGTCGAGCAGCGCGATCGTCTGCTCGAGGTGGCGCAATTCGGAGATCTGCGCGCGGAGCGACTGCGCCAGCGCCTCGGAGCGGGCAATGGGCCGGCTCGGAATGCGAAGCTCGGTCGGCGCTTCCGCCTCGAGCACCGCGGCAAGCCCGCCGCGCTGCGCGACATTGACGACCTGCTTCTGCGAAACCCGGCACATGGTGCCGAGGCCGTTCTCGGTCGCGGCAAATCCCATCACCGCGTAAAACGGCTCGCCAAACACGCGCCCGTCAGGGCCAAGAACCGGAAACTCGTGCACCGGAAGACGCGTCGCGCTCTGCACCACCCATGAGTTCTCGGGATCGGCGGAATGCAACACCGCGTCTTGCAGAGTCTGCTCCCACGCCGCCGGCTCGGTCGCGGCGCCCAGCAAGACGCCGGCGCCGCCATACGCGCGGTTGGGCTTCAGCACCAATAGCTCGCGGTTGCGGCGCGTATAGTCGATGAGGTCCCCTTCCCTGTCGTCGGGCAACGTCGTGCGGCGATCGCCGACCACGCGCGTCCACAACACGTGGCGGCGGAACAGCCTGCGGTCATCGGCGCCGAAATATCGCTCGGCGATCACCGGATCGGTCAGAATCTCGAAGCAGCTCTTGTGGTCGAAGTCGCCGACGATCGAAGAAACCACGCGGTTCTGCCGAAACAGCAGTCGCATCGCATCGAGCGGGCGGCCGATCTCCTTTTCGAGGTCGACCAGCTCGCGCATCTCGTAATCGCGGTAGGCGACGTCGATCCGCACGTCCTCGTAGAACACCTCATCGCCCTCGACTCGCAATTCGCGCGGGTCGGCGTGGGCGATGGTCAGATTGTGCTTGCGCGACAGATATTCGCTCAGCACCGATTGCTCGTTAGGCCCGTCATGGACGTATTTCGCTTCGACGAAGCAGAGCTGGCATGAGTTCCCGTCCGATGGTGCGCGCGTGGTCGATCATCACCTGAATGAACAGATCGCGCTGGTCTCTCGGCATCTCGATGACGAGCCCAGGGTCATGACCGAGCAGGGTCGGCACGATGTCCCGCATCACAAGCTGCTCGGTGACCGGCGCGAAATGGATGCCGCCAACACCGGACAGGTTCGGCTCCATGAAATGCAGCGAATCCTGCCAGCCTGCGCTGGTGAAATCGCACACCGCATCGAGCCGGCCATAAATCGAATTGAAGCGGCGGTGCGCCTTGGTCCAGGTGTCGCGAAACCAGCTCTCCTCGTCGGTCGTGATGGCGAGGATCGACCTGATCCGCTCGTCTTCGAGATAGAGGTCGGGGAGCCGCTTGAGCGCCTCGATGAGCTGGAGACAGACATGATGCACGTAGCTCAGCTGCTCCTGCATGACGAGCAGCGGGCGGAGCATCAGGCGGATGGGTTCTTCGACGCCTTCATGCTCGTAGATCATCTGGTTGGTCCGCGCGTCGGCGCGCAAGCGTTCGTCGATCCGCGCGAAGGTCGCGTCGGTGACATAGTTTGCCGCGCGCAAGATCCGCGATTCGAGCGTGGCGCCCGAAAGCCCTAGGGCTTCAGCAGGACTGAGGACTGGCCGCATTGTGTTGAAACACCAGGAGGGAGGTTATCGCGTTGAAGGGAATTACCCTGGCCGGAGCTTATGCGCCATCGCTTTTAGAGATCCGTGCGCTTGACGGCGATCGGGCGCACTCTAACTATCGAAGTAACTCGGCAACCCTCGGCATTGGAGTCCGATCATGAGCTGGCAGCCGTCTGTCGATCCCGCGCCGGGCGACACCTTCGCGTGCGACGCAATCGAGACGCTCATCGTGCCGCGCGCGCGCGATCTCGGCGGCTTTTCCGTACGGCGCGCCCTGCCGTCAAAGCAGCGACAGATGGTCGGGCCATTCATCTTCTTCGATCAAATGGGCCCGGCCGAATTCCTGTTGGGCGCCGGCATGGACGTGCGGCCGCACCCCCATATCGGGCTGTCGACGGTCACCTATCTCTTCCAAGGCGAGATCATGCATCGCAATTCGCTCGGGACCGCGCTGCCGATCCGCCCGGGTGAGCTCAATTGGATGACCGCGGGGCGCGGCATTGCTCATTCGGAGCGCACGCCGCCGGCGATGCGCGCTCGACGCTCGACGCTGTTCGGCATCCAAAGCTGGGTCGCGCTTTCGGCGCGCGATGAAGAGACAGCGCCCGGGTTCGTTCATTATGGCGCCGACGATATTCCGGCGCTGGCGGACGAGGGCAAAATCGTCCGCATCATCGCCGGTTCGCTGCTCGGCGCCTCCTCCCCAGTCAAAACGTCGAGTCCGATGTTCTATGCGGATATCAGCCTCGCAGCAGGCGCATCGGTTCCGCTCGACGCGGATTACGACGAGAGGGCCATCTACACGGTTGCCGGAGAAGTCGAGATCGCCGGCGACGTCTTTGGCCCGGCACAGCTTCTGGTGTTTCGGCCCGGCGACCGCCTCACCATCCGCGCGAAGACGGATGCCCGCTTCATGGCGCTCGGCGGTGAGCCGATGGACGGTCCTCGCTACATCTGGTGGAATTTCGTGTCGTCAAGAAAGGACCGCATCGAGCAGGCCAAAGCCGACTGGAAAGCGGCGAGGTTCGATGCGGTGCCCGGAGACACCGAGTTCATCCCGCTGCCGGAGGATTGATGCTCGGTGCCACATCAGCGCGCCGATGTCGCGGCGAAGGCTGGACGAACGAGGCCGAGCTCGTGTTCGGGAACCACATCTACCTCGACTTTCAGCGCTTGCTCGCCGGGCGCCAGCATCACGCCGTCGATCGGGGCGACGTCGGCGTAGTCGCGCCCGATCGCAAGTGTGATGTGATCGTCCTGCACCAGGGTGGCATTGGTGGGGTCGAAGCCGATCCAACCCCGTTCCTTTCCGCACCATAGCGACACCCAGGCATGGGTGGCGTCGCAGCCTTCAAGGCGGGGACGGCCCGGTGGGGGAACGGTCCGCAGATAGCCGCTGACATAGGCGGCCGGCAGTCCCAGGCCGCGGAGCCCCGAAATCATGATGTGGGTAAAGTCCTGGCAAACGCCACGACGGACCGCGAACGCCTCGCCCGGGAGCGTTCTGACGTTGGTGGCGTCAGCGTCGTAGGTGAAGTCGGCGCGTATGCGGGTCATCAACTCGGCAGCGGCCTCGACGATCGGCCGGCCCGTGCTGAAGCTCAGCTTCGCATAATCGGTGATCGCCGGCAGGATTGGCGTTCGGGCCGTCGGGTAGAGATAGGCAGCCGGGCTGTCGGAGTCCAATGAAGCGATATCGAAGCTGCACTCTCGCACGGTTTCCCAGGCGGGGCTGTCCGCCGGTGGCGCGAACGGCGGCGCATACACGTCAACCCTGGACTTGGCCTCGATGACCAGCCTGCGGTGAGGCTGGTCGATCATCACTGTGAGCATCGACTCGCCGAACGGGCCGGTTCGCTCGATGCTCCGCGAAGGCCGCGGCGTGATAGCGATGGCGTTCGCCAACACCGTCTGCACAGCCGACGACTGCGGCGTCAGGCGCAGCACGCACCACGCAAACGTCACCGCGCTTTGGTAGCGGTAAGTCGTCCGGTGACGCACGTTGTAGATCACGCGAGCGCCGCAAGCTTGATGGTGGGCACGGCGTTGGCGCCTTGCAGAAAATAGCGGCTGGTGATGGCGTTGGAGAGCCGCATCAAAGCCTGCTCGAAGGCGAGCATCTTTTCGGTCGTAAGACCCTCGGCATCGGCGGTCTCGATCTCCGCCACCAGCGGCAGCAAGATCCGGTTGGGCTGTTCCAGCATCCCGTCGTCCAACAGCGACGGCAGCTTCGCCGAATGCTCCTTCAAAGCGAAGACCTGGAACGCCAGCGACCACGTATTGTAGGGATCGAGCATCACCATGTCGCGCACGGGGGTGAGCGCCACGCCTTCGAGATAGCGGGCGCGATAGGTGATCTGGCTATCGGCGAGGTCGAGCAGCAAATCCAGGTCGTCGATCGTCGCTGCGTTGCCGGCGAGCGCCCGGGCGAAGCGGCAGCTATTGATGCCGCGCTCGATCCTCCGGCCCATATCGAGAAAGCGCCAGCCCGCGCCTCGATTCATGTTCTCGTGCGCCAAGCCGGAAAGCGCCGCCAGAATTTGCAGCGCGCGTTCAGCCTGCTGGAGGACTTCGGCCTCAGAAAGCAAATTGCTTCCGCCATTGATGAGGCGGCCCTGCAGATTGAGCAGCAACGTCCAGAAGTCGGCGGATAATCGCTCGCGCATGATCGAGGCCGTGCGGCGAGCCTCGCTCACCAAGTCGACGACGGAGCCGGAAGCGTCCTGATCGCGTAGAGCATTGTTGGCGGAGTACAGCGCGCCGCGCTCCAGAGCCTCCTCGTCCAAGGCGCCCCAGGCGATCAGAAGCCGCTGCAGGCAGTCCAGAGTCTCGCCGGCGCTATGCAGGGCGGCTTCGGAGTCCATCAGGCTGGTGCACAGGCTGCGCACCAGCCGCAACGTGGCCTCGGCGCGCTCGAGGTAGCGGCCGAGCCAAAACAGATTATCGGCGGCGCGGCTCGGCAGATGGCCGACGATGCGCCTCACCTTCACGTCGCTCCGTGCTCGGCGAGCAGGGTGACCCGCTCGACCGGCCTGTCGGCGATGACCCAGACATCGGACGTGCGTGCGCCACCCTCCATGGAGATGGCCCGGACATCGGGCCGGTCCGAGGTGCGGCAGAACCCTCCCGGCATGATGCGGATGCCTTTCGGCGTCGCCGCGGCGTAGACCCGCAACACGAACGGCGCGGGCTCCAGGCGCCCGTCACGCAGCACCGGCGTGGTCGAAAGCTGCACGACCTCTTGACCGACGAAGTCGCCCGGCCGCTCACTGAAGCGTGACAGGAAAGCGGCGCGCTCCTGCGACGATAGGTCGGCCATCAGGCGCGGCCTTGATGAGGTCCCGTCAGGCCCCGGGCCGTTGAAGGCGGGCGCGATCACCCGGTTGTCCAAGTCGTTCTCGACCAGGTCCCGTTCGGCCGGCTGCCCGCACCACCAGGTCGCGACGTTCGGCATCATGAGCTCCTCGCCCAAGAGCCGGCGGCAAAGCTTGGGCAGGAAGCCCAGCAGCGCCTTCGACTCCAATACGCCGGAGCCCGGCATGTTGAGCACCGCCACGCCGCCGCTCCTGATGGCCTCGAGCAGACCGGGCACGCCGAGCCGGGAAGCGCTGTTGAGCTCGAGCGGGTCGATGAAGTCGGCGTCGACACGGCGCAGGATGACGTCGGCCCGCTTCAGCCCGGCGATGGTGCGGACATAGGCGCGGCCGTCGCGAACCACCAGATCGTCGCCCTCGACGAGCAGAAAGCCGAGATAGCGCGCGAGATGGGCCTGCTCGAAATAGGTCTCGCTGTAGGGCCCGGGCGTCAGCAGGCAGATTCGCGGATCGCTGCGTTCGGCGGCGGCGGCCAAGCCCTTTGCGCAGCTCGATCGAAGAAGGGGGCGAGACGCTGGACGTTCATCGCGTTGTAAAGGTTGGGATAGGCGCGCGACAGGACGAGGCGGTTCTCCAGCGCATAGCCCGCGCCCGACGGCGCCTGGGCGCGGTCGTCCAGTACCCACCAGCGCCCATCCGGACCGCGGCCGAGATCGGCGGCGTACAGTTGCAGATAGCGTCCGCCACGCGGCTTGACCCCGCGCATTGCGCGGATGAAATCGTTGCTGCCGGTGACGGCGGCGGCCGGTAGCGCGCCATCGGCCAGCAGGCGCGCCTCGCCGTAGAGGTCCTGGAGCAGCGCCTCCATCAGCCGCGCCCGCTGCTCGACGCCATCGGCGATCTGCGCCCACTCGGCCTCGCCCAGGATCAAGGGCAGCGGGTTGATCGGCCAGCTTCGCTCATTTTCCTCGCCATAGATCCGGTATGACACCCCGGTGTCGCGGATATGCCGGGTCGCCATGCTGAAGCGGCTCTTGAACTCGCCTTCCTCATATTCGGCGAAGTCGCCGAGGAAGCCGAGCCAGTAGTCACGGGGGCGTCTGGTGGAATCCAGCAGCTCGTCGGGCACGCCGGCGATCGGCCGATAGCCGCGCAACCATTCGGACAGGCGACCGGCGGCCGAAGCGCCGAGGGCCTCTTGTCTGCGAGCTGTATTGGATCGCTTAGCGGCCAACTCTGGTCCTCAAATCGAGGGTCAGGGGAAATTCGCCGGTCACCTCCGGAGGCGGCGGCGTCACGCTGCCCGGGCTGTGGCCATGCTCCACGAATCGCGCCTCGCGACGCGCCTGGGCTTCGTACGAGTTGACCGGGAATGTATCATAGCTTCGCCCGCCGGGATGAGAGACATGGTACACGCAGCCGCCGAGCGATCGGTTGTTGGCGCGATCGATGATGTCGAAGGTCAAAGGCGCGTGCACCGGCAAAGTCGGGTGAAGCCCTCGCGGCAGCTTCCAAGCCTTGTAGCGAACGCCCGCCACGGCCTCCATCGAGACACCGGTCGAGGTCATCGGCAGCGGCCGGCCGTTGCAGGTTATCACGTGGCGCTCGGGATTGAAGCCGCTCGCCAGCACTTGCAACCGCTCGACCGAGGAATCGACGAAGCGGACCGTGCCTGTGCCTGAGCCTTCCTCACCCAACACGTGCCAGGGCTCCAGCGCGTGGCGGAGCTCGAGGCCGACGCCGCCATACTCGACATGGCCGTGCACAGGAAAGCGAAACGCTCTCTGCGCTTCGTACCATTGCGGATCGAAGGCGTAGCCCGCCCGGTTGAGGTCGGCGAGGATTTCGAGCAGATCGCTCCACACGAAATGCGGCAGCATGAAGCGGTCGTGCAGCGCCGTGCCCCAACGCACCATGCGGCCGGTCTGCGGCTCGCGCCAGAACCACGCGATCAAGGCGCGGATCAGGAGCTGCTGGGCGAGGTTCATGCGCGCATCGGGCGGCATTTCGAAGCCACGAAATTCGAGCAAGCCGAGCCGGCCAGTCGGGCCGTCAGGCGAATAGAGCTTGTCGATGCAAATCTCGGTGCGGTGCGTGTTGCCGCCGACATCGGTCAGCAGATTGCGCAGCAACCGGTCCACCAGCCAGGGCGCGACCGGAGTGTCGGCGCCAGGCTCGGGGATCATGCCGAGCGCGACATCGAGCTCGTAGAGCACGTCGTGGCGAGCCTCGTCGAGACGCGGGGCCTGGCTGGTCGGGCCAACGAACAGACCGGAAAACAGATAGGACAGCGCCGGATGGCGCTGCCAATAGAGCAGCAGGCTTTTCAGAAGGTCCGGCCGGCGCAGGAAGGGCGAGTTGGCCGGGCCCATGCCGCCGACAACCACGTGCGCGCCGCCGCCGGTTCCGGTGTGCCGCCCGTCGATCATGAACTTGTCGGCGCCGAGCCGGCATGACGCGGCATCGTCATAGACACCGGTGGTGATCGCGACAGCTTCGCGCCAATTCTCGGCCGGCTGAACATTCACCTCGATGACGCCGGGATCGGGGGTCACTTTAAGATATGAGAGCCTGACATCGTCCGGCGGGGTGTAGCCTTCGATGCGGAGCGGCATCCCTTCGGCGGCGACTTCGAGCTGAGCGACCAGCTCGAGATAGTCCTCCACCCGGGCGATTGGCGGCATGAACACGCAAAGCACGCCATCGCGCGCTTCGATCGCGATCGCGGTTCGCACCGCGGGCTTCTTGGTCCGCACCGCAGGTTTCTTGGACTTGCGCTTGGCGGCAGGCCGCGCGGCGGAGGACGGCGCGCGGTAGATGGCATCGAAGCTCGGCAGCTTGCCGCGCTCTTCGTAGGGGTCGACCGGAACGATGTAGGGATAATCCTTCGGCTTCAGCGGTGGCAGCGACCCGAGCGGCAGCCGCATGCCGACCGGCGAGTCTCCTGGGACCAGATAGAGCTGTCCGCGCTTGAACCGCCAAGCCTCGCTCAGCCAGCCTTTGCCCTCGGCCCTGCCGACCGCGCGACGGAGCGGCAGAACATAACCGAGCGGCTTCGACAGACCGCCGGCCATGGCGCGGCGAAGCGCGTTGCGGGATGGAGCGTTGTCGATAGCGGTGTCGCTCAGCTTGACGCCCTTGGGAAGATCGCCCTCGGTCTTGATCCAGTGAAGCGGATCCTCGCGCGCCGGAAGCGCATGCTTCGGGTCGACGCCCAGCCGGACGGCCAGCCGCCGGATCAGGGCCAAGGCATCTGACGCCGTCGCCGGCTTCGTCTTTTGCGTCGTGGAATCTGCCGCGCCCCGCCAGACCGGCTGACCGTCGCGGCGCCAATAAAGCCCGAGCGCCCAGCGCGGCAGAGGCTCGCCCGGATACCATTTGCCCTGGCCGTAATGCAGCATGCCGCCAGGGCCGAAGCGGCTCCTCAGGCGATCGAGCAATTTCGCGGCAATGACCGGTTTGGTCGGTCCCGAGGCGTCGGTCTGCCATTCGGCGGCCTCGAAATCGTCGACCGAGACGAAAGTCGGCTCGCCGCCCATGGTCAGCCTCACGTCCTGGGCTTGCAGGTCGGCCTCGACCCTCTCGCCAAGCCGGTCGAGCGCGTCCCAACCGGCATCGTCGAACGGCCGGGTGATGCGGATGGTGTCGACCAGCCGCGAGACGTCCATCTCGAACTCGAACGCACACTCTGCCTTGCTGACCCCGCCGGCGATGGCGGCCGACGACCGGTAGTGGGGCGACGCCGCGAGCGGCAGATGGCCCTCGCCGCATAACAGGCCCGAGGTGGCGTCGAAGCCGATCCATCCCGCACCGGGAATGTAGACCTCGGCCCAGGCGTGCAGATCGGTGAAATCGGTGCGGGTTCCGAGCGGTCCTTCGCTCGGATCGATGTCGGCCTTGAGTTGAATGAGATAGCCGGAGACGAAGCGGGCAGCGAAGCCGAGGCCTCGCATCATCTGCACCAGCAGCCAAGCGCTGTCGCGGCACGACCCTGACCGGAGCGACAGGGTCTGGTCGGGGGTCTGAACTCCCGCCTCCATGCGAATGACATGGCTGACGGTCCGCTGAATCTCCTCATTCAGGCCGACCAGAAAATCGATGGTGCGCTTACCGGCCGGCTCCAATGCAGCGACTGCCGCCTCGAGCAGTGGCCCGCCGTCGTCGACATTCATATAGGCCGCCAGGTCGCCGCGCAGATCCTCGCTGTAGCTAAACGGCAGGGTCTCGGCATAGGGCTCGATGAAGAAATCGAACGGGTTGATCACCGACATCTCGGCCGTGAGGTCGACGGTAACGCTGAGCTCCGTCGTCCGCTCCGGGAACACCAGCCGCGCCAGCCAGTTGCCGTGGGGATCCTGCTGCCAGTTGATGAAGTGCTCGGACGGCGTGACCTTCAGCGAGTAGCTCGGAATCCGCGTGCGGCAGTGGGGCGCGGGCCTGAGGCGCACGACATGCGGGCCAAGAGTCACCGGCCGGTCGTAACGATACCGGGTTACATGATGGAGTGCGGCTACGACCGACAAGGCGATCTCCTGGTTCGAATTTGGGTTGGCTTCATCGTGGCGCCATTAGTGACCAAGCTCGCACGCCCGCACAAGGGCTGAGCCACTCCCCTCAGCTATCGGTGGGTCGTCGAGCGTCGACCATCAGTGGGCCAGAGTGATCCCCAAGTCGACTCTAGCGTTCATTCAAGGGAGGCCGCACCCCGACGCGACACCACCCTGATCCGCTCAGGCCGTGACCTCGCGCATGAGGCCATAGATATGGCCCTCGCAAGCCGCATATTCGGGCAGAGCGAACAGCTGCTCATGCGTCGCGATCTCCAGCCCCTTCTTGAAATCGAGCGGGATGATCTCGCGCACGCGGCCAGGATGACGCGACATGAAGATGACCCTGTCGGCGAGAAACAGCGCCTCGATAATGTCGTGCGTGACGAGAACGACCGTCATCTCCGTCTTATCGATGACCTCCTTAAGCAGCTCCTGCATGCTCCGGCGCGTCTCGGCATCGAGCGCACCGAACGGCTCGTCCATCAGCGCGATCTCTGGCGAATTGGCGAGCATGCGGGCGATGGCGACGCGCTGCTTCATGCCGCCGGAGAGCTGCGTCGGGTAAGCGTCCTTCACCCGTGTGAGGTGCACGCGCTCGATGAACGCCTCAGCCCTCTCGCGACGCTCCTTCTTGGGGACACCGTTGATCTTGAGCCCATACTCGACGTTCTTGCGCACGGTGAGCCACGGAAACGACGTATAGGTCTGAAACACCATGCCGCAGCGCCGGGTCGGGCGCAGGATGGGATCGCCGTCGAGCAGAACCTCGCCTTCACTCGCCTGCTCGAGCCCGCCCATGATCCGAAGCAGCGTGGACTTGCCGCAGCCCGAGGGGCCGAGCAGGCTGACGATCTCGTTCTTGCGGACGCTGAAGCTCACATTGTCGAGCGCGAGCAGCGTGTCGTTGCGCTTCAGCGTGTAAGTCTTGGAAACGTTCCGCACGACCAGCTTTGCCGGCGGCGCGGCTCCGCCGGTCCACTCGGGCGCGGGTCGCTCCGGCGCCGGCCGGCGCGGCGCGGCGCGGCCGAGCTTTCGTTGGTCTAGATCAACCGCGATATCCACTCTGGTAGAGCTCCCCAAGCAACCCGCAATCGACGCCCTTGTCGTAGGGAACTTCGCTCTTGATCAGCCCGAAGCGCTTCCACCACGTGTTCAGCAGGGCGAAATGGTCCTTCATCTGCCCGTTGGCCTGCTGGAAGGGCGGCTCGCCCGGAGCGACGCCGCAGAAGCGGGCCGTCTCCATGAAATCATAGACGTAGAGGCCGCCATCGAGCCCGGTGCCATCCTTGCCGAGGACCAGCTCGACGTCGGGGAGCTTCATATCCATGCCCTTGGCGATGATCGCATTGCCTTCGCCGGGATTTTTCTTCCACCAGGCGATCGAGTCGTACAGCACCTTCATCATCTTGAGCGCCACGTCGTGCCGCTTGGCGATGAAGTCCGAGTTCATGAACACGGCGTCGGCGATCAGAGCCTGCTTGGTCCAATAGGGATCCTTGGAATCGGCCAGAACCTTGGAGCCCGGCAGAGCCCCCAGCAGGGTCGTGCCATAAGGCTCCCAGAATTCCCCTGCCGAGACGGTGCCGCCGACCATGGCGCCCAAGGCGTCGTCGGCGATCAGGTTCTTGTATTTGACCGACTGGAAATCGGCGCCGTTCTTCTCGAGCCACATCGCCATGTAGATCTGAGCGAGGCCGCCTTCGAGCACGGCGACATCCTTGTCCTTGAGGTCCGCGGCGGTTTCGATCTTCGGCGCGGCGATGATCTTGTCGGTGCCGTAAGAGAGGTTGCCGAAGGCGACGAGCTTGAGCGGCATGCCGTTCTCAACCCCGATCGGGGTGAACTCGATGGTCGAGGACACCACGTCGACCTTACCGGCGGTGAGAAGATTGAAGCTCTGATTGGGGTCCTCGATGCGCTGGTAGCTGATGTCGAGATCGGGTGCCAAGCCCTTCTCCTTGGCAATGAACCAGAAGCCGTAGCCGGGCCAGGTCAGGCCGGAAACGTGGACCGCCTCAGCGGCCGAAGCGTGTGCCGCCGCCCCGGTCCACAGTCCGAGGGCCACGACCAGGCCTTGAAGAATGAGCGCGATGCGAACCATGACTGCCCCTCTCTGCTGGTAAGGTTTAAGACCCCTATCGCTCTCTCTCGTTGAGATAGAGATAGGAAAATGCCAAGCGGTGCGCGGCGCGCACGAGCATGTCGCTGACCACACCCAAGACGCCGATGGTGACGATGCCGGCCATCACCAGATCGATGTGCACGTAGCGCTGGGCGCGCATCATCATCGCGCCGATGCCGCCGTCGGCGGCGACGATCTCGGCGATCACCAGATAGGTCCAACTGACGGCGAGCATCTGCCGCATCGCCGTGACGATGCCGGGCAGGCTCGCGGGGATGATGACGGTCGACAGGATCTGCCAGCGCCGGGCGCCGAGCGTGCGCGCCGTGTCGATCAGCTCGCGCGGCACCGACTGTGTCACGTCCATGATCATGGTGATGAGGAACCACACCACGCCGATGAACAGCAGCGCGAGCTTCTCGGCGTCGGTCGCGCCGAGCAGCATCAGAAGGACGGGGATGAAGGACGGCGCGGGCAGATAGCGCGCCGCCGACACCAGCGGGTTCAGCGCCGCGGCGACGATGGCGAAGCTTCCCATCAGGACGCCGAGCGGAAAGGCGACGAGGCATGCGGCGGTGAAGCTGACGACGATGCGATAGAGGCTGGTGCCGATGTCGTGGAGGTAGTCGGTCGTGGCGAACAGCTCGACCAGGCTGCTCACAACCTTCGTCGGAGGGGGCAGCAGCACCTCATTGACGAGGTGCAGGGCGTCGGCGAGCTCCCACGCGCCAAAGAAGATGGCGACGGTCGTCGCGCCGAGAGCAATGCTCGCGGTTCGCGGGATCGGCGTCTGAATCTCGAAATAGCGGGGCCGGCGGCGCGGGCTGTCAGCTCGAGGAAGACCCTCGGCGGCCACACTCTCCTGAACCGCGATGCTCAAATCGGTTCCATCCCGTGCGTAACCACCTGATTCCGGCTGCCCGATTTCGCGCCAAGATCGGGCCGGGAGCAGGCCAATTTCTTTACGAAATTCGCAACATGCAAGGGGCGTGCTAGAGTGCGCGGGCGGCCCCGCAAAGGCGAGTTAAACGCCGCGGCGGCCCGCGATTTTGCAAGATCAAGGCGGGTCGATCTCGCCAACTCCAGCCGGCGAATGCTTAAAAGCTAAGCTTTTGGCTTAGAATTGCGCAGTTTCTCTGGTGGGGCGGTGAGCGTCAAAGCCGTCTTCGTTCCGGCGATGATTGCTCTAGACCGACAAGACGAGCGTGGTGTTGCATCGAGAGACAAACTCTGTTTAAGATACGTAGATCGCATTTGATTGCGAAATTGCCAAAGATTGGGGCAGGCTGATTACGAAAATGGCAAAACGCGCCGATGCGATCCGGTCCCAGAAGTTTCGGGGGAGTTGAGCATGGCACTCGCCGAGAGGTCATTGGCGGGAGGCGGCAACGGGACGGCGGCGGCGAAGATGCTGCCGGAAACCATGCAGGACGCCTTCCCCGATCCTGAGCTGATCACCGAGACCAAGCGAAAGCTCGCCGAGGCCGGCGTCAAATATGTGCTCTCGTGCTGGATCGACCTGCTTGGCCAGCCCAAGACCAAGCCCGTACCGCTCGGCGAGCTCGACGCGCTTTGCAACGGCAAGGGCCCGCAATTCGCGGTGCATTCGGTATCGATGGTGCCGGAGCTCGGCCCTGCCGATCCCGATCAGATTCCGGTCGCCGATCTCAGCAGCCTGATCGTCTGCCCCTGGGATAAGACCATCGCCTGGGTGTTCGCCGACCTATTTTTCCAGGGGAAGCCCTACAACGTCTGCCCGCGGCTCGCGCTGAAGCGGCAGGTCCAGCTTGCCTTGGACAAGGGCTTGCGGCCGATGGCCGGCATCGAGCCCGAGTTCATCGTCATGCGGTTCGATCCGGCGGGCCGTCCGGTGAAGGCTTATGACAACGATCCGCGCGCGGCCGGCGCTCTCAGATCGCGCCGCCAGGCCTGGGGCTATGACAGCGAGGCCGTGCTCGATTCGATGGGCTTCCTCGGCGAGATCATGGACATTCTCGACGGGCTTGGCTGGGGCATCAAGGACGTCGTCACCGAGGGCGCCTATTCGCAGTTCGAGCTCGACTTCGGCTATACCGGGGTCGTCGGCATGGCCGACCGCTTCACCTTCCTGCGCGTATTGCTGAAGGAGGTCGCCAAGCGCCACGGGCTGTTCGTGACCTTCATGCCGAAGCCGAGCCCAGGCGACTGGCGCTCAGGGGCGCATATCAATTTCAGCCTCCAGGATTCCACGACCGGCAAGAACCTGTTCGAGGAGAACGGCGGTTGGAGCAAGACCGCCTTCCACGCTCTCGGCGGCCTTCTGCGCAACGGCGACGCGATCGTCTCGGTCACCTGCTCGACGGTGAATTCCTATAAGGGATTGATCGGTCGCGTCCCGGGTCTGGAGGGTGGCGTCTATACCTGGGCGCCGACCCACCTGACCTACGGCGCCAACAACCGTTCCGCCACCTTCCGCCTGCCGCAGAACCGGTTCTGCATCGAGAACCGCGCCAGCGACATGTGCATGAACGCCTATCTCGGCCTTGCCATGACGACGGCGGCGGCGGTCGCCGGCGTGACCGGTCAGATCGACCCCGGCTCGCCGCTCGATCACGACCTCTACACGATGACGCAAGAGGAGCTTGCGAGGCGGGGCATTCGCCGCCTGCCGCGTCACCTGCTCGAGGCCGTCGAGATCTTCAACAAGAGCCCCCTCGCCTTGGATGTTTTCGGCAAGGTGATGCACAATTCCTATAGCCGCTACAAATCCGATGAATGGGATCGCTTTCACGTCGCGATCACCGATTGGGAGCAGGCGGAATATATGCGGTTCTTTTAGCGCAGCGATCTGGAGCATCGACCTTGGCGCAAGACACCAAATTGGCCGAGACGGGCGCCGGCAAGCTCGCCGCCGAGGACGCGCTCGACGAAGCGCTCGGGCGCAAGGTCGGATCGCTGAACTCTCCGGAGGACAGTCTCAACCGCGCCATCATCCGCATGCTGCAAGAGGACGGCCGTCTGCCGTTTCAAACGATCGCCGCCGCGTTGAACGTGTCGGAGGGCACGATCCGCAATCGCTTCAACCGCATGAAGGAAGCGGGGCATCTTCGCGTCGTCGCCTTGGCGGATCCGATCGCCATCAACTACCGCGCCGACGCCATGCTCGGCATCAAGGTCGCAGCCAATGCGACGCCCGAGCAGGTCGCCAAGCGGCTGAGCCGTCTCGCTGCCGCCGTCTATGTGCTGTGGGTGAGCGGCCGCTACGATCTCCTCGTCGAGGTCGTGTTCGAGACGCGGCAGGCCTTTCTCAAATTCCTCCAGGATCATTGCTACGGGCAAGAGGACATCGCCCTGATCGAGGTCATGACCGGCCTCGAAATGTACAAGAACCAGTTCCTGCTCAAACGGGATTTCGGCGGCGAGAATGGTGAGCCTGAGTGACATAAGGGGCCTATGGCGCCGCCGCCTGATCGCCTGGCAAGCAGGCGAGACGGACACGACGACGGAGGTCTATTGGCTGCAAGGTCCAAAGCTCTTTGCCGACCTGCGGATTCCTCGCGGCAGGCCCCCGTGCAGCGCTTCGTGCCTCCGCGAGCTCGATGCGGCCATGCTCAGGTTCTTGGCCGGTCAGGAAGGGTTCTTCGGCCAACTCGATGTCGACGGCTCGATCGCGCATTGGCACCGTGCGTTCGACTACCAGCCAGATACCGGCCGCCAGGATCGAGGACGGCTCGCTTTCGAAGGCGGCGTCCTGGTCGAGCACGGTGTCGAGGCGCCCTATATCGAGCATTGGGTGCGCGAGCCGCGCAGCGGCGACGTCATGGCGCTTTCGCTCGTCGCGGACGCGCCGTCGCGAACGGGCTGCCTGATCATGGCCGGCGAGGTGTTCATGTTCGCCAGGAGCCGCGGCGCGAAACTGCCGCCGGGGGCCGACCTGGCCGAATGTGTCCAGGCGGCGGGCTCGCTTCAGGCGGCGCAGGATCTGTTCGATTGCGAGATCTCGTTCGGCCGCGTGCAGGGTCATGAATGGCGCATCGAGCGATCGAGCCTCCCTTTCCGCGAGGGTCACTCGCTGCGTGTCGATAGCGAGGCCGGGACCGGCAGTCTTTTGGTCGACGATTTGACGCCGGACGGCACTTCCATCCGCCGTGCCTGGCAGATCGCCGCCTATGAGGGCACCAGCGCGAAGCCGTTGCGTCAATGGCTTGTGCCGGAGTCCCCCGCCGACGGCGAGAGCCGAAATGAACGAGACCGCCCAGCGAGATTTGGAGCCGTATGATGAACAGAACAGCCTTCAGCGAATTGCCGGTCGTCGATATCTCGGGGCTTTTGACCAGCGATGCAAAAGCGGCCCAGGCCGCGGCCGATCAGCTCGGCCACGCCGCGCGCGAGGTCGGCTTCTGCTACGTCGCGGGGCACGGCATTCCCCAATCCGTATTCGCCGGCGTGGTCGACGCCTCGGCGAGGTTTTTTGCCCTGCCGCTTGAGGAAAAGATGAAGGCCTATATCGGGCTGTCGAAAAATCATCGCGGCTACGTTCCGGAGGGCGAAGAGGTGTTCGCGGCGGGCTCCAAGGATCGCAAGGAGGCCTTCGATCTCTCGATCGACCTGCCGTCGGACGATCCGGATTATGTCGCCGGCAATCCTCTGCTCGGACCCAATCAATGGCCGGGCCTCGGCGACTTTCGCATCCCGGTGATGACCTATTACGACGCGATCTTCTCCTTGGGCCGCGTACTGATGCGCGGCTTTGCGCAGGCCATCGGCGAAACCCCCGGCTTTTTCGATTCCTATCTCATGAAGCCGCCGAGCCAGCTCAGGCTCATTCATTATCCGTATAACCCGGCGGCCGGCGAGGCCATGGGCATAGGTTCGCACACCGATTACGAGTGCCTGACGCTGCTCTATTCGACTGCGCCCGGCCTCGAGGTCCTGAACAGCGCCGGGACGTGGATCGATGCGCCGCCCTTGCCCGGCGCGCTCGTCGTCAATATTGGCGACATGATGGAGATCTGGACCAACGGCGAGTTCGTTGCGACCTCGCATCGTGTGCGGCCGGTCAAGCAGGAGCGCTTCTCCTTTCCGCTGTTCTTCGCCGTCGACTACGACACCGAGGTCAAGCCGCTCGACCGGTTCGTGACGGGCGAGCGGCCGGCGCGCGCCGGGCTGACCGCCGGCGAGCACCTGTTCGCGCAGACCGCGCAGAGCTTCAACTATCAGAAGGCGCGGCTCGCCAAGGGCGAGATCAAGCTGCCGGAGACCTACGTGCCCCTCTCCTCGTTCGGGGGGACGGCGAAATATGCCGGCTCGGACCAAGGATAGGTGAGGCGGCCGGAAGGCTTTTGGTCAGCCTCCATAGCGCTCCGTGCGGATGATCCCTGCGGGCACGCCAGCCGCGATCGCGGCTTCGGCCGCCGCCTCGACAAACGGATTGGAGCCGCACACGAAGACTTTCGTGGGAGCCTCCGGCAGCCTGGCTACGAGCTCGGTCACCATCGCAGCGTCGACCCGTCGCCCATAGTCCTGTGCTCGCTTTGCCGGCTCACGCGTCAGCGCGAAGGCGAGCTCAAGACCGTCGCCTCGTGCCGCGAGGGACAGCAGTTCATCGCGAAAGAGGATATCTTCGAAGGTCCTGGCAGAGAAGAGCAGCAGCGTCGGTACGTCCGAATGGCAACTCGCGCGCTGCCGTATCATAGACATGAGCGGCACGACTCCGGAACCACCACCCAACAGCAGAAGCGGACCGCCATCGTCGATCTCCCAAACAAAGTGGCCGCCAATAGGTCCGCGCAACTCGATCTCGTCCCCAGCCGCGGCGATATCATGAAAGAACGGCGAGACCTCGCCGTCGTCGAGCCGCTCGATGACGAGTTCGAGCGTGCGCGGCGAGTTCGGGGCCGAAGCAATCGAATAGCTGCGCTCCGCTCGATAGCCGTCAGGGGCCGTCAACCGCACGTCGACATGCTGTCCGGCACGAAACGAGAAGGGGTGCGGGAGCTCCAGAAAGAAGCTCTTGACGCGAGGGGTCTGGGGGACGATGGCGCTAATCAAGCCTTGTTGCCAATGCAGGCCGCGCTCGGTTCTTGAACTCAGCCGGCATCTCAGTCATCGGTGAAGCGCTGCTCGCGCCAAGGGTCGCCATAGATGTGATAGCCGCGAAGCTCCCAGAAGCCGGCCTCGTCTCGCGCGGTGAACTGAAGCCCGCTCACCCACTTCGCCGACTTCCAGAAATAGAGATGCGGAACTAAGAGGCGCGCGGGGCCGCCGTGATCGGGCGGAAGCGCCGCGCCGGCGTAGCGAAGTGCCACCATGGCCTTTCCACCAACAAGATCGGCCGTCGGCACATTGGTAGAGTAGCCGTCAAAAGAATGAGCCAAGGTGAAGGGTGTCGGGGGGCTCTCGAGCCCGGCCGCAGCCAAGATATCGTCGATCAGCACACCCTCCCAAGACGTATCAAGCTTCGACCATTTGGTCACGCAATGGATATCGCGCGTCTGCTTGGTCTGAGGCAGCGCATTGAATTGCAGCCAGCTCCATTGTGCCAAGGGCTTTGGCCCCACCTTCAAGGTGAAGGACCAGTCCTCGATACGAATATGGGGTGTGGGACCGGCGGAGAGCACTGGAAAATCGTTGGTGAGCGACTGCCCCGGAGGAAGTCGTTTGGCGATTTCCGGCGAGCGCTGCCGCCCGGTGAAGCCGCGCGTTACCATTTGCGGGTCTCATTATCGGCCATCGACGTCTCTCCTATCCTTGGATCGCTGGCCCGCGACCATAACGGCTTCAGATTGTCGTAGGCGTTGCGCGCGAGACAATAGAGTTGCGGATAAGCGGCATCGACTTGGCGGGCCAGTTCCGCCTCGTCCATCACCGGCCTGACGTGCTGGGCCCAATTGGCTACGGTATCCTTCATCACCTCGATATGAAACTGGACGCCATAGGCGCGCGCGCCATAGCGAAAGGCCTGAATGGCGCAGGCCTCATTCTCGGCAAGCACGGCGGCGCCCGGCGGCAAGGCAACTACTTCCGCGCCATGCCACTGGAACGCGGTAATGGGATCGCTCAAATCGCGCAGCAAGGGATCGCGCGCGCCCTCTTCGGTCTTTGATATTTGGTGCAAGCCGCGCTCGGCAGATCTTGCCGGCTGCACGCGTCCACCGAGCGCATCGGCAAGAAGCTGATGGCCGAGGCAAACGCCGAAAAACGGGCGCCGCATATCCACCACGAAACGGTGGATCGCAGCCTTCTCGTCGCGCAGCCAGGGATAGCGATCCTCCTGCCACACATCTTGCGGGCCGCCCATGACGATCATGCCATCGAAGGGATCGAGCGCCGGAATCGATTCGCCCTCGTCGAGCTCGACCACCTGCCAGGTGGCGCCATCCTGCGCGAGGAACGTACCGAAGACGCCGAGATGCAAAATCTCTTCGTGCTGCAAAACGAGAATATGCATGGGCAATCCCTTCTTGCGCTAGACTGTCGAAGCCATCGAGCCGGATCAAGGGTCAAGCCGACACAGTTGAGCCATGCCCAATCGGGCGGGGAGAGTCGGAATTCCGCCTAGAGGCTGCTGGGAGAAGGCGCTCCGCTTGCCACTTTCGATTCCACCCGGTGCCGTTCTACAATAGCCGACCGTGCTGAGAAGAAGGATGAACGCACCATGCCCGGCAGACTGGCAGGCAAGATCGCTTTGATCTCGGGCGGCGCAACCGGCATGGGAGGCGCCTCTTCGAAGCTGTTCGCGGCCGAGGGCGCCAAGGTCGGCGTTGTCGACCGCAACGAGGAGGCGGGGCGCGCCGTCGTCGCCGAGATCTCGGCAGCGGGCGGCACGGCTATGTTTGCGGCCGCGAACGTCGCGAACGAAGCCGAGGTCGACGCGGCCGTCGCAGCCGTTACCGCGGCGCTCGGAGCGCCCAATGTGCTCTTCAATCACGCCGGCTCCATCATCATCAAACCGTTTCTCGATACCACGCTCGCTGACTGGGAATGGCTGATGGCGGTCAATGTCACCAGCATGTTTCTCATGACCAAGGCCGTGCTGCCGGGGATGATCGCGGCTGGCGGAGGGGCGATCGTCTGCACGTCGTCGATCTCGGCCATCGCCGCGACACCGAGGGAGGTCGTCTACAATACGTCGAAGGGTGCCTGCCACATGTTCGCTCGCTCGATCGCCGTCGAGTATCGCGACCAGAACATCCGCTGCAATGCCGTCTGCCCGGGGTTCGTGCGCACGCCGCACGGCCTGCGTGAGGTTGCCGAGCTCAACAAGCTTGGTGTCGACATGTCGGACGCGGCGCTGGCCGTTCAGCAAGGCCGCATTTGCGAGCCGGAGGAGGTGGCGCGCGCTGCTCTGTTTCTCGCCAGCGACGAGGCGAGCTTCATCAATGGCGCGCATCTCTTCGTCGACAACTGCTTTACCGCGGTGTGAGCCCGGCGACCCTGGACACATCCTCCTTCGGCGCGACCCGCTTTGATAATGTCGCGGCTTGGGTTGGTCACTCGGGATAAATCTGCGGTTCGATGAGGCCGCCACGGGAGAAACGCGATGGCGGGTGAGGCCGCACTTGCTCATGAGGATCTGCTGCGGCGGCTGCAGGGCCTAGCTGAGCGAGCCGTAAGGCGCTACGCGCTGCCGGTCACTGTCACGCTGCAGCTGATCAACCTTTCAGAGAACGCGACCTACCGTGTGGAGGATTCCGCGACTGGGTCCAAGTGGGCGCTGCGCGTGCACCGCGAGGGCTACCACTCGCGGACGGCGATCGCTTCCGAGCTTCAATGGCAGATAGCGCTAAAGGCATCGGGCGCCGCGATCACGCCGACCCCAATCCGGGGCATCGACGGGGAGTTCATTCAGACCGTCGCGCATGAGGGCCTGCCGAGGCCGCGCAACGTCGTTCTCTTTGCGTGGGAAGAGGGACAGGAACCCGCCGCGACAGACGCCGCCGGCTTCGAGACTTTGGGAGAGACAGCCGCCCGCATGCACGCCCACGTGCGCGCGTGGCAGCGGCCGCCCTGGTTCGAGCGTCACAGCTGGGACTTCGAGACGAGTCTCGGCGAGCGGCCGCATTGGGGCAGGTGGGATGATGGAATGGGAATCACCCGCGACGCCGCCGAAACGATCGGCGAGACGGTCCGGCTGATCGAACGGCGTCTCGACCGGTTCGGCAAAACGCCCGACCGGTTCAACCTCGTCCACGGCGACATGCGTCTCGCCAACCTGCTCATGGACCGTGGCACGATCAAGGTCATCGACTTCGACGACTGCGGCTTTTCCTGGTTCCTGTATGACTGCGCAACAACCGTGTCATTTTTCGAGGACAATGCCGAAGTGCCGGAGCTGCTGGATGCCTGGGTGCGGGGCTATCGCCGGGTCGGTTCACTGTCCGCCGAGGACGTGGCCGAAATCGATACCTTCGTCATGCTGCGCCGACTTCTGCTCGTCGCTTGGATCGGCTCGCATTCGGAGACCGAGCTCGCTCAGTCCATGGGCATCACCTACACGCAAGGGACGCTTCCGTTGTGCGAGCGCTATCTGTCGCGCTTCGGCGAGGCGCGCCGTCACCGGTAGGAGCCCGACGCTTCTCCGCGCGCAATGCTCCGCGCTAAGCCTGCGCGAGCGCGTCCAGGCTTTCCGGAAGAATTTGGCCGCCGTCGATGATGATCGTCTGGCCGGTGATGTAGGCGGCCTCTTTAGACGCCAGGAACAGGGCGGCATAGCCGACATCCTCAACCGTCCCGAGCTTCTTCAACGGAATAGAAGCCGCCATCGAGCGCTCGTATTCCGGCCCGAGCGCGATCAAGCCTTCGGTCAGGATGTTGCCGGGGAGCACCGCATTGACAGTGATGGCGTATTTGGCGAGCTCGATAGCGACCGTGCGCATGAAGCCAAGCTGACCCGCCTTGGTCGCGCCGTAATGGGCCCATCCGGGAAAGCCCGTGACCGGCCCGGTTATCGAGGACGTGATCACGATGCGGCCCTGGTCCGATTTCTTGAGATGCGGCAGGCAAGCCTTGATCGGAAGAAAGGTGCCCCTGAGATTGGTCGCCATGACGTGATCCCAATCTTCCGATGAAAGGTCCTCGATCTTGGTTTGCGGGAAAATGCCTACATTCGCGCACAGGATGTCGATGCCGCCGTGCGCGGCGACGGCCGCGTCGGCCATGACTTGCATGTCTCCTATCTTAGTCACATCCGCGGCGAGGCCCTTTGCCGTCCCGCCGGCGCGGCGCAATTCCTCGGCGCAGGCTTCCGCCTCATCGAGATGGCGGGACACGACGAGCACCTTGCCGCCGCTGCGGGCAAAGACCGTGGCGATTCCCTTGCCGATCCCCTTGCTCGCCCCAGTTACGACGACGGATCGGCCTGCGATCGATGTCAGCATGACGTTTTCCTCGGAATTCGGTCGCTGAGAAGCACCATTTGGAGGACGGGCGGGCGCCGCCTCCGCAACGCCCGCCCGAATTCATCCTTCGCGGAGATGGACCGCGAACATCAGACGTTTCGAGCCGCTACCCGTTGAATACGAGACGGCCGATCCTGGCGTGAACCTCGGGGGCAGCGAACCTCAACACCAGGCCCCAGACAAACCCCCAGACGACGATGGCGAGCGCGATATACGGGATATTGCTGCCGAAGCTGCCGCTGCCGCCAAACGTCTCCAGATTACCCACCAGGAGGTAGACCAGGTAAATCTGCGCGACAAATGCGATCGCCGGAGCAATCAGGCCGGGAATCACTCCGACTTCGCCGGGATGGTTCTTGCGGAAGTAGACGATGATCGCGACCGACACGATAGCCTGCAGAAGGAGAAGCAGCATGGTGCCGAGAATGGCGAGCATCGTGTAGATGGCGACGTAGGCCTGCGCGTTGGGATCGTCGATTCCCAGGAAGTAGGCGAACAGTCCAACCCAGATAAGCGCCAGCACCGACTGCGCCGTGGAGGCAATGTGCGGGCTTTTGAATGTGGGATGGGTCTTGCCCAGGACGCGCAGGAACACACCCTCGCGACCGAGTGAGTAGGCATAGCGAGCAGCGGTGTTGTGGAAGGCCATGCCGCAGGCAAACGAGCTCGTTAGGATCAGAATGCTCATCAGCTCCTCCGCCCAGTGACCGACGTTTTGCTCCATCGGCGCCAGGAAGAAGTTGCCCGAATCCTTGAAGGCTTTGACGAGCATGTCGCCTTCGGTCGGGTAGGAGGAGATCGCGCACCAGCTGGTGAAGATGTAGAACAGCCCGAGCCCGATAACCGAGTAGTAGAGTGAGCGCGGAATGATGCGCTTCGGATCGCGCGATTCCTCGGCGTAGTTAGGCGCCATCTCGAAGCCGACCCAAGACCAGAAGGCCATGAAAATACCGACCGCCGCCGCGCCCGCGGCGATGTCGACATCGCCCACCTTCTGCGCGGCTACCGGTGTATTGACGTTGAGGACGTTAAGAGCCTCGACATTGAACTTCGACGTGCTCGACGCGATGGCGCCGGCATCGAAAATCAACAGAATGATCACCTCGAGAATAAGCGCGACACCGAGAATCTTGACCGAAAGCTGCACGTCCCGGTAGCTCAGGATCGAGATCAGCGCGATCATCGCCACGGCAAACCAGATCCAGGGAACATTGACGCCCAAATGGGATTGCACCCATGCGTTGGCGAAGTAGGCGAAGAGTCCGCATAGCGATGCCTCGAAGACGCTATAGGACATGAACGACGCCATGCCCGCGGCCATTCCCATGTCGCGTCCGAGCCCGAGGCTGATGTAGGAGTAAAAGCCGCCGACGCTCGATACCTTCTGGGCCATAGCCGCAAAGCCCACGGAGAAGATGGTGAGCACGATCGTGGCGAGCAGGAAGGCGGCGGGGACGTAGATCCCGTTGCCGAAGCCCGCGGCGAACGGAACGTTGCCGAGCATCGCCGACATCGGCGCCGCGCCGGTCACGGTCAGGAACAAAACACCCAAGAGCCCGACCGCTTTGCTGTGGAGCAGGTCGATGTTCTTTTCTTTGTGGACTTCGAAACTCTCCTGCGCCTCGAGCGCGGCAGCTGAGCGTTGCGTCATGATGGTTGTCCCCCGTTTTGGCCAGTCCGAAGTTGCAGCTGGCGGTGCCGGCTCACCCCTTGTTACCGGCCCGTTCGAAGCCATGATGATCTTGTTCTGCCCTCGAAACAAGCGCGGGCGACTCTGCCCAATCTCTATGCATAAGCGGCAGGTCTTACGCTGACGCTCGTTGCAGAGCTGCGGATCCGCTTTGAAATTGATCCGCCTCGCTTATTTGGGTCCCAGGCTCATGAGCGCCGTGAGCTCGGCACTCGACATGACGTGGCAGTAGATCATGTTTATGATCTCGAGCTCCTTGCGATGGAGCTCGTCGGTTCCGGCAGCACAGCAATCCTCGACCACGACGACGCTGAAGCTTTCGTCGGCCAGGCTGCGAACCGTCGAGGACACGCACTGGTCGGTGAAGATACCGCAGCACACTACGGTTTTGATACCGAGATTGGTGAGGATCAGCCGCAGATTGGTCCCCGTCAGAGCACTGTCGGTGGTTTTCGTCACCACGATCTCATCGCCTTCGGGCTGGAGTTCAGCGATCAGTTGAGACGGCAGCTCGTCCTTAGGCAGAAGAAGATTGTTCCAGCCCGGCATCTTCTGCGACAGGGACCGGTCGCGGCCGTCCTTGGTATGGCACGCGATGCGCGCGAAGACGCATTCGTACCCATTGTGGCGAAATAGCCCGAGCAATTCCTCCGTACGGGGGATGACGATTTCGTGCATCCGTTCGTGGAAGGGATTCCAGGCGTCGTAGCGGCGCTGCTCATCGGCAGACAGAGAAGCTCTCTCCGGCCGCGTGAGATAGGTGTTCTGCACGTCGATGACGAGGAGCGCCGTGCTCCCCTTGGCGAGGCTCGGATCGGCGGGCTCGGGGGCGCCGTCGTAGTAAATCGACCGATAGTCAGTCTTCCAAGTCATTCCCGGCCTGCTCAGAACCGCTTTTTGAACAAGCCGCGCCGCTCGTAAACCGCGGCGGCCTCTTCCACAAAAGCCGCGATGCCCGTGGCGCCATATTGGTCGCGCAGCTCCCGGGCCGCCGCGAGCAGCGCCTCCTGTGATTGGGCGCGGCCAGGACGCAACAGTTCGTAAATGCGCATGATCGTGTCTTGCGGCACGTCCACGAGCTCGGCGCCACGCTCGAAATTCGCGGCTAACGTGCTCCGCCCGGCGGCGCGGGCGATCTCCGCCTGTTGGCACAAAGCCGTCGCGGTGATGAGCAGGTCCTCGAGCGTGACGCGATCCTCGAGCAGGGCCTCGAGCGTGAGCTCATCGAGGCCCTTGCCGCGCTTTCCGCGCACGATCTCGCGGCGCTTTTCTGCCAAAGGATAGTCGGCGATGGTCAGCGCTTGCTTGCTCATGCGGTGCCCCCCGGGAAGGTGACCTCGACATCCTCGGCCGCGGCACCCTCAGAGGTCAATTCGGTCTCGATGGCATAGATCAGCGCCACACGCGCATGATAGCGCGAGCCCATGGCCTCGCCGCGCGTCGGCACCACGACCGGCTCCGGCATTTCGCCGAGCGCGTAGGCGGCGGCGTTAGCCCCCATGCGCCGATAGTGCTCGAGCCTGGTGATCGGCGAGTTGGAGAAGAGCTCGAGATTGTTGTGCGGGAGGCGGTCATTCTGGTGAATGACCGCAGTGCCCTTGGCTTGGATGCCAATGCCGACGCCCGACCCCGCGAGGCGGGCGGCGCTGAGACCCAAAAACGATGTGTCGGCCGTGTGCTTCATCCTGACGACACGCGCCCTCGCCCCGCCTATCGTGATGCCATCGATCAGCTCGCGCAGGATTGCGGACAGGGGATGCCCGCCAACGGTCTGGAAGAGCTTGATGCCGAACGCAGGACTCACCCCGATCACGACCTCATGGCGATCGTTGCCCGCTGCGGCGGGGCCCATCGTCCGGTAGCTAACGCGTTTGCTCTCGGCGGCCTTGTGCACGGCCTCTGCTCGCAGCACCTCCTCGCGCGTGAGGACGTCGCGGATCGCCACGATCTCCTCGCGACGCGCCTCGCTTAGGCGGTATCCAGTGCCAGGCCCGAGATAGTCATTGGGATCATTGATCGCGCTGATGATATGGCCGTCGCGGACCACCGCAGACGTCTGCAGATAATCGCCGGAAACGCGCAACCTCAAGAGCTTCAGGAGATTGTCCGCCTCCTCGGCAAAACCGCGCCTGGCGAGGGCCTTGATCACGTCGACGACGGTGATCGCGCGCTCCTTGATGCTCTCGCTGATGGCCACCACGTCGCGGGGCAAATAGCTTTGCGTCTCATCCGACCCCGATGCGGCGACGACGCTGCTCTTCATAGCCTCGCTCGGTTGCCCAAGGCCAAGCTCCTCGAGCACGGCGCTGATCGCTTCGACGGCGCGCGTCCGCAGCCTAAGGACGCGGGTTTCCTCGACGGGCGTCAGACCGCCGTCGGCCTCGAAATCGCGCTGGAGCACGAGATAGTCCTCGAGCTCCTCGCCGTTGAGAAGAGACGCATTGAACGAATTGTCGTATTTAAGGATCGAGCCGAACCCCGAGCAAATTAGGTCGGAGCCGGCGATGAGAAAGGGCAGGATCTTGGCCCCGACGCGGATCTCGGATTCGGTCGCGCGCGCGTCATTGCCGGAGGCACATTCCAGATCGAGCCAGACGGCGATCAGATTCTCCGCCATCAGCTCGCGCATTCCACCCGGGACAGTACAGGTGATGGGGGCCCCGTCGATGCCGCCATTCTGCGTGCCCTGCACGCCCATGGCGCGCTGAAGACAGAGGCAGCGCGCCTCCAGATAGAGCAGCGACTTCTTCTCGTGGAACCCCATGAGCAGCTCCGACCCGGCGCCCGAGGTGCAGCGCATCTTGATGCCGCGCGAGGCATAGGCCGCCGCGAGGAAGGCTTTCGACCACGGCGTATCGTCGCCATCGATGAAGCTCTTCTCGGTGCCGTAGACCGAAACCGTCTCGGCATAAGACGTAAATCCGGCCATGCCGATCCTGAGCTCCTCGGCCTCCTCGCTCGAGCACTGAAACAGCGTGCCCCAACGTCCAACCGCCGCCCCGACCGCGCATGAGACGGCATTCGACCAAGCATTTCGCGCGACTCTCATCGTCGTCTCGACCTCGTCGAATCCGAATGCGACCGCGGTCGCGGCATCGGCGGCCATCTGCAGCGGGTCGTCCTTGGCATTGGTCACGTGCGCCTGATTGCCGGGCGTCTTGCGGGCTCGCATCTTGCTGTAGGCGAAGGCGATCTCGATCGAGGAGAGCTGGGCGACGACCTCCGCGAGCTTGGCCGGCGTCATGCCGTGGGCGAGCCGCACCAGCTCGCTGCGCGGCACGTTCATGTCGACCAGCATTCGCGCCACCTCGGACGATGGCCGGCCCATGGCTTCAGGGGCGATCTCCGGATCGATGTGATAGCGGGCGATAAACGTGTCGATCATGTCGAAGTCGGCGACACCGACGCCGTCCATCACGTCGATGCCGCCCGACCCCAATATCAGTCCGGGCTTTGGATCGTGCCGGCTGGTAAAGGCGGCGAAGCCGTTCTCGGCGTCCTCGACTGCAAATTTGTCAAGCCTAAGCGGGCGCTCGTCCCAATCGGAGAAGCGCTTCCAGCGATTGGCGATCGTGCGCGGTTCCCCTGTCATGCTGGCTCTCATAAGCGGAGATCGATGTCACCGGGACGAGTATATATATAGAGAGTAGTTTAACGGCGCCGAAGCGCATTTGACAGAGACCTCCGCGGGCATTTCGGCGGTTTGGGCGGATTGGGCGAATTGAACGATGGAAACGGACTGATCGAGTTCGGAGGCGAGCGGAGCCCCGCAGAAATGCGTCGTGCGGCTTGAGGTCATGACAGCGACACCCAAAATTCTCGAGCTCAACGCGTTCGACATGCGAGCGGCGGAAGGTCTCGATCCTGACGTGGCTCGGCTCGTTGCCCGCCGCGAGGCCGTGTTCGGTCCGGCAGCGATGCTGTTCTACTCACGCCCTCTTAATCTCGTCCGGGGCGAAGGAGTTCTGGCTCATTGATGCCGACGGCACGCGCTATCTCGACGCCTACAACAACGTGGCGTCAGTCGGCCACTGCCATCCGCGCGTCGTCGCTGCCGTGTCGCGGCAGATGGCGACCCTCAACACGCACTCCCGTTACCTCTGCGAGATCGTCTACACCTATGCGGAAAGGCTGTTGGCGACGCTGCCGCGCGAGCTGTCGAATATCGTCCTCACATGCACGGGGAGCGAAAGCGTCGACCTCGCGCTGCGCATCGCACGCGTGGTCACGGCCGGCTCCGGCATCATCGTGACGGAGAACGCCTATCACGGCAATACGTTGGCAGTGACCGAAATCTCCCCCTCCTCGGCGAGCGCCGAGCCGCGCAATCCGCACGTCTTTCTGGTTCCAGCCCCCGACACGTATCGAACCGAGCCCAAGGACGTCGGGCCGCTCTTCGCCGCCAACATAAGAAAGGCGATCGCGGGCATGCAGCGAAAGAAGATTCGCTTCGCCGGGCTGATTGTCGACAGCATCTTCTCGAGCGACGGCATCTACCCGGGCGAGCCCGGATTCATGGCCGAAGCCATCGCCCACGTGCGGGAGGCGGGTGGCGTGTTCATTGCCGACGAGGTGCAGCCGGGCTTCGCCCGCACCGGCGAAAAGATGTGGGGCTTTGAGCGTCACGGCCTCGTCCCCGACATGGTCGTCATGGGTAAACCCATGGGCAACGGCTACCCCATCGGCGGGGTCGCGGTGAAACCGGATATGCTCGAGACCTTCGGGGCAAGTGCCGGCTACTTCAACACGTTCGGAGGAAGCCCGGTCGCCGCCGCCGCCGGACTCGCCGTCTTGGAGACGCTCGAGGCCGAGGCTCTGCAGCAGAACGCACTCGAGATCGGCGCCTACCTCTTGGCGGAGCTAGAGGGCGTCGCGCAACGCTTCGAGCGCATCGGCGACGTACGGGGACAGGGACTTTATGTCGGCGTCGAACTCGTGCGCGACCGCACATCGAAAACGCCGGACCAGGGCGCCGCAACCCGCGTCGTGAACGCGCTACGCGACCGCAATATCCTGGTCGGCATTGCCGGCCCTCATGCCAACATCCTCAAGATCCGCCCGCCGCTCTGTTTTGAGCGGGGCCACGCCGACCTTCTGGTCAAGGCGCTTGCTGACTCCCTCGCGGCTTTATCCTGATCACCTGATCCCCTCGCCCTGCTATGGAATTGCCCTGATGCGCGGGAAAATATAGCGAATTACCGCTTAAACGCCCCCTCCCCCGCTTCGTAAACGCGTCGGCGCGTTTCCGCTCGACCCTTACCCGCATGCGTTTTTACAGGCAGATCCTGGTAGATTGCGGATGCGCTAAAGGGCGCTGTCTTGCCAGGCCGGCGAGATCGGGCCAGTCTCGTAGCGATGCGGGTTCCTTGTTGTGATGATGTCGACACGCCGATGATGTCAGCCGAGCAACCTATTCTCCAGGTTCGCGCTCTCGTGCGAGCCTTTGGCGGTATCGTTGCCGTCAACGACTTCAGCCTCGATGTGTATCGGGGCTCGATCCACGGCCTGATCGGTCCCAACGGTGCCGGCAAGACGACGACTTTCAACGTGATCAGCGGGTTTTACGCGCCGTCCAGCGGCAAGGTCGTTTATCTCGGGGAAGACATCTCGGGACGAGAAACCAGCGCGCTGGCCGAGCTGGGGCTGATCCGGACCTTTCAGGGCACGACCCTGTTTCATCAGCTGAGCGTGTTCGACAATGTCCGCCTCGGCTGTCACCGCAGCGCCAAGGCTGGTCTCCTCAAGCGCATTCTCGGCGGCGATCGCGCCACCGAGGAGGCTGCCAACCAGAAGGCGCGCGACATCCTCGCGTTCTTCGGTTTGCAGGAGCTGGCTGACGAACTCGCCTCTAACCTCGCCCATGGTCATCAGCGGGCGCTCGGCATGGCGGTGGCGCTGGCCGCCGACCCCAAGCTGATGCTGCTCGACGAACCCTTCACCGGCATGAACGCGGAAGAGACGAGGCGGATGGCTAAGCTGGTGAGGCGGCTGCGCGACGAGCAGGGCGTGACCATCATGCTGATCGAGCACGACATGCAAGCGGTGATGGGGCTGTGCGAAATCATCACCGTGATGAATTTCGGCACGCGCTTGGCGGAAGGAACGCCGGACGAGGTGCGTGCCAATCCCGCGGTCATCGAGGCCTATCTAGGAAGCGCCGTCGATGCTGCTTGAGATCAACAATGTTCATGTCCATTACCACAAGGTGGCGGCGCTCAAGGGCATCGACATGGCGGTGCCGGAAGACGGCATCGTCACCATCATTGGCGCCAATGGCGCCGGCAAAAGCACGACACTGCGCTCCATTTCCGGACTGGTGCGGATCAGCAAAGGCGAGATCGTGTTCGATGGCCAACGCATCGACGGATTGCCGCCCGAGAAGATCGTGGCCCTCGGCATCGCCCATGTACCCGAAGGCCGCCGCGTCTTTCCGGGCCTGACGGTGGAGGAAAATCTGCGCAGCGGAGCCTTCCTCCGCACCGACAAGGCAGCGATCGATAAGGATCTCGACGAGGTGTACGGCCATTTCCCCAGGCTGAAGGAGCGCCGCAAGCAGTGGGCGCGGTCGCTCTCCGGCGGCGAGCAGCAAATGCTCGCCATCGGCCGCGCACTTATGTCGCGGCCGAAAATGCTGGTTCTCGACGAGCCCTCGATGGGTCTCTCGCCGGTCCTGGTGCAGGAGATCGCCCGCATCGTTCGCGAGATCGTCGCCCGCGGCGTGGCCGTCGTGCTGGTCGAGCAGAACGCCGAGCTCGCGCTCAGACTGGCGCGCTTCGCTTATGTGCTGGAGACCGGAAGTATTGCGCTGCAAGGCCCGGCGCACGAGCTGCACGACAACGAGCATGTGCGGCGGGCCTATCTTGGTGGCTGAGAACTGGAGCATCCAAGAGCTGCTCACCGCGGGCTGGAGCGAGGCCGATCTCGCCTGGGAGCGGACGGCGGAAGAGACCGCCGAAGCTGTTGCCCACAAGGATTTCGCGCCGGCCAAGACCAAGGCTGGCGAAGCGCTGCAGACAGCGCGGGCCAGCTTCGAGCCGATCGACCCTCGCCTTGGCACCAGCCTCGCCAATTACGGCCTCTGCTTGCATTTGTCCGGCCACAAAGAGGGGGTCGCCCATCTGTTTCGTGAGGGGCTAGACATATGGCGCGCGGCGGGCCCGTGGATCGCTCGCATGGACGCGCCGCGATCCGCCCGCAGCTCGCTGTTTCACCTGCGCATGGAGTTGCGTCACCGCGACACCTACCGGTCCCGATGGCAGGAACGTTGGCAAGCGATGACGACGGACGCCAAGCTGAGCATCGAGGAAATGCACTCGTCCAACAACGCCGCCGACGCTTGGGCAATCTCGGCCGAGGCTTTGGCGCGCTGGCGGCGTGAGCGGCCCGCCCTGCTCAACGACACGCGCAAGCTGATGGCGGCAGCATTCCTGCTGCTCGCCCCGCCGCCGCGGAACCGCGTATCCCACCCGCAATAACCAAAGCAAAGGCGCTGGCGTCTATTCCGCCGGCTGTTCGGCTTCCGCCCGCTGTTCCGCGATGGCGCGTCTGCGCCCCCGGCCGGCGATCCATTCCTTGATCTTGGGCACTAGGCCCTCCAGGCCAGTCGGCAGGAACAGAATGAACAGAATGAGGAGCGCGCCATAAAACATCGGCCGCATCTGGTCCACGCCGAGCGCTCGCAGCACCACTTCGTTGAGGATCGTCAGCGTGACCACCCCGATGATCGGGCCGTAGAAAGTCGCCGTCCCGCCGACGATCGCCCAGATGACGACGTAGACCATCTCCTCGACGTCGAACCGGTTAGGCGCCACCGCGCCGATATAGTGGGCATATAGCGCACCGGCGAGTCCGGCGAAGAACGAGGCGATGACGAAGGCCAGCATGCGATAGCGGAAGGTGCTGACCCCGACGGACTCAGCGAGCTTGTCCTGCCAGTGGATGGCATGGAAGGTCAGCCCGATGCGGGAGTGCTCGACGCGATAGAGGACTACCAGCGATACCGCCACCACGATGAGGCAGAGATAATAGTAATTCACCGGGTCGTAGAAATCGACTGAGAGAAAATCGATATTGGGAAACGGCGGAATAAGCTTGATGCCCTTCGGTCCGCCGAACAGCCAGGTCAAATCGCTCCACTTCCAGATCAGGCGGATAATCTCGCCGGCGGCGAACGAGCCGATCAGGAAGTAAAAGCCTTTCATGCGGAACAGCGGGAAGCTCAACAGAAAGGCGATGAATGCGGCGATGCAAGCACCCGCCAGCATGGATAGCGGCACCGGCACGGCGAGCTCCTTGGAGATGAGCGCCGAGGCGTAAGCGCCGACGCCCATAATGACCACATGGGCAAGCGACCATTCGCCGGTCAACGTCAACAACCGGTAGCTCGAGACCAGCAGCACGTTGATCACGAGCAGGACGAGGATCTCCTGCTGCGACAGCGAAAGCAGGTGCGGCAGCACGATCAACATCCCCGCCAGCAGGACAAAGCCAAGAGCCCCGAGCAATCGGCTTCTGGTGGCGCGATCAGGCACGTTCCTTGGCTCCAAACAGACCGGTCGGCTTGACGATCAAGACGATGAGCATCAACAGCAGCCCGACGATGTTGGCGATCGTCCCGTCATAGATCGTGGTGACGAAGGTGTTGACGAAGGCGTAGAGGATGGCCGCGAGCACGGCGCCCTCCAGCGAGCCGATCCCGCCGACGATGATGATGATGAATGCGGTGATGATGACGGGATGCCCCATATAGGGCGTCGGCGCGACGAGCGGCGCGGTAAGCGCGCCGGCGACGCCCGCGAGGGCGGCGCCGATGAACATGGCCAGCCGCGCGGTATGGTTTATCGACATCCCCTGGAGAGCCGCCGCCTCGCGGTCCTGTGCACAGGCGCGCAGCGCCCAGCCAAATTTACTCTTGCGGAGAAAGAGCCACAGCGCGCTCAGCAGAACGACCGTAGCGAGGATGACGTAAAGCCTTTGATAGGTGAGCACCACGCCGTCCGAGAACACAATCTTGTCCTGCGTCGAAGGCGACACGTGCTCCATTTGCACGCCGAAACCGAGCACCGCGGCCGTCTGCAAGATCAGGAGAAATCCGATCGAGGCGATCAGCCCGCCGAGCGGATTGTCGCGTAGGGGTCGGAACAGGACGTATTCCATGACCAGGCCGAGCAGGCCGACAAAAATGAGACCGGCGGCAACGGCGACGAAGAAGGGAACGCCAAGCCCGGCGTAAAGGGCAACGACGGTGTAGGCGCCGGCCATGTAGAGCTCGCCATGGGCGAAATTGACGACCCCCATCACGCCGAAAATCAGCACCAAGCCGACCGCGATCAGCGCCATGTAGCTCGCCGCATAAGTGGCGTTCGCGACGGTCTGAAGGAACAGGTCGAGCGTCACCGTAAAGCTCCGCGATCCGGCCTAACTCGGATGAAACATTCGTGCCGCAGGCCGGCGCGAAGCACGGCATTCGTCAAATCGGCGATTGCACCAGTGGCGCGATACAGCGGTTAGCCGACCCACAATGCAGCGCAGGAGCAGGACGGCCGGCTTACTTGCGCTGATAGTACATCTGGTTGAGCGCCTCGAAGTGCTTGACCATGAGGTCCTTGTGCTTGCCCCACCAATCGGGGATGGATTTGTATTGCTTGATTTTGGCCTTGCCATCCTCGATGACGACAACCGGCCAGAATCCGACCAGCGCGTTGTCGATGCCGAACAGGTCCTTGCCCCACCATTCGGCCTCGCCGAAGATGTGCTTGCCCTTGCCGTCGTCCTTCATCGCTTTGAGCACGGCCTCCGGATCGGTGGTGCCGGCTGTCTGCGCGGCATCCGACCACAAATTCATGATGGAGGAGTATTCCCACGACACCGCACTCCACTGACCCTCGCCGTAGCGCTTCACGTACTCCGCGTAAAACTCGTTGGGCTTCTTGAAATTGATCTGCGGCTCGTTAAGCGCCGGATCGTCGAAATCCGGGAACTGGAAGATGAAGCCCTCCATGAACTCCTTGGAGGTCTTGTCGATCATCTTGTGGTAGAAGTCGGCCGTGCAGGAGATCATCTGGCCCTTGAAGCCCTGCTGGAAAGCCTGCTCGGTGAGCGGGTGTACGTAGTCGGCGTAGCAGGTGTCGAGGCACAGGATGTCAGGCTTGAGGGCCAACATCTTCGACATGATCGGCGCAAAGTCGGTGGTCGCCGGATCGAAGAAGATCGGATCGCCCAGAACCTTGATCCCCGCCGCCTCGAAGGCCGCGAGATAGGTCGCCACCGACGGCTTGCCGAGGGAGTTGTCCTGGGCGCAGATGACCGCGGTCTTCATGTCCGGCTTGTTCTCCGCCAGCCACTCGACGCCGGTGACGTTGTAAATCGGATGCACCTCGCATGGTGCCACCAGCATCGTGGTCTCGGGTGTGAGATCGCTCGGGAGCAGCGTTGAGACCAGCATCTTCTCCTTGCTCGCCACCGGGAAAACGCCGGGCCAGGGATCGCCGCCAAGCATCATGATGAACTTGACGTCGTCTTCCTTGATGAGCTTGACCGCGCCAGTCCGCGCCTTGCCGGGATCGTATTCGTCATCGTAGGCGACGAACTCGACCTTGTAGGCGTCGCCGCCGATCGGGATGCCGCCATCGGCGTTGACCCAATCGGCCCAGATCTGACACCCGTCGAGCCCGGGCTTGCCCCAAGCTGAGACCTCACCGGTCAGTGGGGCGAGGAAACCGATCTTCACCACCTTCTCCGCGCCGAAGGCGATCTTCGGCATGGACACGCCGGCCATGAGTGCGGCGGCAGCTGTTGTTGAGAGAAACTCGCGGCGATTGAGCGCGCCGAACACGGACGTCGTCATTGATACCCTCCACGTCGATCGACAGTGCGACGGTCGCAAAGACGACCGGCCTTGCGCTCCTTGCCGCCGCTTTTTTCGCGCAATGCAATCGAAAGCTTAAACCCCTTGCCGACGCTAGGGAATAGGAGCCACTTTGGTTCCGACTGCGCCACTTTGGTTTCGATGGCGCCTGTTACAATGGCATCTTAAAGTAAAGGTCGACGCATTAGCGGTAGGAGCGAGCGAGGGAGTTAGTCATGACAGGTCGTGTTGCCGTCATCGGCGCGGGGCCGTGCGGCCTCAGTGAATTGCGGGCGTTCCAGCTGGCGAAGAGCAAGGGAGCGGACATTCCCGAGATCGTCTGTTTCGAAAAACAGAGCGATTGGGGCGGCTTGTGGAACTACACCTGGCGCTCCGGTCTCGATCAATACGGCGAGCCGGTCCATTGCAGCATGTATCGCTATTTGTGGTCGAACGGACCGAAGGAAGTCTTGGAGTTCGCCGACTACACCTTCGACGAACATTTCAAGCAGCCGATCCCGTCATACCCTCCGCGCGAGGTGCTGTACGACTACATCGTCGGGCGTGCCAAAGCCGCAGGCGTGAGAGACTGGATCAGGTTTGACACGGCCGTGCGCCAAGTCACCTTCGACAAGAGCTCGGGCAAGTTCTCGGTGACCGTCGAGCATCTGCCGGATCATAAGCGAACGACCGAGCAATTCGATTACGTCGTCGTGGCGACCGGCCATTTCTCCGTGCCGAATGTGCCGTACTTCCCCGGCATCGAGTCATTTCCCGGCCGCGTCCTGCATGCTCACGACTTCCGCAGCGCCAACGAGTTCACCGGCAAGGACCTGCTGATTGTCGGCGCCAGCTACTCGGCGGAGGATATCGGGCTCCAATGCCACAAATACGGAGCGAAATCCGTCACCATGTGCTGGCGCACGCAGCCGATGGGATTTAAATGGCCAGCGACCATGGAAGAGCGGCCATTGTTGACCAAGATCGACGGCAATACGGTCCACTTCAAAGACGGCTCGAGCAAGAATTTCGACGCCATAATCCTGTGCACCGGTTATCAGCACTACTTCCCGTTCCTGACCGAGGATCTGACGCTGCGCACGCATAACCGCATGCATCCGCCGCATCTCTACAAGGGCATCATGTGGCTCGATAATCCGAAGCTGATGTATCTCGGCATGCAGGATCAGTTCTACACGTTCTCCATGTTCGACGCGCAAGCGTGGTACGCGCGCGACGTAATCCTCGGCCGCATCAAGCTGCCGTCGCATGAGGAGATGGCTAAGGACGATGCCGCGTGGGTCAAGCGCGAGGAGGCTCTCAAGGACGCATTTGAGAAGATCGACTTCCAGGCGGACTACGTGCGCGACCTATGCCGAGTGATCGACTATCCGAAGTTCGACATCGACATGACGGTCGACGAGTTCAAGGAATGGGAGCACGACAAGGAGCATTCCATCCTCGGCTACCGCAACAAGGCGTTTAAATCGCCGTGCACCGGAACCACGGCGCCGGTTCATCACACGCCGTGGAACGAGGCGATGGACGATTCGATGAAGACGTTTCTTGCGGTCAAGGGCAAGGCTGCCGCGGAATAGGCTCGCGGAGCATCTCAGGAACGCACGCGCGTCTTCTCGGGATCGTAATGCGGGAAGCGCACGATGCGCGCCGGCAGCCGTTTCTGGTGACCGTCGAGCTTGCCGACCTCCACCTCGGTCCCGAGCGCGCAATGGGTGACATCGATCCGGGCGAGCGCGACGGTCTTTTTCAGGATCGGCGAGCGGGTCGCGCTGGTGATCACGCCCATTTGTGCGCGGCCGATATGTACGCAATCGCCGTGACCCACCGCTTCGTCGCCCTCCATTTCGAGGCCGACCAGCTTCCTCTGCGGGTACTCTTTGCGCCGGGTGAGCGCGTCGCGGCCGATAAAGTCCTCGTTCTTCGTAAGCGCCACCGTGAAGCCGATCCCGGCCTCGAACGGGTCGGTCTGGTCACAGAACTCGTAACCGGCGAAGGCGAGGCCGGCCTCGATGCGCACCATGTCGAGCGCCTTGAGCCCGAGCGGCACCAACCCACGCTGCTCGCCGGCCCGCCAGATGGCGTCGAACACGGTGAGTGCGTCCTTGGGATGGCAGAACACCTCATAGCCGAGCTCGCCGGTATAGCCGGTGCGTGAGACCACGACCGCGGCACCTTCGAAACCGCCGATGCGCCCTATTGTGAAGCGGAACCAGCCCAGCTCTTCCAATGCGGGTTGCGCTGGCGGCGTCCAGATGACCTCACGCAGAATGTCGCGGCTGTTGGGCCCCTGCACGGCGACGTTGTGAAGCTGGTCGGTCGAAGAGCGCACCCAGGCTTTGAGACCCAACTTGTCGGCCTGCTCGCGGAGCCAGACGCCGCCATAATCGACGCCGCCGATCCAACGAAAATTGTTGTCGCCGAGGCGGAATAGCGTGCCGTCGTCGATCATGCCGCCGTGCTCGTAGCACATGGCGGAATAGACCACCTGCCCCACGGCCAGTTTCCGGACATTGCGGGTGAGCGCGTATTGCAGCAGGGCTTCGGCGTCCGGACCGGTGATCTCGAACTTGCGGAGCGGCGACAGGTCCATGATGACCGCGCGCTCACGGCAGGCCCAGTATTCGGCGACCGGTCCATCGTTACTGAACTGCGTCGGCAGCCAATAGCCGCGATATTCGACAAAGCTGCGGGTAAGCGCGGAGAAGCGCGGGTGAAACGCTGTCTCGCGCGTTAGCTCGGGCTCGGCATCGGGCGTCATTCGGTAAGCCACCGCTCTGGAGAAGCTCTGTCTATCGGAATAGGTGCGCACATGGATGTCGGTCGGGTTCCACCCGTTGGCCGGGTCGATGTCGTCGGGGCAGGCCGAAGACACGCAGACGATATCAGTGAGTGCGCGCAGGAGCACGTAGTCACCCGGCCGGGACCACGGCTCGTCGAAATAAAGCACGTTATTGGCGTCGATCCCGGTGTTGTAGAACAGGTTGAGCGCCATCCAACCCTTGCGCGTGGCGATGCCGTAAGGCGCGAGCTCGGCGTTGAAATTGTCCGTGCAGTTGACATGGCCGGGATAGCCCTGGTCGGCGTAATAGCGCGCATGGCACGCAAGGCCGAAGGCATCGTGGCGACCCACGGTATCGCGCACCACCTCGACCAGCGCCTCGTTGTCCTGATCGAAGGCTTTGGAGAGAAGCCCGGGCACCGGATAGCTGTTGCCGAGCAGCGAGCGCGTGGTGGTGAAGTCCAGCGGGTGTTCGATGCCTTTGTCGAGCTTGCGCGCGGAAAAGCACTGGAAATCGGTGCACTGCCGTCCGGCAACGTCAATGATCTGAATATATTCGCCGGCGCGCACGACATAAGCCTTTGCCGTCGACTGGTTGACGCGAATGTCTTGCAGCGGATCGGCCAGAGGCTCGGGTAGATACGTCTCATTCGCCAGGCAAATGCGGCCGCGCGAGATGTATATGCGGATCGGGGTCGCCGTATCCTGCGAGCCGGCGGCCATGGGAGCGCCGGGCGCGGCCGCGATCAACAGGCCGTCGCGCGAGACGGTAAATTCGGCGTTGTCGCCGGCCCGGGAGTCGCCACCGAACAGCGTGACCGCCCGCGCCGCGCCGAGATCGACACCACGCCGCTCAAGCCCGCGGCGCACGGAATGCGCGCTTTCGCCCTGCCCATCAAGAATTTGCTTCAACCCGCTCGCATCGCCGTTGCCGCGCGCGCCGAGAATTGCAGGATCGCAAACACCATTGGCACCGACCGCCACGAGTTCGCAGCGCTGCATGCCCTCCACGTCCACGACGCGCACATGGTCGCCCACGTGAATCCGAACCGCGATGGCGCCCGCGCCCGGCACGGTGTAGCGCTCTTCACCAGGCGCGAGGGTACCGGGCCGTATGACGACCGCGGGCCGCGGCGGGCCTGGCCGGATGATCTGGTCAGTGGACAGAGTCAAAACTGCGTTCCGTCACTCGGCTGAGGATGCCGGTACGGTAGCGGTGACCCCGGCCCATATCAAGAACCGGTCCATATCAAGAAATTGGTCGGGAATGTCCGTTGAGGGTCTGAGTCCATGGATAAGGACCCTCTCCGAACCGACTCGGTTGAGACGTCGGCCGGAGCATCAGTGTCAGCCCGGCCTATGCTCAGCGCACATCTTCGACATCGTTGTACCATTTCACCCGCTCGCCGATGCGCGCGCGCAGGCGCCAGGCGAGCGGCTTGGGCTCGGCGTCAACGCGGCGGTTGAGAGTGGCCACTTGTGCGGAGAGGCGCGTTTTTTGCGCGTCATCAAGCTTCGGATGGCTATCGGCGAATCTCCGAAGCTTTTCCAAGTTCAGTGTCGCCGTGTGCCAAAGACCCCAATCGTCCGCGCATAATTTGGCGATTCGGGCGACATTCAGCGCATCTTGATCGCCCTCCCCGAGCTTGTGCTCGAGCAGAAGCGCAATCATGTCGACAAAGTCTTTCTCGGTGATCTTGACGATCTGCAGCTTGCCGAGGAGCAGCTCTGCCAGCGGCAGGGTGGACGCGTCGACCTGCAGCCGGTCTTGCAGCGGGATGGCATGGCAAAAATCGAGCGTCTCGTAAAAGACGTCGACATGGACGCCGTTGGAGGCGCTGCCGTATATCGCGCGAGCCCCCTCGGAGACGACAAACACCTCGCGATCTTCGACATAGCCGAGGCGAGTGAGCAGCGCATGCAGGTCGCGCGCCTCTTTCTTGCGCCCGGCGAAGTCGATGTCCCGGTAGACCCGATTGCTGCTGGCAAGGTCGGCATGGTTGGGACAGCGTCTCAGGACGGCTATCGACCCCACCAGGCGCAGAGTAAGGCCGGCCTCCCCGACGACATCGAGGATGCGGTCGGCCTCGGTTGCAAGCGCTCTATGATCCACTATCTCCGGCCCGTGATCGTCGGCGCGTTGTCAGTCCACCGGCGATGATGGCATGAAACCAACGTTCGGCATCAGGGCCAATTCCGCGCACTCCCGCCTGCGGGCGCGCGCGGATATTGTGCTTCGTCCGCTGCGGACAGCCAAATCAAGAGCCGGTTCGCGGCGCTTACTCCGGCGGGATCTCCTTGAAGGCGTAGTCGACGTTGATGCCACGCGAGCGCTGCACCATCTTGGCCACGAAGTACCAAATCACCGACACCGCCAGGATGCCGAACACCACCTGATAGGCCAGCAGGCTGGTCAGGCCGAGGGCGCTGTAGAACATGAACATCAGCACCATGACGCCGCCGACGATGGCACCGATCAGGCCGAAGACCGTCACCAGCGGGATGTTGCCCAATTTATAGGCCGCACCGGGCGATGCGTCGTAGAGCGCCTTGGCTCGGAACGGCATCAGCGCGCCGGCGAGCGCCGTGACGACGAACACGTAGCCGCAGGCGAAGGTCACGCCGAGTGTGAGAGCCGTCCATTGGCCCCACAGATTGTAGACGAGGATCACCGGGATACTGGCGAGGAAATACGCGATGTGCGCGTTGACCGGCGTGTGGAATTTGTCGGAGACCCGGCTCACCCATTCCGGCAACAGCCGATCGAGCGACATGGCCACCATCACGCGGGTCATGCCGATATAGCAGTTGTTGACGATCTGGAAGGCGTTGAGGATATAGCCGAGCGCGATCAGCACGACGATGATCGGGTTGCCGGCAAGCGCCATGGCCACGATGTTCGGCCAGAGAAATACGCCGTTGAATTTGCCGGCGTCCAATCCGGCCCAATAGCCTGCCCCGGCAACATAAAGGAACTCGGTGCCGATCGCGTGCTCGAAAGCTGCCGCCAAGATTGCCAGCAGCACGCCGGTGGCGATCAACGATCCGAGGATGATGGTCACCTGGTTGTTGAATGAGCGGGCGCCTTTGATCTCGCCGTTTTGCTCCGCGCTATAGCTCGCCCATTGCAGGGAGGTCCAGGCGATCGGCGCGATCAATAGAGTGGCGAGTAGGCTGAATGGCGGATTGAGATCGATGTTAGCCGCCTTGGCCGCAGCAATGGCCGTCTCGTAGAAGTTTGGCGCACCACCCGAGGCGACAGTGAAAGCATCGAGCTTCTGCGCAAAAATCTCCGGCGAAGCGGTGAAAAACAAATACAGCATGAGACCGAACGACAGCAGCGTCGCATACCACATCACATACTGAAATTTGACGTAGTTCTTGAAGCCGCTGACCAGCAGCAACATCGCCAATAACGCATTGCCGATGCTGACGATGATGATTGCCCAGGGCGTCGTGAACCACACGCCGATGGCGGTGAGCGACGGATTGCCCATGGTGCCGCCGAGCCCGAGAAACAGCGACGCGAAGCCGAGGTAAGACAACAGCCACCCGGACAGAGCGACCCATTGCAGGATCCAGATGACGAAGCCCGACATCACGATCGAGAAGCCGACCCCGCCGCCGAACACCCGGCTCTGGAACACGTAGTCGCCGCCCGAACGCGGCAGCGCCGTCGACAGCCAGACATAGGTGAGCGCGATGGGGATTTCGAAGATCATGGCGAGCAGGATGCCCCACACCAGCCGTCCCCCGGGCAAAGCGCCCGGTGCCCAGAGATAGGTCCACGGGAAGATCAGGCCCATGGTCAGGATGTTGTAGATGAACGCCGAATAGGGCGACATCACCCGCACCAGCCCCGACGACTTGCGGGTGAATACTTCCGGCTTTGCTGCAGCTACTGCCATTTCTGCCCTCCATTGCCCGAGTAGAATTGCGCTCTCGGCCCCCGCTGATTCAGCCGGCCGTCAGCTGATAGTTCTGCACCTCGTCCTTTGCCAAAGTGAGCAGGCAGCCGCGCAGCACGCCCTCGCCATATTCGCTGCCTGGGTTGACTGAGATCGTCCGGCCGATTTTCACCACCCCGCCCGATTCATGGATATGGCCGTGCAGGCTGAGCATTGGTTGGTGCATCTCGATCGCCCGGCGAACCGCCTTGCTGCCGGCGCCATGGAGCACGGCCTGCCCGGCTTTGACGATCTGTGTCGGCGGATCGGTGTTCCAATCCAACATCGGACAGGTATCGAGCGTCGAATCGACCGGGGGGACGTGCAGGTTGAAGATCGCATGAGGCGCGTCCGCGACCTTCTCGGCCAATCCCTCGATCATCGTTCCGAGATCGTCGTCATCGATCTCACGTGGCGTTTTCCACGGCGTGCGATTGCTGAAGCCAACGGTGATCATCGCGTGATGATCGTCGATCGCCACCTCTTTGCCTTCGCAAAAGGTGATCGATTCTGTGGTTGCATCCCGCAACAGCTCGAGCACTTCGGGCTCGTCGTCATTGCCGCCCATGACGAAGCATTTGACACCGCTGCCCGACAACCGCGTCTCGGCGAGGTCGATCCAGGAAGCAAGCCTTTCGCTGGCAAGCTCGTGGAACAGCCGATCGACAGCCGCCGGATCGGACCGAATCTCCTGATATTCGTCCTCGTCCATGATCTTGCTGTAATAGCCGAGCGTTCCGAGGCGGTCCTCGAAGCCCTTGAGGTCGCTCGCTCCCTCCAGACGCTCGGTCTTGCCCATGAGATGGGCGCGGAAGCAGTCGTTACGTTCGCGGATGACGGGAATTGCGAGCTTGCCGACCACGTCGCCCCCCATGACGAGAACGTCGGCCTCGTAGTGCTTCGCGGCGTTGACGAACTTGCGAAAGATCCGTTCCGAGCCGTGAAAATCGGAGGCAAAGAAGAGACGCGTCAGCTTCTCGTTAGCCCTGGAGGACGTGTTCCTTCGAAACAGAGACATCAAATTGCCAGGAATTCTTGAGTCCGACAGCCGCGAACTCAACTATCCTACACCCATTGCAGCGGCAAAGGTATGCAAAGGACCTGACGCTACCAACTCGTGGATAGATACGCTTTGCGATGGTAGTTGGTACGAAGCAAATGCTGCTACGAGCTGTTCCACCTGAGATTGCGGCGTGAAAATTTTCATTGCTGGAGTGGACGCGTCGCATGGACGGAGGGGAGACGACGTCGCTCCGGACAGGCCCTACTTCGAGTTGGGGTGGGAAGTCATATCAACCCACTTCGACGTAAAGAGAGGGAAAGCGGAGGGCTGGATCGATCAGCGAAATGACCTGATCGTCACCTGCTCGGGTCGGGAATTTCTCTATTCGACCGAGTTCGACAATGTCGTCAGGTATAATGCCTTTTGCTTAACTGATTACCGGACCACCGAAATTGTAGATCTTACGAAGCGGTATAACGGGGGAAGCTTTCATCCAAACTACTTTTTCAGCGGGATAACTGGAAGGGAAGCTAGATCGCGATTTCTTGAGGAGCACTTGGATCTGGCATTGAGCATTCAGAGAGTTTCGACCCAACCGTTACATAATGGCGAGAAATACTGCTGCTTTGCCGCCCGGCGCCGCGATCACGGCGCCTATCGCAATATGACCGAAGACAGAGGTCGATTCATAATAGAGCGTCTGCTCCATATCTGGCCTAAAGTATTCATTGTCGGTCACGACATCGACGATCTCCTGCTTACCGAGAATGTCATTCCCGTCGATCTCGTGACCTATGTTTCGCTTATCTCTGACCAGCTTTGCGCCTTGGTGGTTGGCACGATGACGGGCACGATGCAGCTGGCGGCATTATATTCTCGCGCTCAATTGTGCATCGTAATTTCCAATTATGACTCGTTCGATATTGAAGCTGACAACTCACCGGTAAATCTCGGGCGCTGTATTAGGATTTCACCGTCCAAGTTCGTCTTCGTTCCGCCGTCGATATTCGAACCAGTATTCGGACATTGGGTCGCAAGTTTGCGCCGCGGCTGAGATACGGGAACCGGTGTGACGCCGAATTGGTCTATGGGATCAACATGAACCGGCTTCGCAGCAAAATTCGTGAGGTGCGTTGGGTCAGCGAGGCTTTGGCATGAACGCAGGCGATGGCGACATCCCTGAGCTCTTCGCCGCCGAACTGGAAGAGCATTGTGCTGTTGCACGAGCTGCGCGCCAACGGACCGAGGCGCAGTTCAAACTGGTGCTTCAGGCGTGGATCAAATGCATCAACAACCGGGGCAAGATCCTGCTGTTCGGCAATGGCGGGAGTGCGAGTCAGGCAGAACATTTGTCCACTGAGCTCGTGGTCCGATATGGCGATAACCGGCCGCCAATTGCGGCGATCGCGCTGACATCGAACCCTGCGATTCTGACAGGGAGTTCAAACGACCTGGGATATGATCAGGTCTTCGCGCGCCAGATCGAGGCATTGGGGAGGCCGGGCGATCTTGCCTGCGGTTTCTCGACTTCGGGTCGCAGCCCAAATGTCAATCTCGCGCTACGCGCCGCTGTTACATGCGGCCTTGCCGTTGCCGGCATGACAGGAGGCGATGGCGGCGAGATGGCGCAGATCGTGGAAGCGCTGATCGTGATCCCGTCGCGCAACACTGCTAGAATTCAAGAGATGCATCTTGTTCTGGGTCACATGCTCTGCCTCGGGCTCGAACGGGAGCTGAAATACGCATGAACACTTCCACGTCGTTGGCGCCCGAAATGATCGCCACCTTTTCTAACGCTCGCATCGCGATTTTAGGGGACGTGATGCTCGACCGCTTTGTGACCGGTGAAGTGAGCCGAATTTCCCCTGAGGCCCCAATTCCGGTCATCCGGGTCGTGAACGAAAATTCGACGCTCGGTGGCGCCGGCAATGTCGCTTGCAACATTGTTCGATTGGGCGGTCATGCGATGCTGATCGGCGCACTCGGAGACGACGATGCTGCCAACACGGTCGAGGCGGCGGTGGCGCGTGAACCTCGGCTCTCAGGTGCGCTTATCCGCGAGGCCGGCCGGCGCACGGTTATAAAAACGCGCTTTGTAGCCCAGGGTCAGCAGCTGCTGCGGGTGGACGAGGAAAGCGTTAGAGACATCGACGACACGTCGAGCGCGCGCATTCTGTCCGTCCTCGAATCCACGCTCGATGAGGGCATGCAGGTGCTGGTGTGCAGCGACTACGCCAAGGGCGTGCTGACGCGTTCCATCCTTTCGCGTGCGATCGGCGCGGCACGTGCGAGGGGCGTGCCAGTCATCGTCGATCCCAAGGCGCGAGATCTTGCGCGCTATGCGGGCGCGACCGTTATCACTCCCAATGCGCATGAAGCCGCGTTGGCGACGTCGGTTCCCTGCGATGACGATGAAGGCGTCGCAGAAGCCGCCCGCAAAATAGCCGATCTCGTTGGATGTAATGTGGTTATCGTCACGCGCGGGCCACAAGGCATGACGATCCTTTCGCGCCTAGACGGCAAAGATGACGTCGCCCATTTGCCGACCGAAGCGCGCGATGTGCATGATGTCTCTGGCGCCGGAGATACAGTAACGGCTGTGCTGGCGCTCGGGCTGGCGATAGGCGTATCGCTCGAGGATGCGGCGCGACTTGCCAATATCGCTGCGGGAATTGCGGTGGTGAAGGTGGGTACGAGTCCGGTCGAAGCGACCGAACTCGAGTACGCCTTGCAAATTTCAGGACTAATTCGTCAAAAGGAGAAGATAGTTCCACTCGCCGCCGCCGCCGCTGCCGCTCGCACCTGGCGCGCGAATGGCCAGCGCGTCGTGTTCACGAACGGCTGCTTCGACGTACTGCATCCCGGGCATGTGCAGCTGCTCGAAAAGGCGCGGCTATGTGGCGACAAGCTTATCGTCGCGCTCAATTCTGATGAACTCGGTGCGACGCCTCAAAGGTCCATCGCGACCCATCCAAAGCGAATTTGCTCGCGCAACCGTCATGGGCTCGGTCGGCGTGGTTGATCTCATAACCGTCTTCGATGATGAGACACCGCTCGCCGCCATCGAGGCGATCCGTCCGGACGTCCTCGTGAAGGGGGCTGATTACGCGGAAAGCCAGGTTGTAGGTGCCGATCTCGTTCGGTCCTATGGAGGTCGTGTCGTCTTGGTCCCGCTGGAAGCGGGGCATTCCACCAGTCAGGTCATCGAGCGGTCGGCTTCGGGACTGAAATTGGTCGGAAATGCATGACCACGGTCCGGTCAAGTGTGTTCATCGGCCGCGACGGAGCGATCATCGCAGACCATCACGCTTCTACCGGGGCTGCCGGCTCCGCGTGTTGCGGAGCGCACAACACAGTCCTGCGCAGTATCGCGGCTGACGGATACCCTCTGGTAATTCAGTCAACCGGTTCTCCTTCGGTCAAACGGCAATCGCGCGGCATGGGATGACCGAGAAAACGATTTACGTCGTGACCGGCGGTGCCGGGTTCATCGGCTCCAACGTCGTGGCCGCGCTCGAGGAGCAAGGCGCCGACGTGGTGGTGATCGACGCATTAGGCGTGGACGAGAAGTGGCGGAATATAGGCAAACGTCGGCTCGAGGATATCGTCGAACCGTTCCAGACGATGATGGCGCTTGAAGCGTTGGCACCCAGGATTGCCGGCGTCATCCACATGGGCGCGATCTCGTCGACAATGGAGCCTGACATAGCTCGTGTTGTCGAAGCGAATTTCCGCTATTCGTGCCGATTGTGGGACTGGTGCGCGGTCTGGGACGTGCCATTCATTTACGCTTCGTCGGCGGCAACGTATGGCGATGGCTCAAATGGCTTTTACGACCGCACGGAGGCAAACTACCTCGCTCAGCTGAGGCCTCTCAACGCCTACGGCTGGAGCAAGCATCTCTTCGATCGCTGGGTTTGTCATCGTGTTGAAAATGGATCATCAGCCCCAAGCCGGTGGGCGGGGCTGAAGTTCTTCAACGTGTATGGCCCCAACGAGTATCATAAAGGGGCGATGCGTTCGGTGGCCGTGCAATTGTTTGAGCAAATCCAGCGGGGCGAGGCAGCGAAACTTTTTGCATCCGACCGTCCGGATTGCGGTGACGGATGCCAAACGCGAGATTTCGTCTGGGTCGAGGATTGCGTCGATGTCGCCCTATGGTTTTTGCAGGCCCCCCGTTCCAACGGCATCTACAACGTCGGCTGCGGTCAGGCGCGAACATTCAAAGATCTCGCTGAGGCGGTATTTGCCGCTTCGGGGAAGGCTTCTCGAATTGAGTTCGTTCCCATGCCGAGCGACCTGAAAGGCCGGTATCAATATTTTACGGAAGCGACGACCGACAAGCTTTCTAACGCCGGTTATGTCGCGCCGAGAACGATCCTCGAGGACGGGATTCAACGCTATGTCAGCCGGTTTTTGCTTGCCGCCGATATCTATCGATAATGAGAGCTGGTTGCGGACGAGAAGCGGAAGATAGCCTGAAACACGAGGCGATCTGTTTCGAGGTAATCGCATGAAGTCGACCGAAGCTCGACGCTTTGATCTCCTTTTCGACGAGCCCCTAACGGATCGCGCCGCTGGTGCATTTGCCGAACGGGTGAAGTGTGAGCGAGTCGCTCGCCTGATGCGTGAGTGGCAACGGTACCGCGAACGCAAAGCGAGCGCTGATCCTCTCAGTCCTGCCGATGCGTTTTTTCGTGGCTTGGAAGCGATAGCGCAACAAGCTGGCAACGGGGTTCTAGACTTCATTGACCGTTGGTCGGTGAGCTATTTCGTATCCAGAAAATATGAAGACCGTGTCGAAGAAGAGCGTGCGTATGCGCGCCTCGCCATGGATCTGCTATATCTGACGCTACCCGACGGAAGTTCGCCCTTGGCGGGGCTCAAGTTCGCGACCCCAGTTGAGCGGGATGGATCGCTGTTGGCTTTGGCGCCTGGGGGCCGGCTCTACATTCGCGGCGTGACCGGTTCCACCGGTCGTTTGCATTGGTCTTGCTCAGAACGGGAAGCCAGCGTCACCAACGGGTCGGACCCTCTCGGTAATGTCCAGCTCGATTTGCCGCTCGTAGCCGCCGACACAGCGACGGTCCGCTTCACGCCAAATGCGCTCGCAAACGGATTTCAGATCCCGATTCTCGATGACGGCGCCGCTGTTCTGCTTACCAGGGGTTACAGTCCTGACCACGAAGGCACGCTACCGTCAATTGATGGCGCCCCGCGCAGACCACTTTCGTTGGCGGAAAGCCTCGGCCAGGCTCACGATGTTTTGCAGAGCGTCTGGCCTGAGGTGATTGCGTGGGTGAGCGCACTTGTTCCCGCCATCGCTGACATGGGACCGCGCGATCCTCGAGCGGCGCGACTTTCAGGCAGCTTTGGTCCGGGGGAGCCGATTTATCTGAGTCAGGTTACAAACCCGCTGCTTCACGCAGAGGATCTTATTCACGAAGTTCAGCACTTGCGCTTTGCTCTTACGGTGCCTGCCGAAGAGTGGTTTGGCCGTTGGCGTGACGATGAAAGCGTATTCATCTCACCTTACCGACCGGATCTCAGACCCATGGCGGGAATTCATCTCGGTCTGCATGCGTTCGTGGCGGTTACGGAGTTTGGCTTGCGGACTGTCGAAAAGCCCACGCACGGTGAGGTCTCATTGAGCTGGTTGTACGAAACACATTTGCGCAATCTCTTTGCGTTCCACACGATTGCAAGCCACGAAGAGCTATCGAGCGACGGGAAATCCTATTACCGTGAAGTGGGACATGTTTTAGCCACGCAGCATGATCGCATTGGCGCGCTGGTGGCCCCGGCTCAACAGGAAGAGATTTTGAGCTCGCTGGGATGGCCCACGAGACCAGAGGGTGAAGCTGCCGCAAATGCATCGATCGATATCCGTCGGGTCGCACTGAGAGACGAGATAGTTGCCTTGATACCTTCAGAGTTGGGCCGCTAGCAGTGAGAGAGGCCGATGCGAATTGAAGGCAAGCGATGTCGCGATGAGTGGCTTCCGAATTTCTACCCGTCTCGCGAGGTAGGTCCCGATAGCTGGCTGCGCATCTCGCGCACGGGTCGGACGGTGGTGTTGTCTGGCGCCGAAGACCGTCAGATTTCTGAAATATACATGGACGCGGACCTTTATGAAAAACTCGAACGGACGAGCCACATACTCACTCCTCGTAACACTTCACGCGTCTTCGAAGAGCTTAAACTCTGGCAATTGAGGCACTATGCTGGCCCGGAACTCCACATTGTGGTTCCCACCGCAAGGTGCAACTTGGCATGCACCTATTGTCATATGAATCCCCAGCCGGTGGAGGCGAGTCGCGATAAATTTGACATGACGCCGGAGACTTGCCGAGCGGTGGTCGAATTTGCGCTGAACTCCCCCAACCCCCGCATCTCTTTTGAATTCCAGGGCGGCGAACCGTTTCTCAACTTCCCCGCTATCCGTGCGGTCGTCGAGCACGCCGAACGCCTTAACCGTTCTGTCGGTAAGGAAATCTCCTTTTCAGCTGTGACGAACTTAATGATCCCGCGCGACGAACATTTGGCTTTTTGCCGTGATCACGAGATCCGCGTTTCGTATACAGTGAATGGACCGCAGGAGATCCACGACTACTATCGAAAGACTGCGAAGGGCGGGGGATCTTTCCAGGGGCTTATGCGTCGGCTGAGGCAGGCAGAAGAGCTTTTCCCCGATGTCATAAGCGCAACCCCGCTTTGCGTCATCGATAACCACTCCGCGCCGCGCCTGGAAGAAATGATAGATTTCTATTATGAGGAAGGCTTCGACGGGATCGGTTTTATCAGATTGAAGCCGCTCGGTTTCGCGCGAAGGGGCGAACTAAACTTCGACATATCGAAATACATGCAAGCTTATTTGAATGGACTTGAGTACATCATTGCCAAGAACAGGATTTCCGGCCGTTCGTTTCGCGACTATATGGTCCCGGTGGTTCTCGCGAAGATATTGGGCGTCTCCGATACCGGATTTGTCGATTGGCGCAACCCGTGCGGCGATATCAGCGGGGCGATCATATACGACTTCGACGGCGAGATTTTGCCCGCGGATGAAGCGCGCTCGATGCGCGAAATCTTCGGTTTGGGAAACGTACGGAACACGACTTATGAGGAGCTCGTGCGGCGCAAGGATACGTTCCGTACGATGAATTTGTCGTTGCGAGATCGCGATGCCACCTGCAGGGAATGTGCGTACAATCCTTATTGTGGTGTGATGCCCGTGTTGGAATACGCCAGGACGGGATCGATGGAGGCAATTCCACACCAATCCGACGATTGCTTGTACACACTGTCACTGCTGGATTGGATGTTCAAAAAACTTCTCGAGGACCCTCTCCCGCTAATGCTCATGGTGCCACCGCTCCGTGAGCATATGGGTCAACTGCTTCAGGAATCCGCGGCCTGAACTCCGACCCATCACGGATAAACTGAAGCCCAAAGGGTCTCGAGCGCTTCACCGACCTCCGCGACGGAAATCTCACTCATCGTCGCTGCGCTGACGTGGACGTGGCGCGCGAACCGGAAGCCGAACTCCGACGGATCAGTTGGTCCAAACAATCCCACGCCTGGCACTCGACAGAGATCCGCCATGTGAAGCATGCAGGAATTGATGCCAAGGAACAGATCGCATTCGTCGGTGATGGCGAAGGCCACCGTTAGCGGGACGCCATGACAGCTCAGCAGACGGCCACGGTTGCGACCGATATCGACGACGAATGGGTCGACGCCAACTACGATCGCAATGACATGGCGATGGAGTTCGAGGAATTCGTTTAGGACCTGGGCCAGCTTCTCCGGTGACCACGCTTTCTCAGGCTTGGTGTCGGCATGGACTGCCAGTAATACAGCCTCGCGCGGAAGATCCGCACGTAGCTTTTTAGCCAGCGCCAATGCGGCATCTGGCAGCTTGGGCGGTGCCGCAAAATCTTCGATGCGCAAATCTGCGGCGAGCTCCATCGGTATGGCGAACGCGAGATCGCTCGCGTGAGGCGCACGGTGAAACGGTATTTCAACGTCAAAGCCGCGAACGAGACCGATAGATTTTTCCGGCTTTAGCGTCCGCAACAGTGCTGCCACGGATGGGCTGTAGTGCCTCTGGAAGCACAGAAATAAATCACACTTCCCGATCGCCGTTGCCAATTCACCGACCGCAAAATCGCGATAATGATGCGCGGAGCGGATGTCGTGAACGGCGGCGAACGGTAAATCGGAAAAAAAAACGTCTCGCGCGTTGGGTATGCACAGCAATCGCAGGCGACCCTGCATCAACGACGCCAGAGCGCGCAGCGCCGGCAACGCCAGCAAATGATCTCCGATGCCATTGACAATGAACGCCGCGGGGCTGCGCCACGGCATCTCGTGCGTTATCGGTTCAATCGAGCCCAGCATTTTTACACGAACAATGCTCCGAATTGATCGCGACGTGAAAATGCGCATCCGTCGATTTCGAAGGTGCTCGGAGAACTAAATCGAATGGTTGCCTCCGTTCGCGCGCCAAACAGTTCCTGAGTTGTTTCTGACCGCGTGAGCACTTTGTATAATCGAAAAGTGCTCGAGCCTTGCGCTTCGTATTCGGTGGCCAGGGCGATGCCGACTTCGGGTCCATAAAGAGCCAAGCCTCTCCCCAAATTCTCGGTTGCCAGTATGCTCGGTTCTATCTGCGAGAGAAAACGGCTTCGCTGCTCCAACAGCATGATGGAGGGGCTGCAGGCAGGCGAGCAGGGGAAATGAAACAACAGGTTCGGAACTCCGTAAACGTAAGTTGAAATCGGATTCATCAGGCGGTCGAAGGGACCCAGAGAGTCGATGCTTGCAGGCAGACGGTCGGAGCCCGCGGCTTCCGACCCCACAAAAAAATCGGTGCAGCATTCAGGAAATCCGAACAGCCGCCCAAGAAGTCGATGGTCCCCGTAGAGCTCGACCTGCTCGGCTCCTTCCGCAATGGCGGCTGTGACGCCGAAATACACGAGGCTCATAAAGTCCGGGCGGTCGTCGGTTACAAACAGCGCGGCGTGCCGTGTTTCCGGTATAGCGTCGGGGACGCTGACCAAGCGAACTCGGCCAATGCAACAATGAACGCCAAGTGCAGTAGCCGCCTCGACGAAGCCAGAAGCTTGTTCTGGGAACATGGCTAAGCGACCTGCGGCGCGCGATCGCGTCGCCACAGTTGCTACTGCCAAGAATCCGGAAATACCCAGCTGATCAGCGATGAAACGCTCTCCACCTTGGAGACGCTCACGCAGTCGGCGCATATGCATCGGCAAAGAAATCGTCGGCAACCGAAGTTAACAGTTGCACACTCCAGTCCGCGCAAGCCGCGCGCGACGAGCTTGACCAATTCCTGAGACGTTCATCGACACCTGAGTAAAGCGACGCCTCGGTGGACGAAGATATCAGCCCGCCTTCTTCTTCGCCGCCGCCGGAGCGTTTCGCTTGGGAACCACGCCGCTTTCGTTGTTGTGGCTGCCGTGACCCATCAACGCCAGAGAGCTGCCAAGGGGCTGGATATTTGCCGCTTTGGCATTGGTGATGAAGTTTTTGACGATTTCCTCAAGCTTTGAAATCTGCTCGGGGGAAAATTCGCCCTGCGTTGGGACGGCGTTGGCAGCGGCGGGCGTGGCGACCACTGCGGCAGCTCCCGCGAGGCCCGCGCCTGCGAGGAATTTGCGGCGGCTGGTAGTGTCTTCGTTGTGTCCGTCCATGAGAAGACCTCGGGTTATGAGGACGCAACCGCTCAGATTACCTTACATTGTCACTTCCCGCAAGCAACGGGGGCTCGCGGGTTGTGGAACCGACCGGAGGACACGTTGTCGCGTCGCGTCGATGAATCGGACCTTTTGGCGCATTACGCACAGCGACCTGCGCGCGAGAAACCGCGCCTGCCAAGTTTGTTGGGCCACATGACGCTCTCAACGAGCGCGTTCGGAATGGGCGATGCCGTCATCCTGAGCGACTTACCACGGGCCGGACATCAGAATGATCGATCGATGAGCGTGTTCTCGCCAAGCGAGCACTTTCAAACGATCATGAGCTTTAACCCGTATTACGAACCGCGCTTAACCCCGTTTTCCGCGATTGCTGACGTTCTTTATCATTCCTTCGATCTGGGCAATGGCCATCTCATTCAAAGATTGCGACGCGCCTATGGGCTGCCGATCGACCTTCAACCTCAGGGCTGTATTGAAGTCGCGGGAAGAACCACGCTGCCGAGAATAGTGCTTCATTTCGAAGCCGGGGCGCATGCGGAATGGCAAAGGCGGCACATTCGTCCAGACGCTCGAATATTATCGGATACCAGCAAAGAGGCCATCGAGGCATTGATCTCAGCCCGGCCTGATTATGAATTCGTCGAAATAGGAAAAAAATCAGGCGGAATAAAAGGAGCGGTGGACTGCACTGGGCGGGCGTTAAGTCAAACCATCGAGCTGATATCAAGCGCTGAATATTTCATCGGCATAATGTCTGGTCCAATCCACTTGGCGGCCGCTTTGAACGTCAAGCTCATTTGCATAACGAATTTTCCGCCTGCCGAATTGATCTGTCTGCCGTGTTTGAAGGACATAGACCAAGTGGAATCGGAATGGTTCTATCCGCAAGGCGTGATTCTTCACCAGGATAGCGAGGGACCCTTCGTAAAGATGGTGAGCGTTGAGAACCTGCAACGCGCGCTTGAGGGCGATCTTTATCCTTACTGGTCCAAGAGATATCTTGCGCTGATAGAGGAGCGTGTCACGTAAAGTGATTGCAGGATGCAGTTGGTCGCTGTCAGCCGCGAAATCGACGGCGGGTTAGACGCAGTTGTTAGGTTGCAGTCGCGCGGTCTCCGAGGTTGGATCCGACCCGGAAAACGCTTCGTACGAGTGTGCATGTCTCCCGCTTCTCGCCCATCATTGACAAGCCGGTGCACTACTACACGCCTGTTGCCCGCTACCATCACCGCAACCTAACGCCGATGACGTGACAAAGCCGATTATGTTGCGGATGTCACCCCGGCATGAGCCGCAATTGGTGCCGGCCTGCAGTGCGCGGCCGACCGCCTCGACCGATCGGCAACCGCCGGCTATGGCAGCGGCGATTTGTTTGGTCCCGACACCGAAGCAGGAGCAGACGATCGCGCCGCGATCGATGAAGCCTGCGCCCGGCCTGCCGGCGATCACCGCCATGCGCGCGCGCTGCTCTTCATGATGCGCGACGAGCTGCTCGCAAGCCCAGGCGCGCGGCACGCCGACGGGCTCGGCGGCCAGGAACAGCGCCCCCATCAGCCGATTGCCTTTGAAGCAGGCGGCGCGGTGCTTGCCGGCAGCGAGGTCGTGATAGGCGAGGATCTCGGTGTCGTTTCCGAAGTCGAGCAGCGCAGTGGCGAACGCCGCGAAATCCTGGTCGCCATCGGCAAAGGCGAGCTCGAGCCTGAAGCCGCCCGCGCATTTGGCGAGCGCCCAGTATGCAGCGTCGAGCGCGGCGGGCGCCTCGCTGAGCACGGCGAAGCCGTATCTCGCCGCGGCGAAGCGGGCGATGGCGACCGGTACGTTTTTAAGCGCCGGCTGGCCTGAATGCGGGTCGACGATCGCGGGGATGAGCGTGTCGATCCGCGCGGCCGAGGCGAACTGGTCGGTCCAATGCATCGGCACGAATACGCTGCCAGGCGATTGGCGGGAGGTGAGCAGAGCACGCACCAGCACCTCGCCCCGAGCGCTCACGACGCGCACGATGTCGGCATCGGCCACGCCGAAGCGCCGCGCGTCGTCAGGGTGGATCTCGGCGAAGGGCTCGGCGAGATGCTGCGACAGGCGCGGGCTTCGCCCGGTGCGGGTCATGGTGTGCCAATGGTCGCGGACGCGGCCGGTGTTGAGCACGAGGGGAAAGGCGGCATCTTCCGGCTTCGGCGCTGGCGGGCGAACCGCGACGATGCGCGCTTTGCGGTCGCTCGTATAGAAGCCGCCGGACGCAAAGAAGCGCGTCTCTGCCGGAGCGCCCGGTCTTGGCCGCGGCCACTGAAAGGGCTGCATTCTCTCGTAACTGCGCCGGTCGATGCCGGCGAAAGCGCCGATGTCGAAGTCGCGTGAGCCGTCGTTCTGGAAAGCGGAAAGGCCAGCGTGCTCGGCGAAAATCTCCGCCGCCGACCGGTAGCCGAAGGCTTCGGCAAAGCCCATGCGCTTGGCAACCTCGCAGATGATCCACCAATCGGGCCGCGATTTGCCGGGTATAGCGAGGAACCGGCGCTGCCGAGAAATGCGGCGCTCCGAATTGGTGATGGTGCCGTCTTTCTCGCCCCAGGCCGCTGCCGGCAGCTTCACGTGTGCATGCCGGACCGTATCGGTGTCGCGGGAGACATCGGAGACGACGAGAAAGGGACAGTTCCGGAGAGCCTGCTCTACGCTGTCAGCTTCTGGCATCGAATCCACCGGATTGGTGGCCATGATCCAGAGCGCCTTGATGCGGCCGTCGGCGACGGCGCGGAACATGTCGATAGCCTTCAATCCAGATTTGTTGGCGATGGTTGGCGAGCGCCAGAAGTCCTGCACACATTTCCGGTGCGTCGGGTTCTCGATATCCATATGCGCCGCGAGCATGTTAGCGAGGCCACCGACCTCGCGTCCGCCCATGGCGTTCGGCTGTCCGGTCACTGAAAATGGTCCCATGCCCGGTTTGCCGATGCGCCCCGTCGCCAGGTGACAATTGATGATGGCGTTGACTTTGTCAGTGCCGCCAACCGACTGGTTGGCGCCCTGGCTGAACATTGTCACGACCCTCTCGGTCGAGGCGAATAGCCGGTAGAACTCCTCGATCTGCTCGATGCCGAGCCCGGTCGCCTCCGCCACCCTGCCAAGCGTCAGCGTCGAGGCGGCATCGAGGGCCGCATCGAGGCCCGTCGTATGCGCCTCGACATAAGAGACGTTGATGTTCCCGTGGCCCGTCAAGATAAGCGAGCAGGCCTGCAAACAGCGCCACGTCGCCGTCGGCCCTGATCGGCAGATGCAGGTCGGCGATATCGGCGGTCATCGTCCGGCGCGGATCGATCAGCACGATCTGCACCTCCGGCCGCAGCTCTTTGGCGGCGGCTATGCGCTGATAGAGCACCGGATGGCACCAGGCGAGGTTCGAGCCGACCAGCACGACGAGATCGGCAAGCTCGAGGTCGCGGTAGGTGCCGGGTACGGTGTCCGAGCCGAAGGCACGCCGGTGGCCGGCGACTGAAGACGCCATGCACAGCCGCGAATTGGTGTCGATGTTGGCCGAGCCGATGAAGCCCTTCATCAGCTTGTTGGCGACGTAATAATCCTCGGTGAGGAACTGACCAGAGGCAAAGAAGGCGACTGAATCAGGCCCATGCTCGGCAATGGTGTCGGAGAACCGTCTCGCCACGAGATCCAGCGCCTCGTCCCAGCCCGCCTCGCGGCCGTCGATTTCGGGAGACAGCAAGCGGCCTTCGAGCCCGATCGTCTCGCCGAGCGCCGCGCCCTTTGAGCAGAGACGGCCGAAATTTGCGGGATGGTCGGGATCGCCGCTGATCGTTGTCTTGCCGTCGGGAACGCTCGCCGCCAGCACGCCGCAGCCGACCCCGCAATAGGGGCAGGTGGTCCTGACCGCGCGCGCCGCTTGCGCCGCTCCCATCACGCCGCCCGGATCGCGACGTCGAGCGCGATGAACAGCTCGTCGGCCTCGACTTTCACGGGGATGGTGCGCACCCCGCCTTCGTCCGCGCCTTGCGCGTTCCCGGTCTCGAGCGAGATCACCCAATTGTGCAGTGGGCAGGTGACCGAGTTGCCATGCACGATGCCTTGGCTCAACGGCCCGCCCTTGTGCGGGCAGCGGTCCTCGGTGGCGAAGATTTGGTCGTCGCCGGTGCGGAACACGGCGATTCGTCCCCGCGGCGAGGCCACGCAACGCGCGCCGCGGCGCGGGATGTCGTTGAGCGAGCCTATTTTGATCCAACGCATGACTCTCACTCCGCCGCTTGCGCAAAGCCGACCGACGCCATCGGCTTGAACTCATGCTTGTCCTTGCCCGAGACACGCTCAGCCCAGGGGTCGACTTGCGCGAATTGCTGGGAGTAGATAAAGCGCGTGTAAAAGGCGGTGCGCTTTTCCAGATCGGCTAGCACTTGGCGCCTGATCTCCTCGACGCCGACGCGCTTAGCCCATTTGTAAATTCGCTCGAGATAGCGCCCCTGCTCGCGATACATCTGCACCAGCGCCACGATCACTTCGAGCACCTCGTCCTCGGTCTCGACATGGCCGAGCACCTCGGTGCCTTTGATGTCCAGACCTGCCGCGCCGGCGAAGTGAATCTCGAAGCCCGACTCGACGCAGACGACGCCGACATCCTTGCAGGTCGCCTCGGCGCAATTCCGCGGGCACCCGGACACCGCCATCTTCACTTTGGCCGGCGTCCACGAGCCCCACATGAAGCGCTCGATGCGGACGCCGAGTCTGGTCGAATCCTGCGTGCCGAAGCGGCACCATTCCGAGCCGACGCAAGTCTTCACCGTGCGCAGGCCCTTGGCGTAAGCGTGGCCGGATACGAAGCCGGCCTTGCCGAGATCGGCCCACACCGCCGGCAGGTCCTCCTTGCGCACGCCAAGCATGTCGATACGCTGGCCGCCGGTGACCTTGACCGTCGGGATCAAGAACTTGTCGACCACGTCGGCGATGGCGCGGAGCTCGGCCGCGCTCGTCACCCCGCCCCACATGCGCGGCACGACCGAATAGGTGCCGTCCTTCTGGATGTTGGCGTGGACACGCTCATTGACGAAGCGCGACTGGTAATCGTCGGCATAGTCGCCGGGCCATTCGCAGACGAGATAGTAGTTGAGCGCGGGCCGGCATTTGGCGCAGCCGCACGAGCTTTTCCATTCGAGCTCCTGCATCGCGGCGGGGATCGTGCGGAGGCCCTTGGCCTTGATCAGCCGGCGCACATCGTCATGACCGAGCGTGGTGCAGGCGCAGATTGGCTGCACTGCAGCCGGATTATAGGAGTTGCCGAGAGCGAGCTTGAGCAGCTGCTCGACCAGGCCCGTGCAAGAGCCGCATGAGGCTGACGCCTTGGTATGCGCGCGAACGTCGTCGAGAGAGGTGAGGGACTTCGAGGAGATCGTGCCGGTGATCTTGCCTTTGCATACGCCGTTGCAGCCGCAGATCTCCGCATCATCCGGCAAGGCTGCAACGGCCGCCATAGGGTCCAGGGGGGCGCCCCCCTGATAGGCTTGACCGAAAATCAGAGTGTCGCGCATCTCCGTGATGTCGACGGCTCGCTTCTTGAGGTCGGCGAACCACGCCCCGTCACCCGTCTCGCCGAACAGGACCGTGCCGATGATACGATCGTCCTTGAGCACGAGGCGCTTATAGATCCCGGCCGTGGCGTCACGCAGCACGATCTCCTGACGATCGTCGCCGTCGGCGAAGTCACCGACCGAGAACAGGTCGATGCCGGTCACTTTCAGCTTGGTCGGCGTGTCGCTGTGCACGAAGACTGCGTTCTCGACGCCAGCGAGGCGTCCGGCAGCGGCCCGCGCCATCTCGTAGAGCGGTGCGACCAGTCCATAGACATGTCCGCCGACCTCGGCGCATTCGCCGATCGCGAGAATATCGGGGTCCGAGGTCGTCATGCCGTCATCGACCAGGATGCCGCGATTGACCTCCAGCCCCGCGTCCTTTGCGAGCCATGCATTCGGCTTGATGCCGGCGGCCATGACCACGAGCGTCGCGTTGATGATGCTGCCGTCGACGAGCTCGACGCCAGTGACCTTTCGGTCGCCAAGGATCGCCTTGGTGCTGGCTTTGGTGATGACCTTGATGCCGCGCGCCTCCACCGCCTTTTGCAGGAGGTAGCCTGCGGCCGGATCGAGTTGGCGTTCCATCAAGGTCGGCATGAGGTGGAGCACGGTCACGTCCATACCGCGCGCGGCAAGCCCGGCTGCGGCCTCCAGCCCGAGCAGACCGCCGCCGATCACCACCGCCTTCGCCGTCGATTGCGCCGCGAGCAGCATGGCGTTGACATCGTCGAGGTCGCGATAGGTGAGCACGCCCGGGAGATCGTTGCCGGGAACCGGCAGGATGAAGGGGACCGATCCGGTGGCGATGACGAGCTTGTCGTAGCTCGTCACCACGCCGCGATCGGACTTGAGCGTCTTGGCGGCGCGGTCGATGCCGACGACCTTGTGACCCTTGTAGAGGATGATGCCGTTCTTGATGTACCAGCCGTCGCCGTGGATGATGATTTCCTCATACCCCTTCTCCCCCGACAGGACCGGCGACAGCATGATGCGGTCGTAATTGACGCGCGGCTCGGCGTTGAAGATGGTGACCTGGTAGCGGCGGGGTGCCGCTTCGAGCAAATGCTCGAGCATCCGTCCCGGCGCCATGCCGTTGCCGACGATGACAAGTTTCTCGGTCATGGAATTGCTCCGCTCTTCGGTCATTGCGCGGCGTAATCGTAGGCTTCGACGCGGGAGGGCGCCGCTCGCGCCGCGTTCCGCTCCATGCGGCGCACGGCGAAATGCATCCAGGCGAGGCAGACGATCACGAGCACGAACAGCAGCATGAAGCAGCTCTGCCACAGCCCGGTCACATCGTTGAGGAAGCCGAAGGCGATCGGCAACACGAAGCCGCCGAGACCGCCGATCATGCCGACCAGCCCGCCGACTGCGCCGACATTGTCGGGGTAGTAGCTCGGCACTTGCTTGTAGACCGCCGCTTTGCCGAGGCTCATGAAGAAGCCGAGGATGAAGATCACGACGACGAACGCTGCGGGGCCGACGGCGAAGTGAAAGCCGATCCGCCCGCCGATTCCGTGCGCCACGAAATCGGTCGGCGGCAGCGAGAGGATGAACGTGGCGACCGCGGCGACGGTAAAGGTGCAGTACAGCACCGTGCGCGCGCCGATGCGGTCCGACAGCACCCCACCGTAGGCGCGGAAGATGCTGCCGGGGATTGAGAAGGACGCGGCGACCATGCCGGCGGTGGTGAGCTCGAAGCCATAGACGCCGATCAGATAGCGTGGCAGCCAGAGCGATAGCGCGACGAAGGCTCCGAATGCGAAAAAGTAATAGAGTGCGAAGCGCCAGACTTTCATATTCTTGAGCGGCGCAAATTCCTGCAGCAGACTGGTGCGCGCTTCCCCTCGTCCCACTTGTCCCCTGATGATCGGATCGTCGCTGGTCGTGAACCAGAATATTACGGCCATGACAGCGAGCACCCCGGCCCAGATCAAGGCGACCGACTGCCAGCCCCACGCGAGCAGCACGAAGGGAGCGAGGAACTTGGTAACCGCCGCGCCCACATTCCCCGCGCCGAAAATGCCGAGCGCGGTGCCCTGCTTCTCTTGCGGAAAGAAGCGCGACACATAGGTGACGCCGACGGCGAAGGAGCCGCCGGCGAGCCCCACGCCGAGCGCCGCGAGCAGCATCTCGGGGTAAGTCCTGGCGAAGGCGAGCAGGAAGGTCGCGAGCGCCGCCGTGAGCATGGTTGCGGTATAGACGAGCCGGCCGCCGTAGCGGCTGGTCCAGACGCCCAGCACGACGCGGACCAGCGAGCCGGTCAGGATCGGCGTTCCGACCAGCAGGCCGAACTGCGTCTCGCTTAGGCCGAGCTCTTCCTTGATGCGGATGCCGATGATGGAAAAGATGGTCCACACCGCGAAGCAGACGGTGAAGGCGATGGTCGACATCCACAGCGCGCGCGCAGGCGCGTTCGTTTGCCTCAGTCCTCCTTGTTGCAGTTCGGTCATGGCTTGCGGTTCTTTCCGATCGTCGGTGCGAAAACAAAAAAAGCTGCCCACCAGGATCTCGCGTCCCACCCAGAGGGGATCGCGCTTTCCTGATTGGCAGCTTTGCCTGGGGCGCCCAGCGTTGGACGCCTGATGGCCGATTAGGCCTGAACGGAGGGTTGCAGGAACCGTGCCGGTTGGTTTCCGCGCAAAATCTTGAGAAAAACCAAGGACTACGCCCCCGAGCGCGGCCTGCTATGCGAGGCTTTGTCGGTCAAAAATTCGGCACCTGCTGCGCGCGCTGCATAGCGATCAGGCAAAGGCGAAGCGCGATCTGCTGCGGATCATGCCGGTTCGCGCCGGGCCTGCGAGGCGATATAGGCGTCGATATGATCGGGGTCGAACAGCGAGCCATCGAAGAACCCGTCGGGCCCGAGCGTGAGGCTCGCGCCGGCCGAGCCGACCGGCGTCGCAATCTTCAGCGCGCCCTCGACCTTGGCGTTCGAGCCGGGCAGAGCGACGCCGAGCGGCTCCAGCGCCTCGCGATAGATGTCGGGGCGGTAGGTGTCGCGCGCGATGCCCTCATTTGTCTTGTCGTGCTTGACCTGACCCCAGCGCACCATCTGCGTATAGAACCAGAGCGCGTGGCTCTTCCACGGGAAGGTCGCAGCCTTGGCCAAGGGCACGAAGAAATCGCCGAAGGTGACGCTCGTGCCCGCCCCGACGCCGATCGTGCCGGTGAGCGCGGGCATCATCCACTCGGCGGGCCTGCCGACATAGTCGGGACCTGACAGGAGCCGCGCGAGTTCCTCGCGATGTGTCGGCTCGGCGCACCAGAACGCGGCGCGATAGACGGCGCGAAGCAGAGCACGCAGCGCTTCCGGATTCGCCTCGGCCCATTGCGCCTGCGCGCCAAGCACCTTCTCCGGGCTCGACCGCCAGATGGCCGCCTTGGCGGTGACGATCCGCCCGCTGCCAAGCATCACGGCCGCCGTGTTCCACGGCTCTCCGACGCAATAGCCATCGATATTGCCCGCGCCAAGCGCATCCGCCATCAGCGGCGGCGGCAGGATGACGATCTCGATGTCGCGGTCGGGATCGATGCCGCATGACGCGAGCCAATAGCGGAGCTCGTAATTATGCCCCGAATGGGGATGGACCACGGCGAATCTCAGCGGCGCGCACCCCGCTCGCGCGCGTTCGGCAACGACTGCCTTTAGCGCCATGCCGGCGCCGCCGGGATCGAGGTCCGCCCTGGCGCCGTTTGCTTCCATCTCGGCCCATAGCGCATTTGCGACGGTCACCGCATTGCCGCCGAGCCCGAGCGCCATCGGCACGATGGTGCGCGAGGCGAGCGGCGTCAGCCCGAGATTGCAGGCGATCGGCATCGGCGCCAGCATATGGGCGACCTGGAAATGCCCGACCGCCAGCCGGTCGCGGATATTGGCCCACGAGGTCTCGCGCACGAGCACGAGATCGACGCCCTCCGCTTCGGCGAAGCCCTTCTCGCGTGCCGCGACCAGGAGTGAGCTGTCGAGCAGCGGCATGATTCCGGCGGTGATCTGATGGCGCTCACTCATGACTCATCTCCAGGCGCGAGCAGGCCTGCGGCCGTCACTAGACTTTGCGCGATCTCGGCGATCTTGCGGTTCTGGTTCATCGCCGTCTTGCGAAGCAGCGCGTATGCCGCCTCTTCCGTCAGTCCGCGCGAGGTTATGAGGATGCCCTTGGCCCGTTCGATCAGCTTGCGCTCCTCGAGCTCGCTGCGTGCCTCTTCGAGCTCGCGCGTCAGCCGGGAGAAGGCGTTGAAGCGGCTGATCGCCATTTCGAGGATCGGCTTTACCCGCTCCTGCTTCAGCCCGTCGACCACATAGGCCGAGACGCCGGCCTCCACGGCCGCCTCGATCGAGGCCCGATCGGAGCGATCGACGAACATGGCGACCGGCCGCTTCACCGCGCGCGAGAGCTGGAACATGTTCTCCAGCACGTCGCGGTTCGGGTTCTCCAGATCGATCACGATCACGTCGGGATTGATGTCAGCGATGGTGCGCGCGACGCCATTGATGTCGTGCACGACGGTGACCCTGTCGTGGCCCGTCTCGCGCAGGCCGGCCTCGATGATCGAGGCGCGGATCCGGTTCTCGTCGATGACGAGGATTGCCAGGGACGTCGATTCCATGGGCGCATTTTGCTTTTCACGTGGCATTACGCAATGCGCCATCTGCTGCCGTGGACTTATGCGCGGCGCTTGGCGTCGATGGCGGCATGGCCTTTATCGAGGCGCGCGCCAAATGTCGCTACTGCCGCCATGAAGAGGCGTGCCGCCGCTGGTTGACAATCCGCACGCCGCGCGCGAATCCGGATTTCTGCCCCAACGCGAATTTCTTTAGCACCTGCGAGCGCTGCGACGGCTGAAAAGACGCGCCGCAGATTGGTGACGGTCGCAACAGCTTCACGTTTGCTTCATCCTAGACGTGTCGATATTCGACGCCGCTTTTGGTGACGATCGAAGATCGCAAAATTGGCGTAAGCAGATCGCGCTCAATTTCCACGCGTGGCGGCTCCTTGCTCCGCTCGTGCCCGACCAATCATGACGCACTCTAAATCGTTGGGCGCGGCGCCAGGTCGTGGCGCCGAAAAGTGAGCACCAGGACGTCGCGGAACGCCTTCGACGCGGAATCCATGGGAGTGATGGGCGTAACGCCATGAAGAACGCGCCGATCGTCGAGAAAGACCGTGTCGAGCGGATCGGTCAGCGTGAATTCGCCGAGCGACCGTCCCCCAGGGTCGAAGATCTGGGTGACGCCCCTCGACACATTGCGGCGATCGACCAGTAGAACGCACACCCAATCGACGCCGTCCCGATGGGCGCCTTCGGGTGTCGCCAGGCCCGGCTGCGCGCCGTCGGCTTCGATCCGGAATTGGTGCATCTCCACATGCCAATTCGCCGCCTCGCCATCGGGTGACGCCGCATCGAAGATGGTGGTGGAGATTCCGAGAATGCCTCGCATGAACCCGTTGGCGCAAACCGCACCCGACACCGGCTCAAACCAGCGCTCTATATCGCCATTAAGAGGATTGTGGTCGCGGCTCTGGTAGTGAGGCTGATGGGGCTTGCGCGTAACGGTCCCGCTGAAAGCATCGAATGCGGCGAAGCGTCTCCGGCGGTAACGGCCACCGTCCGCCATGTACAGGTCCAGTCCGAGATCGTCCCAACTAGAGGCGAACGCAGCCCATGCATCGAGCCCCCTCGCCCGGAGGATTGATCGCATGTCGCTACCGCTGCGAAATGCAAAGCCATCGCGCTCGATGTCCTCGGTAATGCTGGCCAACAGACGCGTGACGTCATCGCTGGCGACTTCGCTCAAAGGCACGGACGAGATCATTGGTCGCGTCTGTTCGGCATCGGCTGTCGGGACCGCCCCGCTTCACGTGATGCGCGGCAGCGTTTCGTAGATGGGGAACGGCGCCGGCGAAGGCAACGTCCATTCGAGCGTCGTGGCGCCAGTCCCATGGATCGCCAGGTGCGGGCACCCTGCGAGCGAAGGCATAGACGAGGCTCGCGAAAAACACTAGCAGACCGGCGAATGAATGTAGGAACCGCTGGAGGCTATAAAAATCCAGCCGGCGAATAGGGCGGCTTGTTGGTGCGTCCGAATGCCTATTCGCATGACGATGGTGCTGGTGCGCCTTTGAAGCGGTCGTTCATCCACCTGATGGCGGTGGGCGCGGCGTCGCGGGCGACGAAAATGTGCGACACGCCGGGAAGCTCGACAAAGCTCACCCGCACCCCTTGGGCGCATAGCGCCTTGGCGAAACGCTTTGTGACCTGCGGATCCACCGTCTTATCTGCGGTGCCCTGGGCAATGAACACCGGTGCCCCGGCCGGCGCCTGACCTGGCGAGTTGCGCACCATGATCCCTTTCCAGGGCTCCGTCTTGGACGGATCGATCTTCAGGAACCGCTCCTTCTGCAAGGGCTTCTCGTTCGTCTCGAGGGCCTCGAACTGCGCTATCGACGTAAGGCAACTTAGGGCGGTCTCCTTGAAGGCCGGCATCACGTCCGGCTCGACAATGGTTTCGGGCGAGACGTTCTCCAGCCTTGTCCATGAGAGCAACGCCATCGCGATCAAATCCTGCTCGGTTGCCGCGTCGTCTGCGAACAGGTCGACGAGGTAGGTCGCAGGCGCTGCCGCCGCGACTCCGACCAGCGTGAGGTCAGGCGCATAGCGGGCGGCAAGCTCGCCGGTAAAGAGGGCGGCGTGGCCCCCTTCGCTGTGACCCCATACGGCGAAGCGGTTGGAAGCGGTGTTGTTGGAGAGATGTCGCGCGGCGCGTACAGAGTCCAACACCGCCCGGCCTGCGCTCTCGCCGATCAGATAGGGATGGACGCCGACAGTGCCCAGCCCGGGATAGTCGGTGGCAACCACGATGTAGCCGAGGCTCAGCATGTCGTTCAGGTTCCAAATCAAGCCTGCTCTGTCAGGATACAGCGATGGCGCGCAATCCGGCCCCACGCCTGAGGTTGGGTGCGCCCAAGCGATGATGTTGCGACCGCCGGCCGGCGCAGGGCCGGACGGGATGAAAATCGCGCCTGAGACCGGGATCGGTTCGCCCTTCAACCCGGTGGAGCGGTAGAGAAAACGGAAAGCTTCACTATTGGCAGGGCCGCCACTCTCCAGCGTCCACACCCGAATGATCGTCCCCGGCGCCCCGGGAATCTCGCCAGCTTCAACGTCGTAAAGAGCTACGGCACGATTTCCACCGAGGCAGAGAAATATGAACAATGTCCCCGCCGCAAATCTCTTCACATATCTGGCCGCGCGCATTCCTCATCCCCATTGCAAATAAGCGCAGCAAAAGCCGGCCCGGGAGCAACAACTGCTCAGCCCGCAGAAGCTGACCTCAAGCGCGCTATCAACTTAGCCCGGTCAACCACTTACTTCAGTTTAGCTGGACCGACAGCTTTTCCACCTTGCCTGTAAACCCGAAGGGCACCTGGTAGTCCCTATCCTCAACACCGGTTCGCGTGTCAATGCCGACATCGAAGGTTTCGTCGATGGTCACCAGGAACGGAATTGTGTGGGGGATCTTCTGATTGGCGACTTCCTTGTCGTCCACCTTCAAGATACCCGTACCACCTTTGCCGAAGCCAGGTCCGTCGTATTTAAAGTCGAACACGATGGTGTGCTTTCCCGGCGCAAGTACCTCCGGGCCTTCCCAGCGAAACCGCTCCAGCGCGAGGAGGTTGTAGAGAAAGACCGGCTTGCCCTTGAGCAGGTAGAAGCCATAACCGCCGAAGCGACCGCCCTCGGTGACGATCATTCCCTCCCCGCCGCCCTCAGGGATTTCCACCTGCGCGGTGATCGTGAAGGATTTCTCCAGCACGCTAGGAGCATTGGCGGGATCGAGGCCGGACATCTCACCCGAATAGGTGAAGAGAGTGCGCCCCACAGTCGCGCTCGGCCGGGGCGTGAGAAGACGCCCAAGAATGTCGTTGTCGAGCGGAAACACATCGTATTTCGATGCCTCGACAAGAAAAAGCTCCTGCAATTCCTTGAGCTTGTCGGGCATTTTGGCGGCAAGATCGTTGTCCTGCGAATAATCGTCCTTGAGGTTATACAGCTCCCATTGGTAGCCGTTCACCACGTCGGGCATCTTGGCAAGTCCCATCAGCCACGGCGGCTGCGGCGGAGTGGTGCAAGCGTACCATCCGTCGTGATAGATGCCGCGATTGCCGAACATCTCGAAATATTGCGTGACGCGTTTGGATGGCGCATCGGCATTTGCCTTGTCGAAAGTGTAAGCCATGCTCACCCCTTCGATCGGCTTCTGCGCAATGCCGTTGACCATCACCGGCGCCGGAATGCCTGTGGCTTCGAGAATGGTCGGCACGATGTCAATCATGTGGTGAAACTGGAGCGAATGCCGCCAGCATCCTTGATGCGATTAGGCCACGCAATGGCCATGCCTTGGCGGGTGCCGCCGAAATGCGAGGCGATCTGCTTGGTCCATTTGAACGGCGTGTCGAATGCCCAGGACCAGGCCACCGACATATGGGGAGTGGTCGCTGGCGAGCCCCAGACATCGTAGAACTTCAGCTGCTCCGCCACGGGAACGTCAATTCCCTGGATCGCGGCCATATCGAACGGCGTTCCGAGCGTTGAGCCTTCGGCGCTTGTGCCGTTGTCGCCTTCGATATAGATGATCAGCGTGTTGTCTAGCTTGCCCATGTCTTCCACCGCCTGGATCACCCGGCCGATCTCATGGTCGGTATAGGCGACATAGGCGGCGTAAACCTGGGCCTGGCGCGCGAACAGCTTCTTTTCATGGGCGGACAGCGTGTCCCATTTCGGCAGGTCATCTGGCCACGGGGTCAGCACTGTGTTCGCCGGGATGACTCCGAGACGCTTCTGGTTGGCGAAGATTTGCTCGCGCATGGCGTTCCAGCCCATGTCGAACTTCCCGTCGAACTTGTCGATCCACTCCTGGGTCGGCTGGTGCGGCGCGTGGGTCCCGCCGGGCACATAATAGACGAAGAGGGTTTGTCGGGAGCGGCAGCATTAAGCTGTTGCATGTAGCCGATGGCGTCATCCGCCATTGCCGTTGTCAAATTCCAATTTGACTTCCCGACCCAGGGAAAAATTTGAGTGGTGTTGCGGAAGAGGTATGGTGTCCATTGGTCGGTCTCGCCGCCATTAAAGCCGTAGAAATATTCAAAGCCCATGCCTTGCGGCCATTGGTCGAACGGGCCGGCCACGCTGTATTGAAAGCTCGGTGTGTTGTGGTTCTTGCCAAACCACGAGGTGGCGAAGCCGTTTTCCTTGAGGATCTCACCGATAGTGCCATTATTGAGACCGATCACCGAATCGTAACCGGGGTAGCCAGTAGACTGCTCGGTGATGACGCCGAACCCTACCGAATGGTGATTGCGGCCGGTGATGAGCGCTGCTCGCGTGGGCGAGCATAGCGCCGTCGAGTGGAACTGAGTGTAACGCAATCCCATGCTCGCGACTCGGTCGAGCGCGGGCGTCGGGATGATACCACCGAAGGTCCCCGAAACACCGTTGACAGCATCGTCGGTCATAATGAGCAGGATGTTCGGCGCGCCTTTGGGTGGCACGACGGTAGGCGGCCAGAAAGGTTTGGGGTTTTTGGCTTCGAGGCCGATCTCTCCGCCGAATTGCTGGGCCGGCGGTATGTAGTTGCCGTCGATGGTGGTGGTCGCGTTAGGCGCTCCGGGGACGCCGGTAGTCTCCTGAGCGCCAGCCACGGGCGACAGCGCGGTGCTGACGCAAAGACCGAATGTCAGCGCAAGCAGATGCTTCGGCATGAGGATTTTCCGCACAACAGGACCACAAAATTAGCCGCGGTTGGTACCTACTTAACGGCACCGCCCCCGTCGCCGACGCCATAATCCGCTTGGCACGCATGGTTTACGACGCGACGCAACCCTCCGAAATAGTCGAGAAGGTATTCCAGTTGCTACTCAAATTCCGAACATGTTCCGCCGATACCGCCAGAACAAATACATAGACCAATATAGACTGCCCTGATAATCGAACGCTGCCGAGCAGCGAAGGACTAGTCGCGCGATGACCAAGGAGCCTTTGGCGAGGTTTGCCGTCCTTCGCACGCGTGATCCCGACGAATTGCGCGAGCGTGTTGCTCCTCTCTATGCGGTGAGCCGACTGGATCGCCGGGTGGCAAGGGCGGCTTTAGCGCGTGGCTGAACCACCATCAGCTTCAAAATGTCGGCCTGGGCTATGCTCGATATGGCGCACCAATTCACGCGACGATGTCAAACACCGACTTCTATGCCCAGGGGTTTGGGATCCGCGGCCGTGGCGAAGTGGTCGTCGAAGGCCGCAGGTTCGACGTGTCAAACCACGTGGCGGAACTGGCGGCCAGGATCAACCGGGATCTCAGATAGATGCGGGCGTCGAGCATGTGTTCATAAGGATCAAGCCGGAAGCCTTGTCAAAAAGGCTTCAGCGCTTCTCGGCGGCCCGGTCGCTACTCCTCTGAAGCTGCGTGGTGAATATGATCGGCCAAAGCTGGCTGCTCAGTATCGGTTCCTCAGCTTCGTGATCTCCGAACTCGACCGCGATGGGAAGTCGCCGCGATTGCTAATCGCCGAGTTCGAGCAGGCCCTGATTGTTAGTTATTTATGTGCCAATCTCAGCAACTATAGCGGTCTGCTCGATGGCGAACAGCCTGCGGTCGCGCCGTGGCAAGTACGCCGCGCGGCAGAATATATCGAGACCAACTGGGACCAACCGATAACGATCGAGGCTTTGGCGCTGATCACCGGGACGAGCGCACGCAGTCTCTTCGCGTCCTTCAGAAATATCTTGCCGATCGCCGATGGGGTTCGTGAAACAGGTTCGATTGCAACATGCAAAGCAGATGCTCCTCATGGGGGGGCCAGGGGTATCGGTAACCTCGGTCGCCATCGACTGCGGGTTCAACAATCTCGGTCATTTCGCGAAAGACTATTACTCCAGCTTCGGCGAACTCCCTTCCGACACGCTGAAACGCAACAAACAAGCCGAATAACCAAACTCGATATTCTGCGGACCTGC